>JAUSHI010000004.1:0-91162 GCA_030648055.1 bacterium | reverse complement strand
AAATCGAGGATCCTCGATTTCAAACATCCCAATTTTTTAAAAAAATCGAGGATGCTGAAATCGGGAAAATTATCAGCGGTGCGGCTCCCTCCTTCGTCAAGACTTCGGCGGGCAGGCCGCCGCCTTTCCGAATTTTCGCGGGCCTTCGCCTCGCCTAAGTGGCTTCGGCCACGCAGGCGGGGGGGATTCCTCGTCCCGCCAGGGCGGGACGAAATGCGCCGTGCCCATCTGTAGCCTTAGCGAAAGAGGGTTCGGACTAATTCAAGAATACTGCATAAAAATCAAAACACCCCACATAGGGGTGTTTTGATTATTTAATTGTTGAGGTCGTAGAGGGAAAAGTGCATATTCTGTTAATAAAAATTATGTTCTATAAAATAAATGGCTTATAAAGCCATTTTTATTTTAGTTTAAAAAGTAAGTAAAATGTTGCTTTGTGTTACATAGTGGGTTAAAATAAAAGAACTGTGGAGGAAAGTGGGGGATAAATCTGTGGATAAGTCATAGCGTTTGGGGATAACTTCCGGTTTTGTCTGAGAGCTAAGCGAGCAGTAACAAAATCGAGAACCCAGCACATAGATTTAAAGTCGTAGTTTCTATATCTTCGGGTTGGTTAGACTGGATACAAAAAGGTTTTGTATGCCAACGATTGTAAATCTATGTGCTGGGTGCTTAATGTGATAGTAAAAATTTACTTCGCATTGGGCTCATAAATTTTTAATCACATTAGCATGCTTATAGGCGAATATCAGCACACCGTAGACGAAAAAGGCCGGATTGCGCTTCCGGCTAAATTCCGTAAATCTCTCACTGACGGCGTGGTTGTTACAAAAAGTCTTGACCCTTGCCTGCATATTTATTCCATTGAGCAGTGGATAAAAATCGCGGAAAAAATCAGCCAGCTTCCGTTAAATAAGTCCGATGTCGGGCGCTTGATGTTTTCGCAGGCGAGCCACTGCGACATAGATTCTCAGGGAAGAATTCTTATTCCATCGTCGCTTTTAGAAAAAGCGGGCATAAAAAATAAAGCTGTTATTGTGGGCATGTTTACCAGGGGGGAACTTTGGAATGAAGAAGGCTGGCGAGAACGGCGTAAATCAATAGAGGATAAAACGCCGGCGTTTGAAAAAGAGCTGGGGGAGATGAATCTTCTTTAACAGAAAATTAGAAATTAAGAAATTTATCAGTAATAAATCTTATTTTTTCAATTTTAGTCAGTGTGCATAAATCAGTATTATTAAACGAAGTTCTTGGGATATTTTCGCCGCAAATTGGAGAAACTTATATTGACGCCACAACAAACGGGGGAGGGCATCTGATGGCTATTCTTGAGAAAATCGGAGTGGAGGGGAAAATTTTAGGAATAGATAGGGATTGCAAATTGGTTGAGGGTCTTAAAGAGAAGATTAATAAATCAAAAATTAAAAATGTTGAACTTGCCTGCGACAATTTTGCCAATATTGAACGCGTTGCAAGAAGCCATAATTTGGCCGAGATTAGTGGAATCCTTTTTGATCTTGGCTTTAGTTCACATCATATTGAAGAATCAGGCAGGGGTTTTTCATTCTTGAAAGATGAGCCGCTGGATATGCGTTATAACCCCAACGAGTCAATTGCTGATGCCTCAGAGATTATAAACCGATGGCCAGCAGAAAAACTTGAAGCAATATTTTCGGAATACGGCGAAGAAAGGTTTGCGCGAGTAATAGCCAGAGAAATAGTAAGGAACAGGGGCCAGCAAAAAATTCAGCGAACACGCGAACTTGTTAAGATTATTCAAAGTGCGGTTCCCGGGTGGTATTGCAGAAGAAAGATACATTGCGCGACAAAGACATTTCAGGCCTTACGAATAGCGGTTAACGATGAATTGGGGAATATTAAGCGGGGGATTAGGTCAGCGCTGGGCATCCTTTCACCGCGAGGCAAACTGATAGTTATCTCTTTTCATTCTTTGGAAGACAGGATTATAAAACAAGCATTTAAGGAGTGGCAAAAAAACGGGCGGATTGAATTAATCGTTAAGAAAGTAGTCCGACCGGCGCAGAACGAGCTTAGGGCAAATGCCCGGGCGAGAAGTGCCAAGTTAAGGGCGATACAAAAAATATAAAGGGTTTTGTCCAAAATTGTGAGATTCAAGATGAAATAATTTTGGAAACAAAACCTTTACCCCGCCCCCTATGCTGTTTGATTACGGACAACAAATTTATTAAGAAGAGGGTGTACAAAAAGAGGCTAACAAATATTTGCGGCTTAGAGGGCGGGGTGCTGAATTTAATAGTTTCGCTAACGCTCAAATAAAATTCGCATGACAGTATTAATTGCAAAAGTAATTTCCAGGGTATCAGTGCCGTTTTACGGAGGAGGCACTGTTTCATTTCCGCGGTTTTTAGCGCCGTCTATTTTTCCGCGTCTTGCCATTAAAAAGGAATTTCTTACCGCGGCCTTCACTCTTTTTACGGTTCTTGCCGCCTTGATTTATGTAATTGAAATGAATGTAATTATTTTTGAAGGAAGGCGTCTACCCGCGCTTGAAACGGCCCTAAAAGACCTCCAACAGGAGCAAAAAGTAAAATTCGCGTCTTTGGCCATCCTTCGCTCTCCTGCGGCCATAAAGAAAGAAGCAGTTTATGGAAATAAAATGATAGAAGTTAAGGATATGCGATATTTGAACAGCACCGAGTCGGTCGCGGTCAATACCAAGGTAATGCCTTAGGTTTATAAAATTTTGAAAACTTTCGTTAAAGATTGTACAATATTTGCGCCATGCCTTACCTTAAGATTTATCAATCGTTCAGGTGGCGCCTTGCTTTCCTTGTCTTATTTTTTGCGATAGCGTTTTTTGCCGTCATCGGCCGAGTTTTTAGTCTCGCGATAGTTAATTATCGCATTTATACTACGGCCGCCGAAAAACAGCATTCTTTTTCTGAAATTCTTCCGCCGGAACGCGGCAAGATTTTTTTTCAGGACACGGAAGGTAATCTTTATCCCCTGGCAATAAATAAAAATTTTACGACACTCACCGCTTCTCCGCGGGATATTGAGGATCCTCAAAAAACAGCCGAGGTGCTTGCCGGCCGCCTTAAGCTTGATAGGGCCGAGCTTGAGGCTAAACTCACAAAAAAGAATGACACTTACGAAAATATTGCTAAAAATATTTCCGATGAAGACGCTGATTTTATAAAAGAGCTTTCTATAGACGGATTGGATCTTAACCGCGATTCCCGACGGACTTACCCCAATGACAGTCTGGGCGCGGGCATTATCGGTTTTGTAAGTTTTGACGGACAAAAAGAAAACGGCGAATACGGTATTGAGAGGAATTTCAACGGCGTTTTGTCGGGTGAGACGGGATTTTTTGAAGGGGATAGGAGTGCAGGGACGGAAGGTTATTTGGTGGCACTCGGTAAAAGAATTTTAAATCCTCCGGTTAACGGCTCAAACGTGGTGCTTACGGTTGACAGAAATATTCAATTTAAGATGGAAGAAGTTCTTGTCGGGCTTTTTAAGAAGTGGAACCCGGAATCAGCCGCGGGCGTTGTCCTTGATCCGGTAACTGGGAAAATTCTTGCTCTTTCATCCCTACCCTCGTTTAATCCGAATGAATATTCAAAAGAAAAAGATTACAGCGTTTTTCGGATGCCGATAATTGATTCTCAGTTTGAGCTGGGTTCGGTTTTTAAGCCGATTACCATGGCGGCGGGCGTTAATGAGGGGGTGGTGAAACCGGATACCACATATCTTGATAGTGGTATGGTAAAATTCGGAAGTTATACCATTAAAAACTTTGATGAGAAGGGCCACGGGGTTCAGACCATGACCCAGGTTTTGGAAAAATCTCTTAACACCGGGGCCGTATATGTAGAAAAACTTCTTGGGCAGGAGCGTTTCGCTGAATATGTAAAGCGCTTTGGTTTTGGAGAGAAATCCGGCATAGATTTTCCGAACGAAGTCGCGGGTAATATAGCAAATCTTAAAAGCGGCAGGGATATTGAATTTGCAACAGCCTCATTCGGTCAGGGTATTGCCGTAACGCCCATTCAGATGGCTTCAGCCATAGGGGCGATTGCCAACGGCGGAGTAATGATGAAACCCTACATTGTTGATAAAATTATTGATGACGCGGGTAACGAAACAGTTTTCGCGCCAGAGAAAAAAGGGGAAGCGATAAACAAAGAAACAGCCGAAACCATCACTAGAATGCTCGTTTCAACCGTCAGGATAGGATATGAAAACCGAGCTGGCGTGAAAGGATATTTTGTCGCGGGTAAGACCGGTACTGCGCAGGTTCCTCTGAAAGATAAAAGAGGATATTCAACGGATGTCGTGCATACGTTTGTGGGATATGCCCCCGCTTTTCATCCGAGGTTTCTGGTACTGTTGCAGTTGACCAGGCCCACGGGGAATCGCTTCGCGGCCAATACCATGACATCTCCCTTTCATGATTTGGCGGAATTTATATTGAATTATTATAAAGTTCCGCCGGATGAAAAGTGATGTTCGTTATCTCAAAAATTTTCCAGAACTACGATTTTGACAAATGGAACCGCGAAACTTCAGGGAGCCCGTTCCATGGCGTAGAACTGCGCCGTCGCCTGCGGCGACTGCTCGTTACGCCCGCGAAAAGCTATTTAAACGCTTTTCGCCCTTATGCTCTGGCTCGGGTTTCTCTTCTTGTTTCTTTATCCATTTGTTACCAAAATCTTTGTAATGGAAAATTTTTGAGATAACTCGCTTAGATGATAAGATGTGTGTAATGTAAATAGGGAATTTCAAAAATTATGAAAACAATACTTCAAAAAATACTCGCGATACTCGCGAGCGCGACTATTAGAAAATATAAGCCGATAGTAATCGGCATTACCGGTTCGGTCGGCAAGACCTCAACGAAAGAGGCGATTTTTACTGTTTTAAAAACAAAATACCGTGTTAGGCAGTCGGAGAAAAATTATAATAATGAAATCGGCGTGCCGCTGACGATTCTTGGCATGCCGAATTACGGGAAAAATATTTTTGGTTGGAAGTGGGGGATTTTCGTTTCGTGCCTCCGACTTATTGTGCCTAACCGCTCTTACCCCGAGGTATTAGTGCTGGAGATGGGCACAGACAGGCCTGGAGATATTAAATACCTTGCGAGCATAGCCCCTCCGTCCGTCGCCGTTATTACCGCCATAGGCGAGATACCCGCACATGTTGAATTTTTTGCCGGTCCCCTGGAGGTTGCTCAGGAAAAATCTGAGCTTTTCAAGGCCCTTCCTTCGGATGGTTACGCGCTATATAACGCCGATGACGAGTCGCTTCTTGAGGTTAAGGATGTAACGCGGGCCAGAAAACTTTCTTTTGGATTTGATGAACACGCTGATATACGAATCTCAAACTATGAATTACGCATTATTGAAAAAAGCGGTGAAGATTATCCCGATGGAATTTCTTTTAAAATTTCAAACGACGGGAATGTTGTGCCGATGCGCATCCATGGCGCGTTTGGCACGCCTAATGCCTATGCCGCTTCAGCGGCCACGGCCGTTGGAAAGTTGCTCAATATGAATTTAGTTGAGATTTCACAAGCGCTTGAGTCATATAAATCGCCTCCGGGAAGAACCCGCCTGCTTCAT
This sequence comes from bacterium, assembly GCA_030648055.1. GTDB lineage: Bacteria > Patescibacteriota > Minisyncoccia > Sungbacterales > SURF-37 > JAUSHI01. The sequence goes on along the minus strand of JAUSHI010000004.1, from coordinate 85,550 downwards.
GGAATTAAAGGAAGTTTGATAATTGACGATACATATAACGCTTCTCCGGAGTCAATGAATTCAGCGCTTGACCTTTTGGAAAAAATGCCTGCCATGCGAAGAATCGCTGTTTTGGGCGACATGCTTGAGATAGGAAAATATACCGAAGAGGCGCATCGTTCAGTTGGGGACCGTGTTGCGCAATTAGCCAACATTCTTTTTACGGTGGGCGCTCGGGCAAAATATATCGCGGATGAAGCAAACACCAGGGGTGTTGAGGGCAAAGCGCGGCGTCTTGAGACTGAGGACATATTTGTTTTTGATGTGCCAATGGAAGCGGGGCAGGCGCTTGACCCGATGCTTAAGCATGGAGATGTTGTTTTGGTAAAAGGTTCGGAGGGGATGCGGATGGAAAAAGTGGTTGAAGAAATTATGGCCGAGCCGGAAAAAGCTCAAGAACTTTTGGTTCGGCAAAACGAGGAATGGAAGAGGAGGCTGTTTAGCAAGGCATAGTTGTATTATTAGGACCACCCCAATGGCGGTATTTTAAATTTTAAAGTTTGTCAAAATCAGGTTTTTATAGTATAATTGTTTGAGAATTTAAATTGTATCGTGAGTTTTGCCCCTATCGTTACGAAGATTGAAAGCAAATGTTTTTACTTTCAATGGGCAATAATAAATAAATGCCCTTATCGTCTAGAGGCCTAGGACGCCAGGTTCTCATCCTGGTAACTCGGGTTCGAATCCCGATGAGGGCGAATAGTGGTGGCTACCCAGGCGAGCCGTGAGGAACGGCTCGAGGATGCCATGTTCTCATCCTGGTAACTCGGGTTCGAATTCCGACGGGGGACACACTTTAGAAAATGTCAAGCCAAAGGAAGCCGCCTCGCTTCGCTCGGCGACTAATTGGTATTCAATTTTGGGGCAAAAATGAATTTGCGGTTTCGTATTTTGGGGGAAGAAAATTTTTTATAACGATTTTATGTAAGAAGCACCGTAAGTGCTGATTTTTTGTTGCTATTGACATTAGTTAATAATATTGCTATACTTGTGGTAACGATAATGTATAGTTCTGGACTGCGACATGGTGTCGCTTTCCGATTGAAAATCAAACGAAAGGAGACCCGAAATGAAGTATCAGTTACCAGATCCTGCGTGGGTCACCCAGCAAAAGCGGTGGAAGGTTCCGGCAGTGGTCATCACACCGGAAAATGGCGAGACGCTTGTTGATCTCGCGGTCCGGATCGCCCGTGCTTCCGTGGAACTCAGTCCGCGTTCGAGTGGACTGGGCATCTTCGATCCTAGCGCTCGCGAGATGTTGATCACGGAGGAAGATCTTCACGAGCTTCGTACGGAGGCGGAAACCGGCAAGATCGACATCGACCACTGGAAGGGACGTTCCGTGAAGCTCACGCTCAAGATTGAGGGAGACCACATCAGTATCTCCCTCAATGCGTGGGCGGACAGATGGGACACCAACGCGACCAACACCATCCCCGACTTCGCGGTGACCAGCCTCGGGAAAGTTCTCGCTCAAGCTTCGGCCTAACATGCCGAGCGCATATCATGGGCGGCGTAATCCAAACGGATACGCCGCCTTTCCAAATTTTCATGGAGGACTTCCCTGCCTTGCCGGCAGGCAGGCTCGCCGCCACAGGTGGCGAAAACCGTTCGAATTACTTTAAGAATACTGCGTTAGAATTTTGTTTAGAAATCTATGGAATTAATGGAAAAGGTTATAAATGTAGCCGTGGCTATAATACGAAGAGACGATAAATTTCTTATTGCAGAGCGTGGTCCGACAACTTATATGGCTGGGAAGTGGGAATTCCCGGGTGGCAAGGTTGAAGATGGCGAGATCGCTGAAGAGTGCGTAAAAAGGGAGGTTTTGGAAGAACTGGATGCTGATGTTATTGTTGGGGAACTTTTTCATACGGTTCTTTACGATTATCCGGAGAAGGGATTGATGCGTGTGTATGGTTTTTTATGCACTCTGACAGGCAGAGAGCCGAAGGCGGGCCATGCTCATGCTAAGTTTTTATGGGTAACCGCTCCGGAATTGAAAAAATATGATTTTTTGCCGGCCGATATTTTAATCATTGAGCGCCTGTTATTGCTTGAGGCATAGATTTTATTTGAGGAAAGTAATTAAACAAAATTTTTTTAACCGCCCCACATTGAAAGTTGCCAAAGAGCTTTTAGGTAAATTTTTAGTACGGAAAATCGGCAAGGAAGAACTAGCCGGAAAAATTACTGAAATTGAGGCGTATGTCGGGTTCAAGGATAAAGCATCGCATGCTTCGCACGGGCGCACCGAAAGGACGAAAGTAATGTTCGGGAAGCCCGGGCAATGGTATGTTTATCTAATTTATGGGATGCATTATTGTCTCAATATTGTTACGGAGAAAGAACACTTTCCGGCAGCAGTTCTTATTAGGGCAGTTGATAATACAAAGGGCCCCGGCAGAGTCGCAAAGTATTTCCACATTGATAAGAGTTTAAACAATACGCCCGCAGGCAAAAGAGGCGGTCTGTGGATTGAAGAGCGAGGTCTGAATTTAAAGCCAAGTGATATAAAACGAGAGAAACGAATCGGCGTTGAATATGCCGGTAAATATAAAGATAAGCTTTGGCGATTTTATCTTGCTGATAAATAAAATATGGAATTTATAGAGAAACAAGTTACAAACATTCGCACCAGATTTAATAATTTTTCGATTGTTGAGAGACAGCTTTTTATGGGTGTATTTTTTTTGATGTGTTTGTGGCTTTTCTTAACGCTTTATTTTTTGAATGATAATCAAGCTGATTTTTTATCAGAATATCAGGTTGATAAAATAGTGCATTTTAGCGGCGGGATATTCGCCGCAATGCTTTTGTTTCTCTTTCTTGGGTGGGGGAAAGCCGAAAAAACGCGGTATTTATATGCAGCGCTTATTATCGGGGTTTTGTGGGAAATATTTGAGATTATTTTTCTTCCGGATCAGTTAAAGAGGTATAGGTACGCTTTTAATTGGTGGTTCGCGGATACGTCGCTTGATGTCGTCGCTGATGTTTTGGGAGCATACTTTGGAGTTAGTTTATTGTTGAATGCGCAACTAGTGGAAAAATAAATAAGCAAAAAACATAGGGATACATTCTCATATTCTTAAGAATATGAGAATGAAGTTTATGGTTTTGTTTGCTATATAAAAGCCGCCAGCATTACTGGCGACTTTTATATAAAACTGTTTAATTATGCTGGTAAGAAGCCCATTTTTTCCTTCGCTTCTTTTAGCGTTTTTTCCGCAATTTCCCGTGCTGTTTCTGTTCCTGCGCGAAGAATTTTTAGCAGTTCGTTTTTGTTGTTGCTGATTTCTTGGTAATTGCGCTGGAGGGGCGCGAGGCCTTCTATAATGGCCTCGGCTAGGTCTTTTTTAAATTCTCCATATCCTTTTCCCGCAAATTCTTTTTGTAGGTTTTCTCTTGAATTATCAGAAAACAAGCTGTAAATAGCAATAAGGTTTGAAATGGCCGGTTTTTCTTTTTCGTCATATATTACTTCAGAGCCGGAATCGGTTACGGCTATTTTTATTTTTTTCCGTATTTCATCGGGGGTATCAAGGAGTGAGATATAGTTGTTTGCGCTTTGGGCGGATTTAGACATTTTTCCAGACGGATCATCAAGTCCCATAATTCTCGCGCTTGATTTATTGATTATTGCTTTAGGCACAACGAAAGTTTCGCCAAAGCGGTTATTGAAGCGCTCAGCCAAGGAACGGGCAAGTTCAATGTGTTGAAGCTGGTCTTCGCCAACGGGTACGACATCTGTTTTGTAGAGCAAAATATCCGCGGCCATTAGGGTGGGGTAAATGAAGAGACCTGCGTAAATATTTTTCTTTGCCTCGTCTGTTATTATTTGTTCAACATGTTTTAGCACGTTAGTTATATTATGTGGTGGCACACCTGATATTATTTTACCTGATAATGAACGTATAGCTGGTCGAAGAGCCTTGTCTTTGTATTGCGTCATTCGTTCAAGCTCACCCATAGGCGTGAGCGTATTCAAAATCCAGCCGAGTTCGGCGTGCGCGGGAACATGCGATTGCACGAAGATTGTTGATTTTTTCGGGTCAATTCCAGCGGCAAGATAAATTGCCGCGGTTTTGAGAGTATTTTCAAGAAGTTCTTTGGGCTCTTGCGGTACGGTAATGGCGTGCTCATCCACAACGCAGAAAAACGACCGGTATTGGTTTTGCAATTCCACCCATTGTTTTATGGCGCCTAAATAATTTCCTATATGGAGTATTCCTGAGGGTTGTATGCCGCTAAAAAGTATTTTTTGTTGCATTTATTTACACTTCTATTACGACGGGTAATACCATAGGTCGCCTTTCCGTTTTATTATATAGAAATTTTCCGATTTCTTCACGGAGGTTGTCTTTGACATGCGACCAGTTTATGGGTCGTGCGCCGTTGGATTGTACGATGGAGCGTTCCACCACGTCTTTTACCCGTTCGCGCACTTCTCTCAAAAGCGCCTGACTTTCGCGAAGATAAATGAAACCGCGGGAAATTATATCGGGAGATGTGCGGAGTTTTCCGGTTCTTGAGTCAACAAGAGCGATAATCACGAAAATACCGTCTTCGGCCAAATGCTGGCGATCTCTAAGAACGATTTCTTTGATGTCTCCCACACCCAAGCCGTCAACCATTACATAGTCAACCGGAGCTTTTTCCGCAGATTTTTTAATCGCGTCTTTATCCATGAGCACGATATCGCCGTCTTCCGCCACAATCGCATGTTCTTTTTTGATGCCCGCATTAATTGCGAGCTCGGCATGGAGCCGGAGCATGAAGTAATTCCCGTGGATAGGAATGAAATATTTTGGACCTATGAGTTCAATCATCTGGCGGAGCTCGTCGCGCTTAGCATGCCCTCCGGCATGTATATCCATTGAGGCCACGTGATAAATTTTTCCGGCGCGTTTGTAGAGAATGTCCTTAAGCCGTTGTACTGTTGCTTCATTTCCAGGAATAACAGACGAAGAAAATATTATTGAATCCAGCGATTTCATATGGATTGCCCGGTGCTCGTTATTGGCAATGCGCATCATAACGGCGCGGTCTTCTCCCTGGGCGCCGGTGCATATGATGGTTATACGGTTGTCCGGGAAATTATCAAGATCTTGCTGGGTTATGAATGTGCCGCGTTTAATTTTTAAATATCCGAGTTCTTGGGCGACAGCCACGTTTGATTTCATGCTCGCCCCCTCAATGAGGACTTTTCTGTTGTATTTTTCCGAGAGCCATATAAGTTGCTGTATTCGCGTCAGAAGAGATGCGAAAGTCGCGGCAATGATTCTGCCTGGTGCCTCTACAAAGACAGTCTCAAGCGATTGTTGAACCTCGGTTTCAGATATTTGATGGCCTTCCATTTCGGCGTCAGTGCTGTCCGAGACGAGAAGAAGTACGCCCTGTTTGCCTATATCCCGGAGGCGCCCAATATCAGCCGGGCGTTCGTTAACGGGAGAGTGGTCAAATTTCCAGTCGCCGGTATGCACCACACTGCCACCCGGAGTTTTTAGAAAAACACCGACACTATCGGGGATGTTGTGGTTTACGTGAAAGAATTCAACGTCAAAAGCGCCAAGTTTTAATTTGGATTCGGTGGTAACCATTTGTATTTTCGGTTTCCCGATTCCGGGAAAATCTTCCTGCCGCTTAAGAATCATTCCGCGTGTCAGAGCGGTCGTATAAATTGGGGGATAGCCGAGCGGTTCAAGAAGATGGGCGATGGCACCTATATGGTCGTAGTGGCCGTGGGTTATTATAACTCCGCGTATGTTTTTTCTTTTAGGAATTAGGTAAGAGACGTTCGGAATTAAGTAGTCAATTCCGGGCATGTCTTCCTCCGGCCACTGTAGGCCCATGTCTACAATTACGATGTCGTCTTTGTACTCGTAGATATACATGCTCCGCGTAACTTCGCCACAGCCGCCGAGCGGGATGAATTTTAAGCGGTCGTCGTGGCTCACGAGAACATGTGTTTTTTGCGCAACAATAGAAGGGTTGGGATGCGCGTAGCCACCGCGTCGTGGAGCGTTTTGTCCAGGCCTTCTGGTGTTTGTGTGTGCCATATGCGGCGTATGCGTTTTTCGCTGTATCATGATTTTATTGTTTGTTTGATTAACGATTAATAAAAATAATAATAAATAGAGAACTAATTTTAGATGGGCGAGAGAGGACTCGAACCTCCACGGGTTTGCACCCACTGGCTCCTGAAGCCAGCGCGTCTGCCAATTCCGCCACTCGCCCTTATTTTATTTTGTTAATTTAGATGTGCGGGCGAATCTTGCCAATAGGAAATATAGAAAAATTGCCGAAAGCCAGCGTTTATCGCTTTTTCTAAAAGTTAGTTAGAGAGAGGATAATGTTATGTCAATGATAGCACTTTATTAAGTTTTTTTGCAAACAATTTGCAGTTTAGGTGCCGGGAACCACACTATTTCAGCCCTCGGCTGGTTTTTGTGTACCAGTTTTCAATATGCGCGAACCGCTCTTGCGGCAGCGCTATGCGGTCAATAATTACGCCTTTTATTTGGGCACCTACGCCGTAGTAAGAGAGTGGACTAAAGAGGAAAATTGCCGGCATGTCTTGAGCGACGATTTTTTGGAATTCACGATATTTTTCTTCTCGTTTCAATTCATCCGTAGTGCGGCGCGCTTCTTCAAGAAGTGTGTCAACTTTTCGGTTTGAGTAAAGAGCGATATTCAGCCCCGGGTCTTTTATTTGAGAAGTGTGCCAGAAAGCAAACGGATCCGGATCGTGGCCGAAAATTTCTCCGAAAAGCAGAGCCTGATAAGCTCTCGGGCGGATAGCCATAGTTTCAAGGCTTGCGGCGGTCAGAACTTTTATTTCCAAATCTACGCCGACTCCTCGCCACATGTCTTTAATTTTATTTGCAACCTCAACCAATTCAGGGAAATCGGAGGTCGTGAGTTCTATTTTAAGGGGGGTTATAACTTTCTTGCTTTTTACTGTTTGAGTTTTTATAAGAATGCCGTTTTCGTTTTTGTTTTTCCAGCCGGCTTTTTCAAGCAGAGATTTTGCCTCATCCGGATTAAATCCAATGAGTGGAATGTCAGGATTAAAACCTGCGCTCCCAGGAGGAATCGGCGAGGAAGTCATCTCGCCTCCGCCAAGTAGCACATCGTTGATAATAGCTTTTGTGTCTATTGCTTTGGCGAGGGCCAGCCGAATGTTTTTGTCGGCAAATGCGCTTTGTTGGGCTTCGTTGAAAAAAATTGCAACCACGCGCGGAATTTGAAGAGGATATATTTGTATTGTGGTTTTTTGTAAGGAAGGAAGATTTTTAGCCGATATTGTGCTAATGCCGTCAATTTCGCCTTTTCTAAATCCCGCGACAAGTTCTGTTTCCGAAGGGTAAATCTTAAAAATAATTCCATTGAGATGCGGTCTCCTCAGGAAAAATGAACGGTTGCTTGTGAGAGTGTATGAAGTTACTGAGCCGTCGGCAAGCCGGGTGAAAGCGTCAAATATATACGGTCCCGAGCCAATGGGTTTCAAGTTGAGGTCCGAAAGCGGGGCGGATTGCGGCGGTATTTTAGACCACAAGTGCTCGGGGATTATGCCGATGGTCAGATTTTCAATAAAAGGCGCGTAGGGTTGGCGCAGGATGAAACGTACGGTGCGGTTATCAATTTTTTCAATAAGAACACCTTGCCAGTTTTGGCGGTATGGGCTTTTAAATTCAGGGTTTTGTATGGTTTTTATGGTGAATATCACATCATTGGCTGTTAAGGGTTCGCCGTCGTGCCAGGTGATGTTATTTTTTAAGTGTATCGTGTAGTTTTTCCCATCATCGCTCACATCTACTGTTTCGGCCAAGTAAGGTTCAATTTCACCCTCGGGTGAATAACGGATAAGGCCGGGGAATACGAGCTCGGCAATGTCGCGGTCGGCGTCATTTGACGCGTATATAGGATTTATAAAACGGGGCTCTTTCAAAAGTCCTTCGCGGTATGTTCCGCCGTTTCCCGGTTTAGCGACCGTAATTCGCAAATATAAGCGTCCGAAGCCAGTAGCCGCGCTTACAAATACAAAAAATAGTAAGGAGGTTAATATAATTTTTTCGCGTTTTGAAAGAAGTCGCGGGAGGTAAAGCCATTGCTTGCGGTTAAGAACAGATAAGGGAAGTCTCTTAAATTCGCGGATAGATACTTCTTTCACGGTACGCAAAAAATCCAAGGCCAGTTTTTTTAGGGATTCCAAAATTTTCTTCATGCATTATTTAACAAAATTTACGGAGCACTAATTAAAATATTGCACGGGCGGATGTTTTTCGCTTCTAGGTGCTTATCTGTTTGTATTCAGAAAGCCCCGCCGCAAGCGGCAAGGGGTAATGGGGGTACAAACAAATAACCTAGCACTTATCTTTATAAGCGACCCCGTGACATCAATGAGCTTTAACAGAATTATCTTCGTAAGCGTACTGCGTTTATTTATAAAAATAAGTGCTGGGTGAATAACTACGGATATCGTGTTACTTGCGGTGCAGTTATTCACTAAAGCATAATATTGGCGACGGCTGTGGCAAAAAATAGAACTGCAAAAATAATTGTAGCAATAAAAATTATTTTTTCGAGCCCTCGTTTTGTGCGGTATACGTTGCCCTCTCCGCCGAAAGTTGAAGACAGGCCAGTGCCTCGCTGTTGAATCAGAATCGTTACGATTAATAGAATGGAAACTACAACTTGGAAAATTGCTAAATAATTTTTCATGCGAATTTTGTTTACGAATGGTTAATGAGTAATTATAAAATTTAAAGCGCAATTTTGTTTCCACCATTTGTTCGCTTACAGCTCCAAATGGCGGACAAAATCTTTAATGGACAATTGTATTGATAACGCCGATTATGAGCGCTCCCCATAAAAGTGCCGGGAAGCCGGAAACTGAAAGCTGTGGAAGGAGGGCGTCGGCGAGGAGAAGTACAATTATGAAGATAATTATGTAGAAAGCACCTAATGTTAGAACCAGAAGTGGCAAGCTGATCAATTTAAGTATCGGCCGGATTATGAGGTTAATGCCCGCAAGCACAATACCGCCGATTATAAACGCCGGCAGACCGCCGATTAAGGCGAATCCCGAAATATACGCGGTAGCAATCCAAAGAGCGGCAATATTCGCGACTATTTTGACAATAACCTTGGCTACAATGCCCATATAGATAATAATAGCATAATTTCCATAATTTGGAAGAATTCGCGATATTTAGTCGGAATTGTTCTTTTTGGGCCGCCTGCTTCTTAAGCGGGCAAGAAGAAAAACGCTTTTGCCGCTTGAGGCAACGCTCCTTTTCTTTTTATGTTTTTCCCGGCGCTCGGATTTTGTAGATTTTTTTGCCATGATTGTCTAAATTTTAGAGTTCTTTAAATAAAGCTTTTTCGCGTAATTTATGATGATATTTTTTAGCGAATCTATGCGCTTCATCTCTGACCCGTTGGAAGAAGTGGAGAAGTTCGCGAGACGCTTTTTTTAATTGTATAGGTTTTTTAAGTCCGGTGACATAGAGCTCTTCATCGCGTTTGGCAAGCGAGGTAATTATAGTTTTGGTTTTTACGCGTTCAGATTTTAATTTTTTGAGTATGGTATTTAATTGTGGTTTGCCGCCGTCTAAAATTATCAAGTCGGCCCGCCCCCATTCCTTATGTCGGAACCGGCGACTGATTATTTCTGCCATCATAGCAACATCGTTCGCGCCGGAAACAGTTTTGATCCTGAATTTGCGGTATTCATTTTTATTTGGTACGCCGTTTATGAAAACAACCATTGAGCCGCTCGCTTCTCTTCCGGAGATATTTGAGATGTCATAGCCCTCAACTCTTTGAATGAGGGAGGCGGCTCTAAGCATAAATTTTATCTTTGCTCTGATGGCTTCCCAGCCATTGGGCTGGCCGGGCTCTGTTGATGTCCAACGCATAATCACAGAGCGGTGCAGTAGTATTTCTTTAAGACCATATAACTGGTCGCGGAGTTTGGCTGCCTGTTCATATTTCAGTTCACTTGATGCGCGCGCGAGTTCATTTTTTAATTTTCTCTGAAGGGCGCTTATTTTTTTTCCTTCAAGTAGGGCGGCGATATTTGCGATGTTTTTTACATAATCATTCTTGTGTTTCAGAATTTCATGTCCAACTCTTTTTGAGAGTTTTTCACAGCATACCCCCGGACATTTGCCGATTTCAGCGTTTAAGCAGGGGTTTTTGTGGTTTTTCTTACATGTGCAGTAAGGAAATACACCGCGGAGTAGTTTTAAGGTTTCTTTTACCGCGGAGGCGCCCGTAAATGGACCTATTATTTTTTTTGCACCCGTAAATGATTTTGGCTGGTGAGTAAGAATGATCTGAGGGAAATATTCTTTGGTGATAACGACAAAAAGATAATTTTTATCGTCGCGCATCAATATGTTGTATTTAGGATGGAAGGTTTTAATCAGTCGGGCCTCCTCTACGAGTGCTTCTATTTCGGATCCGGTTTTGACAATAGAGACACTGGTTGCCTCCGTTAAAAGCCGTTCGGTGCGTGGATGTTTTTTTGCTTCGTTGCCGAAATAAAAAGAGAGCCGAGATTTTAGGTTTCCGGCCTTACCCACATAAAGCGGGTGTTTTTTGGCGTCGCGGAAAATATAAACTCCGGGAAATGTAGGAATATTTTTGGGCTTGCGAATTTTATTTGAGCGAAGCGAAATCATAAAATTCAGCACCCCGCCTTCTAAGCCGCACGAAAAGCATAAAGCCCGTTGCTACGGTATGATGCGGGATAAGTTGTTCTTCATAAATTCCATAGCGCATAGAGGGCGGGGTAAAGACTTTGTATCCGAATTGCTTGATTTTGCAATTCAGACAAAGTCATTATAGGCTAACCTTAACATGGGTTATTTGACAATGGAATAAATCCCCACACCTATATAATAGGTGTGGGGATAAAAGGAGGACGCAATGGAATTTGAGCGATTTCGGCTTTCAAACGGCATTCCGGTAGTTGTGTCTCCAATCAGTGGTTATGCTCCCGTGGTGATTCAGGCATGGTTTTCATGCGGGTCGCGTACGGAAGAAAAGCATGAAAATGGACTTGCGCATTTTAATGAGCACATGTTTTTCCGCGGCGGACGGGATTTTCCGGACGCGGAATCGGTTGAGCGTGAACTGCGTTTACTCGGCGATGTAAACGGCGCGTTTACAAACACCGAATGGGTTTTTTATTCAATGACTGTAAGTCCGCTGCATTTCCGGAGAGCAATGCGTGTGTTTTCGGACATGCTTGTGTTCGGGCGTATGCCAGCTGACAGTATTGAGAAAGAAAGAAATATTATAATTCAGGAACGGAAACGGGCGCAGGATGACCGCAGTGTGGTGGCAGAGGAAGAGTTTGAGGATTTTTTGTTCGGAGACCAGCCGCTTGGCAGGAGAATTCTCGGTACAGAAGAGACTATAAGGAGTTTTACACGAGATGACGTTCTCGGTTATAAAGAACGCTATTATGGATACCCGAATATGGTGCTTGTGGTGGCTGGCGGTACTGGTGTTGATGAGGCGTATGACGCTCTTGAGGAACACTTTGGGATCATTGTGCCACGGCAGAGGGTGGTGTGGCGGCCGTTTGTGCCGCCCGATGAACAGTTACCCGTGCGATTTTTAAGAACGAAAGAAGCTAAACAAGCGCACCTTTTTATTGGGGGATTTGCTCCATCATTGAAAAGTCCAGATGCTTATGCCGTCGAGGTTCTTTGTAAAGCGCTTTCAAGCCGCCTGTGGTCAAGTGTGCGTCTTGAGCGGGCGCTGGCTTATAATGTATCCGCCGAATCAACATTTTACGCCGATTGCGGCCTAGTTAGCGTAAGCGCGGCCATTGATTCTGAAGAAAGAGCAATTTCTTCGGCGATTAAGCTTATTTTTTCAGCTATTCGGGACATGACATCTGGAAATATAAGTGACGCAGAAATTGATGAAACAAAAACCATGTTGCATAGCGGATTTGACCTTTCTTTTGAGAGTGTTACATCAATAGCGGCTTTTCTCGGAGGTCATGAGCTTCAGTATGGTCGGGCGAAAACGCCCCGTGTAGTGCATGAAGAGATTGACCGTGTTACTAAGGCTGACTTAATACGTCTTGCCGGGGCACTTTGGCAGGAAGAAATTGTATCCGCCTTTCTTCTTGCGGACCGTTTCCCGCGGTTTGAAAATAAATATTGCGAACTTAGAAAGATGCTGAGGTGATGTAATGGCTATTAAAAGTAAGAAGATAGAATCACTGGCGCTTTGCGAATGGATTTTCGGAATGGCTCTTGATATAGCTGACCCCAGAGTAGCTATTTACAAAGCTATAGCTATATGGTATGATTATCACATTGAAAAAAAGGGGGTACTTCATGCCCAAACCAATGAGTGAGTCCGAAGTGTTGGCCAGTGCAAAGCGCCAAGGTCTCATGCAGGTCATCGAACGCATCATCGGCAGGCATCATCGTGGGGAGCACCATCTCGACGAATATACATTCACGCTATACGAGGTGGCCAAAGAAATTAACAGGGCAAAAAACAACAAGGAATTCTTGGCGGCCATTGCCCGCTTGTAAGCCCGTGAAGGAGTTCGCTCCAACGCGGGCTTTTTCATTTTTGTATTCTTAAATCTGGAATATAAATATATTTGTTTCGCCTCTCAAAAATGGTTTTAATATCATTCATGATGTGGAAGGCGCCGGGGTTGATTTCCTATTTTTTTTAATGTATGATTGATTACTTTATCATGACCGGAGAATCACAATACATAAAAATACGGGGCGCTCGGGTTCACAATTTGAAGAACGTTAGTTTAGATATTCCCAAAAATAAACTTGTAGTCATAACCGGACTTTCCGGCTCGGGGAAATCTTCTCTCGCTTTTGATACTTTGTATGCCGAAGCTGAACGAAGGTTTGTTGAATCGCTTTCGTCTTACGCTCGCCAGTTTTTGGGTGTCGCGGACAAGCCCGACGTTGATTCCATTGACGGATTGTCGCCAGCAATTTCAATTAATCAAAAATCAGTTTCAAAAAATCCTCGTTCAACCGTCGGCACCATTACCGAGATTTACGACTATATGCGCATATTATTCGCGCGCATCGGCAGGCCGCATTGTCCTAATTGCGGAAAGCCGATCGGCCGTCAGAGCGTTGATCAGATTACCGATCAAATTTTAAAACAGAAGGGGGATGAATTAATTATTCTGGGACCGCTGGTTACGGGCAAAAAGGGCGAACATAGGGCCCTGCTTGAGGAAGTGAAAGAGGCCGGGTTTTTGCGCGTTCGTGTTGACGGAGAGCTTCACCGGCTTGAGGACGCGCTTGGGCTTCAGGTGGATAAAAATAAAAAACATTCCTTTGAAGTGGTGGTGGACCGCTTTATTATGAATAAGGATATTGAGCGCGCGCGCGTCGCCGACTCAGTTGAGGTTGCCCTAAAAATCGGTAAAGGGCTGGTTATTGTAGCGGGCGGCGGGGACGCTAAGCTGGCCCGAGTGTTTTCGGAAAAATTTGCTTGCGTTGATTGCGGAATAAGTATTTCGGAAATTGAACCGCGCCTGTTTTCATTCAATAGCCCTTATGGGGCCTGCCCAAACTGCACTGGTCTCGGCTCAATGCTTGAAGTAGATTCTGAATTAGTGCTCCCGAATAAAAATCTGACGATTGCCGAAGGAGCGATCCGTCCTTGGGCCAACGCGTCGCATCGCGTCGGCCGTCAGAGCTGGTACTGGTGGCTTTTGGAGGGTCTTGCCGGGCGATATAACTTTTCGCTTCAGGTGCCGGTTAAAAATGTTCCGCAAAAGATTATTGAAATAATTCTTAATGGAGAAGGAGAGGAAGGGTCTGGGGACAAGGAGGCGTTTGAAGGAGTTATTCCCAATCTGAAACGCAGATGGAAAGAAACTGATTCGGAGTGGACCAGAGCCGAAATTGAAAAGTATATGGTTATTAAGATTTGTGAAGTTTGTGAGGGGAAAAGATTAAAAAAAGAGGCGCTCGCTGTAACTGTTGATGGCAGAAATATTGCCGATATCGCGCACTTTTCTTCGGAGAGCGCAAAAAAGTTTTTTGACGGGCTGATAGCGGGGCATACTCTCAATTCAACTGAGATGAAAATTGCCACGAGCTTACTCAAAGAAATTTCAAAACGGTTGCAATTTTTGGTTGACGTTGGGCTTGATTATCTGACATGTGATCGCGAATCAACCACGCTTGCCGGGGGTGAGGGTCAGCGGATCCGGCTTGCGACACAAATTGGCTCTCAGCTTACGGGCATTTTATATATTCTTGATGAGCCCTCAATCGGGCTTCATCCGCGTGACCACGATCGCCTTATAAAAACGCTTAAAAATCTTCGCGATCTTGGAAATACGGTTATTGTGGTGGAGCACGATTCAGAAACTATGCGGCAGGCCGATTGGATAATTGATCTTGGCGTGGGCGCGGGAAAACACGGTGGTAAGATTGTTTTTGAAGGAACATATAAAAAATTGCTTAAGGCTAAAACACTTACCGGAGATTATTTAGCGGGCCGAAAAGAGGTTGTAGTCAGGGATATTTCTCCGCGTGAGCTCGCAAAAGAGATTAAGCCGCGCTTGCTTATAGTCAAGGGGGCCGAAGAGCATAATCTTAAAAACATTGATGTTAAGTTTCCTTTAGGGAAGTTTGTATGCGTATCGGGAGTATCTGGCTCCGGAAAATCAACTTTGGTAAATGACGTTTTAGCCAAAGCTCTGCTCGCTAAGTTTTATAAAGCGCATGTTATTCCGGGAGCTCATAAATCAATTCTTGGCACCGAATATGTTGATAAAGTCGTGATTATTGATCAGTCGCCGATTGGCCGCACCCCTAGGTCAAATCCGGCAACATACACCGGAGCTTTTTCGGCGATCCGTGATATTTTTGCTAACACCACTGAAGCCAAAGCTCGCGGATATACCCCCGGCCGTTTCAGTTTCAATGTTAAGGGGGGTAGATGTGAGGTTTGCGAAGGGCAGGGGGTTAAAAAGATTGAGATGTATTTTTTGCCGGATGTTTATGTGGAATGCGAAGAGTGCCGCGGGAAACGTTACAACAAGGAAGCACTTTCAATTGATTATAGGGGCTTGAACATCTCACAGGTGCTTGATTTGACCATTGAAGAATCACTTGAATTTTTTAAAAATTTTTCGCTAATCTATCAAAAGCTCAAGACATTGAACGATGTCGGACTGGGTTATATGAAATTAGGGCAGGCCTCCACCACCCTTTCCGGTGGAGAGGCTCAAAGGACAAAACTCGCGACCGAACTTTCGCGCCGCGATACCAGCAAGACGCTTTATATTCTTGATGAGCCGACGACGGGTTTGCATTTTGAGGACATAAAGAAACTTCTTACTATTTTAAAGTTGCTGGTTTTGCGGGGGAACACGGTTTTGGTGATTGAACACAATTTAGATGTAATAAGGAACGCGGAGTGGATTGTGGATCTCGGGCCCGAAGGCGGAGAAGGCGGCGGGCGCGTTGTTGCCGAGGGGAGCCCACAAAAAATCGCTGACACAAAATCAAGTTATACTGGTAAATGGCTTAAAAAAATTCTTTGATTTTTTGTTTTCCTCATATAAAAACGATCGTTTTTATATGAGGAAATATAATTGTAAAATCAGAACTTTGTGTTAGAATAGCAGTTGTCGTTCTTTAAAAACCTAAAAGTGATTGCCTACAAAAAGGAGGGCTCGTGATACTTCTGCGTTCTTCGTTTCATCCGAATGTCATTTCCTCTTTTCGCGTTGTTGGCGTTTTGCCGCTTGCAATAATGATTTGGTCGGGTTGGTATGTTGGTGCGTTTTTGTTTTTTCTGGGGCTTTCCGCAACAGACGCGCTTGATGGCTATATCGCCAGAAAATACGGGCTAATTACAGATTTTGGTAAGTTCTGGGATCCGACCGCGGATAAGATCTTATTGATTACAACCCTCGCGATGGTTTCATTCCCGCGTTTTATATATGAGTTTTCTACTCTGTGTATTTTGGAATCATTTTTATTCTGTATGGCTTTTGTCGCGTTTTCATCGCGTTTTTTGTCTAAAAAAAACTGGATTAAACTCGGCGCAAACTGTTTCGGGAAATGGAAAGTATGGCTGGAAATCTTTTTGATTCTTTGTTTTTTTGCCGAGCAGATCGCTTTGATCGTCTTACCTGATTATGTTTTTGTTACCGGATTTATTGCTGCTATTATGTTGGCCGGGCTTAGCATCGGCGGGCATCTTAAATAAAAAAACCGGCTCTTACGAGCCGTTTTTAATTTTCTTTAATTTTTCGCGGAACTTTTTAATTTTTGCTTCAGAGTAGTCAAGCGCGTCTCCGATACTATAACCTCCCAGAATAAAATATAGTATGAACGCAATCTCAATTCGCGCAGTTTGTTGGCGCGCGGCCGGTACCAAGAAACCCAATTTATTTATGTTAAGAAATGCAAAAGGATCTAAGGAAGAGGCATAAAACAATCCTTCAAAAAGAGCGACAATAAGACAGACGAACTGGATCCGTCCCCAGCCGTTTGGCTGCAGTTCTTCTTCTGCGAACGCTGAAATATTCACGCTTGCGGAGCCTTTCGGGTCACGGAATTTTCTGTATTTCGTGATAGTTGTTAAAAAAACAATTCCAATGACAACAAGTGTGGCGATAAGGGAGATTTGTGATACGGTTTCATACCAAAAAGAAAGAAAAATAACCCAAAGAACCACTCCCCAGTCGCCGATATGATCCATGTAAGTGCCAAGTGCGGTGACTTCATTATTGGTTCTCGCGGCTGGTCCGTCAAAAAAATCAGTGGCAATGGCTACAGCAAGGATTATCGCCTGATGCGCTGGTTGAGAGCCGGAAAAGAAAAGAAGTATCGCGTTGAGTAGAAGCCAAAAACGGCAAGTAGTGATGAAGTTCGCGGGTGTAAGGATTTTTTGATAAATGTGCCTTCGCGCTTTTTGCCCGCGTTCATGCCCTAACACAAAACCCGCGCTTATTCCCATCAGCCATGCCATGCTCCATCGTATCGGAAAAATAAGCCACCAAATAGGCTGGGTGATGAACCAACAAAGCCGACCGCGAACGCTTTTATCAAAATCCGTAACATAATTGGTTAGATTGCTTTTGTCGTCCATTATGTCCCTCCGTTTTTAAAAGAGCGTTACAGATACTTAAGCAAAAAATCCGCCGTCTTGCAATAAATAGCTCCCATGGAGTATCTTCATAATGATTGTTCTTTATAAATTGATTTCCAGAGAGGAGTAGTTTTGTGGGCAAAAAGCGAAAATTTGCCTTTGGGCTTAATGAACAACAGAAGAATTACGGTTCAATCGCAGAAAAGCGCGTGGACGGAGCTCTTGCGGAATTAACTAAAGAAGGAGTATTTAACTTTTGGTTTCGCTCGCCGCAAAAAATAGACGCGGAGGGCATTGACCATATTTTTGGGCAGTTGCAACCGAGGTTCGCGGTTTGGGTCCTTCAAGTAACATCCGGGAAAAAAAAGAGACGCACTTACTATCGCGTATTATCTGAAACCGAACTTTTAAAAACAAAAAAGCCTTATAGCCGGCGGCAGTATCATCGTTATATTCCGCTGTTGGTTGTGACGCGCCGGACTTCTGATGTTCAGATACGGAAAAAGCTTAAGAGGATTGCCAGCGCCTACCGGACTATTTTCAAAAGTCGTTATTGTCCTCCGCGCCTTAAATCGCTTTTAACAGATTTTCTAAATTCACGTGGTATTGCCGTTTCGCAGGTAGTTGCCAAAGACACCCCTCAATAGGGTGTTTTTTAAAACCTCTTGACACAGTCTTCAGTATCAATAGAATGAATTAGCAGTCTATGAGTCGGATTGCTAAACAATAATAAGCTATAAGCCCAAAGTTAATATATGAAAGCAAATATCAGACCTCTAGGGGACAGGGTTTTAATTGAACCGATTTCCGACGGGGGCGCAAAGACAAAAACTGGCATTTATCTGCCGGAAACCGCCGAAAAAGAAAGGCCGATGAAGGGCCGGGTGGTTGCGGTGGGTGAGGGCAAGCTCTTGGATTCGGGCGTGCGGCTTCCTCTACCACTAAAAAAAGGGGATGTGGTTCTTTTTACAAAATACGGGCCAACTGAATTTAAGGTCGAGGATAAAGAATATTTAATTGCGCGGGAGGAAGACATTCTCGCGGTAGTTGAATAGATTAATGTATGGCATCCCCCCGCAAATTTTGTGGAATATGTCATGGTGAAGCACTTCCTGCCTGCAGGTACCTACATGATGTGCTATTTCACAGGGTTTACTGTTGCGGGAGCGAGCTACGCTCGCTTCCTCGCAAAACCCGTGAAAAGCTATTTAAACGCTTTTTACCACACGCGCTTCGCAAGAGTTACACATGAGTATTTCTCTAAGAGCATTTTCTAAGTTAGTTGGCAAAATTGGAGAGGGATGCTCGTGATTGTAACTAAATTTTATTCGCTTAACATGTTAAAATTTAGACAATCATGGCAAAACAAATAGTATTTAACGAGCAGGCGCGGCAAGCGCTAAAAAACGGCGTAGATAAATTAGCGAACGCCGTGAAAGTTACCCTTGGACCAAAAGGGCGTAATGTTGTGCTAGACCGCGGATATGGTTCGCCGACTATTACAAACGACGGCGTAACGATCGCCAAAGAAATAGAGCTTGAGGATAAAGTTGAAAATCTTGGCGCGGAGCTCGTCAAAGAGGTTGCGACAAAAACAAATGACGTTGCCGGCGACGGAACCACGACGGCGACACTTCTCGCGCAGGTCATTATTACGGAAGGTATGAAAAATCTTGCTTCAG
Organism: bacterium; assembly: GCA_030648055.1. Lineage (GTDB taxonomy): Bacteria > Patescibacteriota > Minisyncoccia > Sungbacterales > SURF-37 > JAUSHI01. Next base: position 66,693 of record JAUSHI010000004.1, on the reverse strand, counting down.
GTGCGAATCCGGTTGGCATGAAAAAAGGGATTGAACAGGCAACGGAAGCGGTAGTCGTCTTCTTGAAGAAAATATCTAAAAAAATATCAACGCATGACGAGAGAGCGCAGGTTGCCACAATTTCGGCTAAAGATTCCGAAGTTGGTGAATTTCTTGCCGGCATTTTTGACGAAGTCGGCAAGGATGGAGTTATTACCGTTGAGGATGGTCAGACCCTCGGAATTTCAAAAGAAGTCGTAGAGGGTTTGCAGTTTGATCGCGGTTACGTGTCGCAATACATGGTTACCAATCCCGAACGGATGGAGGCTATGCATGAAAACGCGCGTATTTTGATTACGGATAAAAAGATCTCAAGTATTCAAGAAATTCTTCCGTTGCTTGAGAAAATGGCCAGAGCGGGACACAAAGAACTTGTGGTTATTGCGGAGGATATTGATGGCGAAGCATTGGCCACCCTTGTGGTTAATAAATTAAGGGGCGGTTTTAATGCCTTAGCGGTAAAGGCACCCGGATTTGGCGATAGGCGCAAGGAAATGCTTCAGGATATCGCGATTATTACCGGGGGCAAGGTTATAAGCGAAGAATTAGGCTTAAAGCTTGAAAATACGGAACTTGAGATGCTTGGGGAGGCCCGCCGCGTGGTGTCCAATAAGGAAAATACCACTATCATCAGCGGCAAAGGAAAGAAGGCGGATATTGAGAAACGGCTTAAGCAGATTAAGAACGAGCGCGAAAAAGCCACTTCGGATTTTGATAAAGAAAAGTTGGACGAACGGCTGGCAAAACTTTCCGGTGGAGTCGCTGTTGTTAAGGTGGGTGCGCCGACAGAGGTTGAACAGAAAGAAAGAAAACTAAGGATTGAAGACGCGGTTCAGGCAACAAAAGCGGCAATGGAAGAAGGAATTGTTCCGGGCGGCGGAGTCGCGCTTATTCGCGCGATGTCTTCAGTGGAGGAATTACTCGTGAAAGGAAAAGGAAGTTTAAGCGCTGACGAAAAAGTTGGAATTGAAATAATGCTTGTGGCACTTGATGCGCCCTTGAAACAGATTGCGTTTAATGCTGGACAGGAAGGAGTGTTCGTTGTCGCCGAAGTTAAGAAGACGAAAGGGAATATGGGATATAACGCGGATACGGATAAATACGAAGATTTAATAAAGGCCGGAATTGTTGATCCTACAAAAGTTGTTCGTTCTGCGCTTCAAAATGCCGCTTCAGTTGCCGCGATGCTTTTAACAACCGAGGTTGTTGTTGCTGAATTACCGAAGAAAGAAAATCCAATGCCCGGCGGTATGCCGCACGGCGAATTCTAACATTTTCTTGATTTTGTATCAAAAACCAGGCGTAAGGCCTGGTTTTTGGTTTTGATCGCTGTTAAGATAACAGAGGTGTCTGTAATACCGATACCCCCCGTTCTCTTTATTTTTTTGTTTTTTTCATATTCTTGTGTTAGTCAAAAATTTTCTATCGGCTGAAATTGACTAGAAATAAAGATTTTAAAAAGATGGAACAAAACAATACGCCCGATAAGTAGATAAGAAGGCTGAAGAACTTCCACACGGCACCCTCTTTTTGGTCAAGGTTGTTAGGTAATGTGCTTACACATTACCTTGGGGGCTTGACTCTTTTCGGCGGGGGGAGTATAATTGTAGTAATTCGTTTCCGGGTTCACCCGGGAAAAAGGAGGGCTTTCCGCATTAAGCGGAATGGCTTAAAAGTTAGATTTTATAATCATTTGCGAGACATTGCATTGATTCAGGTATTGGAATAAATATCGCAAAATAACGATAACCCCTAATAAAAGGGCTGTTTAGGGTGTCTTTTTCTTTATTGTCCAATTTAGTTATCCACAGGGTGCATGCATGAGTGTTGTGGATAATTTTTTTAGCCGCTTTTTTAATTAAGTCAAATCGGTTTTAAACTTAATGCAAAAAAAATATTTTTCAAGATATAAGTCACCCATCATGGACTTACCGAATCTCGCCGAGATTCAGCTTGATTCATATGACCATTTTATCAGCCACGGTCTTCGGGAATTATTTAATGAAATTTCCGCCATTCACGATACCGCCAAAGAGCTTTCTATTGAGTTTAAGGATTATTATTTTGATGAGCCGAAATTCAACGAAATTTACGCCAAAGAGCACAATCTTTCATTTGAAGCCCCGCTTCGCGTAAAAACACGGCTTATCAACAAACGCACGGGTGAGATAAAAGAACAGGAAATTTATTTAGGGGATTTTCCCATAATGACTCCACGTGGAACTTTTATAGTAAACGGCGTTGAGAGGGTAATCGTTTCGCAACTTATAAGATCTTCCGGTGTTTATTTTACTGCGAATGTTGTCAGGGGCAAAAAATATTTTGGCGCAAAAATTATTCCTAACAGGGGGGCATGGCTTGAGTTTGAGACCGAACTTGATGGCTCCATACATGTCCGCATAGATCGTAAGCGTAAAATTGCCGCATCCGCCATTTTGCGGATTTTTGGCGTGGAATCAAACGATGAAATGATTTCCGCCTTTTCGGATATTGATAACGGAGAAATTTCCTATATTAAGCGGACTTTAGATCGCGACCCGACTAAAGCCAAAGACGAAGCATATATAGAAATTTATAAAAGAATTCGTCCGGGTGAGCTAGCGGCGGTTGATAATGCCAGGTCTTTAATTCAGGCGATGTTCAGTTTTGATCGTTACGATCTTGCTCCGGTTGGCCGGTTTAAATTTAATCAGCGCCTTGGAATGAAAAAAAATCCGGCTAAAGAGGAGGATCGCATTTTAAACGCGGAAGACATAAAAAAGGTTCTTGCTGAAATTATACATTTGAATAATCTTGGGGACGCGCCAGCGGATGATATTGACCACCTGGGAAACAGGCGTGTCCGCGGGGTGGGGGAGCTTTTGCAAAATAAATTGAGGATAGGTATTACGCGGATGATACGCATTATCCGCGACCGCATGTCTACTCTTGATATCTACACCCTGACTCCGGCCCAGTTGATTAACGCGCGCCCGTTTATGGCTTCAGTAAAGGAGTTTTTTACATCTTCCCAGCTTTCGCAGTTCATGGACCAGATAAATCCTTTAGCGGAGCTTGAGCATAAGCGCCGGCTTTCCGCCATGGGTCCCGGAGGCCTTACCCGCGAGCGCGCCGGATTTGAGGTTCGTGACGTGCATCCTTCCCACTATGGAAGAATTTGCCCGATTCAAACCCCTGAAGGCCAAAACATTGGTCTTGTGGGACACATGGCGGGATACGCCCGGGTTAACGAGCTTGGTCTTATTGAAACTCCTTACATAAAGGTTAAGAGCGGGCGTATTACAAAGGATGTTGAATATCTTGATGCTTCGGCTGAAGCCAAGTTTAATATTGCCCACGCAGGTATTCGTTTTGACGCTGATGGAAAAATTCTTGATGAAAAAATAGAAGCGCGGCTTCATGGAAACCCTGGAGTTATTGAACGCGAAAAAAGCGATTATATAGATATTTCTCCGCAACAGTCAATTTCGGTGGCAACCAGCTTAATTCCGTTTTTGGAAAATGACGACGCTAATCGCGCGATGATGGGTTCAAACATGCAGAGACAGGCCGTGCCCTGCGTTCGTGCGGAAGCCCCGCTTGTGGCAACCGGCCGCGAAGAACGCGCGGCTCACGATTCCGGAAGAGTTGTACTCGCGGACGATGACGGGTTAATTCAAAAGGTTGATTCTCAAGAAATTATACTTAAATCAAAAAAGGGCAAAGAATATTCTTACCTGCTTAATTCGTTTCTTCGCACGAACGCTTTTACCGCCATACGCCAGCGCCCAATAGTTGAACGCGGACAAATAGTTAAAAAAAGTCAAGTTCTCGCTGATAGCTCTTCAATTGACAATGGACAGCTTGCGCTCGGTAAAAATCTTGTCGTGGCTTTTCTTTCCTGGCACGGATCAAATTATGAGGACGCTATTATTGTATCCGAGCGTTTAATTAAAGATGACACCTTTACTTCAATTCATATTGAAGACCACTCTATTGACGTGCGGGATACGAAATTGGGTCCTGAAGAAACTTCATACGACATTCCTAATGTCAGCGAAGAAAAACTTAAAAACCTGGATGAAGACGGTATTATTCGGATTGGCGCGGAAGTCCATTCCGGCGATATTCTTGTGGGAAAAATTTCACCTAAAGGTGAAACCGAATTAACCCCCGAAGAGCGTTTATTAAGGGCTATTTTTGGTGAAAAAGCCCGCGACGTTAAAGACACTTCGCTTACTTTGCCCCATGGAAAACGAGGACGAGTTGTCGGGATAAAAGTTTTTTCCAGAGACAAAGGCGATAAGCTTGATTCCGGAGTTATTAAAAAAATACAGGTTGAGGTCGCGCAACTCCGTAAAATTGCTGTCGGCGATAAATTAGCCGGGCGTCATGGCAATAAGGGTGTTATCTCAAAAATTCTTCCACAGGAAGACATGCCGTATCTTGCTGACGGCCGGCCAGTTGATATTATTTTGAACCCGTTAGGCGTTGCTTCAAGAATGAACCTTGGCCAGATTCTTGAAACGCATCTTGGTATGGCGGCAAAACTTCTCGGGTATCAGGCCATCACACCTTCCTTATCGGGTGTTTTGGAAGATGAAATAAGAGGCGAGCTAAAAAAAGCTGGGCTTGCCGAAAACGGCAAAGTGGCTATTTATGACGGTTTAAGCGGAGAAAAATTCAAACAGAAAGTGACTGTTGGTGTCGCGTATATTATGAAGCTGAACCATTTGGTTGAAGATAAAATCCACATGCGCTCCATTGGGCCGTATTCTCTTATAACCCAGCAGCCACTTGGTGGAAAAGCGCAATTCGGCGGTCAGCGTTTTGGTGAAATGGAAGTATGGGCGTTGGAGGGCTATGGCGCCGCGCACACTTTACAGGAAATGTTGACTATTAAATCGGACGATGTTCAGGGCCGGGCATCCACTTATGAATCTATAATTTCGGGGGAAAAAATTAAGAAGCCAAATATTCCAGCTTCATTCAATGTTCTTGTAAATGAACTCAAAGGTCTTTCGTTGAATGTCACGCTTTCTGGCGGAGTCGCTGAAATTCCGGCACACGAAGAAAGTGGTATAGATACAAAAGAAAAAAGCAGAGCAACTGGCGCGGTCAAACGCCGCGTGCGGGCTTAAAATTTAGAAAAATATGTTAGATTACAAAGTTCAGGACTTTTCTTCAATCATTTTGCGGCTCGCCTCGCCAGAAGATATTTTGTCATGGTCGCATGGTGAAATAACAAAGCCGGAAACTATTAATTATCGGACAGCAAAGCCTGAAAAAGACGGCTTGTTTGATGAACGCATTTTTGGACCCACCAAGGATTACGAATGTTATTGTGGAAAATACCGCCGGATCCGCTATAAAGGAATTGTTTGTGATAAGTGTGGTGTTGAAGTTACGCGCGCCATAGTGCGGCGGGAGCGCCTTGGGCATATTCAGCTTGCCTCACCCGTAAGCCATATTTGGTTTTTACGCGGAATACCGTCAAAGATTGGGCTGATGCTTGATATGTCAATCAGCGACCTTGAGCGTGTAATTTATTTTGCCGGATATATCGTGACCAAGGTTAATGAAGACGTAAAAACATCCGTGCTTGAGGCTGTTGAAAAAGAATTTCGCACAAAAATACAAAATATAACCAAAATTGAGGCGGAAAAAATAAAAATCGCGAAAGAAAAGGCAAAAGACGAACTGCGGGGACTTTCTATTTTCAAGGTCCTCTCGGAGGTTGAATATCACCGTTTATCTTTAAAATACGGAGATGTGTTTGAGGCGGAGATTGGAGCGGAGGCGATAAGGAAAATTATGGAAACAACGGATTTGGAAGTGCTCACGCGCCGGCTTGAAGGCGAATTAAGGAACTCAATTCCTACTTTGCAAAAAAAGATCCTAAAGCGACTTAAAGTAATTAAAGGAATGATTCGCGCCGAGATCAGGCCGGAATGGATGTTTCTTACATATTTGCCGGTAATTCCTCCAGACCTAAGGCCTGTTGTTCCTTTGGATGGCGGACGATACGCGACTTCAGATTTGAACGATCTTTACCGAAGGGTGATAAATAGAAATAATCGCTTAAAGCGCCTTTTTGAGTTGAAAGCTCCAGAAGTTATCACCAGAAATGAAAAAAGAATGCTTCAGGAAGCCGTAGATGCTTTAATTGATAATTCAATCCGTAGGGGGCAAGCACCCGTTGCTAGTCAGGCTCAGCGAAGACCGTTGAAGTCTTTGGCTGATATGCTTAAGGGCAAGCAAGGTAGATTTCGCCAGAACCTTCTCGGTAAGCGCGTGGACTATTCGGGTCGTTCGGTTATTGTTGTCGGGCCGCACCTTAAACTGCACCAGTGTGGACTTCCGAAAGAAATGGCGCTTGAACTTTTCAAGCCGTTCGTTTTGAGAAAAATTATTGAAAGGGAACTCGCGCATAATATCCGCGGAGCCGGACGGCTTCTTGAAGAACGCCCCCCCGAAGTATGGGCGCTTTTGGAAGAAGTTATTGCAGAGGGCCGTCATGTGCTTTTAAACCGCGCGCCCACGCTTCACCGCCTTGGCATTCAGGCGTTTCAGCCGGTTTTAATTGAAGGACATGCCATTCAGGTCCACCCCATGGTCTGCCCGCCGTTCAACGCCGATTTTGACGGCGACCAAATGGCCGTACACCTGCCACTTACCGATGAAGCGCAGAAAGAGGCGAGAGAATTGATGCTCTCCACCGTAAACCTACTTAAGCCGGCGACTGGCGAGCCAATCGTAATGCCCGATAAAGACATGGTGCTCGGAGTTTTTTGGGCAACTGCTTACGATGATGACGCGATTGGAACCGGTAAAATTTTCTCGGATGAAAATGACGCGGTCTTGGGGTACGAGTTTGACATTATTGATTTGAAATCAAAAATTAAAACAAGAATTCCGGCAACTAAGGGAGCAAAACCTGAAATGATGGAAACTTCTGTTGGTAGAATTTTATTTAACCGGGTTTTGCCTTCGGAATATCCATACATTAACAAAGAGCTTGGTAAAAAAGATTTGGAAGAAATGGTGAGCGATATGATTCAGATGTTCGGCTTCGCGCGCACCGCCCAAATTCTTGATGATATAAAGTCGTTCGGTTTTACTTACGCGACAAAATCCGGAATTTCCTGGGGCATGGATGACCTTAAGATTCCTGCTGAAAAAGCCGGGTGGATCAAGGAAGCCGAGCAGATTATTAGTCAGTTTGACCAGCAATTTATGCGCGGCTTACTAACCGAACGCGAACGCTATGACCGTGTTGTTGAAATTTGGCGAGAGGTCATGGATAAAGTTAAAGCCGCAATTCCAAAGATTTTGGACCCTAAGGGTTCGGTGAGTACGATGGTTACTTCAAAGGCCCGTGGGACATTGCTTGCTATTATGCAGATGTCGGGTATGAAGGGTTTGGTTATCAACCCGGCTGGAAAAATTCTTGAACTTCCGGTGCTCTCTTCTTACAAGGAAGGGCTGAACGTTCTTGAGTATTTTATTTCAACGCACGGCGCGCGGAAAGGAACGGCTGACACCGCTTTAAAAACCGCGGTTGCCGGATACCTTACGCGGCGTTTGGTTGATGTTTCGCAAGACCTCACAATTGTTGAAGAAGATTGTAAAAGCGACCGTGGCATTATGATTCATAAAGCTGACTCCGAAGAGATAGGCCGCGCGTTTCATCATCGGTTATATTCGCGATTTTTGGGTGAAGACGCAAAAGGCGTTGATGGCACGGTCGTTGTAAAAAAAGGTGAATTTATTGATAAGCCAAAGGCTCGTAAAATTGAAGAATCCGGGGTTGAAAAAATAATTGTAAGATCTCCGATAACTTGCCGGAATTTACGCGGAATATGCCAAAAATGTTATGGGCTTGACTTAGGAAGGAATGTACCTATTAAAATTGGTGAAGCGGTTGGAGTAGTTGCCGCGCAATCAATCGGAGAGCCGGGAACTCAGCTTACCATGCGTACGTTCCACACTGGAGGTGTTGCTGGCGGAGGGGATATTACAACCGGCCTTCCTCGTGTTGAAGAAATTTTTGAAGTTCGTCCGCCGAAGGGACGGGCAGTAATTTCGGATGTAAACGGAGTTGTTGAAGAAATTACCGACGTAAACCGCGAGAAAATAATCAGGGTTAGGATTGAACCGGAATTGGAAGAGCCCAAAAAACGAAAAAAACAAAAAAGCAAAAAAATAATTGAAGACGAAACAAAAGAATTCAGGATTCCTCCGGCAACAGGACTTTTTGTGGAAACCGGCTCTCATATTTCCAAAGGCGATCTTCTTTCGGAGGGGCACGCCGACCTTAAAGAACTATTTAAACTGGCTGGACGCGAGATGACCCAGCGTTATATCGTTAAAGAAGTGCAGAAAATTTATTCACTGCAAGGCGCTCCGATTCACGACAAACACATTGAAGTGATTGTCCGTCAGATGTTCTCACGGGTGAAAATTCGGACCGGTGGCGATACTACTTTTACCTCCGGAGAAACAGTTGATAAACTGCAATTTCATCGGGAGAATAAAAAAACAGAAAAAGCCGGAGGACGTGCGGCTACTGCGTATCAGATTTTGCTCGGAATTACGCGTGTCGCTTTGACCACCGACAGCTACCTCTCAGCCGCTTCATTCCAGGAAACCGCGCGAGTGCTGATAAACGCGGCAATTGAAGGCAAGGCCGACCATTTGCGCGGATTGAAGGAGAATGTTATTATCGGACGGTTAATTCCCGCAGGTACAGGCCTTAATAAAACCTAAAACATGAAACTTGAAACATTCCGCGACTATACGTCCGATGCTTCATGCTTCATATTTCATATTTTATGCTAATAATCCGTTTCCAGCGCGTCGGCAGAACAAATGATCCGGCATTCCGCATCGTTGTTACCGAAAAACGCTCAAAACCTAAATCGGGCGAACTTGAAATTCTGGGTTCTTTTTATCCAAAAACCAAAGAGACTCACTTAAAATCAGAGCGTATTCTATACTGGATTTCCAAGGGGGCGTCTCTTTCGCCGCGGGTTCATAACCTTCTTGTTACGAACAAAGTGCTAACAGCGCCTAAGATCAATGTGGTTAAAAAACCAAAAGTTGAAGTTGTGGTAGAAGCAAATAAACAGAAAACGGCCGTTGCCACGGCATAAATCTCTTGACCCAGTGGTGATCCGTCTCAGGCGGATTACTGACTGGGGGGGGGGGTGACAAAATTAAATTATACCGTTAAAAGATAAGTGTAAGGCAGTAAAGTCGAACTGCTCCGACGCCGAAAGGGTCGGAGCTCCGACCGGAACTCCGACGTATCGTCGGAGAATGCGTCGGAGCTGATTATAAGCATAGATATTAAGAAAGTACGGATGTTTACGGTTTTCAGGGCTAAACGCTAAGCAAAGCTTAGCGTCGCCCGTCTGCCTTTGGGGCGGATTAGGGCTAAAGTCCGACGGGCTTCTAGAGCGTTCGTGCGAATGCACGGAGTAGCTCGCCTGTTTAGTTAAGGGTTAATTAATCTTGAAAACTCGCAACAGTCCGAAATTCTGAAATGGCAAAAGCTACAGTAAATTTAGACCAGGAATTTCTTGAATATCTCGTAAAGTCGTTGGTTGATGTTCCCGACAAAGTGGAAGTTGACCGGAAAGTTGATGAAATGGGGGTACTTCTTACTCTCAAAGTAGCGCCGGAAGACATGGGTAAGATTATCGGGAGAAGCGGTAATACTGCGAAAGCGATTCGTTCACTTTTGAGGATTGTCGGTATCAAGAACAACGCGCGAGTGAATCTCAAGATTGAGGAGCCGGAAGGAGGTATGCGAAGGGCTCCGCAAGAATCATCCCCGAGCAGTGTGGATGATGTCATAGGAGATTTGAGTTTGTAAATAAAATTCGCAAAAAAACAAAAGCCGTCCTTAGAATACATTCGGGACGGCTTTTGTAATTTAAAAAGGCCGCATTATGCGGCCCACGGGATGAATTCTTTGAGGAGCGAATAAGTTTTGACGTAGCAAATATCCTTGCCATCAACGGTTCCATCACATTCTTTTTTCATCTCTTCATCGCTTTTGAAGACATGGATAGACATGATGCCAGTCTCTTTTTGTGGCCACGCGGTGAAATCCATGAATATTCTTCGGCCAACCTTAAACTCATTTCTTTCTATAAAGATGCAGGGAAAGTGAAAGGTGCGGTCTTCATCGAGGGTGACATCAAATCCCATAGAATGCGAATCGTATTGAATTTTTGTTACTACACCAAAGGTTTGCTTTGGCTGCCCCGGCATTTATTTGCTCCTCCTTTTCAAGAATGCTACCATTATTATTAAACCATCTGTTAGTTTTTGTCAATTATGCGTTTTGATATCATAACAATTTTCCCGGAAGCCTTTACGTCTTATTTGAGCGCGTCTATTCTAAAACGCGCGCGGGAAAAGCGCTTAATAGATATTCGCGTACACAATCTCCGTGATTTCGCTTTGGATAAGCACAAATCCATTGACGCCCCACCTTATGGAGGTGGGCCCGGTATGGTATTTAAACTTGGACCGATCATCAAAGTATTTACAAGCTTAAAACTGAAACGCGGCAATAAGCGCGTTAAAGTAATTCTTTTTGAGGCGGGGGGTAAAGAGTTTAATGCTAAGATGGCCATATGCTTAGCGGAAAAATATGAGCATATAATTTTAATCGCTGGACACTATGAAGGAGTTGACGGACGCCTAAAGCAGGTTTTGCGTGGTTTTGGATTTAAGACCGAAGAAGTTTCTATCGGACCTTATGTTTTAACCGGAGGTGAACTGCCGGCAATGATTGTTATTGATGCGGTCTCCCGGCATATTCCCGGGGTTCTCGGTAAAAGCGAATCGCTTGAAGAAAAGCGTTTCGGTGTGGGAATTCCGGCTTATACCAGGCCCGAAATCTTTGTAGAACACGGTAAAAAATATGCTGTACCCAAAATTCTGCTCTCAGGGAATCATATGAAAATAGAGGAGTGGAGAATGCGCCATAAAAAGTTATGATTTTACAATTCTCGTTGGTTTAGTTAGTATTCCATACATAATCCAGATCCTTAAAAAGGGGGCGAAATGTTTAAAAAGAGCTTGTTCACAGCGAGTTTTGTTGTAATCTTTTTTGCGGCTCTGGTGGCCTTGAATTCTTACGCGATAGCCGCTACTCCCACCGAAACGCTGAAAATGACGATTGAAAGAACACAAAAAGTATTCAACGATCCTGTACTTTCAGACGAGATAAAAAAGAATCAGGTAAAGAAAATCGCTTTTGGTCAGTTTGATTTTCCGGAGATGTCCAAGCGTGTGCTTGCCAGGCATTGGTCAAAAATTGATTTAGTCGAGCAAAAGGCGTTTGTTGATGTATTCACGGAATTGCTGGAGCGGGTATATTTTAATCAGATAAAACTTATCCGTGATGCCAACTTTTCTTATATCGGCGAACGTGTAGAAGGCAATTTCGCCATAGTTCGCTCAAAAATTGTTACGGCAAAAGGTGTGGAGTTTGAAATTGAATATCACCTGTTTTTGATAAACAACGCGTGGAAGATTTACGACATTGAAATAGAAGGAATTAGTTTGGCGGCAAATTACCGGGCTCAGTTTAATAAAATTTTATCGCGTAATACCTTTAACGAGCTTCTGCAGAAAATGCGCGAAAAAACGCAATAATCCGCCGCTTAAACTTTAGCGGCTTTTTTATTTTGACACTATGCGTTTAGCATTTAACTGCTATAGCAATTAAGTGTTATAAAAGTAATCTTTGCTAAAAAAATTGTAACTGCATGTAAAAGCATGATGCTTATTGATATTTGCTGAATAGTGGGAGAGAACCCCATTCCGTTACTTGGAAACGTGGTAAAATGGCGCTATGCTTGAATTTAAATTTCCGAAAGATTTTCTTTGGGGAAGTGCTACTAGTGCTCACCAAGTTGAAGGAAATACGAAAAACGATTGGACCGAATGGGAGTTTCGGAACGCAAAACGGCTTGCCATTGAGGCCGCAAAAAAAACATGGCCGGAATATATCAATAACGCTTACCCAAACCCTTTGCGGGCGGAAAATTATATTTCCGGGAAGGCGTGCGATCATTACAATCGTTTCAAAGAGGATTTTGATATGGCGAAATCTCTAGGACACAACGCCTATCGTTTTTCAATTGAATGGTCGCGAATTGAGCCGGAGGAAGGAAAATTTGATGAAAAAGAAATAGAGCACTATCGGCAAGTAATTCGTGCTTTAAAAGAGCGAGGGATTGAGCCTTTTGTAACACTCTGGCATTGGACTCTGCCACTTTGGGTACGCGATTTTGGAGGTGTTGAGTCTAAAAAATTTATTGTTCACTTTGAACGGTATGTTAGATATGTTGTTTTGCGGCTTGGGTCGGATGTTATTTTTTGGATGACACTGAACGAGCCCACGTCAGTAATTGCCGCGGCATACACCGCGGGTAAATGGCCGCCACAGAAAAGAAATATAATTGCCGCGTTGCGAGTGTTTCGTCGTCTTGCTTGTGCACATCGGCGAGCATATCGTGCAATACATGAAGTTCAAGCAAACGCGCAGGTTGGTTTTGGAAATGTTCTTCATTTTTTTGAGGCGTATAATGTTTGGAATCCTTTAGATTGGATCTCGGTTTTTGTTTCAAAATTTTTTACAAATCAGTACTTTTTTTGGTTGACGGGTAAAGATGCTCACGATTATATTGCCATACAAAATTACTTTCATAATCGGATTGCGTTTCCATGGCGGTTAAAAAATAATAACGAAAAAGTTTCAGACATGGGATGGGAATTGTACCCTGAATCGCTTTATTACATTTTGAAAGAATGGGAGAAACTCAAAAGACCGATTTATATTACTGAAAATGGCCTTGCGGATGCTCGAGATAATGACCGCGCCTGGTTCATCCGCGAGGCATTTAAAAATATCAGTCGCGCTATTCAAGAGGGTGCTGATGTTCGCGGGTATTTTTATTGGTCACTTTTGGATAACTTTGAATGGGATAAGGGATTTTGGCCAAGATTTGGGTTGGTGGAGGTGAATTTCAAAACTTTAGAGCGAAAGATCAGGCCGAGTGCATTGGAATATAAAAAAATCATTGAAAACAGGGGTGTTTATTAATAAATAATCGCGTTCTTTTTTGGCCTTGACTTTGTTTTGGGCACGACTATAATGGGACTATCATGAATTAAAGTGAGTTCGGCGGCCACGATTTACCCATAGTGTCGCCCTTAAAACAGAATACGGCGAAGTGCAACTGCGCGAGATTCTTTAAGGAGTTTTGCGCGGTTGTATTTTTTACTGCATTTTCAGAACTGACAGAACATTAAAAAATCGAACATAATTTCCCATATTTTTTAAATATATGGGAAATAAAACAACTGTAATATTCAATTAATTTTATCCAGCCCCTTTTGGGTTTAAAACAAAAGGCGTCGATTGACGCCCACAACTTAAGCACTTTAATCATTCGATACAAACGCTCTTTCCGCATTCAGGACATTTAAAAAATGTATCGCCACCAGCATATTCAACGGTATCGTCGATTGTCAGATTGAATATACAACCGCAGTCTCTGCATGTATGTTGGCCAAGCCAACCAACGGTCCGAAAAGAGCTTCCATGTCTAATGATTTCCATTTCAATTACCTCCTTATTTTGCTGTAATTATTATACTACCAACATAATAATGAGTCAAGAACCTAAAAAGGGCTGGGTAAAAAATAAAATTGAATCTTTCCAGTTGTTCCGATCTTAATACACAAGAGGCCCTGAAGATCTCTTGTGTAATCTATTGAGGATTTGATCCTGGTCCAGGATGAACGCTGGCGACGTGGATAGGGCATGCAAGTCGAACGGATTTATTTGCGATTACATCAAGAATAAATTAGTGGCGAACGAGTTCAGTAATACCTTGGAATGTACCCCGAAGACGGGAATAACTCCGCGAAAGCGGAGCTAATACCCGATAATCTCGCAAGAGCAAAGTCGTAAGACACTTCGGGAGCAGCCTTGGTCCTATCAGCTAGTTGGTGAGGTAATGGCCCACCAAGGCTATGACGGGTAGGGGGTGTGAGAGCATGACCCCCAACGATGGAACTGAGACACGGTCCATACACCTACGGGTGGCTGCAGTCGAGAATATTCGACAATGGGCGAAAGCCTGATCGAGCGACGTCGCGTGCAGGAAGAAGGCCTTAGGGTTGTAAACTGCTTTTGCGGGGGAGGAACGAAAGTGACTGTACCCCGAGAATAAGGCGCTGCAAACTTCGTGCCAGCAGCCGCGGTAATACGAAGGCGTCAAGCGTTATCCGGATTTATTGGGCGTAAAGGGTCTTCAGGTGGTTTTGTTAGTCTGATGTTAAATCCCAGCGCCTAACGCTGGAACCGCATCAGAAACGGCAAAACTCGAGGTGCGGAGAGGTAAGCGGAACTCACGGTGTAGCGGTGAAATGCGTTGATATCGTGGGGAACACCAAAGGCGAAGGCAGCTTACTGGCCGTATCCTGACACTCATAAGACGAAAGCGTGGGGAGCAAATGGGATTAGATACCCCAGTAGTCCACGCCCTAAACGATGCAGACTCGTCATTGGAAGTATCGACCCTTTCAGTGGCCTAGCTTACGCGTTAAGTCTGCCGCCTGGGAAGTACGGCCGCAAGGCTAAAACTCAAAGGAATAGACGGGAGTTCGCACAAGCGGTGGAGCATGTGGTTCAATTCGATGACAACCGAAGAACCTCACCAGGGTTTGAAATGCTGGAAAAAACCGCCGGAAACGGTGGTGTACCACAAGGATGCCAGCACAGGTGCTGCACGGTCCTCGTCAGTTCGTGGCTTGAGCTGTTCCCTTAAGTGGGGCAACGAACGCAACCCTTATTGTATGTTACAAGTGTCATACGAAACTGCCTCCGATTAGGGGGAGGAAGGCGGGGATGACGCGAGATCAGCGTGGCCCTTTGATACCCTGGGCCACACACGTGCTACAATGGAGCCGACAATGCGTTGCGAAACCGAAAGGTGGAGCCAATCGCACCAAACGGCCCCCCAGTTCAGATTGAGGTCTGCAACTCGACCTCATGAAGTTGGAATCGCTAGTAATCGCGGGTCAGCTATACCGCGGTGAATACGTTCTCGAACTTTGTACTCACCGCCCGTCACGTCAAGGGAGCCGGGAGTAGTCGAAGCTCACGATTTCGTGATCTACGCTAAGCTCGGTGACAGGGACGAAGTCGTAACAAGGCATCCGTAGCGGAAGCTGTGGATGGAACAATTCTTTTTAGGGAAAAATCTCCTTGGTTTACAGCGCCTCAAGCGCTTGAATCGAGGCACCCTAAGGTCGCAGAGGATAGGAGGAAGAAGGAATGAGGGTTTAGGCAAATTATCAAGTTTGCTCTTTCTTCCTCCTATTCTCAATATAAGTGCTTGATCTCGGCCTAGACCTTAACCGGTCGGCCAGCGATCCAAAATTTATTTTGGATTTAGCTGTAACACTTTAAACGAGATAACTAGCGGGGGAGACCTTGCTGGAGACCGGAACAACTGGAAGGATGTATTAAAACCACTCTTACGGGTGGTTTTGTGTTGTGCAAATTGTGGAAAACTCACACTCGACACATGCTTCAATAGACATGTACTATATATAAGGTTATAGGCAACAGCATTTATGCTAGGTAATGAAACCTTGAATGGGTTGTTGCAAGTGGCTTGTTATAGAGTGTTGAGCCGAGCAGGAGTGAATAAAATTTAGATTATTCAATAAAAAATTGCCTTGATTTTATCAAATTCAAGGTTTTACTATCGGGTATGGAGCAGGAAATCATTGCCGGTCAAGAACAGAACTACGCTATCGCCAAAAAAGTTTCTAAGATTTTAAAAAATATACAGATATATAGCATATATTTAATAGCGTTTCTCGCGCCGCTTTTTTATTTAACTATTACCGCGGATCCTCTTTTTGGAAAACAAATATTAATAGCCACTTTAACAGCCGTAGCTCTTTTTGCGTGGCTGATCCAGGTATTCATAACAAAAAGGGCTAATTATCATTACAGCATTGTTGGCGTGGCGCTTAGCATATTTTTAGCTATTTATTTTATTGCGTCCTTGCTTTCAATTTCTCCGGGGCAAAGTTTATTCGCACCTGATCCAACCGGCGAGCGTTTTGCGAGCTTGGCTATTTGCGTATTACTTGCGTTCCTCATTGCGACAGAATTTTCCCGTAAACACTTGGAGCGTCTTTGCGGAGTTCTTCTTGCCTCCGGAGGCGCGCTAGCACTCTTCACCTTTTTTTCTATTACCCCGTTTTTGTCTATGCCTCGAATTTTACAAGTAAATCCGGTAGGCGCCTTAAACAACAGCGCGGCAGTAATTATTGTTTTCTTATTTTTAAGTTTAGGATTTATTTTATTTCCCGGGGACGAATCACGTGGCCGTAAAATAATGGCCTATTTTCTTGCAAGTATATCCGCGATTAATCTCTTGCTTATTGATTTCAAAATTGGCTGGATTGCAATCGCCGCGCTTTCAATGTTTTTTGTAGCGTTTTATTCAAGCCGGTTTTCGCGGTTGCGCGAAAATTTAAATTCCGGAGCCGCAATATCGGCTAATATAGTTTTTATCATAATACTCGGCATCAGCATTGCGCTGACAATATTTACCATACCGGTAAGAAATATTTTGCCGAGTCTTAAATCCGAAGTTGAGGTCTCACCTTCAATTCAAGCCACCTTCTCTATCGGCCGCGAAGTCCTGAAAACGAAACCGCTTTTGGGTACCGGACCTGGAACATTTGTCTATGACTACAGCCGCTTCCGCGACCCGATTGTAAATGAAACCATTTTTTGGAATTTAAAATTTATTCATGGTTTTTCATTCGTCACAACAAGTATCTCCACGCTTGGCTCGCTTGGAATTTTAGCGATTATTTTCTTATTTTGCGCTCTTTTCTACATGCTTGCCAAAATAATACAGCGGCTTGAGACGATCGACCCTTTTGAGTTTGGCGTGTCCAGTATTGTTTTGTTGGGTATGATCTTTTGGATAATATACCCGCCCACATTTGTGTTTAATCTTTTATTTTTTATCGCTATTGGAGCATCTTTAACGCTCGCAGTTAGAAATAATGACACTGCATCTCTTTTTTACGGCTTTAGAAAAGGCGGCATTGCGATTGAAAGCCAGACCCTGGCGTTTATTTCCTCGCTTCTCGTCATCATTGTTATAATCCTACTGGTTCTTGCCGAATTTTATTCGTTTAAAAAATATTTTGCGGAAGTTTATTTTGCCCGCGGAAATTTTGAAATTGCTCAAAATGGCAACGTTGACACCGCCTTAGCGCGCTACGCCTCCGCGCTCGCGCTTAATCCCAAAAACGATCGTTACCTCATTAATCAATCCCAAATTTATTTTGCTCAAGCCCAGCAAGCGCTAAATCGCATTCTTGTCGGAGATTCCAAAGCCGAAGATGCATTCCAGTCCTATCTAAATCTGACGCTCCAATCAGCCCGCCAGGCTACCAACATTAATCCATACGAATCTGGAAATTGGCTGAATCTCGGTACTGTTTATGAGACAGCCATACCTTTTGGCGAAGGCGCTGGTAGCTTTGCGCTTTCCTCATATGAGCAGGCTCGCCAATATGATCCAATAAGTCCGGTTCCGCTCACGCTTATTGGCAGAACTTATATTGAACTTGCCGATATCTCTGATTTTAAAGCAAGCAAGGATCCGAGTTTGGCCGTACAAGCGGATAAAGATAAGAAAAATTTTCTGGAAAAAGCCAGACAAGCATTAGAAGAAGCTGTAAAATTAAAATCGGATTATGTCGCAGCGGAGTTTCTCCTGGCGCAAGCTTATACTAAAGATGGGAATAGTGATGAAGCAGTCCGAAGAGGTGCTCATGCGGCATTAGGGGCACCCCAGGATGTCGGCATAGCGTTTTTCTTGGGCTTTCTGTTCTATCAAAAAGGTGATATTGTAAATGCCGAACAGCAATTTTCCCGCGCAATAGAAATTAATCCGAATTATTCCAACGCACGCTACTTCCTGGGGCTGATTTATGACAAAACCAAAAGATCCGGCGAGGCGCTTAAGCAATTCCGTCGTATTGCCGAATTGAATCCCGACAACACCGAGATACATAAAATTATTTTCAATCTTGTAGCCGGTAAACCCGCACTTACAACCATTACTCCACCTCCAGAAAAACGAAAAACACCTCCGATACAAGAATCGGTACCGCCCAAAAGTAAGAAAAAATAATATCGCTAGTATTTTAGAATGGGTTTGGGAATATTCAATCGACAAATTACTTCGTTACACGCCGCGGCTCTCATAATTGGAGCCGCTGGTTTTTTGAGCCGTCTTTTGGGGCTTCTGCGCGATCGTTTATTAGCATCGCATTTTGGAGCTGGAAATACTCTAGATGCCTACTATGCCGCTTTCCAAATCCCAGACACGCTTTTTACAATATTTCTTATAGGTGCGGCTTCGGCGGCTATTTTGCCGGTTTTTATTGAATACCGCGAACACGGCAAAGACGCGATACGCATGGTACAGACGCTATTAAGTATATTCAGCGTTGTAGCTTCGGTTATTGTCGTCATTTTAATATTTTTAGCGCCCCTTTTAGTGCCGATAATCGTTCCCGGATTTTCTTCAGAAAAAATGCGTCTGACAATAACGCTTACGCGAATTATGATGATAAGCCCGCTTTTTTTTGGGATTGCCGGAATAATCTCATCAACTCTTCAGTCGTATCATCATTTTTTAATATATTCTTTGCCCGCAATATTTTATAACATCGCGATTATTTTCGGTATCATTGTTTTGGTGCCCATAATGGGGCCGGAAGGCCTTGCGGCGGGTGTAATTCTTGGAGCTCTCGCGCAAATATTTGTACAGCTACCGATGTTTTTTACACTCGGCTTCCGCCCAAAATTTATTTTTAATACCCGGGACGAGGGCGTGCGCCGTATTTTTAAGATTTCTATTCCACGCGTTGCCGCTTTGTCTTTTAATCAGCTCACTCTTTTACTTTTTGTCGGGATTGCCTCTTATCTCGCCGCCGGTTCTGTTTCCATTTTCAAATTCGCGGCTAATCTTATTTATTTTCCAATCGGCCTTTTCGGTGTTTCCTACGCGGTTGCTATTTTCCCAAAACTCTCAGAAAACGTCATGAGAAACAAAGGCAAAGAATTCATATCCGAGCTTTCTTTTGGAATTAGAAATATTGTTTTTTGGTCCTTGCCGCTTGTTTTTCTTTTCATAGTTTTACGGGCGCATATTGTCCGCGTAATTCTTGGGGCCGGCCTTTTTGACTGGAATAATACACGCCTTGTTGCCGCGACATTGGCCGTTCTTTCAATTATGATAATTTTTGAAGGCCTTAATACGCTCTTGATAAGAGCTTTTTACGCTCTCGGAAAAACACGCGAACCATTGCGGGCAAATCTAATCGCCTCATTTGTCTCCATATGCATAGCGCTCGCGATTACTGTATTACTGCGTATAGAACCATCAAGTTTAAAAGCGTTATCGGCAATATTGCGTATAGCTGATGTTGGGGACACTCGCGTCGTAGCCATAGCAACCGCATTTTCATTAGGTTCGTTCCTTAATTTTATTTTACTGTCTTCAATCTTACGAAAATCTGTTTTTCGTGTTTTCGGCATTACGCCGTTAAGAAATTTTTATCCGATATTTAGAATTACTATAGCATCTCTTTTTGCCGGAATAATCGCCTATATTACTTTAATTCCGTTTCCCGCGATAATTTCAACCCGCACATTTTTAGGAATCGCGGCACAGGGTGTAACGGCGGGTCTTACCGGTTTTGCCGGGTATTTTTTGGTCTTAGGCCTTCTTAGAAGCGATGAGTTTTTATCTCTTGTAGAGAGTTTTCGTCAAAAATTATATTCAGTGAAAAAACAGCCAGAAATTTTTGAAGTTGAAAAGCTCGATGGCAAGGAATCGGGGAAATAATTGACAAAATGTTTCTTACTGGTTATTCTGAACATACTGTTCTTTGGGCTGGCTAGTATAATGGAGGATGCGATGACGCTTGCTTTGGTGGCGACCTTCGCGGCGATTTTGGGGCTATTATTTATTAGTGGTGCAGTGACGACTCTCGGTGGAGGAATCGCATTTGCCGGCGTGGCAATTGCCATGGCCATCGTTGCTTATAGAAAAGGGGAATAAACACAAAACGGCTACAGCCGTTTTTTTATTGCGAAAAACCGTAAAAAATGCAAAACTTATGAAACCTAGACTAATGAACATCAGGAATTTTGTCATCATCGCCCATATCGATCACGGCAAATCCACGCTTGCCGATCGTTTTTTGGAATTAACCGGAACAGTTGAAAAACGAAAAATGCGCGAACAATTTCTTGATCAAATGGAGCTTGAACGTGAAAAGGGGATTACGATAAAAATGCAACCCGTTCGAATGGAATATGCGCATCACGGAGAAAAATACGTCTTAAATCTTATTGATACTCCTGGGCACGTTGATTTCACGTATGAAGTTTCCCGTGCGCTCGCGGCCGTAGAGGGCGCCATCTTGCTTGTAGACGGAACGCAAGGAATCCAGGCGCAAACTGTCGCCAATCTTAATTTGGCCAGAAAAGAAAAATTGATTATCATTCCCGCTATAAATAAAATTGACCTCCAATCAAGCCGTACGGAAGAGACAAAGTCAGAAATTATGCAATTGCTCGGATGCACTGAAAATGACATTCATTTGGTATCGGGGAAAACGGGCGCGGGTGTTATTGAACTTCTGGACGCGGTAATAGCAAAAATTCCGCCCCCGCAAGGGAACATTGAAAAGCCGTTTCGGGCTCTCATTTTTGATTCACAATTTGATGCTTATAAGGGCGTCATGGCTCATGTTCGTGTTGTTGACGGCGCGTTAAGATGCCCGGCGCGGCTTCTTTTGGCAAAAACCAAGGGGGAATTTGAAGCCTTGGAGCTCGGAACATTCCAGCCAATGCTTATAAAACGCGAATCGCTTTCCGCCGGAGATATTGGCTATATTGCGAGCGGCCTTAAAGAAACCCAACTTATACGCGTTGGAGATACTATAACGCGCGCAAACGCGCCCACAGAGCCGCTCTCGGGCTACAGAGAACCGAAGCCGATGGTATTCGCGAGCATTTACCCTGAAAGCGCGGATGATTACGACATTTTTCGCGATGCGCTTTTGAAATTAAAATTAAGTGATGCCGCGTTATTTTTTGAACCGGAATCTTCAACGGCCCTTGGCCGGGGATTTCGCGTAGGTTTTCTTGGTATGCTACATTTAGAAATAATAAGCGAACGTTTGCGGCGCGAATATGGTTTGGCTCTGATTCTTTCAAATCCGTCCGTAAGTTATCAAATTAAACTAAAATCCGGCGCCATAGAAGAAATATATTCCGCGGCCAAGTTTCCGCTATCGCACTTAATACAAGAAATACAGGAGCCGTGGGCCATTTTAACCGTAATAACCAGTGAAAAATATATCGGCAACACGATGCGCCTTCTGGAAGAAATTCGCGGCAAGTATGTAAACACGGAATATCTAAGTGCGGGAAGAGTGGAGATAACATATGAGGCGCCGCTAAAGGAAATTATTGTGGATTTTTATGACCGTTTAAAAAGTATTACTGAAGGATATGGCTCAATGGGATACGATGTTCTTGAATATAGGCTGGGGAATCTTGTGAAATTGGACATTTTAATCGCCGGCGAACCAAATGAGGCATTCGCCGAAATAGTTCCCCGCGAAATGGCTTTCCAGGAGGGGAAGCGGCTTGCCGCTAAACTAAAAGAGCTTCTTCCGCGTCAGCTTTTTCCGATTGCTATCCAGGCTTCAGTCAGCGGCGATATAATTGCCCGCGAAACCGTGCCGGCCATGAAGAAAGACGTTACCGGATATCTTTACGGCGGAGACAGAACCCGCAAAATGAAGTTATGGAAAAAACAACAGCGCGGCAAAAAACGCTTAAAAGAGCGCGGCGTAGGAAGCGTAGAAATTCCACCGGAGGTATTTCTTAAAATGTTGAAAAAATAAAGGGCTTGGCTTGCTATTTGAGCTGAAGGCGAAAAATAACAACTGCCAAACCTTTACCCAGCCCTCTATGCTGATTGATTGCGGAAACGCAATGATTTACGGAGAAAAAACTTATAAAAAGTAATAAATGAAATAATTCGGGCTGCTTAGAGGGCTGGGTGCTCAATGTTGTAGCTAAATTTATCGCGCCTCGTATTGAATTCGGCTAATAAATTTAGACAACATTGGCAAATAAAAAGCCCGTCTAAGACGACAGGTTGAATTATTGAAATTATGGCCACAAATCGCGCGAAAGCGCGGCTTTGACTGTTTTTTCGATGCCGATGAGAAGTGCTGCATCGCGAAGCGATATTTTTTCATTTTCCGCGCGCCGGAAGACAGTTTTGGATGCGCGGTGCATGTATGACTCCAGGTGCTGATATTCATACGATGCGGACCAGCGCTCATGCCGTTGGTTCTGGAGCCATTCGGCGTAAGACATCACGACGCCGCCCCCGTTTGCTAGAACATCAGGGATAACCTCGATGCCCCGTTCGCGGAGGATGGCATCCCCCTCCGGAGTTGTTGGACCGTTTGCCCCTTCAAGAATGATTGATGCGCGTACGCGCGTAGCGTTATCCTCGGTGATTTGCAGCTGGGTCGCGCAAGGCGCTAAGACGTCGCAGGGCATTTCGAGAAGCTCCTGGTTTGTCATGTGGCCGGAGTTAGGATAATCCTTAAGCGGTTTTTGGGAACGGACATGAGCAATGACATCATGCATGTTGATACCGTCAGGGTTGTAGATCGCTCCGTCAATATCGGAAAGGCCCACGATCTCCATTTTGTTTTGAGCAAGTCGTGCCGCAAGAACGGAACCGACGTTTCCGAATCCCTGAATGATGAAGCGCATGTTAGTCGGGTCAAGATGCTTCCAGCCGCAGTAGGCTTCAAATGCCATCGCGACGCCAATGCCGGTTGATTCCTGTCGAAGCGGAGAGCCGCCGAGATGGACTGATTTTCCTGTGGTAACGGCGTGGACGGGGTTCTTCTGGCCTTTGAGGCCCGAGTATGTATCCATGATCCAGTTCATCACTCTCTCGTCCGTTCCCATGTCAGGCCCAGGAATATCAATGTCAGGGCCAATGATGTTTTGAATAGTGAGCTCATACGCAAAACGCCTTGTAATGCGCTCAAGATCTCCTTCAGAAAGCTGCCTTGGGTCGCAGTTGACCCCGCCTTTCGCGCCAGAGAAGGGAAGATCAAAAATGGGCATCTTCCACGCCATAAGCATGGCAAGTGCCGACGTTTCGTCTTCATTAATTTTCGGGTCAAAGCGGATACCGCCCTTGCCCGGACCTAGCGCGCGGAAATGCAGCACGCGAACACCCTGATAGACCTCGATCTTGCCGTTCGTCAGGCGTACTGGAAAGTTGAACTTATAGGTATCTTGCGGCTTCAGAAGCCAATCAAGAACCCATTCAGCGATCTTTGTATGTTCGCGGGCAACCCGCAAGTACTGCGCACGGACTCCGTCCAGGAAAAGGCGTCCTTCATTCATGTGTGCCCCCTTTTGTCATAATGTTTTAAAGAACAACCCATTAGTAACACCACAGCACCAATTTTACAAGGTTATACGCGGCGAACTGATTCGCCTATATTGGAATGCGGCTATTAGACGCACGCGGTTCGCATAAAATTATTTTCACCTATGAATTTTTGTTGTTTCCAGTTAAAAATGACGGCAAAATTAGTGCGGGATTTGTTTCTTACAGTCGCTCAAATTCACTTTGCTCGTTTTCACTGACAAGAAGTTAAAAAAACAGCCGGTTTTATCCAGTTTCCTCATATAAAAACGATCGTTTTTATATGAGGAAACGGGGATGAACCAAAAGCCCGATTTGCGGAATTACTGTTTTAGCGATTATACTTAAAATAAAATAACCGATATGGGACTAATAAATTAACGGGAGAAGGGTGAAAGCGATCATGCCCAAAACGGCAATAACGCTGATTATACCCCAGGTAATATTTAAATTTTTACGGTGTGTTTTTTTCATCCTGTAGTAGAAGTTAGAATTATTAAACAGTTTGCCCCGTAGTGCGTAGTGAAAAGCGGCATAATACTTTTTGCGCATAACTGTCGTAACTCCATATTGTGCATATCTTTATACAGAAGTTTTTTTCAACAATACGCTGCGCAATGCCGCTTTCTACTACAGGGTTTATTTGCTTATAATTCTTATCCGAAATTAGTTTATTTAATACCCATAATGGTTCACATTTGGTCGCCTGCGGCGACTCATTCGAACCTTCACTACGGGATGCGTATAGTACGGTCATTATAACGCTTTATGAAATTTTTTCAAGATTTTTTAGAAATAATAGAAACCTACCGTGAACCGCGGCGATTAGCTTCTTCTAATGTCGCCCTATTAGCGGCACTCATGCTAAGTCTTTTCATTGGATACAAAGCCTTCGGAATCGTGTTAAAAGAGCGCGCGATTTACAGTGATACTAAAAAACTTGAGACCCAGACCGCGAAAATCAAAGAAGCAAACGATCTTCTTGAAAGTGCGATAGCTCAAACTAATACTCCGGAAGTAATAGAAAAACTTGCCAAAGAACAGCTCAGTCTTCAAAAATCCGGAGAGCTTGTTGTGGTCATTATCGCACCCGTTTCAGATACAGACGCGGGGGTATCCCAAAAGCCATCGCTGTGGCAACGCTTCAAGTCCTTATTTTCACGTTAGTTCTCTATAATTTTTCTTCTTGCCCAAAGATATATTCAAAACGCGCTCCGCGCCTTTTTTGTTTTTTATCCAATGGATTTCCGGATTACGCTTGAACCAGACCATCTGCCGGCGCGCGTAATGGCGAATCGCGGTCTCAAGGTTTTTAAGCATTATATTTTTTGTAATTTCCCCGCGTAAAAAATCGGCTAAATATTTGTATTCCAGACCAAGCTCGTAAAACCGCTTCCAGCCCAGGCCGTGTTTATGCAAACTCTGTGCCTCTTTAACCATGCCTTCGCGCATTCGCTGGATGAGACGAATATGAATCCGGCGTGAAAGCTCGTCTTTGGGTAATTTTATTCCTAACCAAAGTGCTTGGTAAATTGGGCGCTTCTTAAGTTTAGGGACGTGCCCAAGCGCTTTTGCGATTTCAATGGCGCGGATAAGCCGATGAGGATTTTTCTTGTCAACCATTTTTAGCCGCGCAGAATCCAGTTTTTTTAAAATAAGGATTAGTTCCGGCAAGCCTTTCTGCTCCAAAATTAGGCGCAATTTTTTATTTGGCGGAACCAAGGGAAACCCCATTCCATAAACAACCGCATCAATATAAAATCCGGTTCCGCCGACTATTATAGGAATTTTTCCGCGAGATAAAATATCTTTTATTGTTTTTTCCGCGCATGTTTTAAAATCTTCAGCGGTGAAAACCTTCCGTGGTGATACAAAATCTATGCAATAGTGGCGGATTCCTTTATACGCAAAAATGCCAGTTCGCCTCAAATCAGATTTGCCACGCAAATCTGATCGGCCTATAGCCCGATGGCTCGGCCCCATAGGGGCGATTATTCCGCTTTGTGCGGAATGATTTAGCCACTTACCGGGTACCTTGCCGGTTCCAATATTAAGCCCGATATAGACCTGGCGTGAATCAGCAGAGATTATTTCACCTCTGAATCGCTTGGCAAGCGCCACCGCGAGCTCTGATTTGCCGGATGCTGTCGGGCCGATAATTATGATAATTTTTGCTTTTCTTTTTACCGTGTTATTATTCATTTAGGATAGCAAAAAGCTTGATTTGATAGCGATACTATAATCAGGTTTAATGTGATAAATATAAAAATAATAATTATGTTTGAAAAACCAAAATCTCCAATTGAGAAACTGGCATTAAAACCCTCAAAATCCAAAAAAAAGGAACCGAAGCTCACGGGAGGCAAATAGTGATAGCTCCCGATGCGGAAAGGAAATACAGGCGCCAACTTTATATGGAAGAGCTAAAACGCGGTGGTAAAATATCACTTACGCCGGAAGAAGAACGTTCTCAAAAGGAACGTAAAAAACTGGCCGAGCGACTAAAGGAAGAGCTTTAAAATTATTTTTTAATCTAAGACATTAATATACAAAACCTGTTCCGGTTAACCGGAACGGGTTTTGATTTTTTTACTGAACAACAATTTTACCCGAGGCTTTCAAAACATCCGTTAGCGGCCAATACGAGCTAAACCCGAAAGATTCGTCGGCAACAAATTCAACGGTTTGTATTCCTCCCGGCTTAAGCGCTTCAATCTTGAATTTAGGCGAGCGAAAACTTAAGCCCCCGTAATAAACATTCTCATTCCTGACAATAAACGTAAGGCTTACTTTGGTTCCATTCTTAACCGTAATTACACCGGATGGATAAAATCCGCTATCATCTGCCTCAAGCTTGTATAAGGTTGAGACCGAAATTTCTCTTACTTCAGTATTGATGGGGGATACGGATTGCGTTTGGGGGTTAACTGGAACATTTGTTTCCGTTTCAGGTTTCTGGCAGGCACCCTTATACTTTATGGTCATGCGCAAAAGACTTGCTATGCACGCATTTGAATAGGTTTTTCCATCTGCCCCGCAAACTGGCTCGTACTGCTCGGTGCAGGCAATCTTAGTTGGTGCCTTGCTGGGCTCCTCCTTTTCTTGCGATTCTTGGTGCACTGCTTCTTGACAAACATATTTCCATTCGCCCTCTTTACACACCGGTCCGGTGCATCCCGCCGGTACCGGCTTTAACGGCATCGGTCCACACACCTTAATTTCGCCCTCTTTTTCTCCACCTGTTTCAATAAATCTATCAAAACCACATTTGGGATATTTTGAAGCAAGAACTTTTGCCTCAACCCTACATTCGCCGCTTGATTTATCTTTTTCACAGGCAGTAATTCTGATGTCCGGACAGGCTCTAACGGGCTCCAGCGAGGCCTGAAGCTTAGACACCACTATTGAAAATTCGCGTAGTAGCTTTTTAACGTTGTTTATATGCGATTTGGTACCGGAGAAATCATTGACGGCAAAAGCAACTTTGGCGAGATCAAGCTCTTTTTTTGCCATAGCAAGCAACCGATAGGCCTCCGGGACTTTTTCTTCCGCCCAGCCGCGTTTATTAAATTCCTCGCCCAAACGCTGAATCTTCGTCTCAAGTTCCGCGATGTTTTCTCTTAAATCTTTAGCATTAATATCCTCTTTTTCAAGCATGCGCAGGCCGTTGCGGGCAAGTGCCTCCGCGGCCGTAGCTTGGCCGAATGCCTCGCCGTAATTCTTATCCTCAAAAGTTTTTTGGGCTTTTGCTAATTTATCTTTAGCGTCGGAAAACGTTTTTTTAACGCCGCCGGTTACCATATCCGGTTTTTCAGACATCTTTTTTTCTAATTCGGCAATTTTTGCATCCGCCTCTTTAATTTGCTCCGCGGCACGCCTACCAATGTTCGCGCCTTTTTCCGATATTCTTTGCAATTCTTCCTTAATGCGCTCCACTTTTTCCCCATCCGCGCCGGAAATCAACGGCTTGATCTCTAAAATAATTTTTGCGCGTAGCGTCTCATCTCCCGGGATAGATTTCAGTTTTTCTATAATTGCGGCGGTCGTTGTTGCCTGAAATTGATCTTCCAGAGCGGCTTTCAGGTTTTCAATAAAATCCAGTCTTGCTTTTTGCAGTTCATCTTTTACTTCGGGGTTGGCATTTTTTTCCAAATTATTAAAAAATTCAACCTTTCTTACATTTTCAAGCTCATCTTTAATCTCAGCTTCATCCACTTTTACCTTAAGACGGCGTACTAATTTGTCGGTATTTTCAAGTTTATCGGCGGTTCTTAATAAGCCGTCAGCAATATCATTTTTACGGTTTTCCAATTCATCTCGGGAACTTGTCGCGCTTACCGTCTCTTTGAGATTTTCAAAAAGCTGTTCATGTTTAAGTGCGCGGTCGGCTAATTGATTAAGCAAATTGTCAACATTGGGGTTCTGACTGGTGTCTTTCAAACTCAATAGGCGCGCTTTCAGTCTGGCTGTTTCGTCTTCATAATTTTTTAATGCTTTAGTAATCGCTCGTGTATTATTCGGCGAATGCTCCGCCACCGCTTTTGCCTCAATGGCTTTTTGATCAGTGAATTTAAGCTCAAGCGCTGCTTTTGAAACGGAATTAAAGGTAAAAAATAACTGTATGCCGCGGCCCCAATCTTTAACGAAATAAAAAGGACTTGTAGGTAATAATGTTGGCTGGCTCACGTCAAGATCGCTCGCAGTTACTGCCGCCGTGTTATCACTCGCAAGCGCCGTCCCGCTTCCGAGAAATGTCATGGCAACGGCTAAAAATATAAAAATGGCGGTATACTTCATAAATTCAAGCTTACTTAATTGCTATTAATACGGCTATATTAGCACAAAAACAGGATATGAAAAAGGCGCACCTGTGGATGCGCCCGCAAACTTATGTGATACGAAGCTTTTAATTTTGTAAACCAGCCTTCCTTATAATTGCTCTCACTGGCATGCCGTTTTGCCTCAAAAATTCTTTGACCTCTTTGCCCGCGCCGTTTACTATTAATACGCGAGTTAGTTTAATGATTTCCGCATAACAATCTTCCATTACCTTAATCTTGGTTTCGTATTCATGCCGCGCGACTTCGTACTCGTTCCATGACTGCTTGATCAAATCCAGAACCATTTTTGTCATCTCCACCCCTTTCTTTTCTTTAGTCAAAAAAAATAAGCCACGGCCGCGCACATTGCTTTTTACAGAAGAGCCACTTAACTTTGTCTACTATACACTGTATCTAAAAATTTTGCAATAGACATTGCCCCCGTGTCTCCTTTTCCACGCTCCCGGACGCTCACGGTTTCGCTTGAAGCTTCGCGCTCTCCGACAACCAGTATGTATGGAATTTTTTGCAATTCTGCTTCACGGATTTTCTTACCGATAGTTTCATTGCGCTCATCCATGGAAACACGCATATTCACGGCATAAAGCTTATTGCGGATGCCTACGCAATATTCAAGTACCTTATCGTTAATCGGCAAAATAGTGACCTGCACGGGGGCAAGCCATAATGGAAATGCACCCGCATAGTGCTCAATAAGAATACCCAGAAAGCGTTCCGGTGAGCCCACAAGAGCGCTATGAATCATGACCGGGGACTGTTTTTTGCCGTCCGTATCGGTGTAAGAAAGTCCAAAGCGTTCCGGCATATTAAAATCAAGCTGAATGGTAGAAAGCTGCCATTCCCGTCCAAGCGAGTCGCGCACCAGTAAGTCCATTTTTGGACCGTAAAATGCCGCTTCTCCTTCCGCAACTACGAATTCAACGCCGCGCTTTTCAAGAAGTTCGCGGAGGGTTTTCTGTGATTTCTGCCAGATATCATCGGAACCCAAATACGCGCGCTTATTCTTTTCATCGCGAAGTGAGAGCCGTACATAGTATGAAAGGCCGTAGCGTTCCATCGCTTTTTTAATTACGCCAAGCACCAATTCAAACTCGCGTTCAATCTGATCCTCGCGGCAGAAACAATGCCCATCGTCCTGGGAAAAAGCGCGAAGCCGCGTCAGACCGCCGAGCTCTCCGGGTTTTTCATCGCGATAAAGAACGGCGAAGTCGGCTAATTTCAGCGGCAAATCTTTATAGCTTCTCGGCTCTGCGGCAAAAATTTGCGTATGCTGGGGACAATTCATCGGCTTCAAAAAATACTCCTCCTCGGTGTAATTGGACCGCACCAGGAACATATTCTCTTTAAATTTATCGTAGTGGCCAGAACGCTTAAAAAGCTCGCCCTTGTTCATATTCGGCGTCTGCACTTCTTTATAGCCTATTTCTTTGCGAAGTTCTCTTGAGTAATCTTTAATCGCGTTAAGAATGCCCGCGCCCTTCGGGGTGTAAAGCGGGAGGCCGGGGCCGACTAATTCTGAAAATACAAATAGGCCGAGCTCGCGCCCTAATTTCCGATGATCGCGGGTCGCGGCCTCGGCAAGTCTCTTAATATAGCCGTCTAATTCCTCTTTTGTCGCAAACGCGGCTCCATAAATTCGCGTAAGTTGGGGTTTTTTTTCCGAGCCCTTCCAATAAGCTCCGGCAACCTTAGTCAGCTTAAACGCGTCGGGATTTATTTCGTAGGTATTTTTAACATGTCCACCGCGGCAAAGATCGGTAAATTCGCCTGTTTGATACACCGTGAGCTCTAATTTTTCTTTTACAAAATCTTTAATAAGATCCAATTTAAACGGCTGATCCTTGAAAATCTTTTTTGCTTCCACTGCTGTTATTTTTCGGCCCGCAAAATCTAACTTCCGCGCAATGGTTCCGCGCATTGATTTTTCAAGTTTTTCAAAATCCGCCTCGGTAATGGGGGAGGGAAGTTCAAAATCATAATAAAAGCCGTTTTCAATAATCGGCCCAACGCCCAATTTAGCCGTCGGGAACATTTTTAAAACCGCCATTGCCAGCGCATGGGCAAGAGAGTGGCGGATGGAATCAATATTCACGTTGCCTTGACCTTTTTTCATCTTTTTGCTACTATATTTAGGTACTTTACCACATTTTTTACGGATGGAGCAAACAATGGCGACGCATGCGCTTACCAAGTTGGAACTCCAGCCTTATGTCCAAGAGTGTATTGGACATTACTGCGACGATGCTGAACCACTTAACCCCATAAAAATTAAAGATTGCCTCGCGGATATATATGAGGTCATCGCAAGAGCAGAAGAGGTGGTGGATATACTTTTTGATCTGCATCTTGCAGGAGAGTTAACGATGCATATCTACAAAGAGTCCATATATTTCTCTGTTCCAGATAACGCTCCGTCACACAAATGTTTCAGATAAGACATTTTAAAAAGAACGCCGTGAAAGAACTTCACGGCATTTTCATATAACCTCTCTCACATCCTCACAAAGAATTTTTGGCGAATCATCACGCAATGAATCACTAATTCTTCCTTTAACCATAACCACCCTGTCTTGAATCCATGCCGTCGCGGTTTTTTCTAAAACTTTTGGAAAAACCAGGACTTCCGTTTTTCCACTTAAGTCCTCAAGCGTGACAAAAAGCATCGGGGAGCCGGCCTTGGTGATAATCTTTTTGACGCTCTGTATCAAGCCGCCAATTTTTACGAGCGCTCCTTTGGGCTGGTTTGCTAATTCCGCAACCGACAATATGTTGTTATTCTGAAACTTTTCACGATATTCTTCAAGCGGATGCTCTGTAATGTAAAGCCCCAAAAGCTCCTTTTCCCAAGTGAGTTTTTCCTTTTTAGACGCGTTTTCCACCGGCTTCAAGCGAATAGTCGGCGCGGCCACTATCGCGGTTGTCCCAAAAAGACTCGTCTGACCTTTTGAGACCTGCCGCTGATACTCGTGGTTGAATTCAAGAACTGTATTCAAGTTTTGCAAAAAAAGATTTCGGTCACCAAATTCGTCAAGCGCGCCGCATTTAATCAGCGACTCAAGAGATTTTTTATTCAAATCCTTATGAGAAACTTTTTCAATAAAATCCGTAATTGATGCGAAACGCCCCTTTTGTTCTCGCGCGTTAATTATCGCGCCTACTATATTCGCTCCGACATTTTTAACTGTTTCAAGTCCGAACCGTATTTTATCACCGATGTTTTCTGCACCCTTAATAAGAGTAAATTTTGCATAACTTTCATTAATGCTCGGCGGCAGAACCGGAATGCCCATACGCACGCACTCGTTGATAATTTCGGCAATTTTCTCATTATCACCAGATTCAGCGGTCAAAACCGCGGTCATATATTCTCCCGGAAAATTCGCTTTCATGTAGGATGTCTGGTACGCAACGCGCCCGTAACTCGCCGCGTGGGCCTTGTTAAAGCCATAAGCCGCGAAAGGTTCAATCAAAAGCCAAAGTTCATTTGCTTTTCTTTTAATCATTCCATTTTTTATAAGCCCAGTAATAAGTTTCTCTCTTTGCGCCTCCATTTCTTCCGGAATTTTCTTTCCCATGGCCTTCCGTAATTTATCCGCCTCAAGCCACGAGTACCCGGCCAAATGAATCGCGATAAGCATGACATCATCCTGATAAGTAATGACGCCATACGATTGATCAAGAATTGTCGCCATCCGTGGGTCAAGATATGAAATACGGCTCGCGTTGTGTTTGCGCT
The DNA here is from genome assembly GCA_030648055.1 of bacterium. Taxonomy (GTDB): domain Bacteria; phylum Patescibacteriota; class Minisyncoccia; order Sungbacterales; family SURF-37; genus JAUSHI01. Next base: position 34,471 of record JAUSHI010000004.1, on the reverse strand, counting down.
CAATATAAGTGGGGATTGATTCAAGCGGTCCCGGGCGGTAGAGCGCTACCATGGCGTTGATATCAAGAATGTTTGATGGGCGGAGATCTTTTAAATATTTCGTCATACCGGAACCGTTTAATTGAAAAAGTCCCATCGTCTCGCCTCGGGAAAGCATCGCGAATGTTATCTTATCGTCAAGCGGAATTTTTTCAATATCAACCGTAATGCCGCGGTGCCTCTTTACCAGGTCCACAGCGTCTCCGAGAATTGCAAGATTGCGGATGCCGAGAAAATCAAATTTAAGAAGACCGACGGCCTCAACCGCGTGCATGTCATATTGAGTAATTATTTTCCCGCCTTTAGGGTCAAACTGAAGCGGGACATATTCATCAAGAGGACGCGGGGCGATTACCACCCCGGCGGCATGCACCGAAATGTGCCGCACACACCCTTCAAGTTTTTTTGATTGCTCTATAACTTGTTTTGAAACCGGGTCTTTTGCGTAGAGTTCGCGAAGTTCGGGCGTAATTTTAAGCGCGTGGTTAAGTGTCATGGGAAAACCCTGCGAGCCGATGGGAATAAGCTTGGCAATCTGGTCACCGACATTATATGGATGCCCGAGGGCTCGGGCAACATCGCGCACCGCGGCTCTGGCCATCATGGTGCCGAAGGTACCAATCTGAGCCACCTTGTCTTCGCCGTATTTTTCTTTGGCGTAGTGAATCACTTCATCCCGCCGGTTATCGGCAAAATCCATATCAATATCGGGCGCTGACGGACGTTCAGGATTTAAAAATCGTTCAAACGGCAAGCGATAGCTCAATGGATTGATATTGGTAATTCCGATAAGATATGTGACGAGGGAACCAGCGACGGAACCGCGGACGTTTGTAAGAATATTTTTTTCTCTCGCGAACCGGATAAGATCTGCCACGCACAAAAAATAAGGGGAAAATCTTTTGTCCCTAATTATGCCTAATTCATATTGAACTCGGTCTTCAACTTCTTTTGTTTTCTCTAATCCGTGGCGAATAATGCCTTCATAAGCGAGCCGTTCAAGTTCGGTATCGTAGGTTGTTCCTTTGGGTATTTCTAAATCGGGAAATGTCCACGATCCGAGCGGGATTTCAATATTTACACGCGAGCTTATTTCTTCGGTATTGGCGATGGCTTCAGGATGCTCCGGAAAAAGAGCGGCCATCTCTTCAGTGGAACGCATGGAAAGATTCATGGAGCGCATAGTGAGGCGGTTCTCATCGTCAACCCTATTGCCGGTTTGCACCGATACTAAAATATCCTGCGCTTCGGAATCGTCCGGCATTACATAATGAATATCGCCGGTCGCGACAAGAGGCAGGCCTGTTTTTTTGCTTAACTCAATAACTCCGCGGTTTACTATCTTTTGATCCGGGTCATTAATATGCGCGCCGAGTTCAAGATAAAAATTTTCTTTGCCAAAAATATCCTGATATTCTCTAACTACCGTTTCGGCCGCCTCCATTCGTCTGGCTCTTACGGTGCGCGCGGTTTCGCCCGCCATGCATCCTGAAAGCGCGATAAGACCGCGGCTATGCGCGCGAAGCAATTCCTTGTCCACCCGCGCTTTATAATAAAAGCCCTCCAGGTGCGCTTTGGTTACAAGTTTAACTAAATTTTTATAGCCCTCGTAATCTTTAGCAAGAAGAGTCAAGTGATAACGCTTATCATCAACGCCCGGCTTTTTATCGCGCATTGAGCCCGAAGCTATATACATCTCAACCCCGATAATCGGTTTAATGCCCGCCTCCTTAGCTTTCTGGTAAAACTCTATCGCGCCGTAGAGGTTTCCATGATCGGTGAGCGCCAACGCGTTCATGCCCAATTCCTGGGCGCGTTTAACTAGCTCATCAATTTTGGCAAGCCCGTCAAGCAAACTATAGTGCGAATGGACATGTAGGTGGGTAAACTTCATTAATTTCAGATTATACCTTTTTGCATAATAGCAGAATTTCAAAAAATAGAGCAATCTAAAATTAATAAAATCTCCCGTTAGGGGAGATTGAACATTCTTTCAAAAACACGCATGCGGTTTTGCATAATAATGTCGTGGTTTTTCTTGTCAAAAATTATTGTACGGCTATCGCGTTCTTGCATTACGGAAATTTCATCGGTATGAATCGCTCCGAAAAGATGGGCGATCTCATGGATCAGGTTGGTTTCAACGTCTCGTAATGCCGAAACAACCGCGGCATTTCCATTTATATAAGCGAAACCGCTGTAAATTCTCATAATTTCACCCTTTGGGCATAACTTGCTTTGAAAAATATTTTCATCTTCTTTTCCGGCCGATTCGCAGTGGAACATAATCTTATTAGTTATGCCGATGGTAATATCTGTGGGTTCTGTACGGGCTACAAGCGTTACGTCACGAAGCGCTTTATCAATATTCAATTCGGCTTTTCCGCGCGAAAACTCCCATATCTTTACGGCGCCAACGGCAAAAACTATTCCGAATTCTTTTTCGTATACCTTAGTGCTGAAACGCGCAAGCTCGTCAAATTCTTGAGCAAGACCCGCATCGCTTTGTTCAAGCCAGTCATGGTCAACCAAAAAAGTTATCGTTATCTGACGAATGGGGAGCGGCGCAGTTGATTCTATTTCGGCCGCGATTGCCTGTGGCACAATTAAAGAGACGGCAAACAAAAAAACAACCATTTTGTATCGCATTTTTGGCTCCTGTTTTGAAAGAACGGCTTTTGTCGGTATTATAAAACTATGTCGCCTTCTAAGCAAAGAATAATAATAGGAATCGATGAGGTAGGCAGGGCTAAACCAGCCGTGGCTGGTCGCCCGTTACGAAATAATGTTCGCATGAATTTAAGCCGTCAACATCAAAAAATAATAATTGGGATAGACGAGGTGGGTAGGGGGGCGCTTGCCGGACCGGTTGTTGTTGCGGGTTTTGCCGCGCGAGGACGTTTCTTTCCGCGAAATTCTAATTTGGGCGCGCTCCGCGATTCAAAAAAACTTACTCCTAAAAAACGCGAAAAATGGTTTGAGTATTTTTTATCAAAGCCGGAATTGCGCTGGGAAGTATCTCGTGTTACCCCCAAAATCATTGACCGCGTAAATATAAGCGTGGCCGCAAATATGGCCTCGCTAAGAGTGATTAAAAAACTCGGTTTGCGCGGCAAAGGGTTCTTTGTATATCTTGACGGCGGATTGCGCCTGCCCGAAAACATCCCGCATCGTTCAATAATTAAAGGGGATGAAAAGATAAAAGTAATTGCGGCCGCCTCAATAATGGCAAAGGTAACGCGAGATAGAGCCATGAGACATCTCCATAAAAAAGACCGGCGATATCGTTTTGATATTCACAAGGGTTACGGCACCGAGCTCCATAGAGAGTTGATAGGCAGGCATGGTTATTCCGACAACCATCGCAAAACTTTTATTTTAAAATAACAAAACAAAAATATGCTAACACTTGGCATTGATATCGGGGCGTCAAAAGTTGCTGTGGCACTGGTAAACGGTGATAAAATTTTGTGTAATACAAAAATAGCATATCGCAAAAAAAACACCGCGGGAATTAACCGAGCCATTTTTGCCGCCGTCAAATTTACCTCGGGAAAATCAAAAGTAACCGGCATCGGCCTGGGCGTTCCGTGCGTATTGGGTAAAAATAACAAAATCATAACTTGCGCGAATATACGAACACTAAACCCTGAACAAATTTTAAATAAACTCCGCAAGATTTATCACGCGCCGGTAATTATTGAAAACGACGTGAAAGCTGCCTCCCTCGCCGAACTTAAATACGGCATCGGCCGCAAATCAAAAGATTTTGTTTTCCTTGCTTTCGGAACAGGCATCGGAGGAGCAATTGTCATAGATGGAAAACTTTACAAGGGAACTCTCGGCTGGGCCGGAGAGTTCGGACACACGACAATAAATGCTAAATGCCGAATGCTAAATGCTAAATGTTTTGTTGATTGGGAAACGACAAGCACAAAGCAATTCTTGAGGAGTAAAAAGGGGACAGCTGATGTAAAAAAAATTGTAGCGGCAATCGCCGTTGGACTCCTCAATATCACCTACGCTCTCGCTCCGGAATATATCGTAATCGGCGGGGGATTATCTTCCTTATGGGATAAAAAATTTATAGCCAAAGTTATTTCTAAAATGAAGAGCTTGCGCCTTTCATCAAAACTGCCGCTTCCAAAAATCATACGTTCAAGATTCGGTGAAAACGCCGGAGTAATCGGCGCCGCGCTGAGCGCGGCCGAAAGCCACATTTAGTGTAATGGCGTTTTTTGTAATTACCGTTTAATATGCTATAGCATATTAAACGGTAATTTAATTTCCTTATATTCTGTTGCAAAGCTATAATAAATGATATAAAGTAGATGAGTTCTTTTAAAAGGGGGGCATAAGATGCCTAACATACGCATGGTTTGGTTTGATATCGGTAACGTTCTCTACGACAGTTATGCCGATGGTCTGATGTCGGATCTCGCCGAAAATTCCAACCCTCGCCTTACCCCACACGAAGTATACGGAAAAATTACGAAGGGCGGCCTAGTTGTTCAATACGACTTAGGTCTGCTTTCTACCGAATACTTCGGCATCAAGATTCAACAACTTCTTGGCATACCAGACCGCCAGTGGCTTTTATCGCGTTGGCAAAAAACACTTAAGCCAAGCCCTGGCGTATGGCGGCTTGTGACCCTTCTTCGACAAAATGCCTATCCCATGGGCATTATCTCAAATACCAATGAATTGCATATTTCCGATATTGAAGAGGTCACTTCGTGCGGCTCCATCATGCAATTCCGGCCGCGTATCTATTCATGCCGTGAAGGCGTTGATAAACCAAACCCGCAAATCTATGAGATTGCGCTTAGGCGAGCGCAAAGTGAGTATCCATGGAGAACTAAACTGACACCGGCTGAATGCGTGTTTATTGATGACCGGCGAGATAACATTGAAGTGGCGCGCGCCATGGGGTGGTACGCCATCCATCATAATCCGGTTTGGGTGACAAAAACCTTTCTCCAGCTTTCCGAACTCGGCGTCAGAATATAAGAAAGGGGGATCAAAACGATGAGTTGCGATCACAGCTATCAGGGTGGGCCTTACGGACCAAGCATGGAAGACCTTGACGAAAGGGATGAGCGTTTAGCTGAAAAACGCTTTATGAATCTCTTGAACCGCATATTCGGAGATGAAAAACGCGATGATGGCAAAATATCCGGCGACCCGTACGCCCGATAAGGAGGGAATAATGGTAAAGTTTGAAGCAGAGTTCAGGTCAAAGACAAAAGATATACACGGTATGACACTTCTCCGCGAATTTGGTGGTATGGAGCCGCAAGCACCAGTCTATCAACGTGATCACGCAAGATTTTCTGCAAAGAATGAGCAGAAGGCGCGTCAAAGGGCGAATACCATCGCCAAAGAAAAAAACATGGTGCTGATCAGAATCACAAGATCCGTCTACGAAAAACGAGACGCAATTGCCTAAATTGCGTTTTTTTATTATTATTGATTTGTTTTGGCTAAATCAATCCCGCTAAATATGGGATTGATCGCCCGGACGCGCCTTAGGCGCGTTTTAGGGGTGTGTAGCTCAGTGGGTGAGTCAGAAGCGCGCCCGCCGCGGCGGGTAATGACGAGGTCTTTATAGTTTTCTTTGGTGGGCGTGTAGCTCAGTGGTAGAGCGCGTCACTGATAATGACGAGGTCCATGGTTCGATCCCATGCACGCCCACCAAAGAAAATTAAAACATGTATTTTACTTACGTTATCGAAAATGAATTGGGGAGAAAATATACTGGCAGTACCGAGAATATCACCGAGCGCATTTTAATGCACAATGATCTATCGCCCTCAAAAGCGAGATTGCATAAAACGACATACCGTAAAGGGCCTTGGAAATTAATTTATGCAACAAACTTCAAGACCCGTCGTGAAGCATTGCAATTTGAGAAATTTCTTAAAACAGGAACCGGCCGAAAATGGATAAAGCGCGCCCGCCGTGGCGGGTAATGACGAGGTCCCAGGTTCAATCCCTGACACACCTACTAAGACAGAGATTAAAAGGAATTTTTCCTATTTCACAATGGGCTTCCATGCATTAGTAGAAACTTATAAAAAAACCCGCATTGCGAGTTTTTCTCGTTTACAGAATCCTGCGGCATCTATAGTACCTTCTCTAATTCGCGCGAATAGTAGAATGGATCTGGTAGATCTGTTTGTGTCATATAGTGATATATTCAAATTCATATTTATATAACAATAAAAATATGAAAGAACTTGAACGGCCGCTTAAGTCGTTAGCCAACCGGCGGCGATTGGCAAAAATGGAGGAGTTGAGGAAGTAGGAAATTTTTTGACGAGTTTTTAAAAACGCGCCAAGCATTAAATTTCAAACATAATAAAAACCGGCAGAGGATTTGAAATCCTTCTGCCGAGTGAAACTATTACCTTGCTCTCGCGTCTTTGAACTTATCCGCGAGAAGCTGAATAGCTAAATTTGCTACCGCGGGTTTGGCCTCTTTTATGTTCCCAGCCGGTTCTGTCGGCAACGGAGGAAGATCAATCACACAAACCTTAGGAATAGCCTGGTCATGAACTTCGGGTGTAGAAAAGGACCGCTGATGATGATCGTATGGTTCGCGCCGATATAACCTACGCCGTCCGGAAAAAGTCATCGGATATAGTCCGCGCTTCTCACTAGACACAATTTCACAATAATATTCGCCAGGCTCGGAGTTATCAAAGTATGGAAGTTCATATTGCGTTCCGTCCGAGCTTACAGCGCGTCTGTCAAACCGTGATCGTCCTTCAATGACCGTAAGTTTTTTGTAACCCATCCTTAGGGCCTCTTTTATCTGGGCATTCTGAAGCTCGTGGGCCTTGCGAAGTGAAATCTTCCGTTCACGCGAACCCATCGCGCGCCCTTTGTATAAAACTTCCTCTTCCAACACGGCAACCGATTTATCGGCATCGTATCGCGCCAAACCCTTGGGTCGGACCTGGCAATGTTGCGGAACTATTTCCGGAAGCCATGCCGGCTCTATCGCGGCGCATCCAAGAGCGAAACACCGTGATGTGGTACGAAGTTCGGCGCAGACAATGAACATTCCGGCCTGACCCTTGAAAAGACCCGACCCGGGATGGATAAAAATTGCCTCATCTGTTCCTTCACGCGTATAGTTATGGCGTCCTGTTTTTTCGCAAAGATTTTGCGCAAGGCCGCTTGCTACCGCGAGCGTGATGTCTTCGCGTGAAGAGCTTGAAGACGGCTCAAAGCCGTTATCCAAAAGCACCTGAACGATTTGCTCTTCAATCTTCATTATTTCTTCCATTACTCTCCAATCAATAAACCGCTGAACGCACCAATCGCGCTCGGCACCAGCGGAGTGATACGCGTCGTAAACATTCAGCAACGACTGAAAATCCGAATAAGCATCTTTGAACTCGGTATGTGCCCTTTTCGCATCCCACTTCTCATCATTATCCCGTGGCATAACAAAGGGTGGGCGCTGGCCGAGAGATGCCGCGATTATGGCTACTTCTTCCAGACAACCCCGTTCACGCGCGGCAATCAGCATTCGGCCGATGCGCGGCTCAAGAGGAAGTGCTGACATCATCTCACCGATCTTGGTCAGGTTATCTTTTTGATCAATGGCGCCAAGCGCGCGCAAAGTTTTATGAGCATCATGAAATGCTTTTTTATCCGGCGGATCTATGAAATCAAAATTCTCAACATCGGCTATGCCCATCGCAATCATCTGCAATACCACACCGGCAAGATCCGTACGAAGAATCTCGGGCGTAGTGAAGAGTTGTCGCGACCCATAGTTCTCTTCGGTGTAAAGCCGAATGCACACGCCTGGCTTTGTGCGACCAGCACGCCCCGCGCGCTGGTCGCAACCGGCACGCGAATGCTCAATGACATTAAGTGAGCCGACACCCGACTGTGAATTGTATCCGGTTTGCTTGATATACCCGCTATCAATGACGTAGACAACGCCATCAATAGTAAGCGAGGTCTCCGCGATGTTAGTCGCGAGAATTACCTTGCGTTTATTTGGATACCGCCTAAAAATTCTCTGCTGTTCCTCCGGCATCATAGCGCCGTAAACAGGCAGAACAACAATACCGGATTTCATGTCGCCAAGCTCTTCTTGAAGTCTTCTGGCGGTGGCATCAATGTCGTCCTTGCCCGTCATAAAAACGAGCACATCTCCGTCAGCATCAACATTGTCATTTGCACAGATTCCAAAAACTTCATCCACTACGGCTTTAATTACTTTTTCCCCGTTCATGCCGTAAGGATAGCATCGGGAGTGATACCTGATTTCCACCGGAAACATCCGGCCAGAAACAGAAACAATCGGTGCGCTACCAAAATAATTTGCGAACTTTTGAGGGTTGATGGTCGCTGAAGTTACCACAACCTTGATGTCTGGGCGACGCGGCAGAACATCCTTGATGAGCCCGAGCACGAAGTCAATATTGAGACTCCGCTCATGGGCCTCATCCACCATGATTACGGAATACTGGGAAAGTTCTGGGTCAAGTTGGGCTTCGCGAAGAAGAATGCCGTCGGTCATGAACTTGACCGCGGTTCCTTCGTCCGTGTTATCCGTATTGTCATCAAAACGTATTTTATAGCCGACTTCATTGCCAATCCTCACACCAAGACCTTCCGCGACAAACTTGGCAACAAACGTTGCCGCAATTCGCCGCGGCTGGGTAATACCAATTCTTTTATCATTGCCAGCATAGCCGGCCTTGTAGAGAAATAGGGGAATCTGGGTGGTTTTCCCGGACCCCGTCTCACCAACCACCACAATAACCTGATTTTCTCTTAGGCGCGCAAAGATTTCCTCCTCATGCGCCAAAATAGGAAAATTCAGCGGTTCAGCCATTTGTCTCCCCACGAGCTGGCGTTCCGCGCGATGCGGAACTATTCCGGATTGCCCGGAATATCCCTGCCGGCTCGCGCGCTATTTTTAGCGCTTCCGGTTCGCAAAAAGATTGCTCACCGGCGTTAGGCCAGAGATTACCCGGAACAAAACAGGTCGTTTTGAGTTTTGAGAGCTAAAATCAGTTGTAAAAGACCGGATTAATACGCATAAAAAATAGCATAAAAATTAATAACTGTCAATGCTAAGTACTGCTCTGAAGCAATATTTTATTTTTTTATTGCCACTCAACAAATATACGTTTGCATTGCTGCATCTTCTTGTATTTTGTCACTTAAGCTGATAGTTTATTGGCACGAGTAAATAAAATCATGTCAAGCGAGAAAACAAAAAAAGTAATCATAGCGCTTTCCGGCGGCGTTGATAGTTCGGTTGCCGCGGCCCTCCTTAAAGAGGGGGGTTTTAATGTCCGCGGAGTGCATATAAAAATGTGGTCTGACCCAAGCATTCCATGCACCACAAAGGAAGACCGCTATGATGCCATGCGCGTTGCCGCCGCACTCAATATTCCTTTTGAGACCTGGGATTTTACAGAAGAATACCGCGCCACAGTTGTTGATTATATGATTCGTGAATATTCTATCGGCCGCACGCCAAACCCGGACGTAATGTGTAATCGCGAAATAAAATTTGGCGTATTTTTAAAGCAGGCATTAAATGAAGGCGCGGATTTTATAGCCACCGGCCACTACGCGCGAACTTCAAAAACAGCCGGCAACACTTATGAACTTATGGAGGCAGTGGATAAAAATAAGGACCAAAGTTATTTTTTATGGACGCTCACCCAAAACGAACTTAGCCGCACAATGTTTCCAATTGGGGAATACCTAAAGCCGGAAGTACGCTCTTTAGCGCGAAAATTCAATTTGCCGACCGCGGAAAAAAAAGAGAGCCAAGGGCTGTGTTTTATCGGGAAAATTGACGTACGCGAATTTTTAAAAACGCGCATAACCGAAAATCGCGGAAAGGTTCTCACCACTTCTGGAAAAATAGTTGGGGAGCATGAAGGTCTTGAATTCTATACCATAGGCCAGCGGCATGGCATCGGCATCGGCGGAGGGACAGCGTATTATGTTACAGAAAAAGATTTTTCATCAAACACGCTTGTTGTTGCTGAAGGAAATTTAAATGAAAAGCTTTATAAAACATCTCTTCAAGCAAGTCAGATAAACTGGATTTCAGGAATGGCGCCGAATGCCAATGCGCCAATTGAGGCGCGGATCCGTTATCGCCAGCCGCGGCAGACGTGCCGAATTGAAAGCATAAACGGCGAGAGGCTAAACATTATTTTTAGCACACCGCAACGGGCGGTTGCCGCTGGACAATCAATAGTATTCTATCTTCGGGGGTGCTGTCTCGGGGGCGCCGTGATTGATTCGTAAAAAACAGGACGCCTGAAAACACGCACTTTGTTTTTGTGCTACAATAATCACATGCCAGAGGAAAAAAAGCAGGAAGATAAAAAACCCGCGGAGGGAGTTATTATTACCGGCGGAAAAGTCCACCAGCGCTCTCATCTTATCGCGCGGATTTTAGTCGGCATTTCAATCCTTGTAATCCTTCCCGCAATACTCCTAACGCTCGGCCGCTTTATAAATTTTCGTGAATTTGTTACCTTTCTTATTTTCGCGATAGGTTTCGCAATCGTCTATTACTTTTTAATACCCGCGAAATATATACCTCGCTTCGGATATCTTGTAGCCGACCTCATCTTTTATTTGCTGTTTTTCCTTATTTTTTGGAACCTAAGAGGATTTGCCGGCCTCTTAATGCTCTTTTTTTATCTTTTGCTTTTTGGAATTATCAATGCCCTTTCCTATAATTGGCGCGATATCATAATCACAGTTTGCACGACATCAACTGCTATAATTTTTTATAATTTTTTTAATTTCATGCCAGCGACGGGATACAGTTTTTTAGAAACGGCAGGCCTGACATTCATTGAAATTACGATACTCGCCATACTTACGTTTGAATCGCGCGTATTGGCGGATGAAGCGCTGATAGTGCAACGCAAAGCCGTTGAACTGCAGGTGGAATTAGACCGTTTGCAAGAACTCGACCGCCTCAAGACTGAATTTATCGGCGTTGCTTCCCACCAAATACGCACTCCGCTTTCGGGTATTATGTGGGCACTTTCAAACCTGAAAGAAACCGGCGCGAATCTTAATGAAGACCAAAAAAGGGTGGTGGAACTTTCGTTTGAAAATACCAGACGAATGATAACCATCGTATCGGGAATGTTGGATGCGGTAAAAGTAGAAGAACAGGTGGGCCTCCTGCAACCAACGCAATTTGACCTTGCGTCACTTCTCAAGGATATCGTGAACGAACTGCAACTCCTTGCCCACGAGAAAAAAATTAAACTTGTTCTACTGCTCGCCGACGGCATTACCCTTAACGGCATTCAACAATCTTTAAAACAGGCAATCTCAAACATCATAGACAACGCTATCCGCTATTCAAAAAGGGAGAATACCGAAGTGACAATCATGAGCGAGCGCGCAAACGGAGGAATAATGATTTCCGTGTCAGATCAGGGAATAGGAATGAGCGAAACGGAGGCCGCGAAAGTATTCACTAAATTTTTCCGCTCTCCGGAAGCCATTAAAACCTCTCCCGACGGATCTGGTCTTGGACTTTATTACACAAAACGGATTATTGAACAGCATGGAGGCAGTATTTCACTTGAAAGTTTGCCGGAAAAAGGCACTACGGTGAAAATCTTTTTGCCTTTAAGTTCCGCTCAAAAAACATAAACAAGCAATAATCCATGCTCAATTTATATTGCCGTATTGGCAGTATTTTGCTTTAATATCCCTGTGGAGGCAAATGAAATAAGGAAAAAATTCCTGGATTTTTTTGAGAAACGGGGACATGCAGTCGTGCCTTCGTCTTCGCTTATTCCCGACGACCCATCGGTGCTTTTAACGACGTCAGGCATGCAGCAATTTAAACCGTATTTTTTGAGCAAAGCCGACCCAATGCACGATTTAGGTTCTCGCAAAGCCGTCTCGATACAAAAAAGTTTCCGTACCTCCGACATTGACGAAGTGGGGGACGAATCTCACTTAACTTTTTTTGAAATGTTGGGACATTTTTCTTTTGGTGATTATTTCAAGAAGGAAACTATAGAGTGGACCCATGAACTGCTAACGCAAATTTTTAAAATAGACACGGAACGAATTTCGGCCACCGTTTTCGCTGGCGACGAAAAAATACCCTTTGATCAGGAATCCTATGATGCCTGGACTAGGTTTTTACCACGCGAACGCATTCGTAAGGGCCCGCGAGCCGATAATGTGTGGGGTCCGCCCGGCCCAGAGGGACCGTGTGGCGCCGCCAATGAAGTATATGTTGATGACTTGGAGATTGCCACGCTCGTTTTTATGGAATATTACTGCGCGAACGACGGCGACTTAACACCGCTTCCGCAAAAAGGCGTGGATGTTGGCTGGGGATTGGAGCGCATTGCAAAAGTTTTGCAAAACGCGACGAATATTTTTGAAACCGATCTTTTCGCGCCCCTCATGGAACTTCTTCCCGGTGAAGTGGTTATCTGTCACAAGAGGATAATCATTGATCATCTTCGGGCATCAACATTTCTTTTGGGTGACGGCGTTAGGCCTTCCAATAAAGAGGCCGGATATATTCTGCGCCGATTGCTCCGGAGGACTTTTGTGTATGAGAAAACGTATAACATTTCGTTACATATCTTTGATGCGGTTATCCACGATATTGTGCATGAGTATGGAGAATTTTATCCGGAGCTTTTGCGGGAGAACGAAAATATACGAAATGAGTTTAAAAACGAAAGAGAGCGTTTCAATCAAGTCGAAGAAGTAACAGCCGAAGCTGAGATTGTGAAAAAAATTATTGATAAAGCTAAAAATGAAACAGATAGAAGTCTCCTCCTCCAACTACTTACCGAACTTAGAAAAGAGAAACGATCAAAATTACCATCCGACAAAATAGACAAAAAGAGAGGAGTTGATGTTACCCCGTATCAAAATCTTTTGGATGCGTATCATTTATCTGGTGCAGAGGCATTTGACATTCAACAGCGGACAGGTGTTCATTTAGAGCGAATTGCCCAGCTTGCGCGCAAGTACCGCATTTTAGAGATAGATGAATCAAAATTTTGGAAAGAAGCTAAAGAAGCCTTCGAGAAGCACCAGGAAATTTCTCGCGCCGGCGTTGAGAAAAAATTCGGCGGCCACGGCCTAATTCTTGATACCGGGGAATTAAAAGCCGCTAACGAAGAAGAACTTAAAAAAGTTACGCGCCTTCACACCGCAACCCACCTTTTAAATTCAGCGCTTCAAAAAACACTCGGAGATGAAATATCGCAACGCGGCTCCGATATCAACGCTGAACGCACCCGGTTTGATTTCACATTCTCAAGGAAACTTACCGCTGAGGAAATAATGAAAATTGAAGAACTGGTTAATTACGCAGTTAAAAAAGATTTCCCCGTTACAATACAGGAAATGGAGTTGGAAGAGGCAAAAAAATCGGGCGCGTTATTTTCCTTCAAAGGAAAATATCCGACCCGTGTTAAGGTCTATACGGTAGGTGATAAAAAAGAAACATTTTCCAAAGAACTTTGCGGCGGCCCGCATGTAACGCATACGGGGGAGATTGGAAAGTTCAAAATCATTAAAGAAGAGGCCTCTTCAGCCGGGATCAGACGAATCCGGGCGTCCGTTGATTAATTACTCGGCAAAATATTGAAAAAAGATAGAAACGCCCACCACCATGCCCGCTACTTTGTCGGATTTCTTAATTTTGGTACAATTAAACCGTGATGATGTCGCTTCGCAACCTATTTTTCGCAAAAAAGAAAAATAAGCTTTATCTTGCTTTTGACGTAGGCACCCATTCAATACGCTCACTTTCTCTGGAATATGGGCCGGAGGGCGCTATCGGGCTTAAAAAAAATATCTCGCTTCTTCCGTCAACAGAAACAAACGACGGAACCGCGTTAAAAACAGTAACACGCCTGAGAGAAATAATCCTTCGCTATATCAGAAAAATGGGCAATGTGCCAGATGAAGTTCTTTTGGGGGTAGCCTCCAACCTTACATTTAATACTCTCGGAGAGGCCGAGCGTGTAAGAAAAGACAAAAACAAAAGCATTAAACCAGAGGAAATCAACGAAATTTTAAATCAATTCGTTGAAGACCATAAAGACCTGGAAAGAAATTCTGAAAAATTTGTCCTAGCTCATGCCGAACCAGTCCACCTTACAATAGACGGCTATGACCTAGACCCGCGCCAGCTCCGGAAAATTTACGGCTCAACAATTAAATTGCATATATCACTTAATTATGCTCGCGACGATCTTTGGCAAGAAATTGAAGGGCTTAAAAAAATGTTAAGCGGTCTTTCCATAAATGTAAGACCGAGCCATATGGCTGTGGCGGCTTTTCTAATTTATAAAAATCCCAAAACGGATTTTTTACTCATTAAAATCGGAGGGAAAATAACCGAGGTTTCGGGCGTAAAAGAAGGCGTACTTATCTGGACCGAATCGTTCTCGGTGGGCGGCGAAGATATCACAAAAAATATCGCGAACTCTCTTAAAATAACCTTACCAAGAGCTGAGGACATAAAAAAGCAATACGAGACGTTCATTATGCCTGAAAACATAACCGATCCAGCAAAAAAAATAATCAACACCACTGCGGAAAATTGGATCGCGGAACTTCGTAAACTTATACTCAGCAAACAATTTCTGCTTCCGGAAAAAATTTATCTTTATGGGGGCGGAGCAAAACTTACGGCGATACGAAAATTATTGGAAGAAAAAACTTGGGCAAGAGATTTAACGTATAAAGAATCTGTAGAAGTTAAATTGCTTGCTGCGGAAGATCTAACCATGGGTCTTTTCGTGAATCAGCCACTTCGCGGCCCGGAAGACGTGGGCCTTGCGGCTCTCGTTTTAATGATAATAGCTTGAAACCTTTTAATCTCTAAAAAACGCTAAAATGAGCGAATTTTTAAAAAAGATAGTTTCGCCTGCCAGAACCGGTGAAGCAAGAAAAAAAATAATTATCCAGGATATTATCCCGAAAAAGGTGGCGCAAAAACAGCGCACGGAAATTTTTAACCCCCTTAAGGCCCCTAAAAAGGAGATTAAGCAGGAAGAACCGCAGCTTCAGTCGACACTAAAAAATGAAAATTTGGATGTCTTACCCGAACTTACAATAAAGAAATGGAGGCCAAAAATTAGTTCGTTCTTTTACTTAAAAAACATCAGTACAAGCAAACGGTCGTGGATTTTTATCTTATTGGCCGCTATTTCTGTTTTGTTTATTATTTTAAGCACCGTATTCGCGAAATTAACTATTACCTTAAGGCCGGTTTCCGCCCAAATATCCATGTCATCTATAACCATTACCGCCGATGCAAAAATACTGGCGTTAAATCTGGAAGCAAAAAAATTGCCAGCCCTTAAAATTGAAATTAAAAAAACTTACCAGGAAACTTTTACATCTTCTGGTAAAAAATATGTGGAAGATTACGCCAGGGGACGAATAACCGTATTCAACGCCTACAGTTCCGCCCCCCAGGCGCTTGTGGCCGGTACGCGTTTTGTAACCCCAGATGCTAAGACTTTCAAATTAGTAAAAAGCGTTACAATTCCAGGCGCTAAAGTTGAGGAAGGAAAAATCATCCCAAGCTCTATTGTATCCGATGTTATAGCCGACAAAGCTGGTGAGGACTATAACATCGCGCCGACAAACTTCAGCATCCCCGGATTTAAAGGAACGCCCAAATATACCGCGTTTTATGCCAAGTTAAATGATCAATTTTCCGGCGGATTTAAAGGACAGGCGAGTGTAATAACTACTGCCGATATTAAAAACGCTCAAGAAAAAGTATCGCAAGCGCTATTTGAACAATTAAAAGCGGCGCTAAGCGAAAGCACTCAAGCTGGTCAAGATTTTATATCGCTTGAGGGCTCCCGAAACATCATGATAACGGATATGCAAAATCCCAAACCGGATGAGCATAAAGATAATTTTTCAGTAAGTTCTTCCGGTGTGGCACAAATGATTTATTTTAAAAAATCGGACCTTCTGGCGCTCTTGGGTAAAGTACTTCTTTCACCGGACCGGCCATCAACAATTCTAGAAAATTCTTTAAAACCAATATATAAAAAAGTGCGCCTTGATGTCAAAAACGGACAACTAAGTTTTGAATTGGCGGGCGAGGCTCTCGCCGTACGCGATATCCAGGTTGACGACATAATATCCTCGTCAGTATCAAAAAAAACTTCAGAACTTGAAGCATATCTGCGGAACCGTCCAGAAATCGCGGGATTTGTAATTAATAATTTCCCGTTATGGCGCTGGAAAACCCCAAAACACCCAGAAGCTATAAAAGTTAACATTGAACTGCCTGCTGTTGAATAGCTGAAATTAGCATAAACTCGTGATTTTTTAAGGCAAAAACTCAAAATTTCTGTTTAAATGATTAATTTTTAATAATAATTGTATGGCGTGATTGACTAATTATTGTCGATCTGCTAAACTAATTAAGATTCTTTTATATGCCTGAAAACCGTATTTTTAAGGAGGGGGTGGTTGAAGAAGCGCTCCCGAGCACTCTTTTTCGCGTAAAACTTGATGACGGATCGGAAATTATCGCTCACCTTGCGGGGCGGCTACGAGTTCATCATATTCGCGTACTTGCTGGGGATAGAATCCGGGTTGAATTATCGCCCTACGATGAAACCAAGGGTAGAATTGTCCATCGCCTGAAATAGCACGGCCTCAATTCCGACAACCTGCCCATATTTAATTTAATTGTTAAAAATCATATATACAGATGAAGGTTCGGGCGTCAGTCAAAAAAATTTGCGCAAAGTGCAAAATTATCCGACGCAAGCGTCGTATTTTTGTTATTTGCTCTACCCCAAAACATAAACAGCGACAAGGTTAAATAAATCCCCACACCTTCCCGCAAAACATCGGTCCTGCGGGAAGGAACTAATTTCACGCCCGTTCATAACTTGCAGTAAGACCACGGGGTATTCTTAAGAAGGTATAGGGATAAAATTTTAATTTAAATAATCATAGAGGTAAACTACTCATGCGCATCGTCGGCACCAACATACCGGACAACAAAAAAATAGTTTTCGCGTTGCCTTATATTTTTGGTATAGGCCTAAGCATTTCTAAAAAAATCATATCGGCCGCTAAGATTGATCCCAAAAAACTAGCAAAAGATTTAACACAGGATGAAGTCAACCGCCTTCGCGAAATAATTGAAAAGGATTATAAAATTGAAGGAGAACTCAGACGCGAGATAATGATGAATATAAAAAGGCTCCGTGACATCGCTAGTTATCGCGGGATTCGCCACATTCGTGGCTTGCCGGTAAGGGGCCAAAGGACGAAGACGAATTCGCGCACACGAAGAGGAAATGTCAGAAAAACAATGGGTTCAGGCAGGAAACCGTCAGCATCACCCACTTAAAATGAACCTTTAATCTCGGAACCCTAATTCCTAAACAAGCTCAAATATCAAAATTAAAAAAATCAAAAAGTTTTTGAGATTTGGGTTTTAGATTTATTTAGAGATTAAGCTTTAGCGATTTTCTATAAAAATATGGGCAAAAAACGAATCATCGCAAAAGCGGAAGGCGAGGGCGGAGATGAGGCAGAAAAGGGGCCGTCACCCGAAGCCGTTTCGCAAAAATCAAAAAAGGAGCACATTCGCAAAGGTATTGCGCATATTCAGGCTACCTACAATAACACGATGATTTTAATAACCGACGAGCGTGGGAACGCTATCGCTTGGTCATCAGCCGGATCCCTTGGATTTAAAGGCACAAAAAAAGCGACTCCTTACGCCGCGGCGCGAGCGGCAGAGGTTGTGACGGAAAAAGCCAAGCGCGTCGGCATGGAAGAGATTATAGTTATGGTAAAAGGAATCGGCTCCGGCAGGGAATCGGCAATTCGATCTCTTGCTAACCATGGTCTTGAAATTAGTTTTATTAAAGATGTTACTCCTATCCCGCACAACGGCCCACGGCCTAAAAAAGTCCGACGAGTGTAACGAGGAAGACCCAGTCCCCTATGCAATTTAGCTGATGAAATATATAGTTTATGAAAAAAGAATTTACAAATTATTTTAAATAGAACTCAAGCGGTTTAGAGGGCTGGGTGCTGAATTTTTCAGCTACTCGCCCGGCTCGCAGAAAAAATTCTCATGCCCATCTCACGCCCAAAAGAAAAATTAGAAAGAAGAATCGGCGAAAAACTCTTCCTTAAAGGCGAGAGAAGTTTTTCGCAAAAAAGCGCGATAGTAAAACGTCCGTATCCACCGGGGGTTCACGGAAAGAAAAAAAGGCGCGGCCGCTCGGAATATGGGGTACAATTGAAAGAAAAACAAAAGGTCAGATATATCTACGGAATAAATAACGGCAAGCTTAAAAAATATTACACAGAGGCGCTGGCAAATAAAGGAAAATCAACTGCCGATACCATTGCCGAGCTTCTGGAACGAAGGCTTGATAATGTAGTTTTCCGGTTTGGCTTCACAATTTCAAGAAGCGTTGCAAGACACCTTGTCAGCCACGGACATATTTTAGTTAATGGCAAACGTGTGCGTCAGCCCTCATTAAGAGTAAGAATAGGGGACGCGATTGCTTTGAAAGAATCGGAACTGTCATCACCTTTATATCAAGATCTTAACGCAAGATTAAAGAAATACATCCCGCCGGAATGGCTTGAGTTAGCAGACAACAAGCACGAGGGAAGGGTTGTCCGCCTGCCCAATATTGGAGACACAATGACGCAACAAAACATGCCGCTTGTTGTGGAATATTATTCAAAATAATGTCTTTTCATTTTTAAGAAATTAAATTATTAACTTATTAATTTTTATGATTCCACCCCCAGAACAACCCAAAATTATTCTTGAAGAAGAAAATCGCGGTATTTATGAAATTGAAGGCCTCTATCCGGGCTACGGCACAACACTTGGCAACGCCATGCGCAGAACACTTCTTTCCTCCCTTGAGGGCGCGGCTATAGTGTCATATAGAATAGAAGGCATAAACCATGAGTTTTCAACGGTCCCTGGAATTTTAGAAGACGTAATTGAGTTATCGCTCAATTTAAAGCAGGTCCGTTTCAAAATGCACGGCGAAGGGTCCAACACCGCAACCATCAGCATAAAGGGCGAAAAAGAAATTACTGCCCGTGACATAAAAACACCCTCCCAGCTTGAAGTCGTAAATCCCAACCTGCACATCGCCACCGCTACAGATAAAAAGGCTGTGCTCAGCATGGAACTGACTGTTGAAACTGGACTTGGCTACCAGCCGGTTGAGACTAGGTCAAAGGAAAAAGTGGCGATTGGAACCGTCGCGCTTGACTCTTCTTTCTCTCCTGTCAGAGTGGTTAATTTTGAAGTGGAAAATATGCGGGTGGGAGACAGAACAGATTACAACCGCGTCCGTTTTAATATTGAGACTGACGGTTCCATATCCCCAAAAAGCGCTTTTACCAAAGCCGCACAAATTCTTGTCGGCCAGTTTGAGGCTCTTTCCGGCGCTTTTTCAGAAAGAAGCGAATATGAGAGCCGGACATCGCGCCAAGAAGAAACCATGCAGGCAGAAACAGAATCAAGAGAAGAATCATACGAAAACTCCGTATCAAAAAAGAAAATAGATGAACTTGAATTTTCAACCAGGGTTTTAAACGCGATGAACGGCGCGGGCATCAAAACCGTAGGCCAACTATTAAAAAAGAGCGATAAGAAATTGAAAGAAATAGAGGGGCTTGGAGATAAGGGCATACAAGAAATTAAAAAAGCTCTTGGAAACCTCGGCATTACCCTTAAACAATAATTCATGCGCCATTTAAAGAAGGGGAGAAAATTCGGGCGTGAAAAAAAGAAACGGGAATTTCTCCTTCGCAATTTAGCGTATTCTTTTCTCCATTCCGGTAAAATCACAACCACCGAGGCAAAAGCAAAAGAGTTGCAGCCAATGATTGAAAGAATCATCAGCCAAGCCAAAACGCAAAACCTTGCCACAACAAGAAGGCTTTATAGCCTGCTTCCCGCGCGCATCATTCCGAAGCTGGTAAAAGAAATAGCCCCAAAATATCATAAACGCCACGGAGGGTTTACGCGAATCACCAAAATTGGCCCACGAAAAAGTGATTCGGCAAAACTTGCCATATTGGAGCTTACATAAACTTATGAGCACGATTAACATGGATGTTTCCGAAAAAAGTGTGGGGAGAGTTGCGAGCCAAATTGCTCTGCTTCTTCAGAATAAAAATAAAAGTAGCTTCCGCGCGTATAAAGTAGAGGGGCAAAAAGTCGTTGTAACAAATACCGACAAATTGGTTTTCACCGGCAGAAAATTCGCGCAGAAAATATATTACCACCACACTGGAGTTATCGGTCATCTTCGCAAAAAAACAGCCGGAGAACTTTTTAAAAGCGACTCAAGAGAGGTCTTAAAACGGGCAGTGCGGGGAATGTTGCCCAAAAACCGTCTTTTGAAAGAACGTATGAAAAATCTTATCCTCTATAAAGGTTCTGAAAAATAACCTTATTATGCCGCCAAAAGCTAAACCAAAAGTAAAAGAAAAAAAGGAAATTAAGAAGACGAAACCTGTAAAAAAGAAACTCCAAAAAGCAGAGGAGGTTATTAAGGTTCCGGAAAAAGAAGCGGCCGTCAAGCCCGCTAAAGAAGAAGCTGAAGAGGTAACCATCCCCGAATCAACGGCCCAAATAGAGAACAGCGGACGCTACTGGGAAGCGGTCGGGCGAAGAAAAACGGCTATCGCGCGAGTCCGTCTTTTCACCAGGGGGGAGAAGGGAATGTGGGTTAACGGCAAAGAATATCACGCTTATTTCCAATACCCGAGTCTTTTTCTTATTCCTGAAGACCCACTCAAAAAAATGAAATCATTTGAACGCTTTCGCGTAACAGCTAATATCCATGGGGGGGGAATACACGCGCAGGCCGAAGCATTCCGCCACGGTATATCACGAGCGCTTGTTAAATTCAACCAGGACTTCAGAAAACGCCTCAAACGTGCCAACTTTCTTACCAGGGACTCCCGCATGAAAGAGCGCAAAAAATTCGGACTTAAAGGCGCACGCAGAGCTCCACAGTGGGCTAAACGCTAAGCAAGGCTTAGCGTCACCCGCCCGCCTTTGGCGAATTATGGCGAAAAGGTAGTTCGCCATCCCAAAATTTTTCCTGCTAAAGAAATTTGAAGTAAGCAAATTACAAAAGCCCCCACTGGGGGCTTTTGCTTTATTTTAAAATCTCTGGAAACTTGAACCTTAATATAATTTAGTGCTGAAAAGAAAACTCTTTTCGCTTCGTAAAATATTGCCGGAATTTTTTTCAAACCTGACCGTGCCGGCTATATCATCAAAAAGAATTGAAGCCGAAACGCCGCCGCCGCGAGTATCAATATCGGTAATTCCAACAAATTTCCCGGCGGAAAAAATTATATTTTCTTCATCCGCGCCCCACCAATCGCAATCGGTTATCTCTCCTCCGGAGAATGAAATAATTTTCACCCTGTCTCCAGCCTTTCTAAACGGCTGATATTGTTCGTCTTTCAGCCAAATCACACTTATATCGTGATCCGTGCAAAAAATAGCCTTGCTTCCATCGCTATCAAAAACCGCACTGACCACGCTTCCAGAAATAGGAACAACTTCTAAATCTAACGCCTTCCGCATAAAAAACCCGCCCCCTGAATCAATAACAAAATTATCCCCAGCAGATGATAGCGCGAATTTAACCGCCTTTTCCGAAACATAAAACCCTTTACGCCCGCGGTCTTCAATGTTCTTGCCGTCCAAATCCGCCAAAGCAAAAAAACCGCTCTTATTAAGAAACGCTATTTTAGAACTCTCAACTGAAAAGACGTTAACTTCGGAAAGAATTGCGGAAAACGCGCGGGTGGATTTATTAAAACGGTTAAGAACTCCCATGGAACTAAGAATAAAAAACTCGTTTGCTTTATCGGTCGCGAAATCCATACTAACAGCCGTTCCAATGCCTTTTGGTATTACAATTT
This sequence comes from bacterium, assembly GCA_030648055.1. Classification (GTDB taxonomy): domain Bacteria; phylum Patescibacteriota; class Minisyncoccia; order Sungbacterales; family SURF-37; genus JAUSHI01. The sequence goes on along the minus strand of JAUSHI010000004.1, from coordinate 12,439 downwards.
TTTCCTCGCGTATTTTATCAGAGCCGAGATAAACCAAGGACCATCGCGTCGGACCTTTTCTCATAACAAGTAACTGCCGGTTTGCGGAGTCCCACCGCCAGTCGGCAAACGATTCAACCGCGTCAAGCGCTCCAGTACTGCGGTCATAAAAATAAGTTATTTGTTTCCGTTCATTTGTGTTTATGATCACCCATGGGCTTTTTCCAAGAATTTGAAATGAACTTATAGTCAGGCCTCGCTTTGAAATATCTAAAATTTCTTTCTCCGGAAGCTTATTCGGAATAAGTGTGACGAACCTGAATTCACTGACACTTTCCCCAGCAACATGCACGAATCTCTGCCAGGGTTTAAAACCGTCTTTTTCAATTCTCACCGAATACAAATCCGGCCTAAGATCAATTACGAGCGCACCATAAGAAAAAAAGGCTACTTGTTTAGCAAGGACATCGTTAATAAAAATCTTGAATCCAGCCTGGTCTGTTTTCACAAGAATACCTCCCGTACTGATTATTTGCCGAGTTTTGAAATCAAAGTTATAACCTCTTGAATAAAGCGCGATAAAAGGAGCAACCACCGCAAATAAAAGAACTACGAGATAAAAAATTATCCGCCTTTTTGCTTTAGTTAGAGGTGAAATATTGTGCTCAAAAATAGGACTCATCTGTTTTCTTAGAATAAATTATTTTGCCACAAAAAACAAGATGCTAAAAAGTGGATATCAAAAATAAATAAAATGTCGTATCGCCAAGCTTGCCCCACACCTAATTTTGAGTGGATTATTTTCTAAAAGAAGACTTGAAATTTAATACGCGTATTTTCCTACCCGGCATAATAAAAACGCAATAATCGCATCAGGTGTTGGGGCTTGTCAAGATCAGCCGTCAAGAGTACTATAAAAGCGTATTATTTATGCCCGCGAATTTTATTATTGAAGGGGGGAAATCGCTTAAGGGCGAAATTCCCATCTATGGTTCAAAAAATTCTTCCCTGCCACTTATAGCGGCGAGCCTTCTTAGCGCGGAAGAAACTGTGCTGGAAAATGTCCCTGAAATCAGCGATGTCCGTACAATGATCCAAATCGCTGAAAAACTTGGCGCCAAAATTGAATGGGATACAGCCGCAAAACGCCTCAGGATAAACGCAAAAAATATTACAACTTTTTCACCCGATGAGCATCTTGCCCGCAAATTGCGCGGATCAATTTTATTTGCCGGCTCACTTTTGGGCAGGACGCGCCGGGTAGTTATTCCTTTTCCGGGAGGGGATGCAATCGGCGCGCGCCCCCTTATTACGCACACAAAGGCGCTTGAAGCGCTCGGCGTTGAAATAAGCGAGGAGAACAATAAAGTCGCCATGGACGGCCGAAAAATGCGCGGAAACGAAATTACACTTAATGAACCGAGTGTGACCGCGACCGAAAATACGATACTTGCCGCCGTTCTCGCGCCTGGCAAAACAGTGATACGCCTTGCCGCGTGCGAGCCGCATGTTCAAGAACTCGTATTGATGCTCCAAAAAATGGGCGCGGATATAAAATGGAATGGCCTGATACGCGTTGAAATCAATGGCGTGGCACACCTCTCCGGAACCACGCATCGTATTAACCCGGATGAGCTTGAAATTTCAGGATTTGCCGCGCTTGCCGCCGCCACGCGCTCGGAACTAATACTAACCGGGGTTGAGAAAGATTATCTGGACGCGCCAATCTTACAGCTCAAAAAAATGGGAGTCTCGTTTGAATTTTCTGAAAACACGCTTAAAATTTTAAAACCCGCCGCCAATTATAAAAATTTCAGGCTTCAATCCGGCCTTTATCCCAAGCTTGGCTCCGACCATCTGCCACCCTTCGCCGTCCTCGCAACTCAGGCCGCCGGAACAACCCTCATACACGACTGGCTTTATGAAGACCGCCTTCGTTATATTCCGGAGTTGCAAAAAATGGGCGCGGATTGTACAATTTTAGATCAACACCGCGCACGAATTACCGGCCCCACCAAGCTTACCGGATGCGATATAACAAGTGCTGATATCCGTTCGGGCATGACGCTCATTATCGCAGGCCTGGTCGCAGAGGGTCGCACAACCATATCCCACATTGAACACATCGATCGCGGATACGCTAAAATTGACGAAAGACTTAAAAATATCGGCGCGAATATAATTCGCGAAACATCTCCGGAAATCGCATAAAAATTTTTTAAAATCATGGGTCCAATGTTTATTAAAAAAATAGGAATTGATCTTGGAACGGCGAACACGCTGGTTTTTGTGCAAGGCGTCGGAATCGTAATTAACGAACCGTCCGTTGTGGCCGTCTCAACCGAAGACAATAAAATTCTTGCCGTGGGCAATGGCGCGAAAGACATGATCGGACGAACTCCGGAGACCATCATAGCTTATCGTCCGCTCAAAGACGGAGTGATCGCCGATTACCGCGTAACCGAAGCCATGCTTCGTTATTTTATAGACAAAACTCTCGGCCGAATTCGCATATTCCGTCCGGAAGTTATGATATCCGTTCCCGCGGGAGTAACCTCAACTGAACGCCGCGCGGTAATTGAGGCCGCGACCAAAGCCGGAGCAAAAGCGGCCTATGTAGTCAAAGAACCGGTGCTTGCGGCAATAGGCGCGGGCATCCCAATCAACGAGCCTTCCGGACACATGATCGTTGATATCGGCGGAGGAACGACCGATGTTGCCGTAATTTCTTTGGGAGGCATAGTGGCTTCAACCTCGGTGAAGGTCGCGGGAAATAAACTTGATCAAGCCATCGCCGATTTTATAAAAAAGAAACACAATCTTGCTATCGGCGACCGCACAGCTGAAGACATAAAAATAACCATAGGAAGTGCTACACCCCTTGATACCGAACTCTCAATGGAAGTAAAGGGGCGCGATCTCATGACCGGCCTTCCGAGAATAATTGAAATGCGCACCCCTCAAGTAATTGAAGCAATCTCTGACGAGCTAAACGAAATAATTCAAGCAATAAAAAATGTGTTGCACCAAACACCCCCGGAACTTGCCGCGGATATAATGGAAAAGGGAATTGTAATGTCCGGCGGCACTTCTCTTTTAAGGGGCATTGACGAGCTGGTACTTCAAGAAACCGGCGTTACAGCCCATGTTGCGGAAGACGCTCTTTTATGCGTCGCTAAGGGCACGGGTCTGGCCCTGGAGCACTTGGAGGTCTACAAGCGGAGTATCATGTCAAAAAGATAAAAGTTTTTGAGCATAAACAGAACAGTATTGTAATTTTGTTTATTTTTTGATAGTCTTTTTATTATGGTCGTCCGAATGCGCCATACAAAATCAAAGCGAAACCGCGTGCGGTCGCATCATGCCCTGAAGCCGCGTTTATTCGGTTTATGCTCTCACTGCAATTCGGCTCTCTCGCCCCACACTGTCTGCGGCAACTGCGGATACTATAAAGGCAGACAGGTAATTGATGTTCTTGCCAAACTTGATAAAAAAGAACGGAAGAAAAAAGAAAAAGAATTGCACGAACACGAGGAAGAAGCCTCCAGAGAGGGCAAAGTTTCAGCGGAAGAATTATCTCATAAATAACTTGTAGCTTGTAACTTGTAACTTGTATTAATTTTCTACCAGCTACCAGCTATTTCCTACAAGCTCGTTGAAATGGCATCCAGGCACTTAGCGCGCTCCATCGCGATGCAAACACTCTACGAGTGGGATTTTAATAATCAGGAACCGGACCAACTTGAAAGCATAATGGCTAAAAATATCGCGGAATTTGGTCCGGGCCTGGAAGATACCGAATTCGTGAAAAACCTGGTTTCAGGCGTGGTTAATCACAAAAAAGAAATTGACGCTATAATTGAAAAAGCCGCGCCGGAGTGGCCAATAAGCCAAATCGCGGCGGTTGACCGTAATGTGCTCCGTCTGGGCTTATACGAGCTTCTCTTCGGCAAGCGCGAAGAAGTGCCTCCTAAAGTCGCGATCAACGAATCAATTGAACTTGCGAAGTCATTCGGAGGCGAATCGTCCGGTCGTTTCATAAACGGCGTTTTGGGGACGGTCTACAGAGAAATAGGGGAGCCGGGAAAAGAGCACCCATCACGAAATGAGAAAAAAGCCGAAGAAAAAGCCGCGTCGCCCGAACCACAGGTGGAAGAAAAAAAACAAACAAAAAAGCGGACTAAAAAATAAATTAATTCTAACACAGATAGGGACCGGGGATGACGACGAGATGAACTTCTCTCCTCATCTCCTGCCCCAATCATTTCTCTAATCACAATGGATATTTCCAAATTTGAGGCGGAGCTCGGCGTTTCGTTTCATTCGCAAGACCTTTTACAGCAGGCCATGGTTCATCGTTCCTACCTTAACGAAAATCCGGGTTTCCGCCTGTCGCACAATGAGCGCCTGGAATACTTGGGAGATGCCGTGCTTGAACTTGTTGTCTCCGAAGAGCTTTATAAGCGTTTTCCAGATAAGCCCGAAGGCGACCTTACAAGCTACCGCGCGGCTCTCGTAAACTCACGCATGCTTTCGGAAATCGCCATCGGTCTTGATATAAATGACTACATGCTTATGTCGCGGGGAGAAACCAAAGATGTTGGCCGTGCCCGCCAATTTATTCTTGCCAACGCCTATGAGGCAATTACTGGGGCTATATACCTCGACCAGGGCTATCAAGCGGCGGCCGGTTTCATAAGCCACACTATATTTCCAAAAATTGATGAAGTCATCGCAAAAAAGCTTTACCGCGATCCTAAAAGCTTGTTTCAAGAAGAATCACAGGAACGCGAAGGACTTACCCCAAGCTATGAAGTTACCAAAGAATGGGGGCCGGACCACGATAAACATTTTATAGTCGGAGTATTTTTGGGCAAGGAATTGATCGCGGAGGGCGAGGGGCCATCAAAACAGCAAGCCCAAGAAGAAGCCGCACGGCTGGCACTTAAGAAAAAAGAGTGGAATTAATGGGTTTTGTCTATTTTGCTACGCCAACCGCAGGTGTAGCAAAATAGAAACAAAACCTTTACCCAGCCCTCTATGCAGTACGGAAAAATATCACCAAACGCAAAAATTATCACGATAATATGAAAAATATAAATGAAATTCAAACGGCTTAGAGGGCTGGGTGCTGAATTTTCTAACATCTCGGCTACGCAAGCAAGCTTGCTTGCCTCGCTGAGAAAAATCGCATGCGTTTAACACAACTTCAGCTATCCGGCTTCAAATCATTCGCAAAGCCGACCAAACTTGAATTCAGAAACGATATCACCGCCATCGTCGGCCCCAACGGCTCCGGAAAATCCAACGTAGCCGAAAGCATCCGCTGGGCGCTGGGGGAGCAATCCATGAAAAGCCTCCGGGGAAAACGCGGAGAAGATTTGATATTCAACGGCTCACCCACGGTTGCGCGAATGGGCAAGGCTTCGGTTAAACTGACTTTTGACAACAGAAGCGGAAGAATTCCGCTTGATTTTGCCGAAGTTATTTTTGAAAGAAAAATTTTCCGTGACGGCATAAACGAATATTACCTGAACGACTCTCAAGTGCGACTGAAGGATGTTGTGGAACTCTTGGCGCGAATGGGCCTGGGTGAGACAAAACACAACATAATCGGACAGGGTGAAGTGGATAAAGTCTTGCTGTCGGGTCCCAGAGAACGAAGAGAAATGCTTGAAGAAGCCATGGGGCTTAGAGTGTACCAGCTGAAAAAAGCTGAAGCGGAAAGAAAACTTGAAGAAACATCAAAAAATATCGTTTCAGCACAATCGCTCTTAAAAGAAATAACGCCGCATTTGAAATTCCTACGGCTTCAGGCTGAAAAAGCGGAAAACCGTGAAGCTATAGAGCAATCCCTTCGGGAAGTAATACTTGCCTGGCTTAAAAAAAGCGAAGAGGATATAAAAGAATCCCTAGCCCGCCTTGACCGCGAACACGGCCCGGAAGAAAAAAAACTTAAAGCACTTGAAGAAGAAATTGAAACACTGGAAAAAAACATAGTAGATCTGGAGTCTCGCCTTCTGGGACTTTCAAAAATACAACCAGCTGACGCGAAAATAATTTCTGCGGAAAATGAACGCCAAACGCTTATACGAGAGCTTGGCAGAATTGAAGGCAAGATTGAGGTAGGAGCCAAAACCCCGACCGCTCTTCAAAAAAGCGTTGATTCAAATTTAATACGCCGCAAACTGTCATCTTTCCTGGATAACCTGGAAGAAATTCATGCTATTGATGACTTTGATGAGGTCAAAGAGCGTATTGACACGCTCATTAGAAATATTGAGTCTCTTCTTGCTGAAATAGAACACGCGTCGTTACCCGCCAAAAACCAAGAAAACCGCCTACCAGACCATCTTGATCAAACCCATCAGGAAATACAAAAAAAACTAACACTCCTGCAAAAAGAAATAGAACAAATGCGGGAAATCAGCCAAAAAGAATCGCAAGAGGCTACCGAATTTCGCGAGACCATTCGCAAACATGAACGGTCCCTACGAGACAAAGAAGAGGAGCGAAACGACTTACGGTCTCTCCTTCAGCGATGGATTTTTGAAAAAGAACGCATTGAAGAAAAACAAAAAGAACTTGAAGAAGAGAAGGTGCTCTTCAAAATAACGCCGGAAACGCTTAAAGCCTTTGATATTATTTCTTTTTCCTCCGAGACCGCCGATAGCTTAAGGAAAAAAATAGAAAAATACAAAATAAAACTTGAAGAAATCGGGGGGATTGATCCGTTGGTAGTCAAAGAATTTCAAGAAACGAGAGCACGGTATGAATTTTTGGAACATGAAACCGCCGATCTTGAAAGCGCGTCGCGCGACCTTAAATTTCTTGTAAAAGAACTTGAGGAAACAATGGAAAAAGATTTTGAGTCCGGTTTCAATAAAATCAAAGATGAATTTAACAATTATTTTCGTATAATTTTTGGCGGAGGAAAAGGCGTCTTGAAATATGTTGCTCTGGCGGAGCGCGGAGTAAGCGAAGAAGGCAATGAAAAAACATCTGAAAATCAAAAAGAATACGGAATTGAAATTAACGTTGACGTGCCGCGGAAGCGCGTCCAATCGCTTACCATGCTTTCAGGAGGCGAAAAGGCGCTTGCTTCTATTGCGCTTCTTTTTGCCATAACCGCGGTAAATCCGCCGCCGTTTCTTGTGTTGGACGAGGCTGACGCCGCGCTTGACGAGGCCAACTCCCACAAATATGCGGCGATTCTTAAGGAGCTTTCAAAAAAAACTCAACTGATTATAATAACTCACAACCGCGAAACGATGAAACAGGCTGGCGTTCTTTACGGCGTTACCATGGCAAGCGACGGGATATCCAAACTGCTTTCGCTGAAATTCGAAGAAGCCGAAGTCTATACGAATCGTTAGTAATTGCTGATAAACTTTATTACAGGCACCCAATCCTTTGATTTTTGTTGCCTCATATAAAAACGATCGTTTTTATATGAGGCAAAATAATTATATTAAATTAAGTGATCACTCATTCTGCCCCCGTACGCGCACCAGAGAAAAAATATTTTTTAAGCTGAAGCTCGTTGTCAACATATTTAACGAGCATAAACCGAATATATCGCCGCGCACCATAAAACTCAATAAGGCAGTCAATCTCATCTTTACAATCATAGGGATGCACAAAAACACTTTTTTGTAATGGAAAAAAGCCGAGTTCCAGTCCTCTTGTTTGAGAAATGGCTTGAGTGCGATTGCGATATTTGGTGCGATCAAAATGGCGGCGAGTAGCCCTCCACCCGCGATCGCTCTAAGAAGAATGGTGGTAAGGGTGTAGGCTGTGGTTTTTTTCATATTGTTCGAAGCGTAACGTAAAATCTGCAGTGACGCAAAGTTGACCTATCGGTCACTTTTGCGACGATGGGATTGTAGAGATTGCAATTATAGTATCGGTCATGACTTTTGAAGTGACGCAAATTTGACCTATCGGTCATTGTTGCGACCGTGAAAAGAGCGGCATGAAAGGGGCGCCAGATGGTGTGGGCGAAGTGAGTTTTTAAAGTGATGCAGGGTTGACCTATCGGTTATGTTTGCGATGGTAGAGTGATGTGACGATGAGTTTTGGGCGATTGGTTTTTAGGATGACACAAGTTTTACCTATCGGTCACTTTTGCGACGGTGAAATATTACGGCGATGGATTTTTAGGGAGTTGTAGAGGTTACGCTTGTCGTATCAGTTATCGTTTTTAAAGTGACGCAAATTTGACCTATCGGTCACTTTTGCGACGATGAGTTTTTGGCGGTTGGTTTTTAAAGTGACGCAAGCTTAACCTATCGGTTATTTTTGCGACGGTGAAAAAAGAAGGACAGATGGCATGGGCTAAACGAGACGAATTTTTAGAGTGACGCAAATTTGACCTATCGGTCACTTTTGCGACGATGAGTTTTGGGCGATTGGTTTTTAGGATGACGCAAGTTTTGCCTATCGGTCACTTTTGCGACGGTAAGGTAAAAGGGGCGACAAATGTGGGGGCGAAGCGAGTTAAGGAGTTGTGGAGGTTGCGGTTATTGGGTCGGTTGTCGTTGCTGTTGATAATGTCGCGACAGTTGAATCCGTGGTGGTTGCAGTTGTCGGTAAACTTGTTTCGGTTGATGTTGATAAAACATCCGGTGTTGTTGAAGAGGTTGTGTCGGGCGAGGACGTGGCTTCAGGTGTTGCGCTTGCCGGCGAAATTGGTGCAGTGTCACTGGGTGCTGGCGGCGGGATTGAAGGCGGGGTAGGAGTCGGTGCTGGCTCAGGAGAGGGTAGCGTCGTCGGTATTGTCACCGGTGTTGTTGTCGCAGATTGCGCCAAGGCGCTTCTTAATGCTTCCTCAACCATTTGTTTGATGAGCGCTCTTGTCTCATCTTGAGAGAGTTGGGGTGCTGGTGCGGGAGCAAGAGTCAGTGTTTGCGGTGTGCTGGCTACAGTTGATTCATTCGCTTCTTGGGATTGAGAGGTGCTGGGAATGACTGAAGCGGTTTCTTTAACGACCTGTTCATAACCGGGGAATATTTTTTTGTCAGGCGAGAGGAACTTGCCGATGAGACCTTGATACTCAACCACGGCGACTTTCTCGGTAGCGCCGTTCGTTCGTTCTTTGGTTTGGACTTCGGTGAGGTAGGAGCGTTGGTAGTCAAGAACCTCTCCCAGTTCTTTGGCAACGTAAAGGCCGAGATCTTCTTTTCCGAGAAGAGCTTTGGCAACACGGAGAGTTTTTTGTTCAATAATATCCTGCCAGACAGAGTCTCGGATGCCCAAAGTGTCGTAGTGATAGACGACATAAAACCACTCGGGGTCTTCGGTGATGGAGTCAATTTGAAGGTGAGGATTGAATTGTATCATGTCCACCAAAAGAATAAGGCGGTTATCAACTGAGATGATCCGCTCTTGAGATGAAACGACCGAGTTTCTAAGGTCTGGGCTTGCGGCAAATGAGCCGGAGGCTACGATCAAAAAGACCGCCGCGATGGAGACCGCGTTGTGGTATTTAAGAAAATGGAGAAAGTTTTGAAACATATCTTTATTAACAACTAACCGCTTGAGAGATCTTGTGCGTTTGCTATACCTTCAATACAAATGGCTTCAGCCCGACTCTGCCGCAAGGTAGAACAAAAAAGGAGGAACTCAAAACAAAAGCACCTTGAGTTTTTATTCTATCTTTTTAAAATCAGTTTCTCCCATTGTGCCGATATGCCAGCTCAATCGCCGGGCGCCAATGGGCCGAATTTGCGATAAAATCGTAATGCTTGTGATGTTTGGCGCAACTTTACAAATCATCCGGAGTTAAGCCGGTATATTTAGCAATGCGGCCAAGCATACGAGGACCTATCTCCTCCCTATCGTGAAACGCAAAAGTAACGTCAAGCCACCCGGACCTTTCAAGAATTCTGTGAGAACCTTTTTGCCTTTTGATGCGCCAACCGATTTGTAACAGGGCGGTTAAAACCCGCCTCGCTTTAGCGGTTCGCCATTTCATGGTTAAATAAATGAGAAACCGGTAGAAGAGTTCTTCCGTGTTCTACTTTATCGGCAAGCGTTCTAAGAGCGATGGCATAAACTGTTCGCAACGCCGCTTGTCTCGTTCTGCCATAAGCCATAACTCCGGGAAGCTTCGGGATTTCGGCAATCCAGCGCCCATCATCTTCCCGACCTAACTCAATTTCAAAAGGGGGTTTTATTTTTTTTCTTTTAGTTGTCATATGGCCAAAGTATAACGTAATAATTATGTAGCGTCAATTACGGATTAGAAAACTATGGAAGTCAAAAATGTGGGGGTTCAACCTCGTATAGACTAATATTTTATGAAGCATACGTTTTTGACGTTTAATCATCCGAGTACTCAAGGACGTAGGCGTTCCCCGTCCCGCTTGATACGAAGATGTAAACAGCTTGGTAGTCGGTAACAATCCGCGGTTGAGTCGCCGCGCCTCCGCCGGAATGGACCGACTCTGCGTGGCCGTCACTAAACGCGCCCGAGTTAGGCGGATAACCGTCCGGAACGCCGTTGATATACATGGTGGCGTTATCCGTAGTATCAATTGTGCCAAATTGGACCATATACGGCCCCGGCGGGATAAATGTTGAAAGGTCCGTAAGCGTCGGCACGGTCGCTGTTGTCGCCCCTGTTGTTAAGACGGAGAGCTTCCGTGTCGTCCTTCCTACTTTCACAATCGGGAGAAAATTACTCCCCGAATCGTTGAACACATACCCGATCTTGGCTTTGCCGGTGTAGCCGGAGGGCATGGTGATGGCGGTGTCGTTGCGGGTGACGTAGATTTTGAACACGAAGTCCTGAGTCGAAGTGTCAGACCACGAAGAACTGGTGAAAGATTCCCTAGTGCCTCTCGCATATGTGTCAGTTGTCGAGAGGCTCCAGCTAATAGTATTGACATCTGATAATGGATAGCTACCGTAAAAAACGAGGTGATAGGTTGTAAGAGCCGACAGTGAGACTGGATTGCGAAAAACGAAGCGAATCGACTGAGCAGAAGTACTGACTAGAGAGGCATCAATTTTGTCGCTTGTTGCGAGTGCCGTACCGCTCGGCGAGCCGCTAGAGTCTGCTTCAACCTGTAACCAGATATTACCAGTCACGCTCCCACTCCTAATAGCTGTAACGTCTACAAATTCCACCTTGCCGGCGGTATCAACTTGGAAATCCTCAGCAAGTCGCTCATTACTACTGGCTAGGCGAAGTGACACGCTAGAGTTATTCGTCGTCTGCTGTTCATCCAAAAAATAATCCTTCGCCTGATGCAGGAGCACGCTCTTCGTCGTTCCGTTGTATATCGCATAGATCTCATACCAGGTGGAGGCGGCTTCAGACCCGGTATCAAGCCCTCCCGCTCCTGATGCGGTAATGGCCGCAGTCACATTGTTCCAGTCATTCACCTTGACTCCATTATCAAGCTGGATCTCGTCTGCATGCACTATGTCGACGGTTGTTGTGCTGATATCAAAGTCGGGGTGTGTCCGTAAATGCAATCCGACAAATCCGGTGGTAGAGGTAGCCGCCGTTGTTTGGAGGGTGGCGTCAGGAAACTTAAATCCTCCGATAATAGATTCAATAATGCCGGCAACGGAGAACCTTGAGCTGGGATTGGCGGTTCCCACTCCAATATTCCCATTGGAATCGATCATAAATGCCGGGAGCGTTGAGGTGGCATAGATATCAGTGGAGGTTGCGACATAGAGATTGCCGTTCTGTGAAGAAAAAGTCCAGTGCTTGAGGTTAAGTCCCGCGCCGCCAGTATCTGAAAGAACAAAGAATGGTCTCGTTCCCGCAACCTGCAGGTTCCAGTTGGGAGTGGAGGTTCCGACACCCAGGCGCGTTTCCACGATTAGGTTTCCGGTTCCCGCGGGGGAGCCTGCCGGGCAGGCTCCCCCTGAACAGACATAGAGATTGTAATCGTTCAATCGCACATTTCCGCCTTGGGGAGAGACGATTAGGTCTCCGACACTGTCCGTTTGGAACTCGGTGTAATTGGATAATGATTGGCTGACCCTGAATTGAGCTACGCTGTCTACAGAGAACACATCAAGTTTTCTTTGCGGTCCGCTTGTCCCAATGCCAACTTTACCCTGTTGATTAATAATGAAATGGGTGGCAGTGGTGGAACCGACCGCAAAACTTGCTTGCCCCGCCGGAGCATCTACAGAAAGAAGCGCGAACGGACTTGTCGTCCCAATCCCGACGTTGCCATAACTTCCATTTTTGTTGCTGACCACAAATTGAGTCGCGGTTGAAGAGCCGACCGCGAACATCGCCGTGCTTGTAATTCCGTTTGGATTCACCGACAACTGACCCCATGGAGTCGCGGTGCCGATGCCGACAAAATCAGTGATGGTGGTAAGGACCACGTTGGAGCCGGATGGTGTCCATCCTGAAGCGGTTCCTCCTATACATGCCCCGTTAATTGAAAAACATCCGCCGTCAAGGTCAAAGCCGTTGGAAGCGGTA
>JAUSHI010000003.1:0-13606 GCA_030648055.1 bacterium | reverse complement strand
TGTTACCTGCGTATCGATATCGAAAGATGAAACTATTATATCTTCGTGGCGAATATGTAGCGTATCAATATATTCCTGCGCCTTTTTTCCGGCGTACGCAGTATTGGAACCCTTCCCCGGAATTTCGCCGGGAAGATTTGCGGGATGCTCTACTTCGAGCAAATGCGGAAAAATATTTTTATATTTCTCGGCAAGTTTTTTTGAAACGTCGCGAGCCGAACCTCCAGCGCGCTCCTCGCTTGCAATTACAATTATCATGCGATCTTTTGGAAAGTCAGATTTTGCAACGCTCGCCAATAGCCCGTCCGAAACTTCGAAAGGCTCTTTATAATACGGCAGAATGACAAGCTGCCAGACGTGATCCCATTTAAGTTTCTCCACGCGCTCCCGCCAATCTATTTTCAGGTGATGCCGTACGCGTTTCCAGTTTCCGCGAAGATGTACAGAGAGATAAATAGTTTTAACGAGCCAGTACAGGTCGAAAAGGATTATAAAAATCGCCGCGCCAACCGGAGCGAACCAAGACGCGAGCACCATTCCCAAAAGCGTTATCCACGCTGTGGCTCCCGGGATAATTTCCAGAACGCGGAAAATAAAGCGGTCTTTTCCAGAAAGCTCTTTAGCGTTCGCAGTGTGGAGATAGGGATAGCTCATAATTAGAAATTGTAATACTTTTTATTTTAGAAAATTTGATATCGGCGGAATTCCTCTCTTAAACCCCCCTTCCGCCGCGCCCTCGCGGGAGGCCAAAATTTTTTCACCGTCAATCCAATTAATCTATCAAATCTGTACTCTTTTTCAATAAAGTCAGGACTCTACCCCTATATTCTTCTGTCTCTTTATCACCTCCGGAAACTGGAATTTCTTTTTTCAATATTTTCAAACATCCCAGCGCAAGGCGATGATTAAAATCTTCTTCAGAAAATCCTTTCATCTTCAAAAAGACTTTAATAATATCGGTTTTGCCCAACGGGTCTAAATCGTAAATTGGATATTTTACAAAACCCATTATCGGGTCTTGAAATGACGGCGATTCAAAATCAAGAAAACCAGTAATTTTTCCGTCTTGCGTCAAAAAATTACCCGGCTGGTAATCGCCGTTTGAAAGCACTAATGGCGTTTTAATATTTGGGAGGATTTTCTGAAGTTTTTGAATAGCGTTTTGATAGATTTTCTCTCCAAGCCACGGATTGTCTTCTATGTTCAAAGCTTCTAACTCATCTGTGAGCGTGATACTTGGCAAAATCTTAGACACCTCATGTTTTCTAACGAAATCCGTGGCGTCCATTAGCTTAACGACAGCCTCCACAAGTAGGTTTTTAGCCAGAGCCAAGTCCTTTTCGGATCGCATACTTAACTTCTGCAAGTTTTCTCCAGGCAAAAGAGAATATATTGCGGCATATTCGTCATCTTCTACTTCAAAAGGCTCGGATAGAATTTCGGGGACTGGCAAGCCAAACTCTTTAAGCGCACGCAATATTTGAATTTCCTTTCTCACATCGCCATGTCGATTTTTCCTAAGTACAACCGTAACAACCTTGTTGTCCTTTGTTGTAACGCTCACACGAACAGGGCAAGGTAGGTCATAGTTATCAAAATATGCCGCCTCGGAAATGGATTGAAACGATGAGTCAATTCCCAGAATTTTCTCCTGTTCTTTTTGTGTGAGTGCTACTTTTCGTTCATCCTCTGTTCTAAAAAGGTTTGTTGTCATGATTCATTTTTGACACGATACTCTAAAAGCAAATAGGAGTTTTCAAGCGGTTTCGCTTGTACAAGTTCAAGAGCTTTTATTTTGTTTAGTTCAGCTGGAGTATGTAAGGATTCGCCGTCCATCAAGGTAGAAGTGCTTTTGCCTCCGATAAGTGCGGGAGCAACTACAAGCAAAACTCGGTCAATCAACCCCTCTCTAACCAAGGTTGTATTGAGAGTGCCGCCCGATTGTATTGTCATTCTTTCAGCCCCGAATCGTTCTTTGAGTTTTTCAAACAAATCGTGGAAATCTACAATCTTTTCGTACTCAAAAATATATATATTATCAAAATCTTTTTTAAGGATTGAGGCGGGGTGAGTTTTGTTTGTGGTCGCAATGATAAGATTTTTAGATTTCTTCGCAAGATAAGAAACACCCTTTTCCGTTAAATGGGGTTCGTTATCTATTACAACAAAACTCACCGGCAACTTTTGCGGTTCGTCAGTTTTTTCGTTCATTCCAACCTTTGCAAAAACTCGCCCCGTATTGAACGAAAATAAATCAGTTTCTAACTCCAAATCATAGTATTGCTTCAATCCTTCTTTCACTCCAACTATTTTGGGATAATCCTTATCTACGTCCATGACATCGGTATCGCCAGTGGATATTTTCCCATCTACCGAAACCAACAGAAATAATGTTGTATATGGTCTGTATTTCATAATCATTTCAATAATTCATCAGCCGACACGCCAAGCGCGTCTGCTAATCTCTGAATTGTCGCAAGCGTTGGATTTTTGTTGCCACTCTCAATATTGCTGATATAGCCCTTATCAACCCCTAAAAGCCGCGCTAACGCTCCTTGCGACATTTTTTTCTTGGCGCGAACCTTTTTCATGTTCTCGCCTAGTTTTTTGGATATTTCTTGCATATTCCTTATACACAGTTTATCACTTGTTGTTTTGTTGGACAACGGTTATACTATAATATAACTATGCTAAATCATTTCTTAATTGGATTGGCGGCGAAAAAATTCTGGCCTCCCGCGAGGGCGCGGCGGAATTCCCCCCACACCTCCCTTCCGCCGCGCCCGAGCGTTCCACCGGATCCGCCAGCTGGCGGAGGAGGCGGTCAGTTCCGCTCAAAATGGGTTCGTGCAAAGTTTAGAATTGAGCATCGTAATAAATAAAATTCTCCGCAAAACACGGAGAATTTTATTTATTACGATGCGCCCAGCAGGACTCGAACCTGCAACCTTCTCCTTAAGAGGGAGCAGCTCTGCCATTGAGCTATGGGCGCAAAAATCCTATAAACCAACAAAAATAAAACGATTGCTTTTAACCCATAAGGTTGCGCACGCGGAGAATTTATATTTTCTTTAAACCTTAATTCGGGATGCTGGGAATCAATTCGCCCCTCGCGAATTCCTGGGTTCGCGGCGCCTTCGGCGCAACGCTCGCCCTTCGATATCCCATCGCGAGCAAAGCAGTTTGCTCGCTTCATCCCTCATTATATTCGGGATGCTGGGAATCGAACCCAGACTACGGACTCCCGAAGCCCGCGTACTACCACTATACTACATCCCGGTATTTTCTAACGGGGCAAATATACTTAGCACCCCGAATAAAGTTTTCAACCGCCGCTCATTTAACCCGATATCTTTTTTTAATTTCGCTGACTCTTTCTTCTTCCAAAATCTGTACTCGCTCTTCAGCCTGTGTGCGAAGATCCATCAATTCTTTATCGGAAAGTTTGCCGAGCTCAACAACACGCGTTTCTAAGTAATCTTTATTGTTTTTTGAGGGATCGTCAAGTACTTCTTCAAGCAAGGCATTCAAAACATGGCCGACCCTCGGACTTCCTGATATTTTTAAAACGCGCATTATATCTTCGCCGCGTATTTTTAGCATTGAAACGCTTACCGCCTCGTTCTCTCGCAGAATTTTTTCCACACGGAATTGAAAGTGACGCAATCTATAAGGTACCGCTTTTGGCACTCCGGTGGCTATGCGGTCGCAGATGCGAACTTTTATTAAATCATGGATGTTTTCTTGGCCGATATTTCTGACAAGCCGGCGGACAGCCGAATCCGTTGTTTCTTGTTCGTCTTCAGAATCTTCAATGTCTTTGGCGTTCGGGTTTTCGCCCATGGCGGCAAGATCTTTTTTGTATTGTTCATCGCGTTTTAATTTATAGTTAAAAAGATGCCAACGAACGAGCTTGGTGATTGTTTCAATTTCTGTTTTTGGGAAGCACAGGCGCGTTAAAATTGCTAAAGCCATTTTTGCGCCAACTACGTCGTGGCCATAAAAGGTCCAGATATCATTTCTGCGTTCGCGGGTGCGTGGTTTTGCGATGTCATGAAGAAGGGCGGCAAGGCGTATCCTCAAGGGCCAGCTCTCTTTTACCGCGTAATCAAGCGCGCGCAAGTTGTGCTCCCACACTTCGTATTTATGGGGGCCTCTTTGTTCAATGCCGATACCTTCCTCAAGTTCTGGTAGGACATATTTTAAGAGGTGCGCTTCATGAAGCATTTCAATGGCTGTTTTTGCATTGGCATCGTTGAGCATTTTGACAAATTCGTCGCGGATTCGTTCTTTTGAAATGGCCTGCATCCACGCGGCGTTTTCTTTTATGGCCGCAAGTGTTGCCGGTTCTATTGAAAATCCGAGTTTTGCCGCAAAGCGGATTGCCCGCAACATGCGGAGCGCGTCCTCATTAAATCGTTCTTCGGGTTTCCCCACGGCGCGGATCATTTTTTTTTCAAGATCGGTCTTGCCGTTGAAAGGGTCGCGGAGTTCTCCGTCCGCGGTAAGCGCCATAGCGTTAACGGTAAAATCTCTCCGGCTTAAATCTTCTTCAAGCGAACGCGCGGGTTTTATGTCTGACGGATGGCGCTTATCTTCATAGCGCCCTTCGGCGCGGAAGGTGGTGATTTCTATTTCTTTAAGTGTCGGGTCTTCGGAACCGGTGTGGGCCGTTACGGTAAAGAATTTATTTTCGTAGAAGCTTTTGGGAAAATTTTTTTGGATTTCTTGCGGTGTTGCGTTGGTGGTAACATCCCAATCTTGGGGTTTCCTGCCGAGCATTAAATCGCGCACGCATCCTCCGACGGCGTAGGATTCAAACCCCGCCTTAGCCAGCGTTTCTAACACGCGCGCTACTTCGGCTGGTGTTTTAGGTTGTTCTTTTGATTCTTGTTTTAGCATGTTATCCGGACTTTTCACATTTATCACTTTACTCTGAAAATTGACAAAACTCAATCGCGCGTGCTTTCTTATGGTTAGAGAACTTTAAAAAAGGAGAAAGCGCGTGAGGATAAATACCGGTTCAAACGGTGTGACGGTTGTTACTCTTGAGTCATGGAAAGAGATCGGGATTAAATTTGTTTTGCCGTCTTTGCCGAATTTGCCGCCGGATGATGTCGGTCTTGCGCTCATGAAGATTCCAATTGAATTTGCTTTTGCCGGTACTGCCGCTGAAGAGAAATTTGGCCTTGATACGCTTTGTGAAATTATGTTTGAGCCAATATATTGCCCGCACGGCAAGCCGGATAGCATTGATGTGACAGTATCCAGTGATGACCCCGCGGTTCATTTTTCGTTTCTGGTTTACCCTTTTAACGATGACAGTGAGCCCGGGCACGAAGATGCGGAAGGATAAGATCAGTTTTTATAAATTTACGGCGTTTAAATACGCCGCTTTTTATTGATTTTTTAGCGTTTTTGCTTTATAATTTTGATGGTGTGCCCATAGCCCCGACGCGACGCGGTCGGGGCCCCGACTCCCGACGCGGGGGCGGGACGTCGGGGCTCATCACCGCATATATGGCATATGTATATATTCTTCAGAGTTTACGCGATGGAAGATTTTATATTGGGAGCACCAACAATCTAAGCGGACGTCTTACTCACCATTTCAGTGGTTTTACACCTACAACAAAGAGATTTGGGAATATCAAGTTAGTGTTTTCACAAAAATACACTTCTTTACGCGAAGCGCGCATAATTGAGAGGAAGCTAAAAAAATTAAAACGCAAAGATTATATTCGAAAAATAATTTCTGACGGATTTATCAAGATGCGCCCATAGCTCAATTGGATAGAGTACTTGCCTTCGAAGCAAGGGGTTCCAGGTTCGAGTCCTGGTGGGCGCGTTGAGCGAAGCGAGACGCGACCAGAGCAAGCAAATTGTTTTGCTTGCGGCAGGACTCGAAGCGCGGAGCGATGTTTTGCGAGCGACCGGCGAGCAAAACCGCGAGCGGCGGCCTGCGAGCGCGGAGGCGGAAGCCGGCGCGACTTGCAGGCAAGTCCTGGTGGGCGCGGTAAATAAAAAATATAATTATGAGTTTTTATAAATCACCGGAACAATTTGCGGAATCAAGCGGCAAAATTAACGAGCGTTTTGTTTTTGGCAGTATTCGTGTTAATGACCCGGCGTATGAGCGCGAAAAAAGGGAGCTTATCCAGCACTACCGCGATATTAAAAAACCAATTCCGCTTCGGGGCGCGTTGGAAGTCGTAAAACATTTCCAGCCGTTTAAACCCGACTCCAGAGAGCCGGCCGATCCCGTCTCTCCGCTTAAACAATTCCCGAACGCGTTAAGAAAATTTATTGCCGAGGAACTTGGCCGTTCGGGCGAGAAAGACAAAAATGTACTTTTCTGGACCACAGTAGATTCCTTTGTTGATAGGGACTACGGGGCCGATGCCGTAATAGAAGTTAAGGGTAGAGAAAAAGAGTCGCCGCGCTTGATTAGGTTGGACATTACGCTTGAATCCCCCGAAATATCAAAAGAATTTCTCGCGGCGAATCCGGATAAGGTTGTAATTTACGGAGAAATCCCCGATGTTCGTGAAAATAAAAAAGCTTTTGACGATTTAGTTCAGAAAATCGGCAAAGAAGCGCTTGAGAAATTAAAAGCGCAAGGTTTGCCCGTTATGGCGGGAAAGTAATAAAAATTTTTCTATCAGCACCTTGATTTCAGCCCTAAAATTCTGTATTGTATTGAAATATAATTTTTATGAGGGCGTGTCCCCTCAATTGATATGGTGCCCATAGCTTAGTGGTAAAGCACCGCTCTGTGGCAGCGGTAACGAGGGTCCGATTCCCTCTGGGCACCCAAAATAATTTTATCCCCACACCTTCCCAGAATACACTATGGGCTTGCCACAAAGATAAATGGGCGTAAGGTTAGTTTTTTTCGTGGGAGCAATACCCCGCAGGGAGGTGTGGGGATTTATTTAATAAAAGACATGGTTAGCGTTTTTTGTTTGCGCCTGATGTCGAGAAGCGCGCGAAATCGCAAACTTTTGTATTTTCCCATAGAAATTTAATGAACACGCGGTGTCCGAATCGGGGAGAAATCCGCGTTAAGAATGCATGCCAAACTGAACAAGTATGTCCGAATTAATGTCGGCCTCCTTTGTTTGTAACGGACATTATTGTGTATATTTGGCATATTCGGCGATACTTTACAAGGACAACACGGTGTGATAATGTATATCAGTTCTTTATATTTTTGCCTTAGGAGGTAAACGATGGAGCGCATGATATTCTTAATTTGTCCGGTGCGAGCTTTCCTTTTCCCTGATGGTACGCCAAAGCCTGACGAACTTTTGAGGCCGGAAGAAAAGGTGAAAAAAGCAGCGATTGTGGCGTATGTCGCAAAACTTGAAAGCGAGGGGGCAAAAGTTTACTGGCCCATGCGAGATACCGACCAGACCGATCCTCATGGCTGGGATATTTGTTCTAAGAATTTTCTGGCCATCTTGGGTGCTGACGAGATTCACGTGTGGTATGACCCCGCAAGTACCGGCTCAGAATTTGACCTCGGCATAGTCTTTGCGCTATTCCGAATCGGATTTTTCAAATGGAAGGTCATCATCGCCAACCCCGAAGGTGTGCATCCCACTGCGCTAAAGAGCTTTAATAATGTTCTTTTGAAACTGCAGGAAACAAGCTTACAAGTTTACCGGTCATAAGTGATACTCATCTATAGTTACCGCCCCGCATAGGGGCTTTTTATTGAAATGAAATGACCGAGATGATAAAAATAAAATATGCCCGAATTAGCCGAAGTTGAAATTACAAAGCGAAGACTTTTGCCGCTTGTAAAAAATAAAGTATTTTCAAATTTTTGGACCGACTGGCCACGGGGTTTAAAATTGGCACGGTTTAATTTTGTACTGCGCGACATTCGTGGCAGAAAAATTCTTGATGGCTATCGTATAGGCAAGGTTATTTTTTTGCGTCTTTCGGGCAAACCCGAGCGCGTTTTAGCTTTTCATCAACGCATGTCCGGCCGTTTTGAATATGTTCCTAAAAATCATCCTCAAATTCTTAAGAATTTGAGGATGAAAAAAACGAATCATGCCCATTTTGTTTTCCGGTTTTCTGACAAGAGCGAGCTTTGGTTTATTGACCCGCGAAAATTTGGAATTGTCTGGTACGGCTCGCCGGAGGATTTGCAAAAAGACAACTATCTTAAAAATCTCGGAGTTGACCTCAAAAAACTTACTCTTGAAGAATTCCACGAGAAGCTGGGGGCGCGAAATCAAGCCATTAAAGCATTTTTATTAAGGCAGGATGTCATTTCAGGTATTGGCAATATAATTGCCGACGAATCGCTTTGGAACGCGCGTATTCACCCCAAAAGAAAAATATCATCGCTTTCTGGAAAAGAAATGAAAAATCTTTTCGGATCACTTCAAAAAACAGTTGATGAAATATTGAAAGCCGGAGGAACAAGCATGCGCGACTGGATGCCTCCGACCGGCAAAAGGGGCGGCTATCAGAAGTTATGCAAGGTTTATGGCCGCGTGGGAAAAAAATGTTCTTGTTGCGAACGCATTATAAAACGCACGATTGTCGCTGGCCGTGGCACTTCGTTTTGCTCTCATTGCCAGAAGTGACAGTGAGATGTTGAGTGCGCGATGGCTGGAAAATTAACGCCGTAAAAATAGAGAAAAGATGCAGAAGGAGAAGGTCATTTCCGTCGCACTTTTGACCTATCGGTTACTTTTGCGACGGTAAAGTGATATAACGATGGGTTTTTGGCGGTTGGTTTTTGAGATGACGCAAAGTTGACCTATCGGTCAGATGTGCGACGATCTCTTTGAGGATAGCTTAAAGCAGGTGAAAATAAACACGGGCTCTTGTTTCATATTCTCCGAGATCATCGGTCTCACAGTAAATGACATGTTGCCCAAGTTCAAAGAACATGGTTACAAAATCAATCTCATCGTGGCATGGATGGGGATAGGCAAAAACACTTTTTTGCAGGGGGAAAAAGCCGAGTTCAACTAATTTTGTTTGGAAGACGCGGCGGCTCTTTCGTTTTTGCTCTGGAATATCAAACATAACGATTCTCCACTTATGGTCCCAGCGGTTTTTTTGAGGAAGAGTGATGATGTCAAGTTCAAAATTCCTCAATATCTTCTTACCCTGTTCGGTAATTTGCAAATACTCTTTTCCGTTTTTTACGATAATTTCAGTCAGACGACGCTCGCGAAGGCGGCGGATGGCCTCTTTGATTCGCCGCCGTTCTTTTTCGTGAAACGTTTTCCAGTCCTCTTGTTTGAGAAATGGCTTGAGTGCGATTGCGATATTTGGTGCGATCAAAATGGCGGCGAGTAGCCCTCCACCCGCGATCGCTCTAAGAAGAATGGTGGTAAGGGTGTAGGCTGTGGTTTTTTTCATGTTGTCTGAAGCGTAACGTAAAATCCGCAGTGACGCAAAGTTGACCTATCGGCCATTGTTGCGACGATGAGGTTGTAAAGGTTGCAATTATCATATTGGTTATAGTTTTTGAAGTGACGCAAAGTTGACCTATCGGTCATCTTTGCGACCGTGAAAAGGGCGACATGAAAAGAGCGGCAGATGACGTGGGCGAGACGAATTTTTAAAGTGACGCAAATTTGACCTATCGGTCATCTTTGCGACCGTGAAAAGGGTAACATGAAAGAGGCGGCAGATGATGTGGGCGAGACGAATTTTTAGAGTGACGCAAATTTGACCTATCGGCCACTTTTGCGACGATGAGTTTTGGGCGGTTGGTTTTTAAAGTGACGCAAGCTTAACCTATCGGTTATATTTGCGACGGTGAAATATTACGGCGATGGATTTTTAGGGAGTTGTAGAGGTTACGCTTGTCGTATCAGTTATCGTTTTTAAAGTGACGCAAGCTTAACCTATCGGTTATTTTTGCGACGGTGAAAAAAGAAGGACAGATGGTGTGGGCTAAACGAGACGAATTTTTAGAGTGACGCAAGTTTGACCTATCGGCCACTTTTGCGACGATGAGTTTTGGGCGGTTGGTTTTTAAAGTGACGCAAAGTTGACCTATCGGTCACTTTTGCGATGGTAAGGTAAAAGGGGCGACAGCTGTGGGGGCGAAGCGAGTTAAGGAGTTGTAGAAGTTGCGGTTATTGGGTCGGTTGTCGTTGCTGTTGATAACGTCGCGACAGTTGAATCCGTGGTGGTTGCAGTTGTCGGTAAACTTGTTTCGGTTGATGTTGATAAAACATCCGGTGTTGTTGAAGAGGTTGTGTCGGGCGAGGACGGCGGCGAGGTTCCAAACCGCCGTTCTTTGCATGTGGAAAAGGGTGGCGCGTTGTTTCAGCACAAAAATAAAGCTATGGCTTTATGTTTGTGCTGAAAAAAGAAAACCTCGCGCACGACCTACGGTGTTGCGGGTGTGGAAGAGGCGGTTGAATCGGTACTTGTCGGCGTAGTAGTTGCCGAAGCAGTATCACCAGTCAGCACAGCCGAAACGAACGCCGCGCAATCGGGGTCATTTAAATCAATAAGCCCGTCGCCGTCATTATCAATATTGTCCGAACAAAGCGTTTGCGTATTCTCTTCCGACGTTGCAGTCGGAGGCGACGAAGTTGAGCTCGTAGTCACTACACCGCCTTCGGCGGTTGTCGGAGTTGGTGCAGTTTTTACGCACTCGCCGGGAACATTAACAATTTGTCCGTTTTTTATTTTAAGGCAATACGGGGCTCCGGTGTCTTCATCATAAAGCGTGATGCCGATGCGGTTTGTGGGCGAACCGATCTTGACTTCATTTTTAACGTTAAGTTTTTCCGTCTCAATTTCTTTAGCAATAATTTTTCCGTTTTCATCAATTGTCCACTTGCCATCCATGCCGATTATTTTGGAGACGTTGATGATTGAGTTGCCATTCAAGTTGATATCGCCCAGGAAATTGACGGACACTTTTCCTGATTGTTGATCCACCGACCATGCGTTAGTTGTTGGACTTTGGGCAAGCTGTGTCACGGTGTTATCCAGTTTTGAATAGCCGAGATTGACAAAGGCAAGAATTTTTCCGACCGTCGCCGGCGCGCCGTCAGCTATTGCGGTAGTGGTAGCCATTGTGGCATCAAAGTCATCAAGAGCAATACCGATAGTTAGACCGGAGGTCGTAGCCTTCATGCCGTAGCCGGGGGTTGAGGAAATAGAAATCTGATCGCCGATATGAATCGGGCCGTTCTCGTTGGTCACATTGATGGGGACTCTTCCGGCCAGAGCCACCAGCCGTTCGCTCATCTTGGAGTCCTCGCCGCCTCCGAGAATGAGGCCCGGACGCGTGGAAATAATTCCGATTGGCGTGGAACTATTTTGTAAAGAAGATTTTACCAAACCGTATCCCCCGCCGTTTGGCGCGATTGAAACTATATCACCCGCTTCAATAGTTTGATCAACCACCGGATAATATTCGGCGATGTCTGCCGAGAAGGTATTCGTAGTACCGACGTAGAAGGTGCCGTATGAATTACCCGTACTTGCCCCATACGCATTCTGGTTGGCGGAAGGAGTGGTAGTGCAGCCTGAACCTGCGGCCGAGTCACAACGGACGCGGCCGTCGCCTCCTGCGCCGCCAGTACCGGGAGCGGCCGAGGCGCCGGCGACTGTAACATTAGAGCCTTCAGTCTTAGAACCTGCCGCACCGCCGGTAGTTCCAGCACCACCACCACTACCACACGAGTTAGACCCGCTACCGCTTCCTCCCGCACCGCCATTTCCACCGGTTCCTGCAGTTCCTCCAGATGCAGTAATAGTTCCTGCTGTAACTGAACTTGCTTTTACAAAAACAGAACCACCGGAACCGCCGCCACCACCGGCGCCGCCGGAACCGCCGGAACCGGCCGAAATATTCGTTGACCCGTTAGTGCCAGCTGACCCCGCGGAACCACCTGTTCCATTGCTTCCATTCGCTCGAATCGTCCCGCTGTTCGTAAGCGTCGTCGCCTCTATATAAATTGTGCCTCCCCCCGTTCCAGCCGCGCCACCAGCGCCGCCAGCGCCACCGGCTACTGCGGGTCCTCCCGTCGTAATACCACCACTGCCTCCACCATGTCCTGCCGCACCGCCTCCTCCACCAGATCCAAGAAAAATAGTAGAGAGATTTGCCGCACCAACCGTAGCTGAAGTGCCGCCTGCGCCAGCACTGCCGGACCCGCCATTTCCTAACGCAGTTTGACCTTCTCCACCAGCTCCCGAAACGCCAGCCGATCCATTATTTGCCGTCCCATACCCGCCGCCCGCGCCGCCACCGCCGGTGCCACCAGCTCCGCCTGCGCCGCAACTCCCTATGTTTCCTAAACCAACACCACCCCCAACAGCCCCCCCGCCGCCGGCGCCGGAACCTGATCCGGCTGTGCCAGCAGAGCCAAGAGCGCCATCACCTTGGGATGTCCCACCCGCTCCCCCCGTCCCCCCACTCCCCCCAGAGAACCCCTTCGTATTCATATCAATGATGGCGCTCGCCCCCACCGTCACCGTCCCTTGCGCCCGGAAAACGAGCACACCTCCGGTACTGGGATACGGCGTGTCCCAGGTGTTCGCGGTGAAGGTTCCGGATGCGGGGATAACGAGATTAAGGTAGTTGGGAACTCGTATCGCTTGCGCGCGGCTCCCAGGGTTGGAATCCGTATAAGTATTGGTAAGATTTGCATCAACGGTAATGGTCGTGGTGCCCGCTCCCGCGCCTACTGCCACAACACGACGAAATTCATAGTTGCCCGCGCCAGTACCGGTCATCTGGACGAGCAGAACCTCGTCTCCGATGGCCAATCCCGCGGCATCACTCACCCAGATCACTTTCTGGCTTGCGGCTGAAGTCTGGGCGACTTTCGCGGTGAACATGTCGGGCTGGGTTCTGCCGGTAATCATGATATTGGTTGAAATATTGGTGGTGGAAGTCGCCGTAGCGTTGCCGTCGGCACCGGTGCCAGCAGTCGTGGTGGCCACTCCGGAAACATCAGTAACAACAGTGGTCTCAATACGACCCACGGTCGTACCGGATGAATTCGCAAAGTAGATTGAACCATTGCCGGTAGAACCGGCAGTGGTACCTGCGGCTTGGAAAGTAAGGTTGCCGGAGGAAGTGAGATTGCCTCCAAGCGATACTACTCCGCTACCGGAGGGCTTAAGAGCAAGATTTTGATTTGTCCCGCCCGCTCTCACGGTGAGAGCACCATTGCCGGTGATGGAATCGTCGTTGATAACAATCGAACCCTTACCCACTTGCAGTGCGCCCCAGACGTGGAGGTTGCCCTCAAAGGTTGAAGTGCCGGTACCGAAAAGTCCGGCGCCTGCAACTGCAAAAGCGGCAGAGGGCGTCGTTGTCCCAATCCCGACGTTGCCATAACTCCCATTTTTGTTTGAGACCACAAATTGAGTCGCGGTTGAAGAGCCGACCGCGAACATCGCTGTGCTTGTGATTCCGTTTGGATTCACCGACAACTGACCCCATGGAGTCGCAGTGCCGATGCCGACAAAATCAGTGATGGTGGTAAGGACCACGTTGGAGCCGGATGGTGTCCATCCTGAAGCGGTTCCTCCTATACATGCCCCGTTAATTGAAAAACATCCGCCGTCAAGGTCAAAGCCGTTGGAAGCGGTA
>JAUSHI010000002.1:0-64437 GCA_030648055.1 bacterium | reverse complement strand
TCTTTGTTCGCTTCGAATTCCCGTATCGCTTCCTCGTATTCCTCCGGCATTTCTATGTCTTTTCCGCCAGAGGCGGATCCGCCTTTGGCGGAGAATACTTGTTCTCGCAAGGCCTTGATGATCACATCGGTTTGTTCTATGCAATTTTTGCTTGTGCTGCCCTCGAGTAATTCTTTAGAAATCAACGCCCAACCTGCGCGGGGCGCGACTTCGGAAAAATCCTTACTTCCGGTTACTCCTTTCCATCCATCCGCTGTATTGAGTAGCCCGCCTTTTTTCTCTTTCTCCCAGCGCTTTGCCAGAATAGTGTTCATCGCCTCCATCGACATCGGTTTGCCATCTTCTGTTTTATCGACTCGAAGAACTAACATTTGTCCCATTTCTTTTGCTCGCTCGAGTTCTTCACGGGAAAACGGAATCTCCGGGACGTCCTCCGGCCGCACACCCCAGGTTTTTTCAATCTCTTCCGGTCCGATGAGGTCTTCGCCTAAAAGCTCTCTGGCTTCTTGAAACTCGACGCCAGAGATCGTTTCTTTGCCTTGAGCCCGCTTCATTTCATCGGCCTCTTTCAATACACCCTCCGCTTTCTTTTGGGTGGAGGTTTTGTATTTGTCTGGGTCTTCGTATGGACGATATAGTTCGTAAGCTGGGAATGGCATATTGTTTAATTTATTCGATAAAGTTTGCCTGCCCCGTGAAATAGCGCTTTGCGCTAATTTTGTGAAACAAAATTATTTCACGGGGTAAACTTCGAATGGCATGGTATTATTCTTTGCCCTGCCACTGACGAAGAGATTGAGCGGCAAGGCCTTGTATTTTGAAATCTTCCGGCTTAGTGTCCTTGAAGAATTTGTTGGCGATAAACACCCGTGCCATGTTTTCTCGGTCTTTTGCGGCACGGCCGCTGATCTCCGCTTTGTGGAAAAACTCGCGGAGAATAATCTGTTGCAGTGGCTCCTTGAACCCCCCGGCTTTCCAGGCCTTCATGATCTCTATTTGGTCTTTGAGAGTGATGACTAACTCCCGAAACGCGAGTCGGTCGGTTTTCGCAAGCGATTCTTCGCCTCCTTCGCGGATGGAAAGCGTGAAATCTTCCTGAATCTTTCGGCAGGCGGACACAAATCTTTTTAACTCCTCCATTTTTTTGGGCGCCTCCGCCTCACCCCACTCAATATTTCCGTGACGATCGGCAAGCACCGATCCCAAAATTTTCAATGTCTCTGGAGCAATATAGCCGCCGCCATTATCTTTCTTATTGATATCAAGGTAATGAATTTCTCGAGCACCCGCTCCACCGATGAAACGGCGAAGGGTGGCGACATCGAGCTCGTAACGTTGTTTATATCGTTCTGATTTGAGGTTAGCCGTCGCCATAATCGGCGCGGTGATAGTGATTTGCTCTCCGGTGACTGGATGAATCCAGACATCGCCCACGCGTTTTTGCAAGAAGTCATGAAGAATCCCCGCAAATTCGTGGGGCATTAAGTTCACTTCATCGAGAATTACCGGCCGGCCTTCCTTTTGCGCTTTTACGAATTCGGAATATTTGAAAATTGTCTCGCCGGCCTCAAGTCCTCGCGTTCCCAGAATTTGGGATTCTTTAATCTGCTCGCTTACCGAAATGACAGCCGGCTCTTTGCCGAGGTATTTTTGAGAAATATATTTTGCAAGCTGTGTCTTGCCCGAACCGGTTTCTCCCTGAAAAAGAACTGGCGCGCCCTGCATAAGGTCTGGCAGAACTTCGCGAATGAGTTCGGTGCGTGATTCTGTTTCAGCGAAGCTGTAACGCGCAAGGTCTCGCTGCATGCCTCTGATTTCTCTCCGGCCAGCATATCTATACGTAGCTTCATCAAGTTCAAACCCTTGTAGTTCTCCTTTGAGTTCAGTTACTCGATTGGCAAGCCCTTCCAATTTTTTGCGCTCAATCGGGCCAGGGCTGCGACCGTATTGTTCATAAAAAAGCCGCAGTTTTTGCTCGGTGTTTTCTGCGGCGTGCAGTTCTTTTTGCAGATGGTCAAAAGCAAGAACTTTGGCGAGAGTTCCCTTTAGAGTTTCGAAGCGGTCTTTATAGGCAGCAAGTACGTCCGGGTGCGAGGCGAGTTCTTTTATGCGCCCGTCTGTCTCGGCGAGAGTCGATTCTTCAAATTCGCGGAGTTCCGGGTCGATCTTGAGAGATTCGAGGTGTGCGATAACAGCCTCTTCTCCTTTGGCTTTCAATTCTTCTCGTTCTTTTTTGGTGAGTCCTCCCCAGGTCTCTCGTACATGCTTGGAGACCTCGGGACGGGCAGCTGAAAGATCAGCCAATTCTGTTACCCGTACCTCTATTTCCTCCGGCGAGAGCCTTTCTTTAGATGCCTCTGCTTCCTGACCCGCCTCTTCAAGAACACGCTCTGGCGTGGTTTTTACTTCTGGAGTATGTGGCATTTTTTCTGGGGACATCATGCTTTAATTGTAGCATGAATATTGATAAAAAGCAAACATCAAGTTGATTTCAAGTTGTTCAAGTTGATTCGGTGCTGGAAATTACAGAAGCTTTTTGTCTTTTTTAATTACAATATCGTAAGCCATATATTTTTATATACTAACAAAAAAACCCATAAGGGGAACACGCGGCTACGGCGGTTTTATGCGTTTTTTCTATCCTTATTACCTATGACACTTTTTATATTTATTACCGCCGCCACATGGATTAGCTTTTTCTTCTGTTTGGTAGTATTCCTAACCATAAATGTATAACATTCAATAATCCGTGAAGAACTACAACCGCCATGAATCCATAATTCGCCATTACCACCCATAGAATTAATCCCCACAGAAATGAGTACAATACGAACCATTTGTTGAAATACCAGTGGATTGTAACAAATAGTAGCGAGCTTAGAATACCTATTTCGTAGAACCTTCCATAGACAAGGTAAAGCTGAAATGGCAAAAACCTAAATATAAATTCTTGTATAACTGGCGCACCTATCAACGTCCACCAAGGTTCTATTTTAACAGTAACTCCTTGCCATTTTTCAATGATTTTCATACTTATTTTCTGTGACACTTTTTATATTTCTTTCACGCGCCGCGTGTCTTAGCGCCCGATGAGCGCTATAACCATTCCCATCATTGCGAATACGAAACTGATGACCCAAAACCGCATAGTGATTTTATAATGTGGCCAGCCGATGGCTTCAAAATGATGATGCAGGGGTGCAATTAAAAATATTTTCCTCCCAAAAAACCGTTTTGAGCCAAGCTGAATTATTACCGACATGGCCTCAACTACCGGAACAATAGCGATAATCGGCAAAACAATAACCGAATTAGTCAAAAATGCAATAACGGTAAGTGTTGTGGTCAAACCCAATATCCCCGTTTCTCCCATATAAAATCTCGCCGGCGGAATATTAAACCATAAAAACGCTAAAAGTGAGCCCAAAAGTACGGCAGAAAAAGCCGCAAGGTCAATTTGATTTTGAAAGAAAGCAATGCCGCCGTATGCGGCAAAAATGGAGGCAAAAACGCCTCCGGCAAGGCCGTCCAGCCCGTCAATAACTCCCGTTGAAAACGTCGCGAACATGGTCGTGATAAAAAACGGGATAAATAAAATCCCTATTTCAATGTCCCCGAACCATGGAATAAAAACTGAATGCTGGCCAAGCCGGAAATAAAACCAGTAAGCACCCACGCAGGCGATTATAAAAACAACAAAAAGCCGTTTCCAAAACGCCAGCCCTCCAGCGACATACCCGCCCCTATGGAACACCTGAAGAAAGTCATCAACCAGACCGAGCATAGCGGCGGCAAAAAGCGTAAAAAGCGGAAGCCATGTCTGATTTCGGCTTACAAAATTAAGCTTTGAAAGAAATGAGCTTCCGGTCATATCCGCGAGAATTAACACCGCGAAAGCGACAAAAATCGTCGTCACCCAAATTAAAAGCCCGCCCATGCGCGGAGCCCTTACTTCCCGCTCCTTATGAAGCTCGTGAAAAAGCGGAGTGGCCGAGCCGTCAGGTGCGGTAGTTCGCGCTTCTTTTCTCCAAAGGCGATATTTATAAAGAATGTGCGTCAAAAGCGGCGTCCAAAGAAGAGCGATAAAAAAACTCACCGCCGCAAGGCCGAAAACTTTAACAACGTTTAAAATTATTTCCGTCTCGTTCATATTATTCTTTACTTAGATTGTATCCTAAAAGAATCATCAAGCCATCTCAAAATAGCGCGGCCATCGTTAAAGCGCTCGTTGCTTTTCAAAATAACCACGACAATCGGATCACGGGGTGCGAGTTCATAGAGCAGTATCAGCGCCCCGGCGGCTTCATCCGTAAAGCCGGTTTTTGAGCCAAAAAGCGCGGGAAATTCTTTAAGCAAAACATCCGTATTTTCAAAGTGATACTTCCCGCCGTCTTCTGAATAAATTTCCCCTTCAATTATTCTGGAGGTGTCCCAAATTTGGGGTGACCTTATAAAAATTTCCTCCGCTATCCGCGCTAAATCCCGAGCGCTTGAATAATTTTCCGCCTCATCCTTGCCGGCCGGATTGGTAAAATTAGTATTTTTTAGGCCAAGCACCTCACCCCTCTGATTCATAAGAAAAACAAAACGATGAATGCGCGCCTCAAAATCCGCATCTTTCAAAGCCGTCTCCCTTCTCTGCACCAAGACATCAGCGGCCGCGTAAGCGGCATCATTGTCGGATTCGGCGACCATCAGCTTAAGAAGGTCCTCGCTTTTAATGGCCTGCCCCGCGTCTACGCGCGATCTCTTTTCATCGCTTTGCAAGACAGATTTTGCATCTTCCGAAATTGATACCAAATCAAGCGAAGACATTCCTTCAACATATAGAAGTGCGGTCATAAGCTTAGCCAAGCTTGCGGGCGCGAAGGTCTTATCTTCGTTTTTGGCGAATATCACTTCGTGCGATAAAAGCCGTTCCACAAATACCGATTCGGCCAAAACGAACGGCGGCGGATTGGAATTTATGCGCAGAAGTGTGGCGAGCGTTTTTTTGGGCTCTCTTACCCCAACTGCCTTGGATTTATACTCCGCTGGCGCGAATTCAAATAAAGCGGAGACAAAAATAAAAACGCCCGCCAAAACGAGAAGGATTAAAATACTCTTTTTGTGTTCCGAAGCGAATGTCATTATACTTGTTGACTTGAAGAATTTTTTTGCGGCACTTCTATGTCTTCCGCTTCAGGTATGGCTATTTCTTTTTTGGAAAGTTCCGCGTATTGCGGCAAATCTTCCATCCGCGTCAATCCAAAATACTTCAAAAAATCAAAACTTACTTCGTATATAAACGACCTGGCGTCCTTCGGGTTTTCTTTGCGCGAAACAAGTCCGCGCATCAAAAGATTCCTGACAATGAACGATGAATTAACACCTCGGATATATTCAATCTCGGCCCTCGTCAAAGGCCCCTTATAAGCGACTATGGCTATGGTCTCAAGCGCGGCTTTGGTCAGCTCTCCCGTAAACTCGCTTTTTACGAACTTTTCCGCCAGTTCACGGCACGCCGGGTTCGTTCCAAACTGCCACTCGCCGTTTTTTTCCATAACGACTATCCCCCGCTCTTTGTATTCCTCGCAAAGCTCTTCCAAGGACTTTAAAATTTGCTCTTTCTTTTTGCCCGTCAATTTTGAAAGCCGCTCAACAGAAATCGGCTCACCCTGTAAAAATAAAATGCTTTCAAGCGATTGTTTTGTGTCCATAAAAAATCAGATTTTACGAATACGAATATCGCCGAAAATTTTATCCTGATCAAGTTCAAACAACTTCTGCTTGGCTAATTCCAAAATTGCCAAAAAACTCACGATGATTTCGGCTTTTTCCTTCCCGCCCTTAATAACTTCGGAAAAAAGTCGCTCTACTTTAGCCGTAAACAATTCCTGCAATTCTTTAATCTTTTCTTCCATGGACACAATACGCTGTATTTTTTCCTCCACGAGCTTTTCGAGCTTAGGCAGGGCCTCATACACTTTTAAGAAAGCAACCCGAAGATTGTCCACGTAAAACTTTTCCGGCGGATAAAAAACCGGATCAATTCCCAAATACGGCTCCCGCGAAAAAATAAACTGCCGCCTCCGCCCTAATTTGCCGAGCTCCTGAGAAGCATCGCGTATGCGCTTGAGTGCGGCAAGCCGGCTTGCCAATTCTTCAACTGATGCCTGCTCCTCCGAAGTTTGCGCGTATTCAGGAAGAAGGCTCCTGGATTTTATCAAAAGAAGCTCGCCAGCAATAACTAAAAATTCCGCCAGCGCCTCCTGATCAATGCGGCCCTCTCGGGCAAGCTTCTCTATCTCTGAAACATATTGATCGGTAACCCTGGCTAGAGAAACCTCGTTTATAGAAAGTTTTTCTTTCTGAATAAGCTCAAGTAAAAGCTCAAGCGGCCCTTCAAATTTTTCCTGCTTAACGATGTGCGTCATTTTTGGAGTTATTTATTTTAAAATTCGCGCCACTACCAAAAGTAAACAAACAAAAAACACAGAACTGACATTCTCACATTCTCAAGAA
Source organism: bacterium (assembly GCA_030648055.1). Taxonomy (GTDB): domain Bacteria; phylum Patescibacteriota; class Minisyncoccia; order Sungbacterales; family SURF-37; genus JAUSHI01. The sequence continues at coordinate 57,933 of JAUSHI010000002.1, read as the reverse complement.
TGTGAGAATGTGCGAGTTTTACTTTTTCTCCTTTTCAAACTTAATGCCGAGTTCCTTCAGCTGTTCCTTAGAAACTTCCGATGGCCCGTCCATCATCGGATCCCTGGCGTCTCCGGTTTTCGGAAACGCGATTACCTCGCGGATATTCGGCTCGTTTTCCAATATCATAATAAGCCGATCAATTCCCGGAGCAATTCCGCCGTGGGGCGGAGCCCCGAAAGCAAGCGCCTGGATCATATGCCCGAAATTGGCCATAATCCGCTCTTCGGAAAAACCCATAATCTCAAAAACTTTTTTAAGCGCCTCCGGCTGATGATTACGAATGCTTCCCCCGCCTACTTCATAGCCGTTAAGCACGATATCATATTGCGTAGTAAGAATTTCACCGATATTCTTTTTCTCTATAAGCCACTCCATATGCTCCGGCTTGGGAGCCGAGAAAGGATTGTGGGTAAATGTCCATTTAGCCGAGCCATCGTCAGATAGCTTTAGACTTCGCTCATCTTCAACTTTTTCAAAAAACGGAAAATCAATCACCCACCCGAAGGCAAGAAGATTTGGGTCATTTTTATCCTCCCTCAAGTCTGGCCGATCTGTACCGTATTTTTCCATTGCTTCTTTGTGTGAAATGCGGGGGAAAGGAATTTTTTGAATGCGCTTTTCCGGATAAAGTGAACCGACAAGCTTAATGAACATGTCTTCAATCAAGTCCATCACGTCTTCCCTCTTAACAAAACTCATTTCCAGATCAAGTTGTGTAAACTCCGGCTGTCTGTCTCCACGCGTATCTTCGTCCCGGAAACAACGCGCGATCTGAAAATACCGCTCAAAACAAGACACCATTAGAAGCTGTTTATATTGTTGGGGAGATTGCGGAAGAGCGTAAAATTTTCCCAAGTGAACCCGTGAAGGCACAAGGTAATCGCGCGCGCCTTCAGGAGTGGACTTGGATAAAACCGGCGTTTCAATTTCAACAAAATCCAACGGCGAAAGATAATCGCGTATAAACTTAATAGCCTTGGCGCGATTCCGCATATTCTTTTGCAACCGCGGCCTCCGAAGGTCAATATAGCGATATTTAAGGCGGACCTCCTCTTCAATTTCTTTTCCGTCGCCGTGAATATCAAAAGGCACTGTTTCGGCCTTGTTCAATATTTCAATACTTTCGGCAGGAAGTTCAATCTGACCGGTTTCAAGTTCGGCGTTTTCCATGCCGCTCGGCCTCTTTTGAACTATTCCTTCAACGGCAATCACCCATTCCGGACGAAGCGTCTCGGCAATTGCGTACACTTCCGCATTTTTAGGCGTAAAAACAACCTGAAAAACCCCCGAGCGATCGCGGAGGTCAATAAAAATAATTTTTCCGTGATTGCGCCTGACCGAAACCCAGCCCGCCAAGCGGACTTTTTCCCCGATCTTTGCCAATGTTTCTTTTATTAAAACGCGTTCCATAAATTGCGAGTACCTAACAAAAATAACATCTTTTGAAACAATGAACAACTGCACCGCAAGCGATGCGATATCACACAAGCTTGCGGTATACGCGGTTGTTCACCCAGCCCTCTAAGCAGTTTGCAATATAATATTACATAGCAAAAATATTTACGCGCTTTTAGAAACTAGCGGTATTTCTGAGAGCATAGAGGGCTGGGCTATTTATTTGTTGCTAAATTTTATTTACATCCGGTCTTATTCCACTATTCGCGCGAATTAGACCAACAAGAATATTTGATACTCTATAAAAATTTAGACGAATAAATAAAAATGACGCTCATTGACCGTTTGGTCTTTGAGCGCCGGGGGTGCATGATCCCCTTTTGCGACAGACTACTGGCCGCCCTTCTTGGTGTGGCGTGGCGCCGTCCCGTGGTGCCGCGCGCGGGACTTGAAACGCGTGCGGACATACTTGGAATGAGTGTACCCGAGTCCGCACACCTTGCCGAGTCCGCGGTGCGTGTTCTCCTCGGGGCACACCGCGAGCCGGCGGTCCTTGGCGAACGCATCCGAACTTGCACGAAGCTGTCTGCGAATCTGCATGGCATTCACCACCTTTCTCTCGCGTGGATGTTGTTACACCAGGATACCGCGCTCCTTGAGCACACGCTTTGCGTTCACAACAACATCAAGCGCATGCGGAACGCCGGAGGCCAGAAGCTCCTTGGCGACATCTGCCTGCGAACGCCCATCGGCCAAGTAGGCCACCACGATCTCGAAAATGTCCTCATCGCACTCGCCGACAACATGACCATCCATTGTCAACTCCACGGTTTCCACTCTCCCTTCCTAATGCTACGAATTTTAACCACATTATAGCAAACTGACAAAATTTGTCAAGTATTTATGCATATTCTATTAAAAAAGCCCTATATAAAGGGCTTGCTAACTTACTAAACTTAAGCAAAAGAACAAATCATTTCCCGAAGAATGGCCTCCGTGGCAAGCACAGTGAGTCCCGTGGGGTCCGGGCGCTTGTCGCACGGCGGCCGCATCATATTCCCCTCTTCGGGAATCACTTCGCAAATCTCGCCAACTTTCACTGGAAAATGAAGCTCACCAAAGGCACGGATAATAGAAAGGACCTGTCTAAGATCAAGGCCGGGGGCGCGTAGCACTCCAGTAGCTGGCGCCTGCGAGGGGTCAACCACATCTATATCAACAACCAGTATAAGAGCTGAAGACGTATCAACGCGCATGGTGGTCTCAAGCCCCAAAACAATGCGCGCCATATCAGCATTGATGAAGAGATTTCGGCATAGATAAATAATTGCCCCCTTCTCTTTCGCGTAAGAGAGCTCCTCGGCTTCAGCGTCGCGAATTCCAAAAAAAATGGTTTTCTCCGGACGCACGATGTCGTTCTCCCAAAGCCGCCGCACCCAGCTCGCGTGCGCGTCGTGTTTGGTATCGCAAGCATCAAGATGCGCGTCCAGCACCACAAGTTGCGGGTCTGGAAAGCGCTTGGCAACGTTCATTACCGTGTAAAAACTGCACGAATTATCTCCGGAAAGCACGGCGAGCGAAGATTCATGGTTAAGAATAGCTTGTACCCCAACCCCGAACGCTCGATGCATTGAACTGCTCTGCACGGCCTTTACATCCAAAAACTGAACATCACGCGCCGGAACTCCGCTTTCAGAACACCGCCACGGGTACTTATTGAACTGGGTCTCAATCGCATCAGGCCCGTAACTTGAACCGATGCTTTTCGCCCCGCCCCCCGCTTCCCATGGGAATTTCAGAATCTTCATTTATGCCCTCCTTCTTCTGCCTTTGTTTTTAAAGTGCGCTCGCAACAAGTATATCCAATAGCTTTGAAAAGGCAATGCCTGCTTTTTTCGCCGATTTTGGAAAAAGAGAATTGCTTGTTAAGCCCGGTAGAGTGTTAATTTCAAGAATATAGGGAACGCCTTTTACGAGAATAAAATCCGCCCTTGAATACCCGCGGCATTCAAGCGCTTTATGGGCAACAAGCGCGGCCATCACGACTTTTTCGCGCTCCCCCTTGGAAAGCCGCGCGGGAACTATTTCCTCCGCTCCGCCGGCGCTATATTTTTCTTTATAATCAAAAAAGTTTCCTTTTCGCGGCCTGATTTCAATAACAGGTAAGGCCTTCGGTTTACCCCGTTTCTTTTCTAAAACAGGCACGGTAAGCTCCCGCCCGTTAAGATATTCTTCAACAAGAACACCGCTATCCAGCGCAAAAGCAAGGCGCAACCCCGCTTCAATTTTTTGCGGATTATTCACCACGGAAACGCCGACACTTGAACCGCAACTTACCGGCTTAATTACGCACAAGCCATTTTTGTAGGTCTTCAAAATCTTGGCCTTTACCACTTTTTTACCGGCGAGATATTCTTTTTTTGTGAAGCAAAGTGTTTTGGGCGTAATTAATCCCCGCGCCGCGAAAATCTTCCGGCTCGCGAATTTATTCATCCCGAGAACTGACGCCTCAACTCCCGAGCCGGTATACGGCACTCCGTAAAATTCAAAAAGTTTCTGCGCCCTGCCGTCCTCACCGTATTCGCCGTGCATCGCGTTAAAAACAACATCAACCCCGCGCAAAGCTTTGGAGGGGCTAAACCACGCTTTCCCGATAAACCATCGGTTCTTTTTTGAAATCACAATTGAACGCGGAATATATTTTTTCCGGTCAAGATTCTTTAAGACCTCGCGCCCAGTCGCAAGCGATACTTCGTGCTCACTGGACGCACTACCCATAATAACCGCGAGGCGAATTTTTTTATTAGATTTTTTCTTCATATTTGAAGATTGTTGCAAACAATACGCTTTAATATGCTATAGCATATTAAAGCGTATTTAGCGTGGTGAGGTTTAATATTATCCGTTTAAACTATTGTTAAACCTTATTGCGCGCTCTCGAGCGTTTTGCGCCATGCTGATACCGCGCCAATCTCAAAATTGGATATAAAGCCAAATACCCGCGGATCTCCGACAATCGTTCCTATCGCGCTGTTTGCGCCGATGATGCAATTTTTTGAAGTATCAAACACCAGTCCGCCGGATGCGCCCGCGAAATTATTATTACTATAAATTATTACAGTTGAATGCGAAAGAGTTGCGTCCAAAGTATATGCGAAATCAGGAAAATAGTCATATCCGCCGGAATAAATCTGTGATATCTCTTTTCTAACTCCCGTTACATCGCCGTATTGCAAAACCGCGCCTCCAAAACGCGACAAAATTGAACCCAGAAAACCAGGGGAAGTGCCGATATTGGCCGCGTATCCGAAAAGTAAAATTTTGTCGTCTAACGTATCCGCACCGCAAAAAGGATATTTTACATAAGGAAGTTCATTTTGAAAAACCGGATCATTTTCAAGAAGTGAGGCTTTTAATACCGCGACATCAAAACCCTGCTCGGTATAAAACTTTTTAATCTGCTGTGGGTCAAGTATTGTTCCTGTTCTATAGTACGTTTCGTGGTAATATCCGAATTCCGGATGCTTTCTTGGAAAAATTACGTCGCAGGTCGCGGTATTGGACTCAATCGCACCCATAAGAACATGCGCGGCGGTTAGAACAAGGCCGTCCGGAGTTACAACAAAGCCGGAACCATATACGCGCCCGCATCTAATTCTTACCGCCGCCCGCATTAATTCTTCCTCATCAATCGGCGGAACTTTGATCTCTGGAACGGCGGGTATTGTTGTCGCGGCCTCCGGCCGGGTTGTCATCGCAATTTCTTCCGGGAATGCCCGCGGAGGAAGCGCTGGGGATGGCGTGAGTATTTTGGGTGGCGCAACCCTTTTTTCCGCAATTCGCGGTTTTTCGGTAACTGTTTTTGTTGTCGTGGCTAAGAGTCCAACTTCTGTTTTAACCGCAGGCGTTGTTGTCGCGGTTTCTGCTGTTGTCGCTATTCCAGTTACAACCGACGGAGTTTCCAATTCTCTTTGCCCTTTTTGCGGATAAGTCCTGACCAAAGAAAGAACGGCCAAAGTCTCCAAAATAAAAACGCTTATCGCCGGAATTATAATTCTTTGCAACAGAGTCATTACTATTTATAAAACCAAAAAATCCCCGTTAAAGCAAAAAACGGCAGTAAGCCGTTTTCTTTACAATCTTTAGCCGCGTTTATTTATCCGGATAACACTGTTTGCAGTGGTTGTAGTTTTGCGAACCTTCTGGACCCGCAAAAGAACATTCCGGCACGGAAGCGAAAAGAGAACAATCAACTTGTTGTTGAATTTGCTGTTCTATTTGTTGCTGGATTTGTGCGGGGGTAGGAATGGTGGGTGGTTGTCCTCCTGATGTTGGGAACTGAGGCACCACGGATGGTAGCGGTCCATCGGTTTTACACTCACCCGCATAGAGAATTCCCGCGTCGTCTCCTTCGGCGGCACACCCATTGAAATAGCTCCTAGTGGCTCCGCTTTTAACAGCACAGACCGGATCACGAACCGTCGAACAGGGTACATCTCCGGGGCAGACTCCCGGCCGCAGGTTTGTGGCTCCAAAAGCTTTCGCAAAGCATTCGTTATTAAAAGTGTGATGTTTACCTGGACTCACTGCTGCGCAGACAGGATTTAATTCCTCAAAGGAGCAGTTTGGCGGCGGTCCACCCCCACCTCTTGAAGGACCACCACCGGCACCCCCGCCTCCACCGATGCCGCATTCTGCCGGATGTTCCTGACAATAAGCTTGGCATTCCTCTGGGGATTTGCATCCGCCTGGGCCTCCTCCGGAGTCGCCACCCGAGCCGCCATTACCACACTGCGGAACAAACTTTCCATCAGGACAATATTCCGGATTATCCAGGCACCACGCTTCTTCTGCTTTTCGACAATTTTCCGGATTCCCCTGGCAATACTTAATACAACCCGGTAAATTATCCTCTAATTCCGGAATTGGGGAAATGCAACAATGCTGGCCTTGTTTTCCCGGGCCAGGGCATTTATCCGGGTTCTCCTGACAAAATGCCTGGCATTCTTCAACAGTTTTGCATCCTCCCGGACCACCCGTAAACCCGCCTTTGCTTAAAGTACCGGAAAGCTCGTCAGTAAAACCATTTTTTTCTGCCCATTCACGGCAAATAATAAAATTATCGGGGTCTTCGCAAAATGTTGCGCACGCTCTCCCGCGACAATCACCCGGGCCCTTGCCCCCTGTTTTTTTGGCTATTTCCAATTCTTCCGGCGAGATAAGCCCTGCTTTTTCAGCGAAAGCCAAGCACTCATCAAGATTGTCGTCTTCTTCGCAATACGCCTCACAGCCCTCTTTTGATGTGCACCCTCCGGGTAGTTCGCCGGATTTCATAAACGGAAGAATTTTTTTAACTTCTTCCAGTTCTTCGGGGGTCATAAGGCCCTGTTTTTCCGCGAAAGAAAGACACTCATCAATATTGATGCCTATTGCGCAATATTCTTCGCACGAGGCGCGGCTCTTACAAGCGCCAGGCGTTTCGCCGCTCTTCATTAAAGGCAGCATTTTTTTTGCCATTTGGAGTTCTTCGGGCGACAATATGTCATTTTCTTCGGCAAACGCAAGACATTCATCCATATTTTTATCCTGGGCGCAGTAGGTCTCACATGTTAATTTGCTATCACAGCCGCCCGGCGTTTGGCCGGATTTAATGAGTGGGAGAAACTTCTTGGCTTCTGCCAGCTCTTTCGCAGAAATAACGCCGTGCCGCTCGGCAAAGGCAATGCATCCTTCCAAATTCGCGCTTTGCGAGCAATACGCCTCGCATTCGTTTTCGGTTTTACAGCCCCCCGGCATCTCGCCGGATTTAATAAGCGGAAGAAACTTTTTGGCGTTAGCCAATTCGTCCGGACTTAACAAATCATACTTTTCGGCAAAAGCAACACACTCTTCAAAGTGGTCTGAATTTTCACAATACGCTTGGCATTCCAGCTCGGTTCGGCAACCGCCAGGACCGCCGTCTTCAACTACCTTGGCGAATTTCTTTGCCTCGGTCAATTCTTCTTTACTCATCGCGTCATACTTTTCGGCAAACGCTAAACAGGCTCGGAAATGGCTCGGGCTTTCGCAATAAATTCTGCAATCGTCTTCGCTCTTGCAATTTCCCAATTCCGCGACTGGAAAAACAAATTCATCTTCGCCAACTGGCTTCTTAACTTCCTCTGCCGGTTTGGCTGGCACTGAAACTGGCTTCAAAGAAGGGGCGGCTACTACACTACCGCGAGTAACGCCGTCTTTCGGAGGAAGAATGGTGAACTCAACGCGATTGTCCTTGCAATCAAGCACATGCGCGGTCATCTCCGGAGTAAAATCTTCCAGAGAAAAAATTACATTATTATTTTTAAATGTCTTTGGACAATTAACCCCGCCGCCGTAGGGGAATTTATCCGGCGGCTGCAGTGAGAATTCCCTTACGCCGTCGGGGTCAGCAACGGTCAATATGAAAAGACCGAAAGAACTGCCTTTTTCAAGCGTAATGGAAGAGACGCGGGCCGCTTGCGCCTGCACTATTAATGCCGCCGCAAAAAGTCCAAACAATATTATTCCTCTGAAGAGTAATTTTTGAATATTGGCTGGCATGAATTTATTGACCGAACGGATTTTTATAGATCTCATTAAAGGGGTTGGAGCTACTCAAAGGATTAGCGTCGGCTGAAAAAGGATTGCTTTGAACCTTGAAAGGATTGGTCTCGGGAAGTTTTTCCATCGGATTCTGCACTTTCCCAAAAAATTGAGCACTCCGGCTTGTTTCCTTTAGAACTTTGGCTCTTTTTTGATACCAATACCAAAAACCAGCCGCGACAAGCAGGATGACCAAAATTGCAAGCGCAATAAATTTTATTTTTAAATTGTCGGCCGGAGGCATGACTTCTCTTAGTATATTGTATAATAGTATCTATAACAAAACTTAGTTATACACACAAAAACACCCATAGCGGGTGTTTTTGTGTGTGAAATGAACCATGAGAGAATCTCCCGATGCGAACCAAATTTTCAATTTGGTAATCGCATCGAGGACTCTCGATTTTGTAACTCCGCAAAGCGAAGACAAAATCGGAGGAACTCCAGCCCGCCGGATGTCCCGATAAATCGTGGTGGGCCCATAATGGACCCGGGGAGAATCGAACTCCCGCCCTCCGGATGCAAACCGGATGCACTACCACTATGCTACGGGCCCACCGCGATTTAACGAGGATCCTCGATTTATATACAAATTTTAGAAATGTTTTATCAGCTTCTCTAAATACGAACGCTTCTTCATGGATTTCAATTTAATTTCTAATTTTCTAGCTTCAGATAAAATATTAAATTCTTTTGTGCAAATAAGTACCCGTGATCTCTTAAATTTTGTTGATTTTACTTTACCATTATTGTGCAGATATAAGCGACTCCCGATATCCTTACAAATTCCAATATAATATGTCCCATATTTTACCAACTTTAAGATATAAAGATAAAACATTTTAAATTTGTATAAATCGGGACAAACCGGCTGCACTGCCACTATGCTATAGGCCCGTTAAAACTTATATAAGCGTCTGATATTTTTATAAATTTAGCGTTTGTATTCTAACATCATAAAAAAAATCACTATAAAAATTCCTTTTCTCGCTTTGCTCAATGCGCCCAGCAGGATTCCTCGCCTGAGGCGAGTGCGCCTCTGGCGCAGAACTTGCGTCTCCTTTCCGCCAAAGGCGGATCAGCCTCTGTTTGCGCCCAGCAGGATTCGAACCTGCGACCATCTCCTTAAAAGGGAGCTGCTCTACCAACTGAGCTATGGGCGCGTAATAAAAGTTTAATGTAAAATTATTTAAACATATCATCAAGAAAATTCCTACCAACGCCGGATTTCAAAAAGTTCTCTCTTTGCCTTGCTTTCCTAACTGATGCGCATCCTTCTTGATAAATCAATATAAATGGTTTGTTTCCTTTTGTAAATTTATTTGATCCCGAATTATGTTTCTTTAACCGTTCTTGAGGATCCAAATTACTACTACCAACATAACGCTTTCCGTTTTTCAAACTTTTTAGAACATAGACATAGGGCATACGCTTTTTGAAATCGGTCTTCTCCTTTCCGCCAAAGGCGGATCAGCCTCTGGCTGAAAAAGGGAGCTGCTCTTCCGGGGCATGGTGCTGTGCTGTCCCGACAAAACGTCGGGACTGCTCGCAATGCCCGTGAGAATCCTATTTAAACGGATTCTCACCCAACTGAGCTATGGGCGCGTAAAAAATCGTAAAAAATTTATCTTTATTTCAAAAACTGAGGGCAAAACAATTATAACTTGCTTTTGAAAAAAATCAAACGTCCTTAAGTTATCCACACATTGCGTTGCAAAAAATAAAATTGCAATAAAAGTATGGTATACTTATGCCAAAGGCCGAGGGAAATAGCTCCCGAATAAATTTATTAATTAGCTCATTTAAATCTAAAAATCAAAATGGCAAAAAAAGCAAAAAAAGGGAAAGCAAAGCGCCGAAAATAATAAATCCGATAAGACAAGAAATGACAGAAAGGTGCTGAATTTCAAAACACTCCGCAATACTGCGGAGTGTTCTTGTTATCCGGCACAGCGCCCTCAACCATCTGCCCCGCCCATTTTTCATTCCAACATTCTTACCTTGCCCGTCCGAAGCCTCGCGCGAAAGAGAGAGAATGTTGGAATGAACAAACTACAAAGAAATAAAAAACCATAGCAAGCGCAATTATCAAAACACGCCGGAGTTTTGCGAATTTTACAGCCACGTTTAAACTCCTTCTTCTTTTAATTTTTCAATCATCTCTTTTGCTTTGCGCGAAAGTTTCTTGGGCGTTTCAACTTTAATCTCAATCAAAAGATCTCCCCTGCCGTACCCCGAAAGGTGCGGAACGCCCTTGCCGCGAACTTTTAAAATATCTCCGGACTCCGTGCCTTCAGGAATTTTCATCACGATTTTACCGTCAGGAGTTCCCAAATCAACCTTCGCCCCCAAAGCCGCGTCGGTAAATTTCACCGAAAGCATCATAATTACATCGTTACTCTGCCTTTTATAAATTTTTGAAGACATCACGTGAATTTTCACAAAAAGATCGCCCGGCACGCCTCCAGTAACTGACGCCTCGCCTTTTCCAGAAACTTTCAGAAGCTCATTACCATTAACTCCGGCCGGCACAAAAATTTCAATACGATCCTCCGCGCGAAGAACTCCCCTGCCTCCGCAATTTTTGCATGTTACTTCAGGCACCTCGCCCTTACCATTGCAGGTTGAACAAATGCTCACTTGCGAAAACACACCCAAAATAGTCCGTTGGATTTTCTCAACCTTTCCGGAGCCATGGCAGGTATTGCACGTAACCATCTTTGAGCCGGCCTCTGCCCCTGTCCCTCCGCAACGTTCGCACTTCCCAAGTTTCTGCAACGATACTTCGTGCTTGCCACCAAAAATCATTTCTTCAAAAGGAATTTCCAAATCAATTTGTATATCTCTTCCTTTTTTTGAATGCGGCTCGCGTTTCCCCCCGGCAAAACCCATCCCGCCCAAAACATCTTCAAAAATATCTGAAAAGTCAAAATCGCCGAAACCCCGAAACTCTTCTCCAAAACTAAACCCGCCTTGGCCAAAAGGACTTCCGCCGCCCCCCTCAAACACCCGCCCGAATTGGTCGTACTGTGAACGCTTCTTTTCATCTCCCAGCACCTGATAGGCCTCGTTAATTTCTTTAAACTTCGCCTCGTTGCCACCTGCTTTATCGGGGTGATGTAAATGCGCCAGCTTTCTATAAGCATGTTTTACATCTTCCTTAGAAGCGTTCCTCGGGACACCTAAAATTTTGTAATAATCTTTTGCCATTTTTGTTTATAAATGGGGCGAGTAGCTACAAAAATGAGCATCCCCCCCAATTTTACTATACTACTTTTGTACAACTAATGAATCGCCATTAATTAAGTAATCCATGGTGCGGCGCGCGGTGGCGAATAGCCAGACCCTCAAATACTATCGCGCCGCCGTTCTACCGGGTGTAAAACTAAAAAGAAGTGCCGTACCTCAACTTACAATGTCACCTTTTCCGTTTGTACCATGCCAATCTCTTTTTTTAACAACTTAACGGCAAGCAGAAGCCGAACCGCTAACCAGACAAGAATAAGTGTAACAAAATATAAGGGCAGAGTAAGCGCTTTTACCGCCAGAAAAAAGCCAAACGCCGTTAAATACGGAAGATATTGTTTATACGGGCCGACAAAATCCTCCAGTTTCTGATTTGCCAGATTATAAAGAAGATCGCCCGCTTTTTCTTTGCCGGTAACCGCCACACCCAATCCTTTACTGAGTGCCGCGCGCTCTTCCTGAAGAAATTTTTCAAGCTGGTCTTTCGGGACTTTTGAAATATCCACCGCGTTTCCGGTCTGTTTCTGGGCCGCCCCAATAAGTAGCTGATCAATCGTGGCATCCGGCCTAAACCCCGGAATTATGCCCTGTAATGAATTCTGCAAGAGCGGTAAAGAAAGTTCAAATACGGCTTTGGGCAAAAATGTCTGATTCTTTTCTTGGCTTATGGATGAAAAATAAAACACGGAAACCATAACGGCGATAGCGGTAAAAAACAGTGGCAAACCCTGTCTCAGAATTTTAGAAAGACTAAACGAAACCGAAAGCTTCGCTTCATTCCGGATTCTTGAATACGCCCACTGAAAACCAAAAAACGACAAAACGATTCCTACAAAAGCTACGGTTCCGGCCGTTATAAAAAGAAAAGACCCGACGGATACAATAGCAATTGCCATAAGTCCCAAAGTACGGCTCACGCCAAAAAGCGCTAAAAACGAAAAGAAAATCGCGAAAAGAAAAAGCAGGGCGGCGGGAATTGAAAAAATAGTGGGGCTTGAGTAACTTCCGGAAAAAATCAAAACTTTCCAAAAATAGGCGTTAGCAATTCCTGTTGCTACCGCTAAAACCGCGATGATTATTTCTTTATAGAAAGTGGCTTGACTCATTACTGTTTTTAGCACAAACTCGAGAAAAGGAGGATTAACCATGGCCTATGAAGTGACTCCGGATCCACGCCCGTTGCCGGCACCAAAGAAACTTCGTTGGGAAAGTAACAAGTATGGTCGAGGCTTTCCAGCCCTCGCCGAGATAGTCATGGCCGCCAATAAAGAGTTTCCTGAGGTTCCTTTCGAGGAACTCATGGTCACAGCTTCTATTGGGTGGGATTCCGAGCTCATCTGGTTGAAGCGCAAGGATATCTAATTCCTTGCTGTCCTATAGCATGACACAAAACTGCTATTTTATTTTTTTCCAATCGTCAATCTCCCCGCCAACGAGGCATGCCAATAAAAATTCATTTCGAGGATTTGGTGAACAATGAGCCAGAGCATGCGAGCAAAATCTGAAAAATTTATTGTTTGAATCCCGCGCCATAGGCGCGGTTGAGTTTAAATTTTTAAGCGACATTTTGCGAAGCATGCGCGGCGATTTTGTCCAAATCCGAATTAAATTTTTATTGGGATTCCGAGTCGTCTTTCTTTTCTTCTCCGCCAGAGGCGGATCCATCTTCTTCGGAAAATTCCGCCTCTTTCACATTCTCGTCTTTCTTATCTTTAGTGTCTTCTCCGCCAGAGTTAGTGCCGCCTTCGGTGGACTTCTTATATAATAGCTCACCGATCTTTTGCGAAGCAACCGAAAGCTCTTGGGCGGCCTTTTTTATGGCCTCATTATCGCCGCCGTCTTTTACTTTCTTAAGCGCTTCAATTTTTTCCTCAATATCTTTTTTGGTTTCCGCCGGAACTTTATCACCCGCGTCGCGAAGAGCTTTTTCAACCGAATAAACCATGGCGTCAGCTATGTTTTTGGTCTCAACCGTTTCTTTCTTTTTTCTGTCTTCTTCGGCATGCAACTCGGCATCTTTTTTCATTTTCTCAATATCTTCTTTAGAAAGACTGGCTGAGGCCTCAATACGCACCGACTGTTCGCGATTAGTCGCTTTGTCTTTGGCTTTCACCGAAAGAACTCCGTTGACATCAATATCAAAAGTCACCTCAATCTGTGGCACGCCTCGCGGAGAGGGAGGAAGTCCATCCAAAATAAATCGGGCGAGTGTTTTGTTATCTGTTGCCATTTCGCGCTCTCCCTGCAATACGTGAATTTCAACCTGTGGCTGGCTATCGGACGCGGTTGAAAAAATCTGCGATTTCGCTGTAGGAACTGTCGTATTGTGTTCAATAACTCTCGTCATAACGCCCCCCAATGTCTCTATGCCCAAACTTAAAGGAGTAACGTCAAGAAGCAACACATCTTTAACGTCACCCTGCAAAATTCCGGCCTGCACCGCGGCCCCCATCGCAACCACTTCATCCGGGTTAATGGTTCTATTCGGCTCTTTGCCGAAAAGTTTTTTAACCGCTTCCTGAATTGCGGGCATTCTAGTTTGCCCTCCGACAAGAATTACTTCTTCAATATCAGCTAGAGCAAAACCCGAGTCCTTCACCACTTGTCTGGTTATATTTACCGATTTTTCTATCATGTCGCCCACAAGTTCTTCCAATTTAGCCCGCGTAAATTTCATTACTAAATGTCTTGGGCCCGAAGCATCCGAAGTAATAAAAGGGATATTGATTTCCGTCTCAACCGTTGACGAAAGCTCGTGCTTTGCCCTCTCGGCCGCTTCTTTAAGGCGTTGAAGCGCTAAAACATCTTTAGCGAGATCAATACCCTGGTCTTTTTTAAATTCATCGGCGATGTATTTGATAATCCGCTGGTCAAAATCATCCCCACCCAAATGCGTATCGCCTCCCACCGCCTTAACTTCAATCGTGTCCGCGGTAACCTCAAGAACAGAAAGATCAAAAGTCCCGCCTCCGAAATCGTATACCACGATCTGCTCATCTTTTTTCTTATTGAAACCGTAGGCAAGCGCGGCCGCTGTGGGCTCGTTCAAAATTCTACGGACTTTCAGCCCTGCTATTTCTCCGGCGGCTTGCGTCGCTTTCCTTTGTGAGTCGTCAAAATAAGCCGGAACAGTGATTACCGCCTCGGTTATTTTTTCTCCGGTTTTTTCTTCCGCGTCCTGCTTTAACTTTTGCAAAACCATCGCGGAAATTTCTTCTGGTCTAAACCACTTATCTCCTGTTTTTATTTCAACCCCGCCATTGGCGGATTCATGAATTTCATAGGGAAGCCAGGCCTTGTCGCGCTTCACTTCAGCATCATTAAATTTGCGGCCAATCAACCGCTTTATGGAAAAAAGCGTGTCCTTGGGATTTGTCACCGCCTGACGCTTGGCAAGAAGCCCCGCCAAACGCTCTCCCACTTTGGTTGTCGCGACAATAGAAGGCGTGGTTCTATTGCCTTCATTATTTTCAATTATTTTCGGCTCCCCGCTTTCAATAATCGCCATCGCCGAATTTGTTGTCCCCAAATCTATTCCTAATATCTTAGACATAATATATTTTATTTAAATTATCTTTTATACTTTATGATTCATGTTTTATGCTCTATGCCCCATGTTTCGCAATCCTCACTCTTACCGGACGCAAAACCCTTTCCCCGATAAAATATCCCTTCTGCACTGCCTCGGCCACTCGCCCCTCGGGATATTCCGATTCAACCTCGCCGATACTCTCATGGCGCGCGGGATTAAATTCCTCTCCCGCTTCAACCTTTATCTCGGTGACGCCTCGCCTCTTTAGCACATCCCCAAATTGAGCCCGTATCATTAACACACCTTTTTGCGCCTCTGATGAAAACCCATGCGAAAGCGCTAAGTCAAAACTATCAAGCACTGGCAGAATATCATCAGCAAATCCCGCGGTTACGAATCGCGCCATATCTTCAAAACGCTTCCCCTCGTCTTTCCGGTAGTTGATATGGTCAGCTTTCGCCCTCTGCCAGCCGTCAAGATAATCTTTCTTTTCGGCGTCGCACTTCTTCAATTCGTCTTTCAGTTTTTTTACCTTACCCATTGCGTCTGCCGCTTCAAATTCCTCGTCAGGAACTATTTCTGTTTTTTCTTCGTTATCTTTACTCATTATATATATTAAAAATTAATCGTTAAAAAGTTTTTGCATTGCTCTTAAAAGGGCAAGATTTTTATTGTAATCCATTCTTCGCGGACCGAGAATCCCGAAAATTCCGTCTTCACCGAAAGGTGTGGGCGCGCTTGAAACGATCATCGTATAATTCCTCGCCTCGCGAATTGGATTTTCTTCGCCTATGAATACTCTCGGCTCCTTAATATCTTCCGGTTCAAAAAAATTCTTAAATCCTTCGTCAAGAAAATCCACCAGCTCGCCGAATTCGTGCATTCTGGCCCCATCGGCAAATTCAGGATCGTTAAACGCTTCAGCTATCCCTGACTTATAAAGCATGCCCTTTCCGGAAAAACCGGCCATACTGAACTCTCCTGAAAAATGCGCAAGCATACGGCTGGCTTGGCGCAAAAAATCAAAATCGTCCTCAATTTCACGCAAATTGCGAAACGATTTTTCAATTTTCTTATCCGCTTTTTTATCGGGAATGTTTTCACTGATAAAAAACCTGTAGCCCTTGTCAGTTGGAATACGGCCTGCGGAAGTATGCGGCTGAAGAGTGAGGCCTTCTTTGTCCAAAGACAGAAGCTCGTTTCTTACCGTTGCCGAGCTATAAGGCATTCTATACTTCTTTACAAGCTCACCTGAAGAAACCGGCTCGGCTGTGGAAACATACTCCCGAACAATAGCGTTTAATATGGCTTTTTGGCGTTCAGTAACCATGTAATAATTTATACCTCCCCCATTGTACTCCGGTTAGCAGTCATGTCAATAGAGTGCTAACAGCTCTTAAAGATACCTTCAAACCAGCATATGGAGTTTCGTTTAAGCCCGCCTCGCTACTTTCTTTGCGGAATAATAGCCCTTATAGTAAAATTTGAATATGGACCTCTTAATTATTTTTCCGTCCATTAAACTCAAAATTTAAAGAATTATGGAAACCATAAAAAGCAAAGCCGTGGTGTGGCACAACATCTACCGCCCCACCAAAGAAAACATCAACTGGTTGAGAGAGCATTTTAATTTCCACGAACTTGTCCTTGCCGAGCTAATGAAGCCGACCATCCGCCCGAAAGTCCAAAAATACGACGGATATCTTTATCTCGTACTCCACTTCCCGATTTTTGACGAAACGGAACGTAAAACTTACCCACGCGAGATTGATTTTATACTTACAAAAAAGGAACTGATAACCGTCTCTTTTGAACCAATTCCGCCGCTGGAAGATTTTTTCAAAAAATGCGCTATAGACAAATCGTGCAAAGAACTTTACGCCTCAAAAAACACCATGCATCTTTTGTACTATCTGATCAGCAACTTCTACGAATTTTCCATGAGAGAGCTTGACCACATTCAAGAACGAATTTCCATAATTGAAGAAGAAATATTTTCAGGAAAAGAGCGTGAAGTGGTCAAGGAGATTTCCGTTGTCGGCAGGGACATTATTGATTTTCGCCGCTCTCTAAAACCGCAGGAAATAACTCTAACATCGCTTGCCGCGCAGGCCCAATCACTCTTCTCAAGCGACGTGCTTCCTTTTTTGGAAGACTTGGCTGGCGTATACCAAAAACTCTGGGGGCTTCTTGAAAACCACAAAGAAACGCTTGACGCTCTCTATGAGACCAACACCACGCTTTTGAACATCAAACAAAGCGACGTCATGAAAACCCTTACCGTCATGGCTTTCATGACATTCCCGCTGGCGGTCTTAGCAACACTGCTTGTCTCAAACACCGTCTCAAATCCCCTTGCCGGTCATCCTGCTGATTTCTGGATTATACTCGGCATCCTCGCGACAACCGCGCTTACAATTCTCGGCATTTTCAAAAAGAAAAAATGGATATAACATCTTAAAGCCTGAAACATGTAACATAAAACATGGAGCTTGACATGGAGGAGGAAATAAAGACACCTGTTGATGCTTCATTGCTTTATGCTTCATGTTCAGTGATCCATGCTAAAACTCTACAATTACCTTACCCGCAAAAAAGAAATTTTTCAGCCCATCCGCAAGGCGCGAGTTGGTCTTTATACCTGCGGTCCGACGGTCTACAACTACGCCCACATAGGTAATCTGCGCACTTTTATTTTTGAAGACATATTGCGGAGAGTCCTTGAACGCTCCGGCTATAAAGTTACGCACATCATGAACCTGACGGATGTTGACGATAAAACCATCCGCGGCTCAATTAAGGCCGGAAAAACACTGAAAGAGTTCACAAGTTTCTATGCCCGCGAATTTTTAAAAGACACAAAAAGGCTCAATCTGATTCCAGCAACTAAATATCCCAAAGCCACCGCTCATATTCCCGACATGATAAAACTGATTAATTTACTCCTCAAAAAGAAGCTGGCCTATAAAACCGAGGGTGGGGTTTATTTTGATATTTCTAAGTTCCGGCCTTACGGAAAACTTTCGCGGCTTAAAAAAAGCGGGCTTAAAACCGGAACAAGGGTTGCCGCTGATGAATATACCAAAAACGAGGCGCGAGATTTTGCTTTGTGGAAAATAAAAAAGGCGGGAGAACCGTCATGGTCAGCGCCATACGGGGCCGGGCGTCCGGGCTGGCATATTGAATGCTCGTCCATGTCAATGAAATACCTTGGAAACACTTTTGACATACACGCCGGCGGAGTTGATTTGCTATTCCCCCACCACGAAAACGAAATCGCCCAATCTGAAGGCGCTACCGGAAAACCATTTGCTAAATATTTTATTGAAGGTGAGCACTTGCTAGTAGATGGCAGAAAAATGTCCAAGTCGCTAGGCAACGTATTTACGCTTCGCGCCCTTGAGGCCAAAAATTACGACCCGATTGATTTCCGCTACTTAATCCTCGGCGCGCATTACCGAACACAACTTAATTTTACATGGACCTCGCTTGAGGCTTCAAAGCATGCCCGCCTTGGCATTTTAAATTCGCTTGAACGAATAGACCGCGGCCCTTATAAAGGATCACTCAAGGACGAGAACGAAACGCTTAAGGTAATCATTACCTCTCAAAGAGATTTCTCATCGGCCGTATCCGACGACCTTAACACACCCAAAGCGCTTGCCGTATTAAACGAACTTTTGCGCTACGGCAATGCTTTGTTTGATAAAAATCTTTTAACCGGTCGCGGAGCGCTCCTTATCCGGCAGACTGTTTTTGATTTTGATAAAGTGCTCGGCCTAAAATTCAACAGGCCATCTCCAAGAGCTACTATTCCTGAAGCTGTTCAAAATCTCGTTAGCGAACGCGAAGAGCTACGCAAAGAAAAAAAATGGAAAGAGGCCGACAAAATCCGTGAAAAAATAAAAAAAATGGGGTTTTTAATTGAAGATGCGCCGCAAGGACCAAAAATAAATAAAAATTAAATATATTCCGTAAATTTCTAAAAAAATAGAGAAATAAAAACGCGCGTGGGATGGTTTCCCCACGCGCTTTTGCCGTGTTTACGGCGAATTATTACTTCCTCTTCGGAACCGGCGCGCTTCCGCCACCGGACGGCCACTGAACCTGCATTCCTGCAAACCACGACCACCCCTCAACCTGCGTGTCCTTCTGGACATTCTGCCACTGGCCATGGGTATCGTCAGCTTCCTGCATCCGGGTGAGCTCGCTCCAGACGCACTTGCGAAGAAGCGATACCGCCCGGACCTTCTCCGCAGTGGTGAAGTTGCGGGTGATGAGCACGGCGTCCGTCGAAATCGTTGGCACGGCGTTAGCGCCGAGCCTGGTGTACGTGACGTTCGCCTTCCTGTAGGCGCCCGCGACCTTGTCAATCGGCACGTCGAACTGGACAAGCCGGTGCTGACCGCGCTTCAGCTCTTCACCGACCCACTTTAGTGGAGTGCCACCCATCGCCAAAATTGCGTCAATCTGCCCACTATTTAGAGCAGCCACTGCCGCTTTCTGGTTTTCAACGACCACGATTTCATAGGCGACATCACTCATCGCCTTGACTATCTCGGCCGATTCGATGGAACCACCGTAAGCGCCGACTTTCTTGCCGGGACTACCGCCGTAAAAACGGCCTTTCATCGCGCCGAGGTCGCTGAACTTCACGATGCCCGATTTCTCGAGCACCACGACGTGCATCGCCTCGTAGTGAAGCGGCATGACCGCGAGAAAGTTCTTCACGGCCGCGTCGTTGTTGAACTTGGCCCGCTTGAAGAGAATGTCCTTCTGCACGATCGCCACATCGGCCTTGTTGTTGATCAGACGCTCGACGTTGTCGTCCGAACCTCCCGTTGCCTGCACATCAAGAGCGAGACCTTCACCGCAGTAGGTGGCCATGTTATTGGCCATCACGTAATAGGTCCCGCCCTCTCCGCCCGAAGCCATGCGAAGCTTCGTCAGAACTTGAGCGTCGGCGAAACCGATGGAGATGATCGCCACGGCGAGAACCGCCACAAACATGATCTTCGTCAGCTTCATGAGTTCCTCCCTTTCTTGTTAGAGGTTAACTGCAAGACCGTTTCCGAGCGCCGCGTTTGGAACTACGGAACGCGGAAGTCCTTGAGCCCGCCACCGGCAGGAGCCGAAGGCGCCGAACGCGAACTGGACGAACTACCGTCGTCACGAAGAACAAGAAACGCGATTCCGGCCAGAACAACAAAGACGAGAATACCAATGGCTACGATTCGCCGCATGGTGTCACCTCCTTCCTACGGTGTTGGATTACGCTGAACCAGAACCCGAGGCTTCTGACTGGGAAGTTCAAAAACCGAAACATTCCCTCCGGCCGGAAGCTGAAGCACTGCAAGCGTACTCCGCTCAAGACTTATTCTGAGCTGAGAACGGGCGGATGCCACCCTGCTGGCCAAAGCCCGAAGAGCAGTAAGAGTCTCATCGCTCTCCATACCTCGCTTATGAGTTGGCGCCAAACGGTCAGCCGCCTTCTGCATCCGATTGCCGATATCCTGCATGACACCGGCTCGCACGACTTCGGCTTCAAATTCCCCGAGCTCGTGACAATTCTCTGTAAGCCCGCGCTCGAAAGTTCCGCGGTCCTCAACCAACACCCTCTGTTGCTCTTTGAAAAAGGCAACGTCTTCAGGCCTCAAATGTTTGGCCCTGACCCGCAGTACTTCATCGATTGCGGCGATATCGCCGTCAAACGCGCTAAGTGTCTTTTCGCCCTCAGCAACATCTTCACGAAACCCCTTAAGATCAATCATGAGAGCCGCTGTTGGATCTTTTTCAATAGCTCTCTGCTTGTCGCGATACGCCAAAAGAGAAATCCGATAAAGTATGGTTGGCGTGAGAACAATGATTCCGGCGAGCACGAGTAACGCGACTACGGTGCCGAGAAGATCGGTTGCGAAACCATACAAACGTGCGGCAAGAAACGGCCCCACCGTTACGCCTAAGAAAACCGTCAACGCAAGCGCGGTGAGCGTTTCCTTTTTCTTTTCCCTGAACCACTGCATGAAACCATTCATCAACAACTCCTTTCTTTTTATTTAATTGTGGCACCGATCCATAACCCGCCTTATTGACGAGCCGTGCGGTACCTTAAGAACTTGCATTAGGATAGCATATGCCAATGATAAGTCAAGCCACTGGATGTTATATGAACATTAAGCCACCCACACTTTATACCCAGACAATAAACCTTGCGCTGATTCGCGCTCTTAACGTAGAGTATAATATATTCATGGCTCGAGATTTAGAAAAAATAGGGGTGCGGATTCCGCCCCAAAATATAGACGCCGAAATGTCCGTCCTCGGCGCGCTTATGCTTGATAAAGAAGCTATTTTCCGCATTCTTGGATTACTCCAACCGGTTGATTTCTATAAGCCGACCCATCAATTAATATACAAGGCGATGCTTGACCTCGCTGAAAAAAGTGAACCGATAGATGTGGTCAGTGTAAAGAGCCGCCTTAAAGAAACAAAAGAACTTGAAACGGTCGGAGGCATGACTTACCTCACATCCCTTGTAAACACCGTGCCCACGTCATCCAGCGTCAACCACTGGGCGAAAGTCGTGCAAAGAAAACGCATCCACCGCGACCTTATTTCCGCGGCATCACACATTTCGGAAATCGCTTACGACGAAAAAGGAGACATTGAAAAACTACTAGACGAGGCTGAACAAAAAATATTCGGCATCTCGCAAAATTCTCTGCAACAAGCCTTTCTCCATGTAAAAGAAGTGCTGGAGGCCGCCTGGCTAAGAATTGAGGATATGCAATCGGGAAAACATAAGTACCGTGGAGTTGAGACGGGCTTCATTGACCTTGATAAAAAATTGTCCGGCCTTCAAAAGTCCGACCTTGTGGTGCTCGCCGCGCGGCCGAGCTTGGGCAAAACAACTCTCGCGCTTGATATCGCGCGAAGGGCCGCGAAAAATAATATCCCCGTCGGCGTGTTTTCGCTTGAAATGTCCAAAGACCAGCTCATTGACAGATTGCTCGCCTCCGAGGCCGGAGTTGATTTGTGGAAATTAAGAGCTGGAAATCTTTCCGATGACGATTTGGGCGAAATTCAAAAAGCGATGAACACTCTTTCCAAAGCGCCGATCTTTTTGGACGATGTTGCCTCGCCGACCGTAATGCAAATTCGCGCAATGGCCCGCCGCCTGCAGGCGCAGGAAAAAAAGCTCGGCCTCGTCATTGTTGACTATCTTCAACTGATACAGGGCTCTGACCGCTCCGAAAACAGGGTGCAGGAAGTGTCCGAAATATCGCGGTCGCTGAAGGCCCTCGCCAAAGAGCTTAATCTGCCGGTGCTTGCCATATCCCAGCTTTCGCGCGCGGTAGAAATGCGCCAGGACGCGGTTCCAAAACTTTCCGACTTGAGAGAGTCGGGCTCAATTGAACAGGATGCCGATGTGGTTATGTTTATTTATCGCCCCGACCTTGCCAAAAAGAACATGGAAAAGAAAGGCATTGCTGAAATTATTATCGCCAAACATAGAAACGGCCCGACCGGTAGTATTGAGCTTGGATTTGATGAAAACACGGTGAGTTTTTACGACCTTGCGAAGAATTCTGAAGAAAGCGCGTTTTAATAAAAAAAAGTGGCCGCCCGAAGGCGACCATTGTCTATTGGGCGTAAATGGCACGAAGGCCAGCCCTTTATAGAATAATACTAACGCAATGGCTTACTTCTGTCAAGTCCCAAAAGAATAATTTCTTTATGGCCTATCCCCAATCAATCCAAAAACTAATTGACGCCTTTACCCGTTTTCCGGGAATCGGGCCGCGCCAAGCGGCGCGTTTTGCCTTCCATCTTTTGGGTGAGAACAGAGAAACCGTAACGCGCTTGGCTGACACCATAAAAAATCTTCACGGCAAAGTCGGATTTTGCGCTTCCTGCTATAAGTCAATTGAGTTAACAGAAAAACCGGCGAACAATCTCTGCGAACATTGCCGCGGCGGCAGTCGCGCAAAAACCGTTCTTATGGTGGTGGAAAAAGAAGCGGATCTGGCCAACATTGAACGCACTGGAAAATTCAACGGCGTGTATCACGTATTAAACGGTACCATTGACCCACTGGATTCATCCGCGCCAGCACGACTGCATATTAAAGAATTATTTGAGCGAACGAAAACCCTTAAAAATTCGGGAAATGACGTTGAAATAATTCTCGCGACGAACGCCACTACGGATGGTGACTCAACCGCTCTCTATCTTGAAAGAGTACTGCGGCCTTTAGAAATTAAAATATCCCGCCTCGGCCGGGGCCTCACCACCGGAACCGAACTTGAATACTCGGATGAAATGACAATTGTAAACGCGCTGGCAAACAGAAAATAAAAATCCTCTTTATAGCACTTATCTGCTATAGCAAGTAAGTGCCAAATACAATGAATATCTTTTAAAAAAGAAAAAAGCCACAACTACGTGGCGGTTTTTTTAATTAAGCATCATTATGAGCTTGGAGATGTGTTGTTCCGCGTCGCCATGCGGGTTGTCGCTTCTGTGGCGGGCTATCTCGCTGATGCATGCCCTGATCAGGCGCTGGGCTTCGGGATGCGAATAATTCTTATCTGGATTTTGGGCTTTCCATACAACAAGCATCTTTTCGATTTCTCCGAAATCCACCATTCCGGAAAGCCGATCCATTGCCCTATTACGGCGAATTTCAAAAATACGCAAAGCACAAACAACAACGATAACCAATCCGGCAAAAACAAGAAGAAGGATAAACATCTCTTTTTCTCCTTTTGTAAAAGAACATAAACCTTGCTTAAGGCATAACATGAATAAACCTTCACCGTCAAAGCTAAAAATATTGGCATCTGTTATCGCCCGCCGATAAAAATAAGATGCAAATAAATGTTCCAAATAGCGAGCGACCGCTTATTATTTGGAACATTCTAAACATACTAAAAAGGCCTTGACAGCGACAGATATTGTGCTACAAATTACTTGTGTTCTTTTCCAACTTAAAAGGAGGCGCTGTTGACCAAAAAAACGCGGATTGAAGACTTACACAGAAGAGGAGAAACAATTGGAGAAATACACGCCATTACCGGCTTTTCGCGCGGCTACATCTCTAATGTTTTAAGTGATATCAGACACCCCGGCTCAAGTGCCGCCGCGTCCAAGCGCTGGATAAACAAAAACAGATCTCGCGTAAACAAATATAGAAAAAGCTACAAAAAAGACCACCCCGAAGAGCACAGAAAGATGCAACGCCTAATGAACACAAAACACCAAGAAATAACCCTGCCCTCGGCGCGGCAGCGAGGACAGGAATGGACCATGCGGGAGATTGAGTTCTTGGAAACGCGCGGAAAAGAACTGACAATCCTACAAATTGCCCTAGCCCTTGGTCGGACGTATAACGGCGTGCAAATGAAAGCCCATGGATTGAAGTTAGATCTTCATGGCGACAAAATGGGCACGAACGCCAATCGCTTCAAATCACTTTACCAGCAAAAGGAGGCAACCGATGCGGCCGAGACCGACCAATAAAGAATGTGTTGTGGCGTTGTGGCGTGATGGCCTGAAAAAAAACGACATTATCACCCGCACCGGCTTTGAAAGAACTTACGTTGAGGGCGTCCTTTTTGATCTGGAAAGCCGAGATGACCTTGTGCCAAATAAATCAGAACATGCGGATGAAAATACAATAAGTTCCTTGTGTTATAAATTCCAAGAACATCTCGCGCGGTGGACCGCTTTACATCCCAAAGAAGAAACACAACTTGCCTCACTATTAGCAATCTGGGGGCAGGGGTATCCCAAAACAGGAACGCTCTGGGAAAAAATTGGAGAACGGCTTGTCGCTATAGCCGAAAGGAAGAGCGCGCAAGAAGCGCTACGGCCACAAAACCACATCATAGAGAAACGCGGAGGAAAAACCATTCATCTGCGAGAAGAACCGAAAAACTTCACAGCGGAGGATATTATGCTGTGGCTATGTGAATCATCAATCGCCGACGAATGGATGCTACGCTTCCGCGAACAAATATAAAATCTAACTTTTTGAAAAATCACAAAAGGCGCAAGCGCGCCTTTTAACTTTTGCCTTTTGAAAAAAATCAGCAGACTATCTTTTTTATCATAACTTCCGTAAACGGCTGTCGATGTCCTTTAAGTTTGCGGTATCGGGATTTGGCGTGATATTTAAAAACAATTTTTTTCTTTTCCCGGCCTTGCTCCAAAACCTCGGCCTCAACTTTAGCGTTTCTTATGCGCGGCATTCCAATTTCAACTTTATCGCCGTCTACAATAAGCAAAACTTCATCAAAACTAATTTCGCCGCCCTTTTCAGCCTCACACTTCTCTATTCTTAATTTTTGGCCCGGCTCTACCCTGTACTGCTTCCCGCCGGTTTTAATTACTGCAAAAGACATACCTAACGAATTTAACAAAAACTCGCCATCTTTGCAAGTTCCCTACTCCTCCACGTCTTCCGGTTTTTTTATAACAACCGGCTCTATACCCGGCGCCTCACCCGTAATTCTAAACACATCTTTATCAATTTTACCGAATTCTTTATACGCATTGTTATACATACTTACCGTCGTTCCTAAATTTTTCCCTATACGCTGAAGATAGTCTTCAAAAGATATTAAATGTTTACCCAAATTTTCAACTTGTTTTATAATCACCTTAGCTTGCTCTGAAATTTTTTGATTTTTTAGACCCTGAAGCACGGTCTGCAAATAAGCTAAAAATGACGTTGGAGAAACGATGATAACCTTCTTTTGCCCCGCGTAGTGGATCAGATTTCTTGTGTTGTCCTCCACAGCGCCGACCTTATTAATCAGCAAGTCATAATACACCGCTTCAGACGGAATAAACATAAACGCAAAATCTGTCGTATTTTCTTCCGGTTTAACATATTTTGCCGTTTCATCAATTCGGGTTTTAAGGTCCGCGACCAAAGCCGCCTCATAACGCTTTTTTTCAGTTGGATCGCGGGCTTCTAAAATACGATTATAATTTTCAAGGCTGAATTTTGAATCAATGGGAATAATGCGCTTATCAAGAAAAACAACCGCGTCCACGATAACCTTATCGGAAAACGGATATTGCATTTGATATGACCCCGGCGGTAAAACATTTTTAAGTACCGTTTCCAGATAATATTCTCCCAGAATTCCGCGCTGTTTCGGATTTTTTAAAATATCCTGGAGATTTTGGAGTTGTCCGGAAAAATTAATAACTTGTTTATTGGTCTCATCAAGCTTGGTCAATTTTTCCGTCACTTCGGCAATAAGTTTGGCCGATTGGCCGGAAATTCCCTGCATCAGTTGAGTGGCTTGAGTGAATTGTTGCTGATTTACCCGATGAGTTTCGCTAAGTTTCGCATCAAGTGTCTGGCGCAATTCACGATTTTGTTCGACAAGTTGTGAAAGCCGTTCCATAAACGCTCCTAATTTTTCTGATTCCCCGGGGGCATTTTTTTTCATTGACAATAGCCAAAAAATTCCGGCAAAACCGACAACAACAATAACAAGCACCATAATAAGAAAAACCGCTTCCATACCGATAAACTAACATTCTTACTGTTAAAAAGAAAGTTGAAAAATAAACAACGCAACCGTAATGTATACCGCAACGAGAAAAATTCCCATGAGACGTGAAATCCGCCCGAAAATACGAGAGGTTATGTAAAGTAGCAAAGAAATTCCGGTAACGGTCAACAAACTCATAAACACCGGAGTTTTTGTACCTTGAAGCACGATAGGCTGAATTACCGCTACCACCCCGAGAATGAATAAAAGATTGAATACTACGCTGCCGATGGCATTGCCAAAACTCATAGCGCCCTTGCGACTAAGCGTAGAACGGATACTAAAGGTGAGTTCGGGCAGGGTGGTACCCAAAGAAATTACAACCAGCCCGACAAGAAACGCAGAAATGCCAAAGCGGACCGCTAAGGCCTCGGCGGCAAATACCACAATGCGGCTCGCGATAAGCAATATAACCACTCCGCCGATAAAAAGAAAAATTTTTTTAACGAACTCGCCGAACGTTGACACGGTCTGCTCAATGTTATTTATGGCTTGTCCCAAATTGTGCGAAATAACAAACAAATACCTGAGATAAGCAAAGAAAACCAGAATAAGCAGAGCTCCGTCAATCCGGGAAAGAACTCCGTCAAGAAGCATGATTAGCGGAGTAAAGGTAAGTGTGAATATGAAGCTTGCGCCGTGAATAATACGTTCGTCTTCCAATGTAATCGCCCGAAAAATTGCGGCCACTCCGAGCACGAGCGTTACATTCAAAATATTTGCGCCAAGAATGTTACCAAAAGAAAGCACGGGAAAGCCGGTGAGTGCCGAATTGATGCCCACAAAAAGCTCGGGAATAGAAGTGGCCGCGGCCATCAAAATAAAGGCGGCCGTGTATTCGCTCATCTTCAAATAGCGCGCTATCCACGTTAAAAGCGACACCATCCAGCCGCTGGTACGCACCAAAAGCGCGATGCCAAACACAAAAAGTATAAAAATCCAAGTGGTCGTCATATCTTAAAAAACCCGTTTCGCGGGGCGAAACGAAGAAAAACAAATTTCAGAATCTCAATCAAAACAATGTTAAATACGCCAAATACCACAATCACGGCCCAATCCAAAGCGTGAAGCGGAACTGTTTCCAGAAGTTTTTGTAAAACCGGAGCATAAACCGCCGTAGCCATAAGAAGAAAACCGACAAAAAGAGAAGCAATAAGAAAAAGATTATCAAATAATCGCCCGCTGAAAATTGTGCCTCGCAAATTTTTAACACTGAACACATAGAATAAAGAATTTACGCCGACAAGCGCTAAAACCATGGTTCGCGCGTATTCTATAGAGCCGCCGGTCTTGTATAGCCACCAAAATAAGCCGAAAGCAGAAACGCTGACTATCACCCCGAAAAAAACTATAAGCATGCTTAATTTCCCATCTAAAAGTTTTAATTTTTTTTCAGGCCCCATACGCATTAATTCAGGACTGCCCTTTTCAAAAGCTAAAGCCAAGGACGGCAAGCTATCTTCAATCAGATTTATCCATAAAATCTGCGCGGGCAAAAGCGGCAGAGGAAAATGAAACAAAATGCTCAAAGCAACGATGACAACCTCGGTAAAACCGTCGGAAAGAAGAAAAACAAGCGTCTTGCGCAAATTCTCAACGATAGTTCTGCCTTCGCGGATTGCGGCAATAATGGTCGCGAAACTATTATTTAAAAGCAGCAGGTCCGCGGAGCTCTTAGCGACATCCGTCCCGCTCTCCAAAACCACGCCGATTTCTGCCTGCTTTAAAGCCGGGGCATCATTAATTCCGTCGCCGACCATAGCCACCGATTCGCCATTTTTTTGAAAAGCCTCAACAATACGAACTTTATGTTCAGGAGAGACTCGCGCGAAAAGAATAATGCTCCCGGCTCGCTCCCGCAATGCTTCCTGGCTTAAAGTTTCAAGCTCGCTTCCTTCCATTGTTTCTTTTTCAGAAATTTTAAGACCGACTTCAGCGGCAACGGCCCGCGCGGTTGAAGCGTGATCTCCCGTTATAATGACCGTTTTAATGCCAGCTTCCCTGGATGCGACTATGGCTTCGGCCACTTCCTTTCTAACCGGATCGCGCATAGCAATAAAACCTACGAAGGATAATCCAGAGATAAGTGTTTCGCTTTTTAGATTTATTTTTATCTCGTTTGTGTCTTTGTGCGCGACCGCAACAACCCGCAATCCGGACCGGACCAAATATGCGTAGCGTTCACTAATTTTTTGAAAATATTCCGACTTCAGTGAGGCAGTGTGGCCGTCCACATGAAGCTCCCGCGAATTTTCAAGAATTTTTTCGGGCGCACCAACCACGGCAAGAGTATTTTCTTTTTCCCCGCGGATAATCGCGGCACTAAACTTTCTTGTTTCATCAAATGATAAAGTATCAAGGATTCCGCCTTTAGCCGCAAAATCATCTTTTCGCAAGCCAGCTTCCAGCGCGGCCTCGGTAAGCGCCCGATCAGTCGGTCGGCCGCGAATTCTGTATTCCTCAAGCTCAGCTTCAGGATTTTCAATAACCGCCTCGCTTGTTATAGCAACAAATTTCAAGGCAAGCATGTGCGATTCATCGCTTGAGGCCGACCCAAGCGCGGGCATGCGTCCATCGCCATCTCGAAAAAGCTCCTTCGTACCAGTAATAACATGCGAAACCTGCATGCGCGCCTCTGTAATGGTTCCGGTTTTATCCGTCGCGATAAGCGATACCGAGCCCAGAGTTTCGGCGGCCAGAAGCTTCCGCACCAAACCCCGGTGCTGAAGAATCCTCTTCATACCTATGGCGAGAATTATGGTAAGTGCGACAGCAAGCCCTTCCGGTACTGCGGCGACGGCCAAAGCTACGGAACTCAAAAACATCTGCAGGGGTGGCACATTTTTTATCAAACCCAAAACAAAAAGTAGCGCCACAACGGCTGAAATAAACAAACCCAAAAACAACGAAAACTTCTGCAGTGCTTTTTCAAGCGGGGTGTTAGTGTCGTAAGCGGCCTGGGCTTTTTCCCCTATTTTTCCAAATTCAGTATCGCGTCCGGTTGAAACCACAACGGCTCTAGCTAAACCATCTTCAACAACGGTCCCCATAAAAAGCATATTTGTCCTGTCAGCAAGCGCCATCTCTTCTGCAAAAACGTCGGCCGTCTTTTTAACCGCCATCCACTCCCCGGTAAGTACAGACTCGTTCACAAGCAGATTTTTAGATTCTATTATCCGGCAGTCGGCCGGCACCACTCTTCCGCGCTCAATAACCGCGATGTCCCCGGGAACAACTAAGCGCCTTAAAATTTCCATTTCTTCGCCATTTCTTATCACAACCGCTTTTTTTTCAAGAGATTCCTGAAGCAGGCGAAAAGTTTTGTCGGCTTTATATTCCTGGACAAAACCTACCGTGGAATTCAGCAAGACTATAGCCAGAATAATTACCGCGTCCGGCGTATCGCCTAAAAAAAATGAAATAACCGCGGCAATAATAAGAATAACTATAAAAATTCCTTTGAGTTGATCAAAAAAAATAGAAAATAATCCTCTTCTTTTAAATTCCTCAAATTCATTCGGTCCATATTTAAAAAGCCGGCCGCTGCCATCTTCTTGGCTCAGCCCGCCCGGCTTTGTCCGCAGTATTTCATATACCTCTTCAAGATATAAACTATGCCAGTTTATATGTCCGTCCTTCTGAATATGATTTTGCGCCGACAAATTCTGTTCAATCATGTAATTGCCCCGAATTGAAATTTAAAACAATAACTCCGCGTAAAAAATTAAACAACACCAGAAAATTTACGAAGCTCTTTTTATAAATTCCGAAAGTTCTTTTAGCTTCTCGTCAAAAAGTTCCTGGGTTTTAGCCTCAACAGTCAGGCGAATTAAGGGCTCGGTGTTTGACGGCCGGATAATAAACCACCAATCGGGAAAATTAATAGTAATGCCGTCAAGGCGGGACACCTTTCCATCTTTTTTAAAATACTTAAGCACCGCACGAATAACCCTCGCTTTATCTCCAACCTCAAAATTTGTTTCAGGCGCTGTAACATATTTTTGTAACGGCCCGACAAGATGCGAGAGCTTTTTGGGTGTTCGCGCCATGATCTCAAGCATCTTAAGAAGCGCGTACATGCTTGATTCGTTGCACCCGAAATCGCGAAAATAAAAATGATGCGAAGTTTCTCCGCCGAGAATAGCCCGCTTTTCCCGCATTACAGATGAAATATAAACATACCCCTGTTTTGTCCGCACAAACTTCCCTCCAAGAGAAGTTATATATTCTTCCACTGCTTTTGACGCGGTCGCGTTCATAACCACAAAACTTTTAGGGTGTTCTTTTAAAAGCTCTCCGGCAAGAAGTGCCACAATAAAATCTCCGCGGACTTCCCGCCCGAATTCGTCAAAAAACACTATGCGGTCGCCATCACCGTCAAATACTACGCCAAAATCAAAACTGCCCGACGCGAGCTCTTCCTTTATAAACTCCTGCGACTCGGGTTTCACCGGATTCGGGTCGTGATGCGAAAAACTTCCGTCAGGTTTAAAAAAAAGAGGCTTATATAAAACTCCCGGAAAATGGGAAAGCAGTTTTGGAAGAATAAGAGTTGCGGCACCCCCCGATGCGTCCACCACCACCCGCGCTTTTCCAAGCTTCACCTTTTTTAAAAGATAGGCGATATATTTATCCGCGCCGTTTTTTTTCTCACTAATGCTCCCTAATTTCTTTCCGCGGATAAGTTCTTTTTTGCCAGTTAATTTCTGAATCGTCTTAAGCCCGGAATTTTCCGCAATAGCAACAGTGTTTCGTCCACGTATTTTAAATCCGTTATATTCGGGGGGATTGTGTGAGGCGGTCACCATAACTCCACCGTCAGAGGCATGCTCCTGGAGCAGAAAATAAAAAAGCGGAGTCGTCACGGTGCCGATATCAATAACCGAACTGCCATGAAGAGTAATGCCCTCAATAAGAGCTTTTTTAATCATGGGTGAAGAAGCCCTAACATCCGCGCCGACCACAATAGTAAGCGCCTGTTTTTTGTATTTGCGGGCTAAAAACACCACAATAGCATTGCCAATTTTTTTTGCGCCTTCCGTGTCAAGCTGTTTCGGCACGACACCGCGAATATCGTATGCTTTAAAAATATCGGGATTGATTGACATATTTATATTATACCGCACTTTGCCCGACAACATATATACTGACTTTGACAGCCGCCTCTCTCATGTTGGCCACTTTTTCTCATTCATGTTGACCGCGTTTTCTTCTTGCACCCTTTGCGCCCTATTCAGTCAAAAAATTCCTATCGGTTAATTTTGACTGAATGAAATGATAAAAATAATAAATTGAGAGGGCTGGATGCATACATGGGTTTGACAACACCAAATATAATGATAAGCTAAATGTGGCACTTTCACTTTACAAATGGAGGGGGAACAAAATGGAAAAATTTAACTTCAGAAGCGGAACGGTTGAGGTGGCCTTCCCAAGCGATAATATTCCGATGGCTATACATCATTGCATGGAGTACCCAGCCGAGTATGGACGTTATATGGACCCCACGAAGATGAATTTTCGCATCAGTAACAAGGTCTATGGCGGAATTTACCGCGCCGGACTTTTTTGCTCAAGCTGTGGTTTCCGTTTTGAATTTAGATATGGAGTAAAAATGCTGGTTACTGAAATCACAGAGCAATTGTCCCTTGGTGCCAGATGTTCATGGTAAAATCTTCCCCACCTGCTAACTCCGTCAGTGGAATGCCACTGACTTTTTTATTAGAATTTACATATGCTCAAAATTGGAATTGTCGGCCTGCCGAATGTGGGCAAATCCACGCTCTTCAGGGCGCTCACCAAAAAACAAATAAATATTGATAACTATCCTTTCGTTACCATCGAGCCGAATATCGGCATTGTTGAGGTTCCCGACGAACGGGTGGATAAGCTCGCGGAACTTTCCCGCTCAAAGAAAAAAATTAGCGCGGTTGTTGAATTTGTTGACATTGCGGGACTCGTTAAGGGGGCGGCTGAAGGCGAAGGGCTCGGCAATAAATTCCTTTCGCATATTAAAGAAGTAGACGCGATCGCGGAAGTCGTCCGCGTGTTTGAAGACAGCGAAATAATACATGTGGAAAACGCCATAAACCCCGTACGCGATATTGAAATTATAGAGCTTGAACTGATTTTCAAAGACGTTGAAACAGTGACTTCGCGGCTTACCTCAATTGAGAAAGAAGCGAGGGCTGGAAATAAATTCGCGATAACGCAAAAAGAACTTCTCGGTGAATTAAAAACGGGATTAGAAAACGGAATGCGCGCCTCCGAAATTCTTAAAAAAACCGGTGTTGACCTTGCCACAAAAGAATCAAAAATATTCCTAAATGAATTATCGCTTTTAACCGCTAAACCACGCATTTTTATATTGAACGGCTCCGAAAAACAGGCCAAAGAACACTGGCAACCCGACGACGAACTACTTCAAAAAATAGGCGTAGAACCACAGCTTCTTATTTCGGCTAAAACCGAAGACGAGCTCAATTCGCTTGAACCGGAAGAAAGAAAAGAATATTTGCTGGATCTCGGCCTTAAAGAATCGGGGCTCAATCAACTTATACGCTTGAGTTACAAAACACTCAACTTAATGACATTTCTAACCACCGGAGAAGACGAGACAAGAGCGTGGACTGTACAAAAAGGCTCGCCCGCGCCGAAAGCTGGGCGCGCCATCCACTCGGATTTTGAAGAAAAATTCATCCGTGCGGAAATAATTCCATACCAAAAACTTATTGAAGCGGGCTCAATGGCGAAAGCCCGCGAACTTGGATGGATAAAAACTGAAGGCAAAGAGTATATAGTAGAGGACGGAGACGTTGTTGAATTCAGAATTTAAAAAGACCTACGCTTGGCTTCTATAATAACCAGCAATTGCTTTTTGGGCGCGAGTATATCTGTCTTGTGCCCGAAAATAAAATATGTTAGCATTGCCGAAGTATGGATATTGAAGGAAAACAATACGAAATTGCCTATCTCATTTCCCCAAAAACAAAGGAGGAGGAAGTTTTCGGCGAGGCCGGCAAAATAACCGGTTTTATCCAAGACACGGCTAATGGGCTTATTGACCACATTGCCGAGCCTAAACAAATACGGCTTGCCTACCCCATCAACAAATCCCGCGATGCTTATTTCGGTTGGACTCGTTTTACGGTAAAACCAGAAGCCCTGGCTGATTTTGAAAAAAAATTGAAACTTGAAAAAGCAATCATGCGCTATCTTATAGTTGAGGCGGAAGAGGAGCCGGTCAGAACAAGAATTTTACGGCCGCAAGCCCCTGTGGCTCTCGCAAAACCAGATGAGACCCCGACCGCGGGCGAAGAAAAAGTGAACATGGAAGAACTCAATAAACGGCTGGAAGAAATTTTAGGAAAATAAAGGGGGGCTAATAAATTTAACGGCTAACGCTCAAAAATAAATTATGAATTTCAACAAAGCTTTTGTTCTCGGCAACGTAACGCGCGATCCTGAACTCCGGCATACTCCATCGGGACAATCAGTTGCCTCTTTTGGTGTTGCTACCAATAGGGTATGGAAAAGCCCTTCCGGAGAACAAAAATCCCAAGTTGAATTTCATAATATCGTCGCCTGGGGGCGGCTTGGCGAGATTTGCGGCCAATACCTCAAAAAAGGCGGGCTGGTATTTATAGAGGGAAGAATCCAAACAAGGTCATGGCAAGACCAGCAAGGACAGAAAAAATTCTGGACAGAAATTGTCGCCGAAACCATGCAAATGGGGCCGAAGCGAGGAGGAGGTGCTGAAGGAGAAGAAGCGCGTTCCCAGACCCCGGAACCGGAAGAAGTCGCCACCGTTCAATACCCTCCGAATGATGCCGAAGAAGAATTAAAACCCGATGAAATACCTTTTTAAGTGACACCACATACGACCATGACTCTTATGAACGATAAAAAGCAGTGTGTTTTCTGCACTAAAAACCAAAAATACGTTGACTACAAAAACCCAGAATCGCTCCGGCCGTTTTTGTCGGGCCAGATGAAAATCGCACGAAGTTTCCGCTCCGGCGTCTGCGCCAAACACCAGCGCAAGGTCTCAACCGCGATAAAGCGCGCCCGTTACTTAGGCCTCGTGCCCTACGCACTCAGATAACAAAAAATCTCCCCTTACTGGGGAGATTTTTTGTACTATATTTTCTCGTTACGTTCTTCATCCGTCGCAACATTGACCGATCGGTCAATGTTGCGACGCTAAACTCTTTGCGTACCAAATAGTAGAACTTAGGATTTATTAAACTAATATAGGCCTCGTGCCCTACGCACTCAGATAACAAAAAATCCCTTTTCGGGGAGATTTTTTTATATTTAAACTAAAAATATCTATCCGAGAAAATTTCTGTCAATTGCTTCAAGTGCTAAACTCTTGAACCGATCCATTCCGCTTGTTGCAATTTCAGAATCTGGAGAGATATGCCGCTCGCTAAAACCAAGATTCTCTTCTTTTGATTTCTTTGTTAAGCCTTGCTCCTTCCTCCAGCGATTAAGTGCTTTTGTTGGATTATCTCCCTCATAGTATACAATCTTTGAAGGCCTCTGATCGGGATGTTGCTTTAAATATTCTTCCCAGTATTCTTGTGAACTGATTGTTGTCTCTGATATTTTATAGCCATTTTTTTCTGCATTGACTATCGGGTTGCCCCGGCTGTCAATTTGATAACGAGAGCCGGTTTTTGAATCAACCCGAGCATTTTTCGGAATAAACACAATACCCGCATCAAGATCGATACCGCGCTCTTCCGATGTCCAAACCCATTTATCATTATGCTGTGCATCGTCCGGTCTCTCTGCTAATTCCCCTGAACCCCCGAAATAATACTGTGAAGCAACAAATGCGGCCGGAAAAGCAACAAATACTTCATTGCCTCGCTCAGAGCCGTAGTAGCCATCCGCGACTTCTTCAGCCGCAAAATGAATTGCCGACATATCTGCATAAGTGCCGACAGTCTGATGGGAAGTCAATCGGTCAAGATAAGTTTCCGCTTCCTGTTTCGTCTCGAACTTTCGATATCCGGAAAATGTGTGTATTCCTTCAAGAAATTTCCCCACAGCTTGGAGTTTATTCTCTTCGGCTAAATGTACTCCGAGTGGCGACTTTAGATTCCCGTCCTCAAGCATTCGAGCAAACCCATTATGTAACAAATTGACTCCGGCCTGGTGATACACGAGGTTTGCATGATCACGAATGCCCTGCCGAGTTACATGGGTCACCATCTCTGATGGGAAACGGCGCAAAAGAGAGACATAATCTTCCATTGAAAGAGAGGCTAGATTCTTTTCAGAAAAATTATTTTGAATATCTTCTTTTGAATAAGGAGCGTCTTCCCACTTCTTTCTCTCTTGTTCGTAAAAACCTTGGATATCAACTTTTGCCGACCGATCTACTTCATCCTTCTTGAGAGATTCTCCTAATGTTTCTTCCTGCTTGGTAACTACGCCAAGTTCTGCCTTAAGAGAACGCAGTTTGAAATAGTCTTTAACCCTTCTTAAAAACGAGGCGTCATTATATGTATCAAGGGTCTTATTTAGTTCTTCAGCTCGATGACCTAACTCCTCAAGTTGCTTGTTGCCTTCAAAATACTTTTTCCGCTCCCCACGAATTTTCTCTTCCATTTCTCTCCGTTCATCTGCGCTATTTTCTCGGGAAAAGTCACGAATAAAGCTCGGGGTTTCTTTTTTTGCAACTTTCAGTTCGTCCTCTGGCGTTGGCTGTTGTGGTGCTCCTTCAAATTTCATAAATTTAAACCAATTAAAACCGTAGACAAGAAAACAACTATGCCTCCTTTTCTTTAACTTCTTTTACTTCTCCGCCCGAGGCCGCGCTCTTTATCTTTTTCGTGATCTCTTCCGCTACTTTAGGATTTTCTTTAAGAAATACTCTCGCATTGTCAAAACCCATGCCAAGCCGCACGTTGCCATACGTAAACGAGGCGCCGGATTTTTTTACAATGGCATATTTTTCGCCAAGAGTCAGAAGCTCCGCTTCGGGAGAGATACCTTCATTAAAGAAAATATCAAATTCAGCCCTCCTGAAAGGTGCCGCAACTTTGTTTTTGACTACTTTTGCGTTAACCCGGTTGCCTATAACTTCCTCGCCTTTCTTTATCTGCGCGGCTCTTCTCACTTCAATTCTCACCGAAGAATAAAATTTAAGCGCCTTGCCTCCTGGAGTAGTTTCCGGATTCCCAAACATTATGCCAATTTGCATGCGTATCTGATTAATAAAAATAACAGTAGTTTTTGTTTTAGCAACACTCGCGGTGAGCTTGCGCAAGGCGTGAGACATCAAGCGCGCCTGAAGACCTATATGCACCTGACCCATATCACCCTCTATCTCAGCCTTGGGGGTAAGTGCCGCAACGGAATCAATAACCACGACATCAACCGAGGCGGAACGGACAAGCGAATCAACGATTTCAAGGGCCTGCTCGCCGGTATCCGGCTGGGAAATCAAAAGGTCGTTCACTTTTACTCCGATGCGCTTGGCATAGTCGGGGTCAAGGGCGTGCTCCGCGTCAATGAACGCGGCAAGCCCCCCCTTTTTCTGCGCTTGGGCGATAATGTTCAAAGCAAGCGTGGTTTTCCCGGAGGCCTCGGGGCCAAAAATCTCAATTACCCGCCCCCTGGGAATACCGCCGACACCAAGCGCTAAATCCAGCGCAAGCGAGCCGGTAGGTATAACGTCCACATCAACCTTTCGCACGTCCCCAAGCTTCATTATCGCGCCCTCGCCAAACCTTTCCTGAATCGCTTTAACGGTATCTTCAAGTATTTTGCTTTTTGATTGTTTTTCTTCTTTTGCCATGATTGTCTAAATTTTAGAATATTAATGAATAAAATTTAGTTACAATCATGAGCATCCCCCTCCAATTTTGCCTTAATAAATTTGGCTGATTGTTTAGAGAGAGCGCCCATGTATAACTCTCGCGAAGCGCGTGCGCAAATAGCGCGGCCCTTTATGGGCGAAGCGCTTCGCCCAGTACTGCCCCGCAAAATTGGCGGGGGATGAAATACCTTACCTTTACTTAACCAATATATACCTTAACACTTTATTTGTCTTGCCGAAACGATTTTTTACTTCAAATTCAAGCGAATTCAAACCCTTGGAAAGCAATGCCGAATCGCTAA
The DNA here is from genome assembly GCA_030648055.1 of bacterium. Classification (GTDB taxonomy): domain Bacteria; phylum Patescibacteriota; class Minisyncoccia; order Sungbacterales; family SURF-37; genus JAUSHI01. The sequence goes on along the minus strand of JAUSHI010000002.1, from coordinate 20,388 downwards.
ATTCTCCCGCCGCATTCGTATAGACCGTCCTGCCGTTAAGAGTCAGGGTGGATTCTTTTTCAATAACGCCGGAAATCGGGAAGGAATCCCCCGCCGTGACCTCGTCTTTCGCAGGCGAAGTAATTGTGAGTTCCGGAGGCCTGATAACAAAACGGAACTCATAAAAAAAATACGCGCCGGCAAAGATAATAGCCGCGCAAAAAATAATAAGAACAACTTTTTGCTGATTTAAAAACAAAAGCCATCTCCCTCCACTCTCCTGCTCCGGAATCCCGACCAGAACCTCTGAAGACGCGACATCCGCCAGTTCTTTATCAAACTCTTTGACAATTTCCTCCGATTTAAGTTCAAGATAATCGGCGTATTTTTTTAAAAAACCTCTTGCGTATACTCTTGCCGGCAATTTTGACCATTCGCCACGCTCAAGAGAAATAATAAATTTAAGCGGTATCTGCAGGTCGTCCGCCGCTTCTTTTTCCGAAAAACCCATTTCTTCCCTCGCGCTGCGAAGAATTTGTCCGATGGTCATCCCGTAGTGGAAGTTTGAATTATAGAACAGTTGCGTCTGTTAATAATTCTTATTCAATAAAACTTAGTCCATTTAACCCCCATAATGATTCATTTTTAGTCGCCAGCGGCGACCCATTCAAACTTTCACTACGGGATTCATAGACGCAAATCTGATACTACACTATCCGGCAAAAAATGAAAATGGACATGCTTTTTTATCCTGAATTGAAATTTTAACAAAAATACGCTATCATTACGGCATATCATGAACAAGAACGATGAAGAACTGATAAAAGCGTATCTCGGCGGCGAAGAAGCGGCCTTGCGCGAACTGATCGCGCGGTATCTTCGTATTATTTATAATTTTAGTTATAAATACGTCCGGTCTAAAACCGATGCGGAAGACGTCACTCAGGAAGTATTCATAAAAATATGGAAAAATCTGAAACGGTATAAACCCGAAACAAGCTTCAGAACATGGCTTTTCAGCATTGCCAAAAACACGGCAATTGACCGCGTGCGGAAAAAACAAAGCTTGGTGTTCTCGGACTTTGAAAATGAAGAAGGCGCGAATCCGCTTCTGGAAAGTCTTACCGACAGCGTGCCGTTGCCAGACGAGCTGTCTATACAATCCGGAGACAGGGCATTTTTGGAAAACACCATAAACCAATTGCCGCCCGCTTACCGCAAAGTGCTGCGCCTGCACTATAATAGTCACTTTACTTTTGACGAAATCGGAAAAACACTCGGCAAACCGCTAAATACGGTTAAAAGCCACCACAGGAGAGCCTTAATCGCATTAAAAAAATTGCTAAACGCACCAAAAGACAAACGTGCGCCGTAAAACTAAAATAGGAGTGCTTACCGGACTTTCCGACCTTACGTCCGGCTAGCCGCAAAAAGGATGCACCAAAATGCGTCCTTTTTTCGTATTAATAAACAATGGCCTTACAAAAAAACTTCAAAAATCCGGCTCCACGACTTATGCCTCCCGAACCCTCGCCGGACCTTCTAAAAAGAATTTTAAATAAAATTGAAACCGAAAAGTGCTTAACCGCAAAAAAACAGACTTTTTTCTTTTTATCACTTTTAGTAATCTCAGCCATAGCATTCATACCAAGTTATCAAATGCTAAAAACAGAATCTACCGCTTCAGGGCTTCCCGGCTTTGTGTCGCTCATATTCTCCGACCCGGAAGCAGTACTCGTTTATTGGCAAGAATTTTTCTTGTCGCTTGTTGAGTCACTGCCGGTTTTGAGCATTACTATATTTCTTTCAACAATCTTGATGCTCCTCGGCTCAATTAAAATGGCAGCGCAAAACATGATAAATGTATTCCAGCCCGCCCAACCAAGCTAATAATCAATAAATCAAATAATATTTATGACCATAAAAGATTTCCTGCAATCAAAAATGTTTAAAACCGCCCTTTATTGTTTGGCGGGCGTCATTGTCATTCTTATGATTTTTCAAGCAGGTATATTTGTGGGCTATAGAAAAGCGGCGTTTTCCTATCGCTGGGGGGACAACTATTATCGCAACTTCGGCGAACGCCACGGAGATTTTATGGAAAACTTGCCGCGCGACAAGGATTTTTCCAGCGCGCACGGAGCTATGGGAAAAATTATAAAAATAGAACTGCCGACACTTATATTGGCCGGATCGGACAATATTGAAAAAGTTATTGTAATTAAAGACGATACAATCATTAGGCGGTTAAAAGACGCAATCAAACCCGAAGACATGAAAGCAGATGAATTCGCGGTTATAATAGGAACTCCGAATGAAAACGCCCAAATTGAAGCCAAACTCATAAGACTCCTACCCTATCCGCCCCAGCCGATAATGGACAAAAACCAACATACCAAATAAATTTATTAAAAATACATGCGCAAAATTTTTCAAAAAATAAAAACATTCGCTTCAGCACATAAAATGCTTGGAGTTATTGGTATTATTATAATTATCGGTGGCGGATACTGGGGCTATAAAAAATTCGGGAATACGGCGACTGAAAACCGCTATATTGTCGCCACTACCGGAAAAAACACAATCGTTGTCTCTATCACTGGAAGCGGACAAGTATCCGCTTCCAACCAAGTTGATCTAAAGCCGAAAGTCTCTGGTGATGTTGTTTATATCGGCGTGATTAACGGCCAAGAGATCGGTGCAGGTGCACTAATCGCCCAACTTGATGACAGAAACGCTAAAAAAACAGTGCGCGACGCTAAGGTAAATCTGGAAAGCGCGCAATTACAACTAGAAAAATTGAGCGGCCCGGAAGGCCTTGCCATACCAAAAAATAAAAAACAAGCGGAAGATGATCTCAAGGCGGCCTATGAGGACGGCTTTAATACCGTCGCGAACGCTTTTCTTGACCTCCCGAGTATTATCAGCGGCACCCACGACACGCTATACGGTGAAAACTTCAGCAAGGGCCAATGGAACGGAGACTACTTCTCTTACGCGGCAAAAAATTATGATGAAAAAATAATGCAATTCAGAGATGATGCCTACATCAAATATCAAGAAGCGCGAAAAAATTATGACCAGGCCTTCGGCGACTACAAAGCCGCGAACAGATCTTCCGATGAAAATACCATTGAGGCATTAATCAATGAATCGTACAACACGACAAGAGCTGTGGCAGAGTCGGTTAAAAGCGCAAACAATCTAATACAATTCTATGTTGATAAGTTCGCCGAAAAAAATTTGAAACCAGATACTCTTGCCACTACATTTTTATCAAGCTTGAACGGCTTTACCGGAAAAACAAACACTCATCTTCTTAACTTATCAAACATAAGAAATACCGTAAAAAATGATAAGGACGCTATCTTAAACGCGGATTTGGACATAACATCCCAAAAACTTACCATCAAGCAACGCGAAAATTCTTTACGGGACGCCGAGGAAGCGCTCGCCGACTATTACATCCGCGCGCCATTTAACGGGATAGTTGCCCAGCTTCAATTAGAAAAAGGTGATTCGATATCACCCGCAACTATCATAGGAACATTTATAACAAAACAAAAGCTCGCCGAAATTTCTTTAAACGAAGTGGATGTTGCCAAAATAGAGATTGACCAAAAGGCGACACTAACTTTTGACGCAATTCCCGAACTTACAATCAGCGGGCAAGTCGCGGAAATTGATGCCATCGGAACCGTTTCGCAGGGGGTGGTAACTTATAAAATTAAAATAGCTTTTGACACGCAGGACGAAAGAGTTAAAACGGCAATGAGCATTTCGGCGGCAATCATCACCAATATAAAACAAAATGTGTTGCTTATTCCAATTTCGGCGGTAAAATCACAAAGCAACACTCATTATGCAGAGATCATAGAAGGTGAAGATGCTGTTACAGCTTCTACTGCAAATGGAAACGGTATTGTTCTAAAAAATACTCCTCGCAAACAAACGGTTGAAGTCGGACTTTCCAATGATGAATCTACGGAAATAATAAATGGTCTCAAGGAGGGCGATATTATTGCGGTCAGAACAATTTCGAATTCTGTTAAAGCGCCCACTACACAACCAACAAGCGGTTTGAGAATACCCGGCCTTGGTGGAGGAGGCGGCCGTTAACTATTATTTATAGTGAGTGTGCTTGTTGTTTAGTGAGCTTATCAAACTATCGAACCATGATTGAATGTAAAAACATAGCCAAAATATATCAGAATGCCGGTATTGAAACAAAAGCACTTAGAAACATTTCATTTAAAATCAATAACGGAGAATTCGTGGCTATTATGGGTCCTTCCGGTTCCGGCAAATCAACGCTTATGCACATTTTGGGTTGTCTTGATACGCCAACTTCCGGTCAATATCTTCTTGACGAACACGATGTTTCAACATTTTCCGATGATGAACTGGCTAGTATCCGCATGAAAAAAATAGGTTTTGTATTCCAATCATATAATCTTCTGCCGCGGGCAACAGTGCTTCGCAATGTAGGTTTGCCGCTCGTGTATGCTGGAGTAAAAAAAGGAGAGCGCGAAAAGCGAACAACAGAAGCGCTTATCGCCTCCGCATTCCCGGAGCAATTTTGGAATCATTATTCCAATCAGCTTTCCGGAGGAATGATGCAAAGGGTTGCCATTGCCCGCGCGCTTGTCAACAATCCCACATTAATTTTGGCCGATGAACCAACTGGTAATCTTGATACCAAAACTGGCGAAATGGTGCTCGGCACTTTCCAAGAACTTCACTCTAATCAAGGACGAACTATCATTCTCATTACCCATGAGCAGTATGTCGCAGAACATGCGGAGCGCATTATTCATATAAAAGATGGCGAAATTGTAACCGATAATACAAATCACCATCGTCGCGTTATTAAGCCATTCGATAAGTTCAGGCTTAATACTGAATAATGTTAATAACCACAAAACGACATGATAATTTCAGACTTATTTCAAGAAACATATACTGCACTTTCGACAAATAAGGTCAGGTCTGGCCTTACGATGCTTGGTATTGTTATCGGTATCGGATCGGTTATTGCTATGGTTTCCATAGGCCAGGGCGCCAGTGGGCAAATTCAATCAAGCATTGAAGGGCTTGGCTCAAACCTTCTCACTGTACTGCCCGGCGTCATCCAACCCGGTCGTGGCATTGTTTCTTCCGGTCGTGGCGCGGCGCAAACTCTTAAAAATGAAGATCTAGATGTCTTAAAACAGATTACCGGCGTGGCTTATATTTCGCCGGAACTTCAACGGCGTTTTCAGATAACTTCTACGGGCGGCAATAACACTAACTCAACCATTATCGGAGTGACCGCGGAGTATCCTTTAGTAAGAAATGTTTCTGTTGATCAGGGGTCGTTTATCGCGGAAAACCAATTGCGCAGTATGGGCCGAGTGGCGGTATTGGGGCCCACAGTCGCCACCGATCTTTTCTCAGATTCAGACTCAATAGGCAAAACCATTCGCATTAACAAAATAAATTTCAAAGTTATTGGCGTGCTTGCGTCTAAAGGAAGCGCCGGATTTTTCAATCCTGACGATACGGTTTTTGTGCCGCTCACTACAATGCAAAAAATTCTTGCCGGCGCGGATTTTCTTTCAACAATTGCCATAAACGTAGAAGACAAAAACCTTATGCCACAAGTGCAGAATGACGCAACCGCAGCACTTGCCGCCAAACATCGCGTTGATCCGCAAAACCCAGATTTTTCCATTCTCTCGCAAGCGGATATTATCGGAACGCTCACGCAGGTCACAAATACTTTCACCATTTTTCTTGCTGCTGTCGCCAGCATCTCACTTATAGTAGGCGGCATCGGAATTATGAATATGATGCTCACCACTGTCACCGAGCGCACGCGCGAGATTGGTCTTCGTAAGGCCATTGGTGCCAAGAAAAAAGATATTTCTTTGCAGTTTCTTTCGGAGGCAGTGATGCTCACCTTTCTTGGGGGTGTTATCGGCGTTATACTCGGATGGACAATTTCCTTCGCAGTTTCCAGTTTTGCCGGCATTGCAACCAACATTTCAATCTCTTCAATTCTTCTTGCTTTCGGCGTCTCGGCCGCAATTGGAATTGTCTTCGGCTACTATCCGGCCCGCCGTGCAGCATCACTAAATCCGATTGAGGCACTAAGATATGAATAAAAAAAATAAATTGCTTAGTCGAGCGATTCAATAAAATTGATCAATTAAAAAATCTTATGAATACTTCAACATCCTTCAATACAAGCAAACTAATTACAATAGTTATTGCGGTCGCAGTAGTGGTCGGAAGCGGGGCATTTTATGGCGGCATGAAATACGGCCAAAATACAGCAGCGACTCAAGGTGCCAGAGGATTAGCGAATCTTACGCCAGAAGAGCGGCAAGCGCGCATGCAACAATTTGGAAGCGCGGGCCTTGCAGGAGGAAGCCCGCGGGGAACAACGCGCGGTGGCGGAGGGTTCACTGCCGGAGAAATAATTTCTAAAGACGACAAGAGTATTACGGTAAAATTAAACGACGGGGGCTCAAAAATTATTTTCTTAACGGGAACAACGCCTGTAACTAAAAATGTTTCAGGAACATCACAAGACCTCGCTATCGGAAAACAGGTTTCCGTAACCGGCACGGCAAATCAAGACGGAAGCATCAGCGCACAATCAATTCAAGTACGGCCAGATTTACCAAGCAAATAAACAAAGTAAATCAAAAGCGGGACCAAGCTCCGCTTTTGATTTAAATAGAATCTTGATTCTCTTTTCCTATTAAAATCTCTCTGGGTTTTGCACCCTCACCCGGCCCGATAACGCCCTGCTCTTCAAGCATATCCAGAAGCCGCGCGGCCCTAGCGTATCCTACTTTCAATCTCCGCTGAAGATATGAGGCCGATGCCTTGCCAGCTTCAATTATAAGTTCACGCGCCTCCTCATAAAGAGGGTCATCGCCGTCTCCGCCAATTCCGTCAGAATCAAACTCGCTCGCGCGTTCATTTGCAAAAATCTCTTCCCCCGAAGACGCTTCTTCCTCCATTTGCTCTTTCAAAAATTCCACTGCTTTTTTCACCTCTCCTTCCGAAACAAAAGCCCCCTGGATTCTCCGCGGCTTGGCCGTATCCCCCGCCAAAAAAAGCATGTCGCCATTCCCAAGAAGTTTTTCCGCGCCCCCCATATCAAGAATAGTGCGCGAATCAACTTGTGAGGCAACCTGAAAAGCAATGCGCGAAGTAATGTTTGCCTTAATGAGTCCGGTAATAACCTCAACCGACGGTCTTTGCGTTGACACAATAAGATGAATGCCGACGGCTCTGGCCATTTGCGCAAGACGTATAATTGAGCCCTCCACCTCTCTCGGGAAAGAAACCATTAAATCAGCCAGCTCATCAATGACGATAACAATATAAGGCATCAGCTCTTCTTCTCCGGATTTTTTACCGGAAATAATATTGTTGTAGCCGACAAGGTCTCTTGCGCCAACGCCGGCTAAAATTTCATAGCGGTGTTCCATTTCTCTTACCGCCCAACGAAGCGCGGCAATAGCTTTTTTATAATCGGTGATGGGCGCGGTTAAAAGATGGGGAATTCCAGAATAGGACGCGAGTTCAACCCGCTTGGGATCTATGACCAAAAATTTAAGCATCTCCGGAGAATTCCGATAGAGAAAAGAAATCATGATAGAGTGAATTGAAACCGATTTTCCGGAACCGGTTGAGCCGGCCACAAGAAGATGCGGCATCTTGGCAAGATTCGCGTAAACCGGAGCCCCCGCGACATCGCGTCCCAAAGCAAAAAGAAGGGCGGCCTCAGATTCTTGATAAATAGAATTTTCAAATAAGCTCCTAAGCCCGACAAGAGCAATAGACCGATTCGGTATTTCAATCCCAACAAGCGACTTACCCGGAATCGGCGCTTCAATTCTTATGGGATGCGCGGCGAGCGCTAAAGACAAATCTTTATGTAAGGCCTCAATCCTAGAGAGCTTCACGCCCTCGGCTGGCTTCAGTGTATATTGAGTAACTGTCGGCCCGACCGATACTTCGCCCATCTCAACATCAATGCCGAAATTTTGAAGAGTGCGCCTGATGATGTTAGCGTTGGCGCGAATGTCGCCGGAAGAAGGCGTTCCGCGGTCGTCACTCAAAAGATCAAGCGGCGGCTTTTTATAATTGGATTTAATTTTTTTCTGTTTAAACTCCGTCTCCTGCTCTTCCGATTTTGGCGCCTTGCGTCCGGCATCCACCGTAACAGCACTTGTGGCCGCAACATTGCCGCCCTCTCCTTTTCCGCCGGCAAGGCCTTCTTTCATTTCCGTTGCAACATTTTTCATCTGACTGGCAAAATCTTTCAATCCCTCTGCCGCCTCTTTTACAACCCCCCTTGTTTCAATATCCTTAGCTTCCTCGCTCGCACTTTTCTTGAAAAGCGGGATGTTTAAAGTAATTAAAAATCCGACAACCAAAAGACCGGCTTCAATAACCATGCTTGCCCAGAAATCAAAAATTTTAAAAAGAGGCAAATTCGTAAAATAACCCACGGCTCCAGCAGTATGGTTCTTCAACAGAAGATCAATCAGCGCAAGAGACGAAACTAAAAAAATGGCCCCACCAATAAAAGTTGCCGCAAAAAATTTTCTCTGAAAAGAAAAAATAAGCGAAAACGCTATCAAAAGAAAAGTTATGGGGGCCAAAAAATAAGCCCGGCCTATAAGATAATCAAGGATGTCAAACAGATATACACCCAAAACTCCAGCTCTCCCCCAATAAGCAAGAAGCGTGATTCCGGTCAGCACGAAAAACAACACTGCGAAAATGCTTTTTTTAGTATGCGGGTCAATATCATCATGCCATCGTTTTTTCGGCCTGCCCTTTTCAACCACCGTCCGCACTATTTTTTCTTTGCGCTTTGCCATGCTTGTTGAAATTTATAAGCGTGTAGCGAAATAAATTTCACTACAAGCGTGAGCATCCCTCTCCAGTTTTACCATCATAGCAGGCAAAACTTGGAGGAGAAATGTGTAAGTTTATATTCTGCGGGCCGCGTGTGGTGAAAAGCGTTTAAATAGCTTTTCACGGGTTTTGCGAGGAAGCGAGCGTAGCTCGCTCCCGCAGCAGTAAACCCTGTGAAATAGCACCTCCCACCACGGGCGAAGCGGCTCGCTGTGACATATTTTATAAAACTGGGGAGGGGTGGCATACATTAATTTATATTCTGCAATTAGGGCCGAGCTCAATAAAAAATTCCTGTTTTGGATTATCTAAGTTATACATCCTAAGCTCCGTTATGCCGACGAAACGGGGGTCAAAAATAAATTTTTCTCCCGCGGCTACCGTACCATAACCCTGCTTCGCCTCATTCTGCCCGACACCCAGCGAGAGCGAACGCAATGAACGATTTATCAGTACCGCCAGACACCCGATACTTCCGCTGCCGTCGCGCGTAACACGCGCCGGCTGGAAACCGGTCCCGTCATAAAATATTTGAGGCGTCAATTCGGATTCCGCCGGACTTTTGATCTTAACCTCCATACCACCAGTAGCCGGAGCAGGGGCCTTACCGGAATTATCGGGTGCGGGCTCTATATTAACCGACCACCTCAAAAAGAAATACACTCCGGCCACAAGTAAAACCGCGATAATCGTAATCACCGCAAAAAATTTTAAAAGCTGATTTATACCGATATCGTTCATATTTCTATTTTAGCATACCTTATTTAAGGACTTATTTTAAATAGCCGGACAATTAACACCGCAAACCGCTCAACCAGCTTGCCGCCTTATTCCATGCGGTCGCGCGGCTGAAATATAGTATAATAAAAATATGAAAGCTTTTTTTGCCGCAATTATCGTGCTTATTTTCCTGGCATTCGCGTTTACCAACCTGCCGGGAGATTTGGCAAAAAATATGCAAAACTTAGCCGTAGCGGACGGCTCAATTAAAGACCGTATTACCGGTGCGGTCACAAAAACGTTATTCGGCGGAAAAAATACAGCGGAAACACGCCTTGAACTTATTGAAAAAATAGAAGAATCCCTCGGTGCTCTTCAAAACGAACTGGAAGACGGCCGGCAAAAAAATAAAACACCAGAACAAAATAAGGCCGGAACAAAAACCCCGCTTGAACTTACGGCAGAGACAACCGATCTTTTAGAAGAGCTGAAAAGCCATAACGCCGATGAAGGATTTTTGAAAAACACGGCCGATAAAATAATTTCAAAAGTGCTTCCTTCGTCAAACATGTGCCCGAGCGTAAACCCTTAACAAAAAATATAAAAAAGGAGGACAGCGTTTGCTGCCCTATGGTTGTTGGTTGTTGTGGGTGTAAATGAGCTGGTGAAGTGAAAAGAGTCTTTGCTAAGCAATCGGAGTGCTTGGCTTTCTGGAATTGCCTTGCTCTGCGAGGCCTGCTTTGCGAAAACTCCTCTCGAAGGTGCTTCATATCTATTATATCCCAAGCGGCACGAGGCGCAACGCTAGCTGTGGATAAGTTTTATCTCTATAAAACGCCGAATAAAAACGGATGATTTTTATTTTTTCCCGCATTGCCGAAAACGAATTTCCTTGCTATACCGAAGGCAGAACATTTACATATATAAGGAGGGTGCGATGGATTTCCGCTTAACCGACGAACAGAGGATGCTCCAGCAGGAAGCGCGGGATTTCGCAACGCGCGAAATCATGCCTCACCGCGAACAGCTCCGGAAAAAGGAATTCCCGCGCGATATCTTTGCGAAGATGGTTGAAGCGGGATTTGCAGGCGCCATTATTCCGCAAGAATACGGCGGCGCGGGACTAGACAATATTTCCTACGCCATGCTCACCATGGAACTTTGCCGGGCGGATGCCGGCATCGGGCTTTCTATTGGTGCTTCGCAGTCACTCGTCGCAAAGCCACTGGTGCTTTTCGGAAACAACGAGCAGAAGAACAGATGGCTCCCGCAAATCGCCTCAGGCGAAGTCATCGCCGCATACGCCCAAACCGAGCCGGGAGCTGGCTCCGATGTCGGCGCGATCCGCACGCGCGGAACTTGTACTGAAAACGGCGATGTGGTCATCACCGGTGAAAAGCAGTTCATCACGAACGGCTCAATCGCGAACCTCATTCTCGTTCTTCTTCGGACCGACGACTCTCATCCCCGCAACGACCTCACGATGGTACTGGTTGGTGCGGATAAAGCGAGAGCCGAAGGAACGCTCACAATCACAAAGGACTTCAACAAAACGGGCCTCCATTGCTCGCCGACTTCTTCCCTCTATTTTGAAAACTGCCGGGTGCCGGGATCAAACATCATTGGGAATATCGGACAAGGATTTTTTATCGCGATGGCAACGCTCACCGCCTCACGTCCCATGATTGCGGCACAAAGCGTCGGTGTCGCGAAAGCCGCCTTTGAAGAAGCGATGAAATACACCCTTGAGCGGAAACAGTTCGGAAAGCGCATCGCCGACTTCCAGATGACTCAATCAAAGCTCGCGCGGATGGCGCTCTTGATTGAAGCCGCGGAACTTCTTACATACCAGGCCGCATGGGTTATTGACAACGCCGAGGAGTTCTCGCCCGACACCGTGATGGCAAAGGCCTCAAAAGCAAAGCTCTTTGCCTCGGAGGCCGCGGAAGAAATCGCCACAGTTGCGGCAAAGCTCCACGGTGGCATGGGCTTCATGGCTGAAACTCCAATTTCGTGGATTCTTGCCGACTCGCGTGTTCTCACAACCTACGAAGGAACATCCGACATCCAGGAGCTTATCATCGCCCGCGAATTTCTGCGCCCGTACGGCGTCAAACTATAAAAAAAGAAAAAAACCCTGCACTCGCAGGGATTTTTTATTTATCCGTTTTTTCGCTATCATCCGTTAGCCCTCCTTCTGAAATACGCCTGCACCGCCTTTTCAATCGCCCAGTGGTACGCCCATGGATTCCACGAAAAATCGCACCGTGGGCATCGCCGTGTCACGAAATTTACTTCTTCCGTTCGGTAATTCGCGCAGATGGGGCATGTAGTCATCCGAGTTGCCTCCGTAATATTTACATTCAAGGTGCTTGACCCAAATGTAGCAGAAAACGGATTCCGCGGTCAATTTTCAAAAAAGCTCGCCTCAATCACGCAAGATTGTCGCCTTATAAGGTTAACCGTACAACCCCTTGACTTGTGCGCGAAAAAATGCAACTAATAAAATTGTTATTTAAAAATAAACCAAGGAGGAATAAAAACATGAAGTCTTGTTTCCGAGAGCTTCGCGACAAAGCCATCGAAGCATTAACGAATTATAAACAATACAACGGAGCAGACACGCGTTTAGCACTCGCCTACGCAACTCTTGCGCAAGCGGCCGCCATGAAAGAGATTGCGGATGCAATCAAACTTCACGCCTCGATGCAAAGCAGGCCAAGCATGTAACTTTCTTCCTTATTCTTTCTTTTTTATATCCTGCCCGCCCTCTTGCGGGCTTTTGTTTTTCAAGAAATCCTTCATAATTCCAACATTCTTAAGAATGTTGGAATGAACTTTTCAAAAAAGTTCGCCTTGGCGCTGAAGGTGTTCGGCTCTGACGCCAATAAGGCGGATTAATTTCTTTTTTGGGTTTTCTCGCCTGTCTAAAAACGGTAAAAATAATTTTAGCGCCTCGGCTTCAAAAGTTTTGTTATCGCTAATCGCCTTTTTGAGAGTATGCGCGCGGCTTTTGGTCTCAAAATCTTCAAAGCGCACCGCAATAGAAACGGTTTTAAAAATTAATTTTCCCTTTTGCACCGAATTAAAAACGCTTTCAGCCAAACCTTGAAGTGCTTTTATTAGTATGCCGGGATCGAGCGTATCTTTTTCAAATGTTTCCTGCTCGCCGATTGATTTCGTTTCGCGCTCTTCGGTCACCGCGCTGTCATCAACCCCTCTCGCGCTCTCCGCCATCCCCTCGCCACATTTACCGAATGCTTTGATAAGTTCGGCGCGCGCCATCTTACGAAGGTCGGCAATAGTTTTAATGCCCTTAAATTTTAAAATTCTTCCGCTCTTAGGGCCAATACCAGGAATTGCTTCAACCGGTTGCGAGTCAAGAAATTTTTGAACGTCTTCGGGCTGAATAACCGTAAGCCCGTCGGGCTTATTCATTCCGGAGGCCATCTTGGCAATGAGCTTATTCGGGCCGATGCCGATTGAAGCGGTAAGACGCTCTTTCTTTTTTATTTCATTTTTAATTTTTTGCGCGAGCTTTTCTGCCTTCTCAAAACTTTCCGCGCTTGTTACATCCAAATACGCCTCATCAATTGAAGCCGGCTCTATTTTATCGCCGTGCTTCCGCAATATCGCCATTATCTCGCCGGATGCTTTTCCGTATGACTGAAAATCGCCACCCAAAAAATACACCCGCGGTTTTCCTTCTCTTACCGCATTTTCCGACAACCTCCACGCGACCGATATTGGTTGCGCCGAATGAATCCCATATTCCCGCGCTTTGTAGTTCGCGGTTGAAACCACGCCCCGTCCTTTGCCGTGCTTCGGATCCGCACCCACCACAACCGGCTTGCCCTTCAGCCATGGCTTATCCCGCTCCTCAACGGAGGCAAAAAACGCGTCCATATCAATATGAAAAATAATCCGCATTACCTTTGTTATATCACACCGCGCTTAAACGCAAGAAACCCCAAATAAATTCATTCTCAAATTCTTAAGAATTTGAGAATGGTTTGTAAGCGTTTTGAGATTTTAACGCAGCCTAAAAACTATGGAAACAAATTCGCCGGAGATGTGTTAACCCCATTATTAATAAAAATCGGCGCATTCATCAAAGATATAGAAGACGCGCTAGAAGAAATGCCGAAATCGTTATCAGAAAATGAAGCGCTATCCAAAGCCATGCTGGACCCTGAAAGGATTAAACCGGTAGACTGGCCGCTCGGAGTCCGGTGCTGGTTAAATTCAAAATTGGAAAGGGTTGTTGAAGCGCTGTTAATAATCCTCATTCCCGCCGTATAATTTTTTTCAATCAATGCGTTTGTAAGCTCAACTCTGCCGCCATTAATCCTGAAACCGGCGCAAGAAGAAAGACAAACCGATGGAGAGCCGCCGCCATAACGAAGAGTAAACCCTCCTCCGGAAACAAATCCTCCGGCATTCACTAAAATTCCTTTCCACCCTCCCCATATCGAGGCAGAATCGCTAAGAGATGTGAAAATTATATCGCTTTTATTAACACCGCCAAGAGTCATCGTTCCGTTCACGTTTAAAGCCGCGTCATAATCACCCCTAAATTCAGTTCCTGGATTCACTACTAATCCGGCGCCACCAGGCAAAGTTACATCGGAACTGCTAATTATATATGGAATGGAATTGGCTTCCAGTGTTGTTGTGGCCCCCACAGCAACAATCTGGCCAAAAAGCAAAATACCATTTTTTCCGTTACCCGAACCGGAGTTTTGTGTAAACATGCCGGCCAATCCCGATGAATAAACAGCATAAGAACTATTATCAGTAAAAGTATTGCCGCCTACTGTCGCCAAAGAGCCCACAAGCTGAAGGCCGGTTCTATTCTGCTGGAAAGTATTTTGAGAAATAACCGGCGAACCGCCAACAGCATAAAGCCCAATAGAATCACTGTACTTATTATTGTTACGAAAAACGCTGTTCTGTATCTGAGAGTCGGAAGCGCTCAACTGCAACCCGTATTGTTCCGCGTATTCAAAAGTTGCCGCGTCAAATACCACCGGCGTTGAATCAACATCCACCATGCCGCGAAATGTCATATTGGAAAACCACTTCCCGCCATAGCGAACAATAGTATTATGAAACTCCGAACCAACGCTCAATGCGCTGATAAATATCTGTTTCCAGCTTCCCACTGCCGGACAAGAAGCAGTTGAAGACGCGTTCCCCAAATCACACACACCGTCCGCATTCATATCGCCGCCGTATATATCGTCGGCAAAAGTAGTAAACACCACCGGCTCCGCGGCGGTTCCATTTGATTTAATAGCGCCGTTAACTGTTAATGCCGGCTCATTCGGCACAACAAATTTCATAACCACGCCAGGATCAATCGTGAGCGTAACACCCGATTGTACGGTCAAGCCAGATTGTAAAATAATATACGGCGAATCGGCTTTTGTAAGCGTTTTATTTTGAACAATCGTGCCGGTCTGACTAATTAAATAATTTTTACTGTTTCGTTTTTTGGGCGTACCTTTAATATTTTGCCCGTCGGCATTCTTGCCATTCAAAATAAACTCACTAAGAGCTGTTCCCCAGTTTGACGCGCCATCACCTGACGCCAAGGGGCCAATCCGCTCCATTGTCTGATATGTTGATGATGAACCGGCGCACCATGCTGAACTACAGAGATCAGGCGTACGGTCAATAATCGCCCCGCCTCTTTCAAGACGCAAAATCATGCCGCTATTTAAAAGCCCACTCGCGCCAAATGAAAAAACAAGATCGGCGGCAACATCCGACACCGCCGTATCGTTTGTGCGCTCAATCAAATAAAATCCTTTTGAGGGAATTGTATTGGTAAGCAAAATAGTTTGCGCTGGAGTTGTTGTTCCTGGTGCTAAAAATAAAATTGAAAATCCGGAAAGATTTACGGAGTAATCAGTGGAATTATACAATTCAATCCATTCATCTTTGTTTGTGGTCGCGCTAGAACCGGTTCCCATCCAAGCAACTTCGTTGATAACAACAGGCGTTGCGGCGAAAGATACTGTCTGAATAACTTCCACACTCGCATTACCCGTAACATCAACCGCTTTTGCTTTGAAAATGTATGTCTGTTTTTCGGTTGGCACGCTATATTCTGTTGATGTAGCACTGGTCGGAGCAAAAGAAAGACCCGCGCATGGCGAGCTGTTTACTTCACAAACAATTTCAAAGTGATCTGTATCACTTGCGCTTGACGACCACGACAAATGCAGTGCCGGATTAGTTAAAAAACATATATCGCTGGAAAGCGACGAATCGCATTCACTGATTGAAAAAGCAATATCCGGAGCGGCCGTATCCGCAGGCGGAGGGGGCGGTGGAGATGGCGGAGTTGAAGTGGATGTTTCTTGAATTGAAACAGAACTATTAACCGGATCTGGCGCGGCCCCAGCTCCCGGAGCGGAAATACTGCCAAGAAAACCGCCGGAAGAACCACCACCCGACGGTGATGGATTATTCGCGATTTCGGGATCAGGGGTTAACGCCGGAACATTATTTTCAAAAACCGTATCTGACGCACCGCCGACATTATCCGTAATTGATTCCGCTGACGCTAATATTTGGGTTTCGTTGGTGTTTGCCTTTTGCGAAGTCTTTGGAGCTGGCGTTGAAATAACTTGAGACAAACTTGTTGGCAAAACGGTTTGTGGGGCTTGCGGCGCGTTTTGTCTAAACGCCAAAAGGACCATTGCTGTATTTTTTATTTCTTTCGCGGCGCCCGCAAGCGCGTTACCCAAAGCAGTTCCCATGGCCTGCTCTGCATTATAAGCAGAAACTGCGCCGCTCGCCATAGGATCGGCAACGGCAAAAAGTCCTTGTTGCACACGATAAGAAAAATTTTTCGGCGGTGGAATAAAACAACCGACGCCATCTTGTATGTCTTGAGCTTCCGATACGTTAAGTTTGTTAAGCGCGTCTTCCATCTCAGAAACCATGCGAACCGGAGCGTTAGAGAGATATACACCGCTAAAAGAATGGCCACCATTAGGGTCGGCAGCCTCCTGCGGAGTAAGCGCGATATCAATGTTCGCCGGAAGTGGCTGCTTAGCTCCGACTTTTAAAGCTACTGCGCGCACGGCATTGATAACTTTATCGTTTTGAGAAGTAAGATATGCCCCTTGACTTGGAACATTTTCATAACCCGCAACAGAACTATCTGGCGTCGCAACATTATATATACCAACCGCCCCTTTCTCTTCGCCGTTCGCGAGAAGGTAATCGTGGATTTTATTAGCATAGAAAGTTCCTTGCGAATGCCCCACGAGAAGAATTTTCCGTGTCGTCACTTCCGGATATATCTGAAGAAGAATATTTTTGAAGTCATAATCGCTTACGGAAGAATCAAATAATTGAGATGCCGACTCAATTAGATCACCCGCGCCGGCAAGGTGCGAAGGATTGTAACCAGTATGAAATACGACTCCATTTAAATACGAATATTTTATAAATTTTCTTTGCAACTCATTGAGGTCGGTGTTTGCATCGTCTATACTCTTTGTACGAATGCCGTTAATATATACAATTGTATAACCGTCGGAGCTACATAAGGCAAATACCCCAAAAGGTAAAAACAAGAAAATTGCAGCTAAAACTATAATAAAAAACTTCATTTAATTAGGGAGTGTATTAAGAGCTATGTCACAAAATTTATCTGAAGGATTTGCATGTGAACTCATATATTTTTTTAGAATCTCTTCTTTTTTGTTTTTTCGTGATTCCGTATTAAGGACGAAGGCCTTGACTTTTTCTACCGTTGAATAAAATACTGAATCGATAACATTAGGCATTGCTCTATCGATACAAAAGTATCCCCGACTTTCTTCCCAAACCGTCGCCACCAATGTTTCCGAATTGAAAACGTCCGTCGTCAATTCTATTTGCAATGCTTTCACATACTGCAACTCTGCCGCGCGAATACGAGCCGAATCAGGATGCAATTTGAAAATGGCGAGTTCCACATCATCGCGGATACCATTGCCGTTTGCGTCAACTCCTTCAAGAGTGGCATCCTTCACGGCCGGATCAGGTTCGGGCGGCAGATTTTTCCCCATCACATCGTCTAACGTAAGTTTGGTGGCATGAATTTTTGCCACTACCTCGGCGGTCTTTTGCTGTTCAATCGCGTGCGGAATACGGTAAATAACCAACGCAATAAATGCGCCGACGACAACCGCCACTGTCCACAATAAAATCTTTTTTATTCGCGAACTTTTTGATGCTTCCGAATTTATTTCTGCGTTTTGTTCCATAAAACTTTTTAATTAATTTAAATTATTTATATAATTATTACATTCCAACATTCTTAAGAATGTTGGAATGTTTTTGATCCTTAATCAAGGGTTGTCAAAAATTTAAAGACGGTTTTACCAACCTCTGAAAGCGCGTGACGTACCGCCTTGCCGTCGCTACGCTTCATGACTAGACCCGCAATCACAAGACGGCGTATGTGTTCGTGTGCTGTCTTAGTGTTAATGCCTAGCGTGTCGGCAATATCAAAAAGCGAAAGCTCTGGCTGTTTGTTTAGAAGTTGCAATATCTCAATGCGACGATGGTTTGAAAATCCCTTTACAATTCGTTCAAGATGGCGTGGTTTTTGCATATCTCATTCGTAACAAAAAACAATATTTTATGTCAACAAAAGGCGATGCAAAGATTTTAACACATAAGGTCTTCATTCCAACATTCTTAAGAATGTTGGAATGAAGATGGGGTACAATCTTTTAACTCTGTAATTAAAAAAGGCCGACGTATGTCGGCTTTTATAAGGAACAATTGATTCAATTTGCTCTGCGCCCCACAAAATGTCAGCTAAAATTTTTGCATTAAATATAAAATTGAGCCGCGTTTAAACGCAAAAAACCCAAATTAGTTCATTCCAACGTTCTTAAGAACGTTGGAATGAACAGTAATAAAAATCCGATAGATGATACAGCTGATTTTTCTCATTTTATTTCTGCTGATGTGGAAGACCGAGTTGACGCTCAAGTTCAGAACGGATTTCTTCGGTATCCAGCGGTTTCATCATGTGCTTCAGTTCAGGGTCCTTTTCATAGGGCACATTAAGATGCTTCATAAGATAAGCGACAAGATGAATAAGCTTTGTGATTTCGCGCTCGGCAATCATGTTCACCTGTAAATCAACTTCCTGGCGAAGATCGCTTGTTTTTGTTTCCCGATTCTGACTGATAAGCACGAATATGGAAAGAAATATCGCCTCAAGCGAAACAGTCATGGTAAGAAGATTGAAAGGATAAGGGTCAAACGCAGGAACATCTGGAACAAAGCCGAGGTTAATAATAATCCAGGCCGCAAACGCCAGGATGTGCAAAATCGCAAAACTAAAATTACCGGACAGCTTAACAAGGACATCGGCAAAACGCTCCCCGAAAGTGCGACGAGCACCGAGACGCGCCTCAATTGATTCAATAACTTCCTGACGGGCGCGGGTAGTTTTTACGTCCTCCGTCGGTATTTCATTTTTTTCAGGCTGATTTTTTAAAGAACCCCCGAATAAACCAAAACCAATGAGTCGTGTAATCATGCTCTTTTAAAATAATCTGGGGTGCGCTTTATTCCCTTAACCAATTAAGCGCCTCTTCTTCCGTTTTGAATCCTTTAAAATTTTCCCGGCCGGAAAGCGCGGTGACAATATCTTGCGCTACCGTAATAAAATACCCTCCGCCAAAAGTTGCCGATTTATCAACATGCGGTTCGTTATCTTTCAACATTTGAGCGAGGATACTCAGTGCTTCCGGATGATAATTTTCTAATTTACTAATATCGGTTACCACAAGAGCCTTGCGGCCAGTTTTTTCGTGTGTTTCGCGAACAACTTTCTTAACATCCTCAGCCCATGTGCGCAATCCCTGAAGGTTCTCGGAACTAATATGGCCCGAAAGCAAAAGATGAATAATACCATCCTGCTCGACATCAATTTTAAATTCGGGGCGTTTTTCTTCTGTCATTAGCCCCAGTATATATAAATAGAACGCCTTATGGAAGTGTGGATAAGTACGGGCAGGATCTTTTATATTCTTACTCTGATGTTCTCAAGAACATCAGAGTAAGAAACTTTGGCGTAGGTGGATTGCGGATTGTATAATACAGTTTGCGTTTTAATAAAAATTGCTACACTATATATTAAGTATTTCCACGGTGGCCCACCATCGCTTCGCTACCGAAAAGTGAATACTATTCCCCGGTAGCTCAGCGGTAGAGCGGCGCCCTGTTAAGGCGACGGTCGTAGGTTCGATCCCTACCCGGGGAGCCAGATAGGATTAACATCAGCGAAAGCTGGTGTTTTTCCTTTATTGACGGGCTCTTTTGGCGGTTCGAAAGTGTTTTTTTCGTCTATCTTTTCTCCCAACATCTGCATTACTCGGTCGGAGACCATTTTGAAGGCTTTGTGGTATGAAATCTCAACTTTCTTGCCATTTATCGTCGAGTTCGAAAATAAAAGGGACATAAGCAGTTTTTTGTCGTCGACCATTTCAATACTGCTTCGGTTTACATAAATCTTTCTCGCTTCCTTGGCCATTTGTAGTAAGGTCGATCCCATATCGTAGTACTTGAGGTTGGCATTCTTGTGCTTGTTGAGGCTATCCATCACTTCCTCCTGCTCGAGCTTGTACTGCTCGTACTTTTTCTGATAGAAATCCTCGCTTATTTTGCCGTCGATCTTGTCATCGTATATCTTGTCCAGTCTCTGCGTGGCTACTTGGTAGCGTCGCTCGAGCTCGCCGG
>JAUSHI010000001.1:0-9921 GCA_030648055.1 bacterium | reverse complement strand
GTGCAACCAAGTCGCTATGACTCGGCCTTTTTTCTCTCATAAACGTAGCATATTCTGTTATTTGTGTCAAGGGTAACAAAAAATCACCGTCTTCGGTGTTTCTCCTTTCTTAACTCTTTGGATTAAAAAATTTTCTTCCCCCAAAATTTCAGCCATAGGCTGATCCGCCTTTGGCGGAAAAACATGGTTCGCCTAAAGCCCGTTGGGCTCGGCCCAATTAGGGAGCCGATGTTTTTAACGGGTTCTTTTGCGGTTTTTATCTTCAATAATGCTGGGGGCGGGAATCGAACCCGCACGAGCTTTCGCTCAAGGGATTTTAAGTCCCTCGTGTATACCTGTTTCACCACCCCAGCAGTACATTACTGATGCCAATTTCTCCCGGACATAATTTTAACTTCCTCAAAGGCCACGGCGGGACTTGCACCCGCGAATCGGAGTTTTGTCTCGATAGTTTCAAAATTTTAAGGCCGCGGCGGGAATCGAACCCGCGTATAAGGGTTTTGCAGACCCATGCCTTACCACTTGGCTACACGGCCATTCTCAAAATTTGAAACGATTCAAAGTTTTCGCTTCCAAGATTAGCTTCTGAATCACATCCTGTAGCCGCCCTTCTATCTTAAATCCCGCGGCAAGCTTGTGTCCACCACCACCAAAGAGAGAGGCCAGGCGTGAGACATCCACTCCTTTATATTCCTCGGAACGCAAGCTTCCTTTAACCATATTCGGCTCATTAGCTTCTTGGCTTAAAAATACGGCTGAACGCGAATTCGTAACAGTGCTCAAAACACCAGAAAAGTCCACAACTGCTTCGCGATCCGCGCCGTGCTTTTTGAAATCTTCCGCCCCAATCCATGAAAGCGCAAGACCGCTTTCAGAATCAAGCTTAATTCTTAAAAGTGCCTCGCCCCAAAGTCGGAGAAACAACGGATTTTTTTTATTCAATATGCCCCTTACAACTTTCATAAAATCCGCTCCCCTCCGCATCATGTCCGCGGCAACATCAAACGCCTCAATGTCCGCATTTGAGTGTATAAATCCGCCGGTATCCGCAACTATTCCCGCAAGAACGCATGTCGCGATGCGCGGAGTAATTTCCGCGCGCAATAAATTTAAAAATTTGTGAACGACAATCGTGGTTGAGGCCGCTCTTGTATCTATGACATGAATATCGCCCCCCTGCCTGCCTTCGGCATGATGGTCAAAAGCGATAACTTTAATTTGCTCTTGTAAGCCCAGCCACCCCCCCATACCAAGCCGTTCAAAGTCCCCATAATCAAATCCTATCAAAAGTTCATATTTGCCTTCCGGAATTTCTCTGCTTATGTATTCAATACCCGGAAGAAACTTCAAATACTGCGGTAACCTCTCTTTTATAAAAAGAACCGGCTCCTTGCCTACGGACTTCAGCCAAAAATAAAAGGCGAGCATCGCCGCAAAGCCATCGCCATCGGGGTGTTCGTGTGTTGCTAAAATTATCTTCTCTGAAAAAGAAATGAGTTTCCGCGCTTCTTCAATTTTCTGGTTTAATGGTTCTATCATAAGAGAATAGCAAAGAATACTCCATATCCGCAAAAAGTTCAACCTCGTAGTGAAACGCGGGATAATATTTTTTGCGCTGAATTGGACTAAAAACTAAAGCCGCGTATGCCACCTTTTTAACAAAATTATTTTATTGCCGAGGAAATAAAATGCGCCATGCCGCGTTCTACTGCGGGGTCAAGAGATTTTTGTCTTAATTAAAAATGACCGGCCAGCCACAAATGATTAAGATAAATTTTTACGCAATTTTTCAGCCTTACTCGGCCTGATCCGGCTTTTTTAGCAATTCCTCAATCCTTTCGCGGCGCGCTTCTTCTTCATCAATTAAAAATGTTATGCGCGGCACGGGGCGCATGCGGAGTTTTTTGTTCAATTCGTGCTGAATTGAACCGATGTCCTTTTTAATAATTTCTATAACGGCTTCCGCGTCCCCGCCATTTTGAGAAAACACCGTTATGAAAATATTGGCGTAATGAATGTCGGGAGACGTATCAACTCTAGTTACGGTCACCAAGGCCCCCTCCGGAAATTGAATTGACCGGAGAACAATCCCCGAGACTACTTCTCTTATAAGTTCATTTACTTTTTCTATGCGCTTTGCCATGCCAATGTTGTCTAAATTATGAGCGAGATTCAATGCGAGCGAAATAATTTAGCCGCGACATTGAGCACCCAGCACTTATTTTAACAATCGGTCGCATCAAAATAACAAACTATGCAGCACAACCTTTAGATAATTATATGGCGATATTCTATAAAAATAAGTGCTGGGTAAAGGTTTTGTTCCCGCCATTTGTTCGCTTGTGGCTCCAAATTGCGGACAAAGCCCTTTACTCAAGCGCGGGTGCTAATTTTTCTTCTTCAAAAACAAGAACAATATCTCCTTCGGCAATCGTAATCCCGGCTTCCGCCAGCATGCCGAATTCAAAACCTTCTTTAACTTCATCAGCTTCGCGTTTTTGCTGCTGAAGGCCGAAAATTTTTCCGGAACCTATGACTGTTTTATTGCGCTCTATCTCAAAACGCGCCCCGCGTTTCAAAGCCCCTTCAAGAACTTTACCGCCGACAACCTGCTTATTCTTTTCTTTCTTGAAAAGCGCAAGAATTTTTGCTCGGCCAAGGTCAACCCTTTTAATCTCGCCGGGCACCAGTTTCACCATTTCTTTCCTGATATTGTCTTCAAGTTCATAAATAATATCCTGCGATAATATGGTAACCCCCTCAATTTCTGAAAGTTCTCTCAACCCCTGGGGAACCTTTACGCGAAAAGCCACAATAATTATATTCCGCCCGCCCGAAGCCGTTTTAACATCCGATTCGTTTACGTCCCCGGTCTCGCTCTTAATAATACGCGCCACGACTTTTTCAAATTGCAATCGCGCCAAAATTCCGGCGATGGCTTCTTCCGAACCCGAAACATCGGTTTTGAGAATTATATTCAGCGCGAGCTTCGTTTCTTCCGCGGCCCTTTCTTTTGATAACACGGCTTTTTCTTTTTTTTCGGCGAATTCTTCCGCCGCGGTCTTAGTGGCAAACACATTAAAAACTTCGCCTAAAGGTGCTGTCTCGGAAAGATTGGATATAACCACCGGCATGGAAGCCGTTGCTTTATCAATCGGCTCTCCCAAAAAATTTCCCAAAACGCGCACCGGCGTTATGGAATTTTTTATAACTAAAAATTCGCCCCTCTCCAGCGTTCCGTCGTGAATTAGCAATGTCGCGCCCCTTCCGCGCCTCGGGTCGGTGTGCGATTCAACAACAATGCCGTGCGCCGGCAACTCGGAATTCCACTTTAACTCTTCAAGCTCCGCAATAATCAAAAGATTGTCCAAAAGTGAATCAACATTTTTTCCGGTCTTGGCCGAAATCTCTACCGCCGGAATTTTGCCGCCATATTCTTCAATTAAAACTTCGTTTTCAGCAAGATCTTTTTTGGTGCGCGCGGCATCGGCATTGGGCTTGTCAATTTTATTAATCGCGACGACATAAGGAATGCCCGCCTCGTGAATTGTGGTAATGGCTTCTTTGGTTTGCTGTTTTACGCTGTCTTCGGCCGACACCACTAAAATCGCTATATCGGCGACTTTCGCTCCGCGCTTACGCATCTCGGCAAAAGCTTCGTGACCTGGTGTGTCAATAAAAGTAATCTTCTTGCCTTTGTGCTCGGCTTCATAAGCGCCGATGTGCTGAGTTATGCCGCCGGATTCTTTCTCCGCGACTTTCGTTTTTCTTATAAAATCTAAAAGCGTGGTTTTGCCGTGGTCAATATGGCCCATTACTACCACAATGGGTGGGCGCTCTGAACTTAATTTTTCCGTTATTGTTTTTTTCATAATTTGTCTGCGAGCGAAAGCAAGAAGTTACAAATTATTTTCCCGGGTTTAGTCCCGCGAGGACCGCTTCGCGGGGTCATAATTTCTATGCTTGGCCCAACGTCTCATTCAAAACCTTTTTTTCTTCTTCGGAAAGCGCCTGTTTTGATTTTCCGGATGAAACTTCTTTGGCGTATACTCTCGTGCCTTCCCTTGTGTAAAGACTTGAAATTATAACGCCGTCGCCTTTGTTATCAAGCAGGGCCAGCGAAAAACTTTGATCTCCGCCGATATCCTGAAACGGGTTAAAGCGCAAGAAACCGACTTTCTGGACGCTGATTTTTGCAATTTTTTCAAGTTCCACGGTTCGGTCATTAAGGTCGCCGACACGCGCTTCATTTTTTCTAATTTGTTCTATCAATTCCTTTAGCAACTGCCCTTCGGGCAAAGCTCCGTTTCCAAAATATCTGGCCCACTTTTTTCTCAAATCAAAAATAAGCCATGAAAGCCCGGCTGAAACAGCAGTCAAAAACACGGTAACGATTATTAAAGGTTGTTGAAGAAGTTGGTTCAAAAAAATATTTGCGTTAAGGATTGTTTATCATAAACCATTTCAGCGTATTTTTCAATTTTGCTAGCAGGCAGGGATTCGGGCGCAATTTCGGAAGCGGGAGGATTCGAACCTTCGATACCCGTAAGGGTATACTGCTTTTTCCCGATTTGTTTGAGCGAAGTGAAACTACAAATCGTAATCCCGTTCAAAACGGTGGGTGCAGGATTTGAACCTGCGAGGGGATTACTCCCCAACCGGTTTTCGAAACCGGCGCATTAGACCACTCTGCCAACCCACCGTTTTGTACGGAATGATGCGGTCCATTCATCCGGGGCATATTACTGCGCTCGACTGCGGCGTGCTCGTAATGCCCGTCAAAAAGCAAATCCTTTTGCTTTTTGACCCTCTCTGGCACGCTTCCAGGCACTGTTTTGCATATGACGCTCCTAATAATAATCCTTTTTTGAAGTAAAAATCAACAGCAAAAATAAAAACTCCGATATTTTGTCAGAGTTATGGCTCTAAGTTTTTCAGACGAAATTGCTGAAGGGCGCGCCTATGCGTGAAAACTTTGCAACCGCACGAGGGAAGGTCATCATCGGCTTCATAACGAGTTAGGCGTACGAGTTCTTGCTCGACAAGTACCGCAAAAAACTCACCATCAACATCGTATGGAGCGACAATTAGTTTTGAGCCGCCCTTGAAGGTTTCAAGCCATATTGTAATGTTGCCAAAGCCCTCGCACGACTTAAGCCGTGGATTATTAGAGTTTTCCCAGAGTGCGCTAAAAAAAACGTGACTTTGCTCTTCAGAAAAGCGCCACTCGAGTTTCATCCCTAGCTCCTTTCAATAGAGAGGCTTCATGAGTAATATTTTTTTAGGCGCTGGACCGTCTCGGACCAAAGTTGCCTATCCAGTTCCGGGTCCATATTCCGCCAATTGGCGCGCTTCGGCCGACCCATGAGTTCAGCCGAAACGGTACGCAGATATTGCGGAGGTGCGGGCGGATTCCAAGCAACATGAAAAATGCCGGCAGGGAAATACAATTGCGGTACAGCAGGCATATTATAAAGGAGATACTTCTTGCCTTCCTCATACAATCTGCGAAGCACTTCAAGCGACGATACAACATTTATCTTTGTCTCGGGAAAATCCAAATGAATTTTATTGTCAAGGCGAATCTGCGCGGGCATGAGATGAAGATGCGCATGCTGAATTGTTTGTCCGACAATACCGTGCTCAAAAATAACGGGTCGCACGCCATACTCCATTTCAATTGCATCGCTTGTTTGCACCATCGCCGCTTCAACTTCTTCTACTTCACGCTCTTCCATCGCGCCAACACAAGAAACATGGCGTTTGGGTATGATGATCGTGTAACCGCCATCCGTTATTTGGCCAAGAGTGGCAACAAAATAGAGAGTCCGGGTTTCGGCAATCAAGCGCTCTTCAAGCTGGCTTCTGTCGCAGAAAACGCAGGGCTTTTCCATCTCTTCCTCCTTATTGTATAATTTTCAAAAATCTTTGCTTAAATTAGCAGACTAAATACATTATGTCAATTAAAAAAGCGCAATAAAAAATAAATCGCCGCTTGTTTGGCGATTTATTTTTGTGTGATGCCCACAATTCTGAATTTGAAGAGAGATTGACCTCGCTCGCGCCAAAGGCGCGGGCGAGGGCTTCCGTTTCCACTAAGAAATTTCAGGAGGTTTTTGAATTATATTTTTAGGGTTTTTCTCCAATAACCGCGATGCATTTCCAGAGTCCTTTATGGTGAGCTTTTATCATCGCCACAACCGCTTCCAGGTTTCGGAAATGTGTCTCGCTTATCGTTTTAGTTTTCCACCGAAAAATTGCTGGAAGCCAGGTTAATTTAGAAAATGTTTCTAAATGCTTTACCGAAAGTTTTATATTTTCATTTAAATCGTGAGTTTTGAAATTTCTGAAACCGACAGTCTCAAAAATATTTTGATATGCAGATAAAGTTAAAAGATTCGGCATTGCCCAGCCTCGAAGCCACATGTTCAAAAGTTCTTTTTCCTGTGAGGAAAAATTTTGATTTTCTGGCAAGAGATACTCCTCAATCAATAACCTGCCTCGCGGTTTTAGAAGACGGAATGCTTCTTTTACGAAATCCTTTTTGTTTTCTGCATGAACGATACTTTCTATACCTATGACTACGTCAAATGACTGACTCGGAAGAGTCGTATGCGTGTAGTCTTCTAGTAGAAAATTTGTTTTATCTGTTACGCCTTGTTTTTGGGCAAATCTTCTTGCCCTTTTTATCTGATGAGACACAACTGTTATACCTGTTACGTGGCAACCTATATTTTTAGCAAGCCATACCGAGGTGCCCCCCCATCCGCAACCCGCATCAAGCACGCGATCATTTGCCGATATTCCGGCGAATTTTGCAAGCACTTCATTCATCTTGGCCAATGATTCCTTATGAGTCTTCACGCTCTCATCGTAATATCCCCAATGCAAATTATTTCCGCGCAGACTTGCCCAAGCCATAAAATCAAGTATCGTTGAATCATAGTAATTTTTTACTCGCTCCGTCTGTTTAGTCATATGTTATGCTGGTTTTCTGGCAGTTATAATTCCATAACACCCCAGCTTTCTATCTACACCGACTTTGTGGAGGTACCCAGTCTTTAATATTGCGGGTAGGTATTTTGATACCAAACCAAATTTGGATAATAGGTAAACAAATGGATGAACTATTCTCGCAATATAGTACACGCGTAAAACATCCGGCAGAATTTCTTGCGTTTTATCTTGCCATTCTATATCAATAAACCCAATATCTTTCATAGCCAACATAAATTCATTGAGAGTTACCATTTTAAGCGATCCGAAACCTTCTTCAAATTCACGTAGTAATTTTTGATTTTCTGTATTTAATTCGCTTACCGGTTTTGTGAGGTAGCCGTCAGATATAACAATCCTTCCTTTAGGTTTTAGCACTCGAAACGCCTCTTTTAGGAACACTTTTTTATCAAGAGCATGACAGACACTCTCAAGAGCCCAGACAACACTAAAATTTGACTCAACTAATCTCGTGTCAGTATAATCTGCTACTAAAAACTCTGTTTTATTTTCCATTTTGTTCTCTTTGGTCAGTTTCTTAGCAATAGAAATTTGCAACGGGCTAATGCTAACACCTACTACATAAGCGCCGCGCTCCTTAGCCAGCCAGAGAGCGCTACCACCTATTCCGCATCCCGCATCTAATACCGTATCATCCGGGCCGATATTTGCCATTTCTGCGAGAACACGATTGGTATTTAACTGAGCCGCGTCCCAAGTCCGATGCTCGTTATCGTAAAAACCGAAATGCAATGCGTGAGTTTTCCCGCGATTCCAGAAAAAGTTATAATATTTTGTGAGATCTCTGTAATGTTCGACAACTACAGCATTTGCTTTGTTCATGATTTTTTATTTTCTCACCTTAGTCCATTTCGAAAAATTTGCAAAGTTCCTTAAGCGGTGATTTATTTTTGTGTGATGGTGTTTGTTTGAAAAAGTTAGAACCCATTTCGAGCAGAACCCTTGCCTTCGCACGCGCGGAGCGCGTGGTGGCTTGAAACTGCCTCGTACGCTCCGATTTCGTGGTGAAGCGAACCAATGCGCCTCGGACACGCTCGCGGACTCGCGTGTGCAAAAACCAAAAAATTTCCTTGCATTTTCCTCGCGTCTCCTCCCCCCACCCCTCCACCGCGAAGCGGAAAAAGAAATGGAAAGGAAATTTTTGGTTTTGCTTCGCCGTAGTCATACTTATATTGTATTTTATCACACCATTGAGTCAAGACGCAACATTGGCTATACTCCAAATATCACTATGTCTGAATCATCCAAAAAATTGGCTGCAAATATGCGAAAAATCAGGACGCACAAAAAAATGTCGCAAGGCGACATATGTCGTGCGCTTGACGTAGATCGCGCCTACATCAGCACTATTGAATCAGGCAAGCAGAACCCTACGCTTGCAACGATTGAGAGAATAGCAAAAGCTCTTGGTGTTTCGGTCGATGAACTTTTGAAATAACTGTAACCAGTTATTTTATGCAGTCCTCCTTTTTGCTTTCAGTTCGTCAATTATCTGCTGGGCTCGTTCATTGGTCATGATTCCCATTTTAACAATCTCATTCGCTCGTTTAACTCCCGCTTCGGGGGAAGAATTGCTGAAGTACCCTCTAATTTGAGCCTGCAAATCTTTTTGATATTGGTCAGACGCAAACAGTTTTTCCTTATCCTCTTTTTTCATCAGTCCTAGCGAGACAATCTCATTCGCTCGTTTAACTCCCGCTTCGGGGGAAGAATTGCTGAAGTACCCTCTAATTTGATTGGTTAGTTTATCCTGAACTTCTTTAGTTTGGATAACCTCCTGCGGCATTAATGCAAGATTCCCAAGCCCGATATCATGTAGCTCATTTTTTTGAACAAACACTTTCATCCCCGGAAGATCGTTTGATTTAATCAGGGTATCAATTTGGTCTGTAGCCATTTTCTCAAAACCTTTGCGAAGCGATCTTTTTTCATTATCGTCTTTTACCTTTCCGAAAACTTTTTCAAAAGCCGCACGAGCGGAGGCAATATCCCCACCTTGGAGACTTTTTGCAATATCGGGATTTTTTGACTTGAGAAATTCTTCAGCTTTGATTGTTGCTTCATCTTTTCTATCAAATTCACTGCTACGAGCAATTTCTTCTGAGGCGGTCTGTGCTGAAGTTTCTGCACCGTCTCGTTCAATCTTTTGATCAACGAGTCTGTTTATTCGTGACGCTTCTTCTTGGGCAATATCAATACCCGATTCCTTTCCTATTCCAAAAACTTTTTTCACAACGCCTCTATTTTCATTCCGCGTGTCGGCTTGTTCTTCAAATTGCCGTGCGTTTTCACGACGAGAAGCCTCAATTTCTTCTTCCGTTTTTGCGGGTTTCCCCGTTGGCATGCTTTCAAATCCCATAAAAGTATTGTTTAATGTTTATAGTCTAAAGTGTACTACTTTTCCGAAGTCAATGCAAACAGTCCTGTTTCTTTCTGGGGAGCCATCCCCGCCGGTTTATAATTTTTCCTAAAACGGTGGGGATGATGTGTGCGCACGGGTGGGTGGGGCAAACACATATAAAGAATTGTGCCTCGCCATTCCTTAAATAATTTTGTATGGCGAGGCTCCACTTTGATGAGTTGGCACTTCCGCTGTCGAAGGCACAGAGTTTAGAGTTACCACCAAACGCGGATACGGGAGCGCCTCGGTCGCCGTGAAGGTGGAGAAAAGAGCAAACAAAAATGTTAAAATAAGATTGCTCTTTTCGGAGACTGAAACGGCGAAGCAAAACCAAAAATTTCCTTTCCATTTCTTTTTCCGCTTCGCGGCGGAGGGGTGGGGGGGCAAACACCATATAAAGAATTGTGCCTCGCCATTCCTTAAATAATTTTGTATGGCGAGGCTCCACTTTGATGAGTTGGCACTTCCGCTGTCGAAGGCACAGAGTTTAGAGTTACCACCAA
>JAUSHI010000009.1:0-245087 GCA_030648055.1 bacterium | reverse complement strand
GGCCAGCTTCTCGTCGGCGAAACCGACGCCCGGGAAGAGCTGACGCAGGATGTTGGTCTGCTCCGTGATCCCCTTGACCTTGTAGCCCTTGGGATACGCGTAGCTCGACTTCACTTCCTCGTCGGCGAACTGGTTGGACACGGACAGCTCGGCGATGAGCTTCGCGATCCCGTCCTGCAGTTCGCCACCGCGCTCGTTGAGCCGCTGTGCGCGCGCATCGTCGAGCTTGGACTTGTTGTAGACGGCCTCGAAGAGACCGACTGCGTGGAGACCTTTCGGGTCTCGGCTGGTGATCAATGTTTGTGACATCGTCATCCTCCTTCTATTTTGAATTTGTCCCGCAACGTGCGGGACTAACGGCTTCCTCTGTATGAGATAGCACAATAAGCATAAAAAGTCCTTACGCCCAATGCGCTACCTCATAAATAAGCCTAATTTCAAGGAACTATTACGATGTCAAAGTATAGCAAATATATGCTATTATGTCAAGTATTTGTATCGGGAAGGAACAATTGACGAGCACTCTTTGTCCCAATCGCTTCAGTCGTACTTGGGTGCGCTTTCTCATGCTGACACTTTCCAACTAAGCCAAGACCTTAAAAACCAGTACTGGTATTGGATTCACGAGTAAAACAAAATCCTCGCAAAACCACCTTTCTATGCGAACGCACAGAAAAATCCCCTGCGAGGACGGTTGGATGGTTTTACGACCATGCCCGGGACCGGGTTTAGGCCTTTATTCAGTTGTTGAGCTAGTTTATCAGAAAAATGCTTAAACTGGCAGAATAGGTTGCAAATATTGGGTTAGGTTGCCCACAACTGGCCATGTTTGCGTTTGTGGCTATAATTGAGTATAATTGGCTATATGGTCTATAGCTTTAAAGTTAATCACTTCGCATGGACGACATTATTCGAAAATTTGATCACCGTATAAAAAATCCCGATCCGCACATCGTGGCTCTTTTGGCTGAGATTGATGGCATTCGAGGCGAGTTCAAGTCGGGTCTGCGAATGTCACCGCAGGCAATCACCAATCTCAAGAAGTCGACATTGATCACCTCTGCCGGTGCGTCCACTCGTATCGAGGGTGGAAAACTAAACGACGAGGAAGTCGAGAAGGTCATGCAAGGACTTGCAATCTCAAAGTTTGCTGATCGTGACTCGCAAGAAGTACAGGGCTATCTCGAAACACTTCAAAATGTTTTCGACAGCTTTCAGGCTCTACCACTTCGAGAGGGCGTGATCACATCGCTTCACAAACAGCTTCTCAAATACTCACACAAGGATGATACGCATCGTGGTGAGTACAAAAAGAAAGAGAACACCGTTGGCGTACTGGGACCGGACGGCAAGGTCGCAAAGATCATGTTCGAGACCACTCCGGCGTATCTTACTGGCAAGGAAATGCAGGAACTCGTTGAGTGGACAGACGATGCACTTGAGAAGAATCGTTTCCACCAGCTTCTTATAATCGCAAACTTCATTGTGGAGTTTTTGAAAATCCACCCATTTGAGGATGGCAATGGGCGTCTTTCGCGTGTCCTCACAAATCTTTTGCTTTTGCGTTCCGGCTACCAGTTTATACAGTATGTATCGCACGAGCAGATTGTTGAACGCCGCAAGGACGAGTACTACATTGCACTTCGCAAATCGCAGGAGACATTCAGGACTGACCACGACACTATCTCGCCGTGGCTAAATTTCTTTCTTTCTGTTATGCAAGAGCAAGCAACAAAGGCTCTCACATATCTACAGGAGGAGAAAATCGAGGATACTCTTTCTCCCAAGCAATACGAAGTGTGGAAATACCTCTCCAATGTTGGTGAAGCCTCTCCTGGTGACATCATCAAGGCGACCGGTATTGTGCGTGGAACGGTAAAGCAAGCGCTGGATCGATTGATCGAACTTGGTAAGGTGAGGCGCGTCGGGCTTCGCCGAGGCACGAGATATATAAAAATTTAAATTCACATTGGAAATCGCCTATGAAAAACGTTGAACACAAAAATGATAACGGCAAACGATATCTCAAGAAATATGAGATTGTTGAGACCGATGTCGAGCTTCCAACATTAGTTGAAGACAAAATCGTAGGAACCCCTGATACCCTTGCGGACAAGCTTTCTCCTAAAAATATATTTTCTGCAAGGCGGAAGGGGCGGGATTCGAACCCGCGATACCCTTGCGGATATACCTGCTTTCCAAGCAGGCGCACTCGGCCACTATGCGACCCTTCCGCCTTAAAGAAAATAAATATTTACCAATATCTCTACATGGAACTTTTCGTGCGAATTGTTCCATATAGAATACGCGCTAAAAATTAAAAGCTGGATTAAAAATATTTCCGTAATACGCTCAATAACGAACTTTCCGCACTACCAACCTTATCGTTCAAAAAATAAATAGTCAAACCATGCACACGCTCTTTTTCCAGGAAATCGGCATGATAAAGCGCCAAAAGATGTTTGGAGGTTGACTTAACCGAGGTTTTTATTTTTCCGGCGAGCTCTCCCACCGACGCGCTCTTATTTTTACTGAGGAAAGAGAGAATTTCCAACCGTTTTTTGTTAGCCAGCGCCTTAAAAATTTTCTCAATCTTTTTCATAATGAGACCATACTACCATAGAACTTTTCGCACGAAAAGTTCTATGTAGAATAAGATAGAAAATAAGTATCATATAACTGTTAAAACTTCACACGTTCCAATGCCTCAATACGTTCTTTTATGGGTGGATGGGTCATAAAAAGTCGTGTCATAAAACCAACCCCGTCACGGCTCTTAAAAGGATTTGAAATATATAAATGCGCGGTCGCGTGATTTGCCGTGCTTAATTGGGTTTTATCCGCATCAATTTTTTTCAAGGCACTCATAAGCCCTTCGGGATAACGCGTCAAAAGCACTCCCGATGTATCGGCAAGAAGCTCCCTCCTGCGGGATATCGCAAGGCGCATAAGAGAAGCAATTATGGGCGCCAAAATCGCGAGAACTATACCAACAAGCGCGAAAATATTTCCTCCTCCCCTCTCACTATCGCGATGCCTGAACATAAAAGTAAACCGCAGAAAAAAATCAGAAAGCAAAACAATAAAGCCGACAAGAACAACCGCGACGGTTGAAACAAGAATGTCCCGGTTGCCGATGTGTGAAAGTTCGTGCGCAAGCACTCCCTCAAGCTCGTTTTTATCAAGCCGCTCCAGCGCTCCCCTTGTGACGGCAACAACCGCGTGTTCTTTGTTCCGTCCGGTCGCGAAAGCGTTTATCGCCACCTCGTTTAAAATATAAAGCTTGGGCATGGGAAGCCCCGCGGTAATAGTAAGATTTTCCACGGCGCGATAAAGCTCAAGCGCGTCTTTTTTTTCAATCGGCTTTGCCCCGGTTGTCGTGAGCACCAGCTTATCGGAATACCAGTAGCTGGCAAAATTCATCAATGAGCTGAAAACAACCGCGATATAAAGAATTGATGGATTACCATAAGCGTGGGCAAACACCCAGCCGATAAGAATAATAAATACGAAAAAGAGGCCCATCATGGCCCAGGTCTTATGAACATTTTTATCAATTTGCGTGTAAAGTGTTGCCATACTGACGCATTGCAATTATACATATTTTTATGCATTTTGCAAATAATGAGAATTCAAAAAATCACAACTTCTATTTTTAACAATTCTTAACGATCGTTAAGAATTGTTAAAAATCTTTTACATAAAATGGAACTAAGGGCTTTTCATTTTGCGAGCTTGACAGATATATTTATATGTAGTACTTATAACTACATTATACCAGTCCTTTCAAAACCACCCGCAGGAGGGCACAATGCAACACGAGGAAGAATCCCGGCTTTTTGACAGCGCACTCTGGAAGATAAGAATGAGCATGGCATCAACTGACCCTTTGAAAACGGGAGAACTACCAATACTCCTTGTCTCGCCCGAAGATCCAGATGCGGATTCGGTCTCCAGCATGTTTGCCTTCAGAGAGTACCTTCGCGACTGCAAGCCCAGAGGGAATTATCCCTTGTTCGCACCAAATCCACCTCGCAGGAACACCCTCTTTGAATGTTTGAAGCCCCTTGGAAACCCCTATACCGAGATCCTGCCGGAGTTCCCGCATAAGCCACCAACGATTGTGATCGCCTTTGACTACGGCCAGTTCTCACGAACGCGCCTCATCCCGAACGACAAGACTTTTTATATTGGTTTTGACCATCATCCCCCGAAAGCCGGCGATATCAGCTTTCCCTCAAATGGTCTTGAGATATGCGATCCAACAGCATCTTCCACCACCGCACTTCTCTACCGCTTCTTCAACTATGCTGGCTTTAAAATAAGCCAAGCGATCGCCGATTGCCTGCTTGTGGGGCTCCTTGCCGATACGGGTAAATTCACAAACTCACTCACAACTCCTGAGGCGTTGGAGACCGGTGCGGCACTCATGCGTTGCGGTGGCAACCACCAAGGAGTGCTCGGAGCGATGCGATTTGAGATGAGCGCAAAAGCGTTTGCAACCCAACTCAAAGCGCGTGACAACATCGTCATCAATACGGATGTCGGCATCGGCTTCCTCTCCTTTTCCAAAAACGATCTCACATCATGGGGAAACGCAAACCAATCCGACATTCTTCCCCTCCAAGGGCTCCTTCAAAACATCAAGGAGGTGCGCCTCGCTGTCGTTTACTACGAGCGTGAAGATGGAGCATGGTACGGCTCACTCAGGAGCTCGCCGAAAAAGGGTGTTAACGTGAAGAATATCGCCCAAAAACTCGGCGGCGGCGGACACGACTACGCGGCGGGATTCGTCTCAAACGAACCGCCGGAAGTAATCCTGAAGAAACTTCAAGAGTTTCTCACCAAATAATCGCCATTAACGGCGAACGGAGCACCAACCGGTGCTCCGTTTTTAAATTTATAAAAACAATTTTTACCCTAAAACTTCACCTTTACCGGCTCACGCGCCGCCGCTTCTTCCAAATCAAAAAGTTCCATTTTCCCGAATCCAAAGGTTTTGCCTATAACATTAGATGGAAACGATTCCAAAGCTATGTTCAATTCAACAACATTCGCATTATAAAACCTCCGCGCGGCCTGAATTTTATTTTCGGTATCCGCCAATTCCCGCTGAAGCTCAACGAAATTTTCAGCGGCCCTCAACTGTGGATATGCCTCGGCAACCGCAAAAAGCGATTTTAAGGCACCTGAAAGTATATTTTCCGCCTGTCCGTGTTCTTTTATAGACTTGGCGCCTATCGCCGCGGCCCGCGCTTGAGTTACCTTTTCAAAAACTTCCCGCTCGTGGCTCGCGTATCCTTTAACCGTTTCAACCAAATTTGGAATAAGGTCATATCTCCGCTTCATCTGCACCTCAATATCCGACCATGCCTCTTTAGCGCGGTTAGTAAGCCGGACAAAATGATTATAAACAGCAACAGCCCACCCGATGAGTAGGGCCGGCACGCCAATTGTGACCCAAAAAATGTAGTTTTGCATAAAAATATATTTTAATAACTATATAATAGTATCACGACCTTCCCCCGTTGAAAAGTTTTTTTGCCTCATCCCATAATTCGGGTTTGCCGTGCTTCTCCTTCAGCCAATACCACCACTCCACCCCCCAAAGATAAACTTCTCCAAAACCGGTCTCCTTTTCGTAATTTATATTATCTTTAAAAATTCCCACGTTCATCAGCTTCATCTGCGTGTCAATAGAAACCTCCGGCGGCCTTTTCTTGGTCCAGGGTTCGGCCTGCAACTCCACCACAATAATCGGTTTCTCCCCGAAAATATACCGCATCAGCCGAGCTTTCATCCGAAAATATCCCGGGGGAAGAGGATATTTAAAATTTTCAATAAATTTAATTGAAACCGTGCGGTACATCGTTGTTCCAAAAACATCGGCACGCTTGTATGCCTGCGCCCAAAGCGAAAGCTCTCCGGAATCAGTAACGATGACTGGACGTGAATCCAACGACTTCACGCGGCTAATCTCCACATCCACAAAATATTTGTCATAATCCGTGCATCCTCCAAACGGTAAAAACGGTTCATTTTCAACCTGCCAATAAACAATATGCTTGTCCCCGCGATAACGCTCAATTACCCGGTCAATAAAATTCAAAAAAACTTTATGCCGCTCTTCCCGTGATAGAGTCCCGGCCCAATCGGGAACGAAACATTCCGGCCAGCGTGGAAGCTTTTCTCCTACGGCAAGAATTATTTCGGCGTTCCGTTTGCCCGCCTCGCCGACCAAATAATCAAGACCTGAAAAATCATATTTCCCTCTTTCTTTTTCAATTTCAGTCCAATATGCCGGAAGCCGCAAATGCCGCGCCTTTAGCTCATCAAGAATGCCCGCGTATGTCTTTTTCCAATCAAGCGCAAGCGTGTCGCGCGCGTATGGAATTGAAAAAGTCACCCCATAGGCAATATCCGCCGGAACCGGCACCGGACGCGTCAAAAACCAAAGCGCGATCAAAAATAAACCGAAAAAGAATAAAAGTTTTCTCATCCCGTTAGAAACAGGTCGCGGTCAGGGCCTGCCAATTATTATATTTATAACTCATAATATTTTTTCCCATGATGTCATTGTGCGTATTTCCCAAACTGCGACCGCGGCTTCTAACGGGATTTATTGTGAAAAAGATAGGAGAGCAATGCCGCTGGCAATAAAAATTATGGCGAGTGTCTTCTCAAAAATAATTCTTGGAGTTATTTCTTCACTCAAAATATCCGGCCGCTTGCGCGACAACAAAAGCGCCATAGCAAAAATAATGGCGTATTGAATTCCCTGAAGAGCATTGACCAAGCTGACGCTCGGCGCTATGGAAATGGCAAAACTAAGCAGAAAAAAGCCCGCGGCTCCGGCCAGCTTATTGATAAAAAAGATTCCAAAAGTAACGCGGTCGGCCATGCGGGGTGTTTCAAAAATAGATGAACGGGTCTGCGAGAAAAATAGAAACGGCAAAGCGCCTAAAAATCCGCCTAAACGCGTCCAAATGAAGCCACTTATGAAAGGAGTTTCATTAAACACGGCTTTCTCAAAAACATAAGTAACGCCAAAAAGAAACGCGGCCAAAATAGCCGCACCGAAAATTTTAAAATCACGGTTATTCATGCCTCTGCCGTCTTTTTTATGGGTAATGGCCATCAAAACACTTCCAATAACTAAAACAAGAAAGGCAATCAACTCTCCCTTGAACAATGTCTCACCTAAAATATTCCTGGAAAAGACAAAAACAAAAACGGGGGTAAAAGCGCCTATAACTGGCACAACCCTGGAGGCCTCGCCGGCCTGAACCGCGATATAAAAAAAGAAGAGGGCAAAAGTAAAAGCCGCGCCGGAAACGAAAGCATTTACTATTACAGAATTCGCAGGAACAAAAAAACCGAAAGGCGTCAAAACAAGAGCACCCAACCCCAAAACCCCGACCCAGAAAACATAAGTTGACGGACGTTGAATCCGCCGGGTCAAAAGAAATTTATCTAAAATTGCCGCTAATGACTGAAAGAAATAAGCGACAACGGTAATGGACAGCCACCCGAGCCCGTAAAACATAATAAATATATTATATATGATTAACCGTTTTTACTTTACTATCAAACATTAATAACACTGATTAATTTAATATTATGCGAATGGAAAATCGCGAAGGGCTTCTTTGACACTATTAAAACGTTCATATTCTCCGATATTTTTAAACGGGAGTTTTCTGCCCTGTTTAAGCGAGGCCCACACCACCCAAATCATATTTGCCACTTCGCGCTCTAATATTCGAAGCCAGAACAATCGCTCAAAATTTCTTGACCCGCCATAACTCTCAACAACCCATTTAAAAAAGCTGCCACGTCCGCCAAAACAATTATTATTCTCAAAGGCAAGAGCGAATACCGCCGCCATAAATGCCGGATCTCCCCTGCTTACTTTTTGCCAATCTATGAAAATCGGCTTTTTGTTTTTCTCAACCCAAAAGAGATTATTTCCATGCACGTCATTATAAATAAATACCGGCTTGGCCGCGGATAAAACACGCTGGTTTTTATCCAGTATTTTTGCGGCTTTCCCAGCAACCTCGTTAAAAAGCTTAAGCGAGGTTGATATGGTTTTATTATTTCTGCCGAGCTTAACAATTTCCTCCATACGCAAATGCCATCCGCGAATATTAGTCCCATAAGTGTGGTACGAAAACCTGAAAGGAAAAACATCTTTATCTAAGGAAATACGGCTGACTTTTTGCATCAGCTCAATGGCGCCTTTTAAATGCCCCTCGCTAATTTGCCGCAACTGATTATATGGGATCCCATCAATATATTCCTCAATCAATAATGGCGCGAAAAAACCCTCTAAATCAATGAATTCGGCGCGGGGCGCGACTTTATATTTTTCAATCAATTTCAGCAAAGTAAATTCATCGGGGATATCAAAAAGCGCTCCAGCCCCGAGCCCTAGGGGATTGCTTACCCGCATTACAAATTTCCCGTGGTTTGTTTTTAAAAGATAATTGAAGTGGTTGCCACCGCAAAGATAACTTACGACTAATAATTTTGTTTTACTGCCCAACGGCAAAATACGAGAAAAATATTTTTTTATTTCTTCCGAGGAAAATTTTTTCATAAGCTAAATATCATAAATAATCACGGCAAAAACTCATAACCCCGAGCCTCCTCTTCAACAAAAGAAATCTTTGCGAACATCTCATATTCAGCGCCAGATTGTTTCAAATGCGACTCCATAATATCAACGGCTGACACGGTAAATAAAAGTTTTAACTTTTCAAGTGTTCTGGTTTTTTGCTCAAGTTCGCTGAGACTCCCCTCGTCAAACCTTGCAAGAGTAATGTGCGCGGAAATCATATTTTCTTCCGATTTAAACGTAGGAATAAATTTATTTTTTGAAAAAACTCGTTCTATCTCCAGTTTCAACATTTCCAGCTCCCTGCTTTGCGGACCAGAAAACCAAATCATTCTTGCTTTCCTCTCCAACGGAGCTAAAATTATTGAATCAAAAGCAATCTCAAAAGGTTTAAAACTTCTTGTGGCTTTTATTAAGACCTCTTTAATAACCGCAATCTCATTTTCTTCCGCATAAAACGGCGGAACTATTGTTATATGCCAATTTTCCGGCGGAAGCCAGCGAATAGGAAGCCAGCGCCACTTCTCTAAAGACTCAACAAGTTTCTGGATAACACCATCCGGCAATTCTATTGAAATAAAAATCCTCTTTCGCATCCCGTTAGAAGCAGGTCGCGGCTAGCGTCTGCCAATTATTGTGCTTATAGTTTATAATCTTTTTTTCTCATAATATTAATAATATGTGTTTCCCGGACTGCGGCCGCGGCTTCTAACGGGACTAATAAAAACAAAATAATTTTATCCCCACACCTTCCTACGAGGTATTGTCCCCGCGATAAGAAACTAACTTTACACCCATTCACCCCTGCGGCGTAACCGCAAAAAATTCTGGTAAGGTGTGGGGATTTATTTCAATTCCTTGCTCATGGCTTCAACATAGCCGCAATATTCGCATGTTTCAGTTTTATTAGGTATTTTATCGCCTTGTAGACAATTCCAGGCGTCAAGAATAGTTTTTTCAACCCAACGCGAATCCCCTTTGTAGGAAATAAGCTGAATGTCAAAATCAAGTTTGCCATCAAACGCTTTCCTGTCGGTTTTGCCGTTCACATAAACAAAATAGCCGGTATCAGACACGTCAAATCCGTTTTTCCTAAGAAGCCACTGATATATTTCCAACTGCCTTTTGTAGCCCTGCTTATATTCGTCCTCAAGCGAAATTTCCCTGAGAGTGCTCGTGGCTTTATAGTCAACCACAAACAATTCGCCGTTATCGCTTCGCCATACGTCATCCACCGCGCCGGTAATAATAAAATTGGTCGGCTCATGTAAATACTGAACCCCGACAAAATTCTGCCTCCACTTGTCCAGATCTTCGTGAACGAACGGCACGGCGTTAACTTTGTACTCTGTCATTAATGGATGTGCCTGGCCGCGAGCGCGATGTATGTCAAACTCTTTTTTAAGAAGCGTATCAACCGCGGAATTAAGGGTGAAGGCCGGTATTTGCGGCCGCCCGACCCCCAATCTGCGGTCAAAATAAAAACAGCGCGGGCAATTAGTGAAAAGTTCAAGCTTGGATCTGCTAAGCTTAAAAGGTGTTTCTGAATCCGGATTATATAAACCGCGG
This sequence comes from bacterium, assembly GCA_030648055.1. Classification (GTDB taxonomy): domain Bacteria; phylum Patescibacteriota; class Minisyncoccia; order Sungbacterales; family SURF-37; genus JAUSHI01. The sequence goes on along the minus strand of JAUSHI010000009.1, from coordinate 234,898 downwards.
CTTCGCGTTGCGGATCTAAAAGGCATAAGAATTTATTTTTAACTTATAAATATTTACGGTGCAGTTTCTAAACACGCGATATTAGGGCTGACGCCAGTACGGCAAAAGCAGAAAAAGTGGCCTGCAATAAAATTCCCAAAAAAACCTTGCCGTACAATCTTTTTTTGGTATGTATCCACATATGAAAACGCTGAAGCGAAACGAGCGGTTCGTGCTTAAATTTCATATAAACAAACTGCAAAAAATCCGGAAGCATTCCCCCGGCCACTCCGATAAGTATTAACCAAAACGAAAGATTAAAAAATAAACCAAAAATAATAAAAGAGAAGAAAAGCCCAAGAACGAAATCAAAACCGATTTTTACGAGGTCTTTACAAAAATCCCAGCCGAACGGCATATCGGTTGCCATTAAGTTCCCGCCCACATAACGCTTAGACACGAGGTGATAATCCCAGTGCGGGATGGCGTCAATCAAAAAATGGCTCGCGAAGGCAAGAAAAAAGGCCAAAACGCGATGCGATGGAACGAGGGATGCGGCGGCGACTCCGGTTATTGCGTGAGTGGTTAAAATCATAAAATTAACTACACGTTAAAATCCTTGGGTATAAGTGCTCAAAAACTGCGGAATAACAAATAAAAGTCCTAAGAGCGGAAAAACAACAACCACAACGGTGGCGATAAGTGTCCAGAGAAAATATTTTCTCGTTCTCTCAACCGAAAGATATATCGCGTCAAGCTTTTTTTCCTGCTCGTCAATCCGCTTTAAAATTTCTGGTTCTTCCATAAATTAAATATTTTAAATTGATTATTGTCTTTCAGTTTTTTTCAAGACGGCGAAGAATTTCTGAGATAAGTTCGCCTTGATTCTCAAGATGCTGAAGAATTGTTTCAATTTCCCTCTCCGCCCTTGCGTTAACCTCAAAATCCGCCTCGGCGCGCGCCTCCTGGTGCCGCGCTAACAAATTTTGTCCGACAAGAAGCAGTGGCAAAAGGTGAAGCTGAATAATATTGGACATAAAAAGCCAAAGAACAAAAGCCGGAAACGGATCAAACCGCAAACCGGCTGGAGCAAGCGCGTTCCATCCGATCCATAAAACCGTCCAGGCCAGAATAATAAAGAAAAAACCCATGGTCCCTATGCGCTCCGTGACGAATAGCGCCGATTTTTCAAGCCGGCTTAATCTTTCGCGGTGTTCAATATTAATATTCCTCGCTTTTTTGCCAAGGACCTTTAATTCCTCAAGTTTCAGGGGTTTATGCATTGGCATAATTCCAGATAATTTGTTTACATTTACTTTTCTTATTATACGCCAAATCGCCATCGCTTTCCAAACTAAAGATGTGATAATATGAACTATATAACGCAAAATAAACATGGACATCACAACACGCATTAAGGAATTCATCCGGGGCGAAGCTGATGATTCTCCAGAGACGCTTAAAAAATACAGCCACGATGCTAGTCTTTTTGAGGTAAGGCCGAAACTGGTGGTATTCCCCAAGGATGTTGAAGATATAAAGAACCTCGTTAAATTCACACTGCGGGTTCGCAACGAAGACCCCAGCATTTCACTAACCGCGCGCTCAGCAGGAAGCGACATGAGCGGTGGGCCGCTAACGAGCTCAATCGTCGTTGAGCTTACGCGCCACATCAACCGCTTTAAAGAAATCGGTTCCGATTTCGCCGTGGTTGAGCCTGGAATTTTTTACAAGGACTTTGAAAAGAAAACGCTTGAGCGCGAACTTCTGCTCCCGAGCTACCCGGCATCCCGCGAACTCTGCGCCATCGGCGGAATGATTGCTAATAATTCGGGGGGTGAAAAAACATTGGCCTACGGCAAAACCGAGGACTATGTGCAAGAATTAAAAATGATTCTTAGCGACGGCAACGAATATCGTTTCGGCGAATTGTCATCAAAAGAACTGGAAGAAAAAAAAGCGCTTCACACTTTAGAGGGCGAACTATACCGGAAAATGTACGATCTGCTTGATAAAAATTACGAACTTTTACGCTCTGCTAAACCGCAAGTCACCAAAAATTCCGCCGGCTACTATCTCTGGGATGTCATGGACAAAGACCGCAAAACTTTTGATCTTACAAAATTAATCGTCGGCTCCCAGGGAACGCTCGGCATTATAACTGAAGCAAGGTTGAAACTCATAAGGCCTTACCCGCACACGCGGCTTCTTGTCATTTTTTTGAAAGACGTAAAACTGATCGCCGAAGTAGCCCAGCATGTTCTCAAATACAAACCCGAAAGTTTTGAGTCATACGACGACAACACGTTCAAGCTCGGCATAAAATTATTTCCCGATATCGCCAAAAAATTAAAAGGCAACATCATCCGCCTCGCTTTCAGTTTTCTGCCGGAATTTTGGATGGCGCTCACTGGCGGAATCCCCAAGCTCGTGTTACTCGCCGAATTTACCGGAAACACACCTGAAGAAGCAAAAAGAAAAGCGGATGAGGCCGAGGCCGACCTCAAAAAGAAATACGATTTTAAAACAAAAGTTACAAAATCAAACAGCGAGGCCCAAAAATATTGGGTAATCAGAAGAGAAAGTTTTAACCTTCTCCGGCACCACGTCAAAGGCCTGCGCACCGCGCCCTTTATTGATGACTTCGTGGTCAAGCCCGAAGATCTTCCACGATTTATGCCGAAACTCTATTCTATATTGGACCGCTACAATATTTTCTATACGATTGCCGGGCACGTCGGCAACGGCAATTTTCATATCATCCCCTTGATGGACCTCTCAAAACCAGAGGCAAAAATGATTATAAAAAACCTCTCTGAAGAGGTTTACAAACTAATATATGAATTTCACGGCTCAACCACTGGTGAGCATAACGACGGCCTGATTCGGAGCCCATTCCTCAAAATGATGTACGGCGAAAAGGTTTATAACCTTTTCGAAGAAACTAAAAAAATATTTGACCCTGATGGGATTTTCAATCCACACAAAAAAATAGGAGTAACTTTGGACTATGCCCTTTCACTTATTAACACCAATATGGACAGCAAATAAGCCGTAAACCTGCGCCCACTTTTCATATAAACATTATTCTCCATATAATTAAATTTATGCCTGTATTACTGGATAAAATTTTCAACCGTTTTTCGTTACTTATTGTAAATGCGGTAATTATTCTATTAACCTTGACCGTCGGGGGTGGCACTTTTTTTTATTCAAGCGGCCTTATTATTGCCGTACTCTTCGTAATCCTTGCGGCATCCCGTGTATTCGGCCACTACTACACATACGACCCGGTGCTGGAAAAATTTTTTCACGCTTCTCTATTAGCTATGGCCGTTTTAGGCGTATCTCATTTGATAGAATTTTTCAGCATAGCGATTATCCAACAACATAAAGACACGACCTTTGTGTTAGTCGCCAATTTTTACCTTGTAAGTCTTCTTTCCATAATTATAGGCGCGGAATTCTTTTTAAAAATTAGAAATTTATGGTCAACAAACATTCAAAAAATCTGTGAAGTTATAATTTTCATTCTCCTTGCGTTTTCCGCCGTCCTTCTCCTGAATGATCAATTAGTATCTTTAAAATTAGATGGTCCCGCGCCCTATATTTACGGCGCTGTCCTATTCGTAGTCGGGCTCATAGCTTTTGCCGAGGTTTTAAAAATTAAGCACCTTACCTCAATAGCCTCCGGCTTTGTGAATTTTTTAAACGCCGGCATCGTGTTAATAGTCCTTGCCGCACTGCCCAATATTTTTCACGAACTTATTGAAAATGTTTTCGGCGTTGCGGAATATAAAATAGTCTACCTAAGCCATTTCACTTTTTACGCCGCGTTAAGCTTACTATTCCTCGCCTTCGAAAAATTATCGTTTCTAGGCGGCGTTTATGAAGACCTTAAAAGAGAAGACGGCAAGATAAAATAGAGAATACGCTTGCGAACAAACAATTGACCCAAAATCCGCGCCCAAATTGAGCGGGTTTTAAATTTTGACCGCCTTTTTGCTTTTTATACACTTCTACGCAACTCCTGAACTTCTTCAACTGCGCAAGAGTAGTTTTTGCCCGCTTCTGTTTTGGCGGGGGCTCCCACCCAATCTCACGAGCGCCCTCCACACCAACAGCTGTATTTTTAAATTCGTTCCTCTCTATAAATATTAAAGCCGCGCGGCAAAACAATTAATCAATTTTCAATATTTCAACTTCAAAAATAAGCGTGGCATTCGGAGGTATTACTCCGCCCGCGCCCTCGGCCCCGTAACCCAAATCAGGCGGAATGGTAAGGCGCCGCTTCTCGCCCACCTTCATGCCGATAAGCCCCTGGTCCCAACCAGCGATTACCTGCCCCGCGCCCAATTTAAAAGAGAACGGCTGACCGCGGTCAATACTTGAATCAAATTTCTGCCCATTCGTAAGCGTACCGGTATAGTGTACCGCTACGGTATTCCCGGACACAGCTTCCACACCCTTCCCCTCCTTCAGAATTTCAATTTTAAATCCAGCCGTTTCAAAACTTTGCGTATCCATAGGATTTGTGTTTTTGCTTTTTTCATCTCCCGCGACCTTTGCTTTGCCCCCAAAAGCATCCGAAGTTTCTCCCCGCTTACTGCGATAATCAAAAACAAAATAAAGAACCGCGATAACCAAAACCGCAACCACCGTTCCGCTAATAATTTTTGTGTTTTTAGGCATAGAAGATTTTTAACCAAGTTTATTATTATAAATAGAATAACTTATTTAAGCATAAATTCCAAGAGTCCGCTCGCCATAACTCCCTAAACCCAAATTTCAGTAACAATGCAATTTACAAAGCCCCCCCCCGCGCGCGCGGGGGCTTTGTTTTAATATCCATCCTGCCACATCAGAAGAAAGCTTAAAAACTTAATCGCCTTCGGCGGCAAAACGCGCAAGCAACCCGTTTCGCAAAGCGCGGCGATAAATACCCTTGAAAAAAAGATAAGCGGCAAAAAGATAAAAACACGAAAGCGCAATACCTGTAGCAAGCTCAACAGACGAAACCTGCCCCGAAAACAAAACACTCCGCATCCCTTCAAACACATACGAGGTGGGAACAATTTTAGAAATGCCTTGCAATACGCCCGGCAAAGTCGCGACCGGGTAAAAAACTCCCGAAAAAGGATTTAAAAGAAACGGCAGCGGCCAAGCAAGCCATTCGGCAGAGGGTCCGAATCTAAGAACGATCCCCACGGTAAATACTCCAAGGGCTAACCCAAAAATAAAAAGAATTAGCAGGAACGGAATAAGAAGCAGGCCGAACTTGAAAAAAGAAAGGCCAAACGCAAAACCAGATACGGAAAGCATAAACAAGAAACCCGCCAAACTTGTTATAACGCTCGTAAGCACAAGGCCGGTAGTATACTCGCCTATTCCAAGGGGGGAGGCAAAAAGATTCAAAAAATTCCGCGACCACATGTCTTCAAAAAACGCGAGCATCACGCCCTGGCTTACACGGGTCAAAAAATCCCACAAAACGACAGCACCCAGAAACAGCGGTACGAAACTGAACCCAGAATAAGCGAACGAATCAAGATATTTAGTAACGAAACCCCACATAATGATATCAAGCGCGACCCAAACGAAAATATTAAAAAACCGCGTCGGGTTATGGCGCAAAAGGAACATCTGGCGAACGACAATTGCATATATACGTATAAAACTCATACTCATAAAACGCTCTCTAATTCTAAAGAAAGCGGCTCACGGGCCACCGCGATAAAAAGCTCCTCAAGGTCCTTTTTCCCGTAGGACTGCGGCAGGGTTTTCGGGTCGCCCTTCATAAGAATCTTGCCGCGCGAAAGAAAAAGCACCCTGTCGCATACCAACTCCACCTCATGCATATTATGCGAAGTCCACAAAACTCCGACCGCACCCGACGTAGCATACGAACGAATCTTGTCGCGTATGACAAGAGAGGCGCTCGGGTCCAGAGAGGCCGTCGGCTCATCCAATAAAAGGAGCTCCGGCTTATTAATCATGGCTTTTGCCAAATGAACCCTGGTCTGCTCCCCGGAAGACAAAAGACCGCACTTGGTATCCCTGAACATTTCAAGTTCAAATTCCTGAATAAGTTCGGAAACGCGTTGGCGAATATTTTTTACTCCGTAAAGCAATCCGAATACATAAAGATTTTGCCAGACGGTAAGATTGCCCGGCACTTGCGCATAAATTGCCGCGAAATTTGTGTGGCCGAGCGCTAAACTCCTGCTGGTCCGCGCATCCAATCCTTCAATAAATACTGAACCCGCGGTGGGCTCAAGGACGCCCAATATCATATTGATTGTCGTGGTTTTACCCGCGCCATTCGGCCCAAGAAGTCCAACCACTTCGCCTTTATTTACGGAAAACGAAACACCGTCCACTGCGCGGATGTTTTTATAATCTTTAGTCAACTCTTTTACCACTAAGACTTTTTCCGCCTCCATAAAAATTTATCCCCCGACACTCTCACCAACTGCCTCATCCTCCATATCCGCGTCCGCCTCTTCTTTTGTTTTGTATGGCATAAGTGTTAACAATAATTTACGCACTCAAACCAAAACTACGGCCGCAGGCCTAGACCGTTAAACCTATTTTACTTTTGAAACCGATTCCACACGAGCGCAAAAATATTGCCAACAACATAACCAAGGACTGCCGTTACGGCGATGAGTATTACAGCTGTCATTGTGCTGAACACGCCGACAACAAAAGGCGGCGTAATCATATGAGTCATGAATATGAAATTGAGCAAAGGCTGTGCCCAACCGAGTACAACCAAAAGCGACCACAAAAGATGCCACCCGCCAGCAAGTGCGCCGAACACAAGACCTGTTTTACTTGGATTGAGATGGTTCATATATTTAAAAACTTAAAATTGCTTATAGTTATAGTATAAACGATGATAACGCATATGACAATCCTCTCGTGAACTTATAACTTTCTTGCCTCAAGCATTAAGAAAAGTGGAAATTCTTTTCGCGCTATATCCTCCACTTTTTGCCGCGGGCCCTTTTGGCTTTTCCGGTGCGATATCCATTCCTCAAGCCTGGAAACAGCAAAACCGTTTTTAGAAAGCGGCCCGAATATATTTTGAAGCGAGCGATGATATGAAATCGTATGTTCGCTGTTTTTTATGCCCGGATGCATCACAATGTCAACCTTCTCCGTAGAAAGATAGCGGTCAATGCGGCGATACTGCGCATTGGTGCGCGTGTCCCACCCCCATGACGAATTTTTAGGAACGCGCAAAACCGGATGATTCAACACTAAAACCAAGCGCCCGGAGGGTTTAAGCAACCGCCTGGCCTCCGCGAAAACTTCGCTGATATTTTGAATATTCTGAATAGCAAGCACGATGGTTACAATATCAAACCCACCCGCGCGTACGAAAGAAAGCTGGTGCGCGGGAGACACATAAAAAATAATCTCCCTCGGCGAATGCGCGCGGGCATACTCAATAAGCTCCCTTGAAATATCAGCACCCATAACCCTGGCACCCAAGCGGGCAAATTCGCGCGTAAAAAATCCCTGTCCGCAGGCAACATCAAATATCCTCGCCCCACGCCGAATCTCAAGCACCCGAAGAAGATTGGGCAATATCACTTGCCGCTGATAGCTATCTTCGTTCATCTCAAGATAATCGTCATACCACCCGGCCACCTTGCCCCACGAAGTGCTTTTCTTCTTTTTTAAAAACCACTTTTCTTTTTTCCCAAATTCTTTCATATAATATCTATTTTATGAGTAACGGAACAAAATTATTTTATAGGACAATTCTATGGAATTGTCCTATGAAATAATAAAACATAAATATTGAAAATTTTATCCCTATATTTTTCGCGAAATTTTCCAAAAATCAAATCAAACCAATCGCTTTGCGAAGGTCTTTTGGCATACCTAGATTTATGGAATAAAACACATGTCCGGCTATCCCACGCGACTCAAGAACATCCAAATTTTTAAGCATGGCCAAGTGATTAGAAGTGGCCTTGAAAGAAATTCCTAAATGCTCCGCAATATCGCTGACATTCATTGAACAACCACCATCTAATGTTTTTATAATTTTAAGTCGGTTGATATTAGCCAAAACCCGAAAAACCGCAGTCCATCTTTTCATATTTTTGTTTTAACTTAGTTACTTTTACTCGCCGTTCTTACACTTACACAAACATCATAGGACAATTCCATAGAATTGTCCTTATAACCACTAAAAAATCTTTCAATAAACTAAAAACTTCGAGCCGTTAATCGCCCCCCATGAATTAATAATAGGTCATATCATCAAAAGTTAAATCAAGCCGAATTTCTCTACCCCCCGAATTAAGTGAAAAAACACCATCTTTATGAGCAGCAAACCTTAAATAAGGATAAAGATCATTCATGTCACTTGGAATAGGAGCCGCGCTTTCTTTGCCTTTGGGCAAGGGTAAAATTGCGATGGAACGGCCATCATACCAACCGATTACATTTCTTCTTTTATATAATATCGCGGCTTCGCGATCCTGATCGTCAATTTTTAAATGTTCACTGTTATGATAAAGCACCCCAAGCGAATAATAATCCATTATGAGGCGCGCTTGTTCATGGGGCTCCAATGGCGAGAATCTAGCCTCAAATTCACTTGTTGGAACAAAAAGATGGCCATGAAAAGCATCCAACCTGAAAATGTAACGCGCAGCGTTTTGTGTAAGCATGTCGCGCAAATGACCTAAGGTTTTCTCAATAAATTCATTTGACACTTCAAATTTTTTTCCATAAATAGTACCAACCCAGGCATCACTCTCTCTCCTTACAGTATTTTGCAGAATTTTTTCGCCGTTGTATTCCTGCTCATAAACTCTAGCCATCTCTTCCGACGAATAAAACCACTCATGCTTTTCATAACGCGAAGGTCTCTCGCCTTCCCCCTGCGCAAATATTTTTCCTGGACCGCAAGAAAAGGCCATGGCGCCCGCACCGCCGAGAACCCCCAAAAACTCACGCCTTGATAATCCTTCTTTGCCACGGCTATTAAAATTACCCTCAATACTTTTCATATTTTTATACACCTTTAAAAACTTTGCTAAAAATAGACATCTTTGTTTATTTTTGCCTTGATTTAGCCACTCTTTTACTCGCGCTCTTATACACAAATATCTCCTCATGCATCATAGGACAATTCTATGGAATTGTACAATGAATCACCGCAAGCAACGAAAAAACGATTCAATTCATACCCCAGCCCCCTTATAAAGTATGTGAGAATACTGTGAGTTCAAGAATAACTCCGTAAAGCTCGGAAATCGGCCCGCCTCAACGCATAATATGTAAGTCCCAACCACAACATCCATTGTGGATAATCGTAAGGGCGGCCCGTGGTATAATAAAAGAAGGTTCGAATGTTCTTAATTATTCATAATTCACGTCAAAATATGATGAACAAAAAAATGCTCGGATGGGCGCTCGTCGTCATCGGCCTTGTCTCTGTTTGGGGCAGCTGGCAGTACGGCTACGGAATTGCCACCCAAATCACGATGGCGATTGTGGCGCTCGTCGGTTTCTGGCTCGCGCTCTGGAAAGGAAAGGGAGGGCAACAGCCACCAATGGGAATGTAATCCCCGCTCGAATATCAAAAACCGCCCGCGTTAATCAAGGGGCGATTTTTGTTTTGCGAAAATTCTCGTTTTCAAGCGAGAGCGTTTTAATATTTATGACACATCCCTTCATGGGGGGGATCGGGAAATTATTTCCCTGAAATCTTTTTCCAGAGCCAAACGATAAGGAGAACGCCGACGGCCGTCCACACAAGCCAGGTGAGGGTCATAAAAAGCCCCCAGCCGCCCCAGCTCCCCATCATTGACCAATTATATCCGTACATCATGCCTTTATTTTACCCAAAACCCAGCAAAAAAGAAACGCAAGCCCCGGCAACCATTGCGCCTTTACCGCTACAAAAACCCGCGTTGCGGGTTTTTGTAATTTTCCCTAATTTTTTGTTCTAATATAACCGAACTACGAAAGGTGCTTGGATACAAGCTTTGTCATTTCAAACATATTAACGGTCTTTTTGCCGTCAAAAACCTTTTTCAAATTCTCATCGGCGTTGATATTGCGCTTATTTTCCTTGTCCTGGAGACCGTTCTTTTTAATGTATACCCAAAGTTTTTTAACGACTTCTGACCTGGGCATAGGACCATTGCCGACTACTGCGGCCAGGTCTTGACTTACGCGAAGCGGCTTCATAAAAGCCGAAGTGGATTTTGCCATATTTTCTTTGTTTAATTGATAACTATTCCATTATATTCCCCTTCCAGATTTTTGTATAGGAACAACTACGCGCCTCGCCGGAGTCCTCAACGAAGGCAGGTGTTTCGTGCTTTGTCTCACCGAAGTCCTCAACAGAGGCGAGCTTCGCCTCGCCGAAGTCTTTGACAAAGGTGGAGGGTTCTTGGATTATACTCAAATCATCAGGCATTGCACAATTTCCACAAAAACTCAACCGACAACCCAAAAACCGCCTGTGGATAACTGCTCGGGTTTTGCTCGGGTACACATGATATACTATTCTTATGCTTACGCTTCGCCAAAAACAAATAAAAGATTTCGTCGCAAAAGCGATATCTAAAAAGGAGGTAGCGCCATCGGAACGAGAAGTTGCGCGACGATTCCATATCTCCCCCTCCACTGCCCACGAACACCTGACCGCATTACAGAATAAAGGATATGTGGAAAAAGAGCCCGGCCGCGCGCGAGGAATAAGAATAGTGAACACTCCAACCAAACTTATACGCATTCCCCTCCTCGGCACCATTGCCGCTGGCGAACCTATTGAAGCAATCCAGCAAAAAGAATTTATTGCTGTACCAAAAAACAAAATTCCTCCATCATCAGAAGTTTACGCCCTCCGCGTAGTCGGCAATAGCATGATTGATGAAAATATAAATGATGGAGATGTTGTTTTAGTGCGCCAACAAGAAACAGCTGAAAATGGACAAAAAGTCGTTGCACTTATTGACAATCACGAGGCAACACTCAAAAAATACTATCGCGAACAAGGACATATCCGCCTCCAACCGGCAAATAAAACTTTTGAACCGATTATTTTAAGAAAAGACCGAGATATTAAAATTCAAGGAGTCGTCCTTGACGTTATTAAAAACGAGGAAGAACTACAGGTAGAAAAAATCACAATAACAAAAGAACAAAGGAGGGAAAGAAAATTACCACTCAATCAAATAATTTTAGGAGATGCCATTCAAGAACTAAGGAAACTTCCTGACGAAAGTTGCGATGTTATCATTATTGATCCTCCGTATAATATTGGAAAGGATTTTGGAAATAATATCGACAAAAGAGAATTAAGTGAATATGTCGCGTGGTGCAAAAAATGGATCAATGAATCTATAAGAATTATGAAACCCACCGGAACAATGTTTATATATGGATTTAGTGAGATTTTAGCCCACCTTTCGGTTGAAATGCCAATCCATAAACGATGGCTTATTTGGCATTACACAAATAAAAATGTTGCTTCACTCAATTTTTGGCAGAGAAGCCACGAAGCTATTATCTGTGCCTGGAAAGACAAACCGGTTTTCAATAGAGATGAAGTTAGGGAGCCCTACACTGATGGCTTTCTAAACGGAGCCGCCGGTAAAATAAGAAAAGGAACAATTGGCAGATTTAGTAAAAGCGGGCTAGAAACCGTCTATAAAGCTCACGCAGGAGGCGCATTACCACGAGATGTCCTCAAAATCGCCGCCTTGGCCGGAGGAGCGGGAATGATTGAGCGGTGGTTTTTGTGTAAAACTTGCAATGGCGTCTTTGAACCACGGCAGTTACAAAAACACAGCGAACACAAAATTATGAAACACCCGACACAAAAACCACTTGAACTTTCAAGAAAATTAATTAAATCGGCTATACCTAAAAAAAATGGTGTTGTATTAATACCATTTGTCGGCACCGGTTCAGAATGCGTAGCCGCAAAAGAATTAGGGCAATCGTATATTGGTTTTGAGATTAACCCAGACTATATACGCATGGCAAAAAAAAGAGTAGACAACACAAAAATAGTGCCGAAATTATTTTAACTTATCTTTTTTTAAGAACTAGTCTTTTATGCTTAAATCACTTCACTAAGTGATGAGCCAAGAAATTTTTGAGAAATATTAACCTCGCTGATCTGTAAACATAAGGCAAGGGGTATTTTTATCCAAAGTTGATTAGACATATTTTTCTGTATATTTACTTCAACACCATTATTACTGAGCCCATGCCAGCCAGAAATTTTATTTCCATGAGAAATTTGCTTAGTCCATTTAAGTTTTTTTGCTATGAATATATCAGCTGATACAACAAATACTTTATAGGTTCTGCTCCCATCAGCGTTATCTATTCGAGCACAGTAAAGGTAAATATCAAAATTTTTTCCATCCCCATCGATAAACTCAATCATTGCATCAAGATTCTTAAACTGAGTTAATCTATAAGATGAAATAGACAGTGTGGAGTTTTGAATGCCACCCGCTTTAGCTGAAATAGCAAATAAATCAATCCATAAGTCAGCGCCTGGTGCGTGGGATCCAACTTCCCATTTAGGGTCGCCGCCTTTATACTTTTGCCCCATATTTTTTAAAATATGAAAAACTATTTCTTCCCAACGACCAGCATTAACTGGAGCAATAGTAGATCGAGAAGCAAATTCAAGCAGCTTCTTAGCCTTCATTGAAAATGTTTTCCAATCAAATGATTTTACTTTCGATTTAATCATTGTGGTTATAAATTTATTTGATTATTTCTATACCTATTCAAACCTGATACCCCGCTAGACAAAAACAGCGATTATCCCAGAAAGCAATACTAGTATTTTATTCTGCCGGCCTTATTAACCGAAAACTAAAGCGCCCATGGCTCAAATTCCCCCCACCACCCCACCCTTCTCCCCAACCTCATCCTTACAAACTCCAGTTTATAAGTATGTTATTTCTGCCGGACTTCTTTATCGCGACATTCTCACATTCTTGAGAATGTGAGAATGTCCTTTCATCCTTCAATTTTCATAATCTATTAAGTAAGTTTTGATGAATTTTTCTGTTGCCACCACCGTTTCAGCTTTTAATTTTGGGTTTGATTCTGCTACCCATTTTGCAAAATTATAAAGCTCTTGATTATCAACTCTTAACCATTTTTTATTTCTATCCAAAAAATACAACATAGTAGTCATTGCAATTCGTTTATTGCCATTCTGAAATGGGTGGTTTTTGACCATGAGATAAAAAAGGATCGCGCTTTTTCCAATTAGCCCTTCGTATAAATTTTTTCTGCTAAATGACTGAAATGGGGTCACGAGACATCCTTCCAATATATTAGGGCGGCGTGTGCCGAAATCAGGAATTGGCTCGTCCCATGTCATAATCTCGCGCGCTAAGCTATGCGCCACGTATTCTACTTCAACAATTGTTAAGGGTTTCATTCTTTACCTAATAGCTTTAATGTTTGACCGTATTCTCTAACCGTTTTTTTGACGGCTTTTTCTATTTCTCGCTTTTCGTCTTCACGCAATACCGCACCAAGTATTTCCGGTAAATCTTTTTTATCCACAGCAAAATTGCGCCCTATTTTCTTTGCCTTAATATCGCCGGATTTAATTTTCTTAAAGACTGCTACCCGGCTTATACCCAAAAGCTTTGCCACTTCGCTTGTAGTAAATTCTTTATCCATATTTGCAAATTATAATCTATGTTAACCGACACGTCAATGGTTAACATGGCACTAAGTAAAACCGCGTAAAGACTGGTGATTCACCCGCCAATTTATACAACTCGCTCCTCCAAAGCTACGGGGCTTGTTAACCAAAACTAATGCGCCCACGGCACAGATTCCCCCAAACACCCTCCCCATCCCCAACATCATCCTTACAAACTCCAGTTTGTAAGGATGTTATTTCTGCCGGACTTCTTTCCCACAACATTCTCACATTCTTGAGAATGTGAGAATGTTAGTTTACTATTTTTCCCCACCTTTTTTCTATATAAAACTGCGGGACTTGGATTCGAACCAAGATACCTGCCTTCAAAGGGCAGTGTCCTACCATTAGACGATCCCGCAACAAAACCCTCTTTCTCCTCACTCTCCAACATTCTCACATTCTCAAGAATGTGAGAATGTTGATAAAAACTTATAAAAAATTTTACCGTAAGGCGACAACGTGTGAATTACCCGCCTACCCCGATACTCTTTACGAATCAAGCCGGATTGCGCCAAACGCCGGGCGTGCTCAGAAATGGTCTTTATATTACAACCCAAGTTTTCGGCGATATCCTCAAGCGAAACTCCATTACTTTCGGCAACTAACGACAAAATTTCAATACGCCGATGATTGGCAATGCCCTTTAGGTGCCTCTCAAGCTGTTTTGCGGTTTTTATTGCTTTTCCCATACCCCACAACCTACCACAACATTCTCACATTCTCAAGAATGTGAGAATGTTGTTTATTTATTCTTTTTGGATGATTTCCAGAAGGGCGAGCTCTAACGGAAGCTGGGGAATCGGGGATTTTTTTAAATTTGCCAAAGCATCAATCAGGGTGGAAAGCGCGTGCTTTACTTTCAGGTCCGAAAATGCTTTCCCCTGCTCCACGACAAACATCATGTCTTCCTCCGGCATCTCCTGCTTGATGATTTCGGTTAATGTCGGATCAATCCGCAAAAGAAGCATATTGCGAAAATATTGTATTAACATTTTTATCGCGAAAGCATTGTCGTATCCGCCGCTAACCAAATCATTCACAAGCCTGAAGGCACTGCTTGAATCACGAGCTACGACGCTCTGAAACATACCCCGTAAAAGAGCCCTTTTCGGTACTCCCAAAATCTCGTTGACTTCTTCTTCGGTTACTTTTTTATCTTCAATCGCGAGAATTTTCCCTAAAATGCTTTCCGCGTCGCGAAGCGAACCCTCGGCAACAAAAGCAATAGTATGCGCAGCTTGATTTTCAAGACTGACATTTTCCAGCGCGGCCACAATTTCCAGACGCTTCACGATTTCCGGCATTTGCGGGCGCCTAAAATCATAATGCTGGGTACGCGAAATAATTGTTGCCGGAACTTTATCAAGCTCGGTTGTGGCAAGAACAAATATCGCGTGCTCCGGCGGCTCTTCCAATGTTTTCAAAAGCGCGTTAAACGCTTCTTTGGTAAGCATGTGCACTTCATCAATAATATAAACTTTTTTACCGCCACCGGCTGGCGAAAACCTCACTGACTCGCGAAGCTCGCGGATTTCATCAATGCCACGGTTTGACGCCGCGTCAATTTCAATCAAATCAAGAACTTTGCCTTCGTTAAAAGAAACGCAAGGGGCGCATTTGTTACAAGGCTTCGCTGAAGCACCCTGGCAATTCGCGGCCTTGGCGATAAGGCGCGCAATGGTGGTCTTCCCCACCCCCCTCGGGCCGGAAAATAAATAAGCGTGCGCAACCTTGCCAAGCTTAATGGCATTAGTAATGGGCCTAACCACATGCTCCTGCCCAATCACTTCCGAAAAATCTTTCGGCCGATATTTTCTATACAATACCTGCGTCATATTCGCTAATAGAATAGCATATTTATCGCAAAATAAAAGGGCTATCTTGCGATAGCCTTTTTGACCTTACCGTGGGCTTCTTGCCATTCATACCAAAGATCATCAATGTTGCCGAGAATTTTATATCCTTGGCGAGTTGCGGCCGAAATATCGTAGCCCGTAAGCATGATGGTGCCATCCGATTTAAATTCCTTCCCAGTCCAGGTGTCACAAATAAATTTACCGCCCGTAACACCACCGCATCGCGGACACACACCTCCGGCAAAAATAGAGCCCATATCTTCAAATGCCCAATTTTTAGGAACGCAATGAATACCGAAGAAGCATTTTAAAAAATTCTTTAGCGCCTGGAAGCATTCAGCCATCTCGCTCCTCCTCTTAAAGAACAGCCACTCTGACATGATGCCATATCCCAACTAAAATGCAAGGCCACGACAAAATGCCGGGCGTTTTGTTAGGACCTATGCAGCTTTCGGCAAGAATTTAGAAATCAAAAATCCAAGAAGCCAACCGACAATTACGCTAAAAGTAATAAAGCTAACAAAAATGATGCCATCAAGTCCGCCCAGTAAAAAAAGTAACAATAAGGGTGATAAGCTAAAAAGAACGTTAAGAAATTGTCGTCGATAACCAGAAATGAATAGTCCAGACCCTAAACCAAGAAAAAATGGGTAGGAGAAAAAAAAGCCAATTATGTTAGTAACCCATCCGCCCCCGTCAAAACCGAAGAACCCCCCCCCAGAAGGCGCAACCATATCAAACCAAACACCAAACCAATGTGCAGTAACTATACCGAAAAATAAACCTAGACCAAATACGTAAATACCATTATCGATACTATTTTTAGAATTTATTTCGCTCATATCTCTATATATTAAAATTCAAAATTTAGATTCCCAGAATCAGTAACCAACTTCAGAACACTTAGGCCTGGCATGGATTCTTTGTTTGTTTGCTTATCTTTCTTCTTCCCAGTCACCACCTTAACTTCAGTTTGATTCTTTTTTTCTTTAAACACAAGGTGTGTGCGTAACTGATCCTTAATTATTAACTGCTGGTTCAACACCCGTAATTCATCTTCTTTTTTATTGATTGACCACTCATAGTTTAAGGTGTTTTTGGGCAAAGTAATCACTGGCGCACTATCGTACTGAATACTTTCAAGAACGATATGCAAAGAGCGCTTTTTATCTTTCAACTTCTTAAAGTTAATCGTTAACGTGTGGCCAGCTTCATCCTGAACTTGATACGACTTTTCAGAGATCGCCGATACGGTCGTGCTTGAAATATCACTTCCTTTGATTTCCAAATCAAAGGAATCTATACCTAGAGAAACGGATGCTTCGGGCGACATCTTGTCTATTTTGATTTCTAGCGTTTTCGGCTCTTCGGTGTTGCCAACAAAATCTTGAGAACGATACAGGAGCGTACTTGCTCCCTCTTGAGTAAAAGTAAGGGGTGCGGAGTATATTGCCCAGCTAACTCCATTATCTAACGAAAATTCGGTTTTGAAAACACCGATACCGCCTTCATTGTCTTGAGCCGAAAACGCGACCGAAACATCTGAGGTGTGCCATCCATTCATGCCCCGCGCGCCCGAAACTACAACGGCGGTTATTGGATCCAATTCGTCAACAGGAATGATGGCTATGTTTTCAGGTGCTGCTACAGAAAAGTTTAAATCAAGTCCAGCTAGGAGGCCGAGGATGGTATTACCAACAAAAGAATGCGTAGTTGAAGTTGCATCGCTGATATAAGTGGCCTGTAATTCATAATGACCGCTTCCAGTGCCTTGAGTTTCGATTTTATATTCTCCATCGATCGGATTGGGTATGGCGATAAACTCGCGATCACTATCAAAACCACTATAAAACGCAAGCGGGATCTCACCAACTTCTTGTCCGCTTGAAAAATCTTTTCCGATTTTCCTACCCAAGGGGTCGATAACGGCAATATCAACTGGCGAGAATACAGGGATAAAAAGAATGTTTTCAGCAAGAATAGGGTTTTGAATTTGTTGTACAGTTAAACCAGTCAATACATTATAAATCTCTGGCCAGGCGACAGTAGGCAAGTGTGCATGTAAGTTCCTATCGCTCTGCTGAACAATGGTGGAGGCTATACCAGGTAAAAAGGAGGCGCTTGAGAGTGGAACGGTTCCATCGCCTTCTGCGGTCTCCAAGCCGTGATCGCCGAAAATTGAATCAAAACCTTCCGGATAACCGTTTTCCCATTTGGGAGATTGGCTAAGAGTGGGCGACACTACGCGAATAGTTCCAATAGTAGTATCCTGCGTTGTATTGCCCGACACATTCGGTTCAATATTGCCAACAATATTGGTAATACGAGCTCCACTTTGAACAAGTTTATTGAGCGCAAGCGAATTGTTGAGAACGTCTAAGAAAAGATTTACTGGATAGTTTTCTGGGTACCGACGTAACTGACTGGTATCTTTGTCCTCCAAGTAATCATAATTTGGCAAAAGTTGTTGTAGAGAGAATACAGGACGACTACGGACAAAAGAAAAACGGCTTGAAAAACCTTCAACTTTCGCCTCAATGCTCAAATAATATTCAAGTATCTTGCTTCTAATATCGTCTAATCCTTGCACGATAGGAATAATCTCTCCGCCCTCCCACGCCAAATATGACCTAGGCGAACCTTGATTTGGTGTCCCCACAAGTATTAACTGGCCAATGTCATTTTGATACGCATTTGATTCTATATATGCCCTTGCCACGAGGCCGCCCATGGAATGCGCAATAATATCTACTTTCTGACATTGGCAGGTCGCTTTAACTTCCTGAATTTTATTTTTCAAAAGTTCTGCCGTTTGGTTATTATCCTGAAACCAATCATAGGGGAAAGTAAAAAGAGTTTGTCCTTCAACATAACCTTTTTCTACCAAAGCATTAATGAGGTTATCATAAGTATGCATGATAGGGTCCAATACCAATTGACCGTTGTGGAACCACGACCCCAAAATCCCGGGGACGATGATGACCGGGTCGGGCTTAGGTGGCGTTCCTTTGATGGCGATCAAGTTCGCGCTTGCGCCCGCCAAAGTCGTAATGTAGAGCGTGCCATCGTCGCCAAGCGCATGAAACGGCTCAATGGAAGCTCCAATCGGCTTACTCCAAATGATCTGATTCGTCGCAAGTGAAATGCCGTAGAACATATTCCCCTGCCCGACATATACCACCCCATCCTTGTCCATCACCGCCTGAGAAAGCAGACCGGAAGAGGGCATTTGAAAAGTGGAAATAGCCGCGCCGGTAATCCCGTCAAGTACAAGAATCTGACCGCTATCGGCAATAATAATCTGCCCGTTATCCCGCACAAGCGGAGCGTTACGCATTGTAAAACTAAGATTCCTAAACCAACGTTGCTCTAAATTCGCATCGTAAGCCCAAAGGCGCGTACTGTTGGCACCCATATTGCTCGGAACCAATATAAGACCGCCGGGAGTAACTACCGACGCTTTGGCGGTTACCGGAACTCCGGAAATTAACTGTTGCCGCACAAGAGTTCCGGTACTTCGTTGATAAGATATGAGGAAGCCGTAATCGGTTGATAAAGAATCAAGAACATAAACCAAATCATCTGCTGTTGAGATCGCGGGTATATACCGGACCACTGCGCTTGCGTTCAATGTGCGCGATTTCCATTTCAAAGAACCATCCGAATTCACGGCATAAAGCGTACCGCCGTGCACAATAAACATCACGTCTTGAGAATCAATAACAATCTTGGAGCCGGCAGCTGTTGCATCAAATGGAAACGTAAAAAGAGATGTGCCGTCAGGATGAAGGCCGATCAATGCAATACCGTTTACAAAAAAGACATTACCGGCAGAATTGACCACCGGAGAAATTTCAAACCCGCAACAAAATCCCGGAAGGTTAATATCATTGCTCTTCCATTTCAAAGTTCCAGAATCGCTCAATGCGTATACATTCGCAATACTGCCGCTATTATATTTGCGAAGTGGGGCGATAATATCTCCGTCTTTACCAATTACGATCGGCCCTACAAGTTGCCCGCCGCCTTGCGCGAAAAGATCGGCGAGAATCTGCGCTGTTGATCCGGCGGCGGAAGGACCGGAAACCACCGCCACACCTCTATGAGACGCATCTGTTTGAAATTGCGGCCATGAAAACGCACCCGCGTATACGGGCGCAAGAACAAACAAAAAACCGGCAATAAGAGCGGATTTCAGAAGCCACATTTTGAAATTAGTTGGGACCATTGCCATAAGCAGTAGCATTGGCCCATTTATTGGTCAACCCCGTTAGAGAATCTACCTGTTGACAATCCTTCTCCCTAATAAAAAAGATGACATAAAATAACACTTTGGGGCATCAAGAACGCACGGAAGCGCGCGCTTCCTTTCTCTCGCGGGGTCAAGCGGCGTATGAACCGCCAGAAGGCGGCGCGGAAGATTTTTTTCCGCCAGAGGTAGCGCTACCTTTGGCGGAGAAGACGAAAAACTTATAGCCGAAGAAATTCCAAAAAAGAGTCACAATCACCGAAGCGAGAGCGCCGATATTCGCCCATATCTTCGGCGTTACCCCACCAAGAGGGCCGATGACGTTAACCAAAACATGCGCAACTCCGATATTCACACCAACACCAACCAAACTGATAACAATAAAAGATGTAAATTCCGCCGCCGGCCCCTTGCCCGTCATTCCGCGGAATACCCAAAACTTATTCCATAAAAAACTATTGATAATCGCGACTATTACCGATGCAAATTTAAACGCGACATAATAACCGCCGGCCGCGATTCCCGAAACAAGAATCAAAATATTTAATACCCCGAAATCCACTCCGGAATTCAAAACGCCCACCGCCGCGAATTTCGCGAACTGAAAAAGCGGCGGAACCCACCGCGAAACAAACCACGCTACAAAAAGCGCAAGAGCGGCAAAAACCGCGAAAACTATCGGCAAGAAAAATTCATAACCTCTAAGATCCAAGCTGATATTCGCGGCGATGGGAATCAAAAGCCATCCGAACACGAATCCGATTATAAGCCCAAAAAAAATATCACGGCGTTCTAACATATCAGTATTATAAACCCCCACACCCAAACTTTCAATATGGAAATTTTCTAATTAAAAATTTCCTGAGATTTTATGTAATCTACCAAAAAACTGCGCGTTTATGGGTGTGGGGGTGTAGTTACGGTTGTTTCTTCGCAATGCGTTCATTTCGCTCACCTTCAAGCTGTGAAAGAAAAAGCTCAAGCTTCCTTGTTTCACCCAAAAGCAACTTCAGCTCGACAATAAATCCTTTTTGCGAATCATTGGCGTATTGCAAAAGCATGGTACCGATTCTGTCGCGATAGCTCAAAAGACGCGAGCCAACCACATCCATAATTTCGCGATAGTCGCGCGTAGTGTGCTGGCCATTTTCATACCTCTCAATTGCCGGAACATCGGTAAGAAGGCGCGCCCGGAATATGCGCATGCCCGCGCCATCTTCCGCTTCGCGATATTTTTTTTCTTCTTCTTTGGCAATTTTCCTAATATAATTTTTTGTTTCTTCAAGAAACCCAAACAAATCTTCCTGTGTCGGCGTCTCATAACCAGCATGCGAGAAAAGCACATCGGTAGCTTCCTGATAATGCTGTTCCTCTTCAAAATCAACCCGGCGTGTCGCCTCGGCTTTCTCATTCGTGCTCTGATTTTCCGCATCAAGCTCGTACGAACTTAAAGTGTCATATTCGTACTGAATCTCACCCCGTGCCGCCTCCAATACGGCAAGCGGAACCGTCATATCGCCGTTTTCCTTTTTTATTTCTTCCACCGACACCGCAAATGGTTTCATGGGATCATGCATAACCTGCAGGCCAAACGCGGCCTGATCTTCCCTGGCGCCTCTGCGGCGATAAAACTCTTCAAGCGCCTCTTTAACCACATCAAGCGTCGCCTCTACGGATTCTTTTTCCAACGTGTCCTCAAAAACAGGTTGGCCGAGCTCTACGCTCGCCCCTTCTCCTTCTATGCTTGGTCTGCCGATTTTTTCTTCGTGATTTGCCATAAAAATTAATTTAACGATAGCGGCTCATTACCTCTCTTTCCACTTCTTCACGCTCTCTGCTGTATTTCTGCTGGGACATGTTTTTCACCGTCTCGGCAATCTGCATATTCGCGGAAACCGGAGCGTAAGTACGGATATTGAATGGACGCGAGGTCTGCCCATTAATAAGTAATTTTATGAAAGCATTATAATTATCAACATTCAAGAGGTCTTCGGGACCGAATACGGGCATGAATTGTTTTGAAATAAATTCAGCGTCATCCGAACCAATTCGGAAAGAAACCATGGAACCGACGTTTCCGAAAACCGCTTTTTTAATGTCCTCCTCAAGCTGGCCTATAAACTGATGAGCAATGACAAGGTCAAGGCGGTATTTCCGCGCCTCGGAAAGAATCGTGGAAATTGATTTTGTTGTTATGTTTTGGAACTCATCAATGTAGAGATAAAAATCCTTTCTCGCCTCCTGATCGGCAATATCAACGCGCGAAAGAGCGGCCATAAGAATTTTGCCGACCATAATCAAGCCGATGAGAGAAGAATTGAGATCTCCAAGGCGGCCTTTTGAAAGATTGATGAGAAGAATTTTCTGATTATCCATCACCTCGCGGAAATTAAACGCGGACTTTTCCTGCGCGATAATCGGCCGCATGATTTCGTTCGCCAAAAACACGTCAAACTTGGAAGTGATATAAGGCACCATGTTTTTAAGCTCGCCTTCGCCCCCCGCTTTTTCAGCAACCTGTGTCCAGAAATTTTTCACCACGACATTCGTGGCTTTTGAAATTTTATAATCGCGGAATTCCTTATCCGACATCACGCGCGAAATTTCAAGCAAAGTATTCCCGGAAGACGGGTCGTCCATAACCAGCATCGTAGCGTTTCTGAAATACTGTTCAAACATCGGCCCCATTGATTCCGGAACGGCGCCATAAAGCTTTTGAAAAATTGAAAATAATTCATTGACCACGAAAGTTTTTTGTTCTGGATAGCGCGGGTCATATTCCAGCATATTTAATCCCATGGGGTGCGCGGTATCACCCGGATTGAAATAAATTACGTCGTCAAGACGATGGGGCGGAATAAGCCCGAGAATTTTCTCAACCGTATCTCCGTGCGGGTCAATGAAGCAGACACCCTTTCCAGCCTCAATATCCTGCCTGATCATATTTTCCATAAACGCGGTTTTTCCGGTGCCGGTCTGCCCGATTATATAAAAATGCCTTCTCCTGTCCTCCGGAGTAATTCGCACCGTTGTTTCTTCTCCACGAAAAAGACTGTAACCGAGAGCGAGCCCAGCGCGGGGAAGATTTGCCGGAGGTGGGGCTTCTTTGGATTTCAATGTTTTTACTTTGGGGGTTTCCAGTGGAACATTAGGAAAGTGCAAAAGCGAAGTCAGCTCTTCCGAGCCCAAAATCATAGCGTTTGATTCATTAAACATCCTGAACGAAAACTGGTAAAAAAGATTTTTCAGAACCGCACCTTTTACTTCCTCGGTTACAAATTTATTTAGCGCGGGGTCTTCAAATTGCAAAAAGGTGGTTTCTATATTTTTCAAAATCTCAAAGGCCCTTGCTTCGGAAGCGGCCGAAGCAATCAAGCGAATATTCGCCTCAAAAAGCGGCTTGGAACCTTTGTTTTCAATAGCTTTAACCATTTCCTCCTCTTTGGGAGTTAGCGCGCGGGCCCGCGGCTCTTCTTTTGTTTCTTTTTTGGGTGAAGAAGAGCCGAAAAGTTCGCCCATTACCTCGGAGAAGGCTCCGGGCTTTTCAAAACTGCCGCGGCTAAAAACTTTTTTCGCGAAAGAAAAAATTTCCTTTGAAAATTTATCGGGAGCAGGACGAACCACTATTTGAAACACAGCACCCTCGCCCTCGCCGGCTAATTTTGAAAAAGCGTTAGAGAGAGCACCCAGAGGATCAGCCTCAAGAGTCCGATAAGTGCGGATGGGCAAAAAATCATTTTTTCCAAGATTCAGAACCGCTCCAACGGCAGTACCATCCGGATTAAAAATATTGTAATCACGCGCCGGAGTAACTTGGGCATCGGGAAAGACGCCCTCAATAATTTTAGAAATTGATTGCGAAAGGATTTTGGGGACAGCAACATAAAAAATAATTTCCTCACCAATATGCGGCACGGTCAGCTCAAAGGCAAATGTGGGCTCAACCCTCCAAAACCAGCCCTTAGGCACGGCCTCTTTTAGATGGCCGTATAACTTTTCCATAATCGCGATTCTTTCACGGGTCTGGTCAAGAGAAAGCGGCTCTTTGGGGCTTGCTTTGGGTAAGACAACCTGAAAAAGTTTTAAATTGAAAGAACGCGATATGTCTTTCTTTGAACGGCCACGCCGTAAAATCCAAAAAGATAAACCAAAAACCAATGCCGCAAAAACGGCGACAATGTACAGATAAAAGAGCGTTGAATCGGAAATCATGAAGATTCCTTAATTTGTTTTGCCTGAACTAATTTTTGATAATATTCGTCAATAAGCCGATCGTGAAGCTCATCCAAAAGCCACGGGCTCTCGCGCTTTGCTTTATCAATCGCCGAACGAATTCCTTTTTCAAAGGCAAGCCTGATAAGAGATTGCAGTTCTTCTTCGGCTTTTCCCTGTACCATATCACCCGCTTTTGCCATTGGAGCAGGAGCACTCGGAGCAGGAGAAGGCGGCAAAGCAGGAGGCATGACCTCTTTATATTTTTCCAAAAACGCTTGTTTAAAAACCTCCTTGTGCTCCAACTCTTCGCCTCTCTCGGCCAGCGTTCGTTTTTTTTCTTCAAGCATACGCTCAAGTTCCTTTATCTCTTCCGGAAGCGCGTTTTCTGGTGTTTTTGAATCTTCAGCCATACCAGGTAGTAGAAATTCGACTTAAATATTAATACTTTTGTATCATCGGAGTTGCGATACTCCACGTGTTACCTCCAGATATTATTCGACTAGTGATTTGCCGCCCATGCGTCCCGGGTTTATTGCTGCGAGGTCGCCTGCGGCGACTTCTCGCAAAACCCGTGAAAAGCTATTCAAACGCTTTTCACCCAGTCGAATTTTCACTACCTGACCTATATATAGTATAATACATTAATAATGAAGCGGCGAGAGGTTATCTTAATAATCATGATTCTGGCACTCGGTGTTTTTTTTCGTTTTTATCTGATTAACCAAACGCCGCCCGGCTTATATCCGGACGAGGCCACAAACGGCAACAATGCCGTTGAGGCGCTTTATAATACCGATTTTTCCGCCAAAGGCGGACCAGTCCTGGGCTGGAAAATTTTCTATCCGGAAAACAACGGCCGTGAGGGGCTATTCATAAATATACAGGCGCTCTCGCTGTGGCTATTAGGACAACACGCCTGGACACTTCGCGTCGTTTCCGCGCTTTTCGGCTCGCTCACAATTTTCGGCGTCTATCTTTTGGCGCGTGAGCTTTTTAGGGACAAACCAAGGCGCGCGACACTCGTAGCACTTTTTGCATCTTTTTTTCTGGCAACAAGTTTTTGGCATATTAATTTCTCACGAATCGGCTTCCGAGCTATTTCTGTGCCGTTCTTCTCCGCGTTCGGAATATATTTTCTGCTTAAAGGACTCCGTAAAAGCAAAATCAGCGATTTGGTATTCGCGGGAATTTTTTTCGGTCTCGGCCTTCATACCTATATTGCGTTCCGCTTCATGCCATTTGTGGTTGCCCTCCCCCTCGCGATTTATTTTTGGCGGTGGTGGAGACCAAATACCGTTACGGTGGACACTAATGGCACAGCTAAAAAATCTTGCGCGCCGTGCGCCATCACGCTCTTTATTTTTGTCGCTTTCGTCGTTGCTCTGCCAATCGGATATTATTTTCTCCAAAATCCGCAAGATTTTCTTGGAAGAAGCGAGCAGGTTTCTATTTTTTCCGCGGCAAACCCTTTATTTGAATTCGTAAAATCAAACGGCCTTACAACGCAGATGTTTTTCTGGCGGGGCGACTGCAATCCGAGGCATAATTTCGCCTGCCAGCCGGAGCTTTTCTGGCCGGTCGCCATATTTTTTGCCATAGGCCTCGTTCTTGCCATAAAAAGGGCCTTCTTTAAAAATAAACAAAAAGAAAATGAAGACTCGGATGAAAAACTCGCCGCATGGACTATTTTAATATGGCTTTTCTTCATGCTCCTTCCCGCGACCCTCACCCGCGAAGGTCTGCCCCACGCGCTTCGTTCCATCGGCCTTATTGTTCCCGTATTTATTTTGGCCGGATGGGGTGCGGAATATCTTTGGACAAGTGTGCGCGATTATATTAACCGCGCATCCGAAAATCCGAAATGGGAAGTCTATCGGCGCCAATTAAACCGCTTAAAAAAAGAAGCAGCCCTGCTTTTAGCCCTGTTACTTTTATTTATCGCTTTCAACGCGTGGCAAACATACTTTTTGCGTTTCGCGAATAATATTAATACTTATTACGCCTTCTCAACCGACCTTACCCATATAGGCGAATACATAAATGGGCTCCCTAAAGAAACCAAAAAAATAATAATAGTGAACCTCAATGGCAATCTGATCCGCGGCCTACCCGCACCGGCCCAGACGCCCATGTTTATAAGCGACACATTTTCCGAAGAAAAGAGGCGCGCTAAAAATGTTAAATACCTGACCACGCTTGACGGGCTGGCAATCGGACAAAAAGAAAAAACCGCCATATTGCTTTTAAATTCTGGAGACAAAACACTCATTCAAGAAATCAAAAAACGCTTTCCTGAATTAAAACCGAGCGCGCCCGGGGATTTTATTTCGTTTGAATCCCACTAAAGACCAAAAACGGCTAATTCGCGACCATTACAAAAAGCCGTTATCTTCGTCGCCATCCTTGGGATTATTTGCCATAACGGCATAAAACGCATCCAATACGACAAAAACTACCAAAAGTATTAGAAAATAAATCATCGTTAAATTTATTATATGATTGCTATTTTATTTTTTCTTTATAAATAAAACAACTAAAGAACATTTTTATGAATTTTAAAAAAAACAACGCAGAAGAACATACCTACGAAGCGAACTCCAAAATAATCACCGACAAACCAGAACGAACAAATTACCTTGCGTTTGCTATTCTCGGAGTCATGGCTTTGTTAATGGTTTTTTCCTCCATCGGGGACTCGGCGATAATGGACGAACTTGCTCATATTCCGGCGGGATACTCCTACCTCACCCAAAAAGATTACCGCCTCAATCCCGAACACCCGCCGCTGATAAAAGACCTCGCCGCCGTCCCCGCGCTCTTTCTGGGACTAAATTTCCCCACAGACACAAAAGCATGGAGGGAAGACATAAACGGCCAATGGACTCAAGGAGAAATATTCCTCTATGAATCTGGAAATAATCCGGACAGTATTCTTTTTTGGATGCGGCTACCCGAAATGCTCTTAGCACTTTTATTCGGCTGGCTTTTTTTCAGGTGGACCAAGAAAAATTTCGGCTATCTTGCCGCGATTCTTGCCCTTACCTTTTACGCTTTCTCGCCGACATTTATCGCCCACTCGCGGTTCGTTACTACGGATCTCGCCGCGGCATTTGCCTTTTTCATCGGCATTGTCTCTTTTATTTCTTTTCTTGAATCCCCCACACGGAAAAATATGCTCATCACAGGACTTCTCTTCGGTGTTGCCGAACTTCTCAAGTTTTCTCTTTTTCTCCTGCTACCGATATATGCCATTCTGCTCGTTATGTGGGTAATAGTGCAAAATGCCGACTTGAATGAAAAACTGCGTCTTTTCACAAAACTTGCCGGCAAAACAATTCTAATCGGCCTCATCGGCACAATTTTAATTTGGGCGGTATACGGCTATCACGTATGGAACTATCCTCCAGAGCGTCAGCTTCACGACGCGGAATATACTTTAAGCTCATTCGGCAACCGCCAACTTGTAAATATTGACCTATGGATGATTAAACAGCCCGTCTTCCGTCCGCTCGGCCAATATTTTATGGGCATCCTCATGGTGGTGCAAAGAGTGGCGGGGGGCAACACTAATTATTTCCTGGGAGAGGTAAGCTCGGGCGGTTCGCGCCTTTATTTCCCGACCATGTACCTCCTGAAAGAACCGCTCGCGTTCCATATCCTATCGCTAATTGCGCTCATATTTGCCGCGCGAAAAATACTGCGCGTAAGGCAAAAATCAATTGAAAAAACTTTCAGCTGGATGCGTGGAAATTATATTACGGTTTCAGCGTGGGTATTCATCATATTTTATTGGGGCTACAGCATGAGGGCGCCCCTAAACATAGGCGTAAGACATCTCTTGCCGACGTTTACCTTTATTTATCTTTTGGTATCAAAAGGCCTTTCCGGATGGCTAAGTAATGTGAAAAATGCCGACCCCAGAACATGGCACGGATGGATTAAAAATATTTACGAGCTTTACATTAAATCCGTTCCAAAATATCTGCTACTCGGCGTCCTTCTTGTCTGGCTCATCGCCGACACCATCGTGACTTATCCGCATTTCCTTTCTTATTACAATGAACTTGCTGGAGGAACCGACAACGGCTACAAGTACGCGGTTGATTCAAACTATGACTGGGGACAGGACTTAAAACGGCTTAAAGAATTTACCGAAAAAAATGGCATCAAAAAAATAGCCGTGGATTATTTCGGCGGCGGCAGTCCCAAATATTATCTTGGCAATAAATTTGAACCGTGGTGGTCGGCAAAAGGACCGGCGCACGGTTGGTTTGCCATATCGTCAACATTTCAGATGAGCGCCCTAGGCAAGCCGGTACCGGGTTTTGTACAAAAACCCGAAGATTCATATGAATGGCTTAAGAACTACCAGCCAGTAGCGCGAACCGGAAAATCAATATTTATATATCAATTGCCTTAAACGGCCAGCTCTAAAATAAGCTTAAACATGAGTAGAAAAGTGGCCTTTTAAGGTTGCTTTTATTACTCCTCAAAAACTTGACATAATTACTAGATTTGATATAATGATCATAGTAATGTAAAAATCCACACATGCTCTCGGGTATCCGAGAGTATGTGTGGTCAGGTTAGTAGGAAGGCCGGTTGAGGGTGTAAGGTAACCCTCCCGGTACTTCCGAGGTTAGCTCCCGGTTGGGAGCTTCTTCCTGCCCGAGGCTCCGCGATAGGCTATCGCGGAGCCTCGGGAAAAGCCATTGCTCCTTCAACAACAAGGTGGTTGTGCCAAGGGTTCCGTTAAACCAAAAAACGGAACCGAGCTTGCATAACACGGCTCCACCACCAAAGGCTTCCGGACACGGAGACGGAGATGGTTTGATGCCGACTTTGTAAAAGTCGCGGCCAGGCCGACGTGCATCAAACACCCCTCCGTGTCCGGATTCTATCTCCATGCACGCGTTCCGATCCGAATGGGATTCCGAATCCCCCGGAATTGGAATTCAGCATTCCGCATGGAGATGAGGCCTACACGCCCAGAAGAGGAGCCCGAATGAACAGGATCGACACCTGACGGACTCCGCCAGCCCCCCAAATAGGATGGGGGCTTGCTCGCTCTTGTCAGATACAGTTCCATGCACGCGTTCTGGACTTGACCCGGACCGTTCCAGGCTCATCATCCGGAATTCAGCATTCCGCGTGGAATGTGAAGCCGTTGCCGCATGTGACGCCTACATGTTGGCAACGCATGCCGAAGAAAAGGGGCCCGAAAGATGGGACCGATACCCAACGGACTCCAAATCCCCTAAATCGGGGTGCCCGAGCACTTTTACGCGACCTTTCGCGTAAAGATGCTCGGGCTAATTTTTTTATTTAGTTTTCTCAAAAATATCTTGCACCTTTCCTATTAATAAAATCAAATATCCAACTAACAAGCGACCGCTTGTTAGTTGGATATTAAAATTCATCGGAATTTATAAAAACTTTGTTCCCGAAACTGCACAAGCTCGTGCCTTTCATTTTCACAAAAATTCTCAAAAATAAATGTTCCAAATAGCAAACGACCGCTTGCTACCCGGAACATTTGATAATGCTCACCTATATTTATAAAACACTTTATTGCCAAAGCGCAGGTCCACATAATCAAGACCGGCGCGTTTATCTTTTATTTCTCCGTCAAGGAGTGTTTTTAAAAAGCTTATCCAATTTGAACTTGGCTTATTGCGGAGAACAATAAGCGACCAGCCCTCTTTTAAATTCAGGCGTACATCATCAGAATTTTTAGAAGAAATTTCTACAGAAAGTAAAGGCAGTTGAAGTGATGATTCTAAGGTTTTCGCGGCCTCCTCAAAAAAAGCCACATTGGAGCTTTGTATGATGGAAGAGCCGAGTGTGCCCTCGCCATCAGTATAAACAACCGGCAAGAGCCCGCCCTCAAACGAGGAGACATCCTCAAACGCAAAACCGGTCTTATCAATATAAAAACAAGGGCCGGTTTTTTTAATACTTTCTTGTTTTGACGCTATTCCCGCAACTTCTTTGATTTCTGTTTTAATACAGCCCATCCCCCAAATATCGCGTTCGGTAACCACAATATTAAGCGCCGACTTAAAAGTTTTTTGCGCCCTTACTTCCACGATTCTCAAAAATTTATTTTTAATTAGATTTTCTATCCGAGATAAACGCACAAAGAAATAACTATCCTTAGGTATTAAATAAAAGCTGCTTCCACTAATATCGCTAAGCGCCAAGGAACTAATATCATCTTCCAAAATGGATTTCGCGCCCACTATGCTAATTTCCTGAATGCGGAGTCTCGGCAGACGCAACGCATAAAAAACACCAGCAACAACGGAGACCGAAAGAATTACCGCGAATATAATAAAAAATAATTTTAATGAAAAACGCTTTTTAGCTTTCGTATTAACGGCTTCACCGGTATAGAGAATTTTACTTTTCCGAAACTGCTCTTGCATGCCAATGTTGTCTAAATTATGAGCGAGCCCAATGCAAGCGAAATAAATTTAGCTACAACATTGAGCATCCCTCCCCAGTTTTATATTCAAGCCCGAAATAACAGAAGATATTACTAATTAGTATTATATAATTAATTTTTTGACTCCATTATAAAACTGGGGAGGGCTAAAGGTTTTGTTGCCAAAATTGCTTCGCCGATATGCCTCGCAATTTTGGACAAAGCCCTTTATTTATATATCCGCTCAATCAATGGATTAATTCGTGTCAATACTTCATAGGGTGAAGTGTTAAGCGTTCTGGCAATTTCCTCCGCGCTTATTTCTTCTTTTCCCTGTCTTCCTATAAGTATGACGACATCGCCGACTTTCACCCCCGGAATATTAGTAACATCGCACACAATCATATCCATAGAAACTCTGCCAAGCACTTTCGCCCTTTTGCCCCCCACCAACACAAGTCCAGACGAAGAAAGGCCCCTGTCAAAACCATGCCAATATCCAACCGGCAAAACGGCAATCTGGCTTAAGCGTGCAACTCTTTCAGTCAGGTCATAGCCAACTAAAGCTCCGGTGGGAATTTTTTTAACTTCGGCAACCCTCGTCTTCCACGAAAGAACCGGTTTTAACGAAATTTTAGGCAAATTAAATCTCCCCGACAATACATTTATTTTCGCCTCATCTGACGGCCAATGCCCCCAAAGCGCCATTCCGATTCTAACCATATCCAAATGCGCTTCCGGAAAAAGAAGCGCCCCGCCTGAAGCCGCCGCATGACACACCATGCCCTTAAACCCGGCCCGTTCAAACCCGCGCGTAACTTTTTTAAAAAGCTCAAACTGTTCAAGAGTCGCGGTCGGATAAGCGCGGTCTTTGGCTGATGCAAAATGCGTATAAATTCCGCGCGGGACAATTTTATTTTTTTTCAGCCGCTTAATTACCACTCCAACCTCCTTAGGAAGAAAGCCCTGTCGGTGCATGCCTGTGTCAATTTTTAAATGAATCTCCGGCCTTACTTTTAATTTTGACAAAGCATCAAGGCCTTCAAAATTAGAAATAGTTATAAAGATTTTTTGGCGCCCGGCCTCAATAAATAATGTGGGGAGCGTTGAACCAAGAACCAAAATCGGACTCTTAATTCCCTCTTCCCTTAACCGTAGCCCTTCAACCAACGAATCAACCCCGAACCATATAGAAGGCGCGGACTTCCTTAAGCTTTTTGCGATACCTACAATTCCGTGGCCATACGCGTTGGACTTCACTACGGCCATTATTTTTTTCTTGGCGCTCACAATATTGCGCAGCTGACGAAAATTCGCGGCCAAGGCGGCCGTATCTATTTCTATCCATGTGCGAAGGTGGTTGTTTTTTTCCATAAAATGTGATATATTATTTTTAACACATTATTCGGATACTTTCAAAAGCCCCGCAAAACGGGCTAAGGAGGTTTGAATTGCTCCCTGACAACTTTTACCAAGGTAACGGCTTCAGCATAATGGTCGTAGTTCTCGCAATGATTCTCGCCGTAATCCATTTTAAATGCCCACGGTTTGCTAATTTCGACTTGCGCCTTTTGTTCCTTATAGCATTTTTTGCTAACTTTCTAGACTATATAACCACGTTACTTGTTGTAAGCCAAATGGGAATCAACCATGAAGGTAACCCTTTCATGCGAGAGCTGATGCAAAAGGGCTGGTTTTTGTTCATATTCTATAAGCTCGGCGTTTTGAGCACCGTAATAGCGTGTTTAGTCTTCATTTCAAGCTACATAAGGATTTTATCAGTATACATCTGGACATTTAGCGCCATGCTTTTTCTTGTCGCAATCCATAACATCGTATTTTTTGTCCGCTACTCAAACTACTTCTTGGGGAGATGACGCGATGGAAAATAAAAAACGCCTTTACCCATGGAAAGAATTCCTTCCCGATATGTACGAAAGAATAATTCCGGCCTTAAAATCGCACCCGACTAAATTTAAGGGAGTGTGGGGTCCACCAAGAGGCGGACTGATTATCGCGGTTATGATCTCGCACGAACTTGGAATTCCGCTTATTACTTTGCCAAGATGGATAATGGTAATATTCGCATTTTTAAGCCTCGCAAAGAAAATTATCATCACAGACGACATCGCTGACACAGGCAAAACACTCGCTCCATTCCACAAAAGCGTTATTGTAACTCCTTACTACCACAGGCAAAGCATAGTAGTTCCAGATATCTGGCTTCACGAAAAAACAGATGCCTTTGTTGTATTCCCATGGGAAAAAGAATAACCAAAAACCCCGCAAGAAGCGGGGGTTTTTATTTTTTCTAAATTTATTCAAGGCACCTTACTGACAATCGCTCCGACGCGAATAATAAGAGCGGCTAAAGAATTGGTCACAACGGTACGATACATATCATTAAAATAATATGTGTCGCCCAAAACCACAATGAGTGTTGAGGTGATAAGAAACGCCGCCCAAACTCCGGCAAAAATACTGGCAAAATGAGGATGCGCGACACTCCCCCTGCGCTTGCGAATCTCATTAACTACCACGTAAATACCCAGAACGCCGAGATACGGTTCGGAAAAAGCGTCCACGACATAAAGAATCTGGCGCGGAAAAATATTTTGAAATAAGAACGCGGCGACACTTAAGAAAAAATAGGCATAAGTTGCAAAAAGCAAGGCGACATGAATAGTATCAATTAAATTTTCGTAAAAAGCTTTTCTTATGGCACGAATTAATAGAACCAAAGCGTTCGCTTCTTTCTTTTCGTCTCCCGGCACTTTGCCGGAGTCGAAATGAAGAAATAATGATGTCCACCAAGCCATACCTCGTAACACAATTTTTGAATATGTTACGGGGAATGACTTTCTGCGGACCTGCCGTATTCTTTTTGTTAATCCCCGAGCCATTCACCCTTTTGCTAAATAACTGCAATGAATCTGGTAAAATCGGCTCGTAATCTGCAATTTTTGTTTAAGCGGGGAACCTCTGTCCACTGCTTATCAACAATATATCAAGCGCTTCTTTACAATAAAACCCCGCGTTCATAAGAAGAGAGGGGTTTTTGGGCGATTACCGGAATTCTTTGGTCTTGCCGTTTACTTTTTTAAGAAATATACCCTAAAGAATGCCTGTAATTTCCGAGGGTTTTGCCCCTCTCCCTTTATTATACACTAAACAGAACATTAATGGTTATTTACAAAAACCAGCCCTTACTCAGGACCGATTTTTTTAGCGCTTAATTTCTTTAATTCCGAAAGTGTAGGGTTGAAGAATTTCCGGCACGCGCACCGAACCGTCGGATTGTTGGTAATTTTCCAGAATTGCTATAAGCATCCGCCCCATGGCAAACGCCGTGCCGTTAAGCATATGCACATATCCGCTCTTTTTTGTTTTTGAATCGCGGTATTTAATGTTTAAACGGCGCGCCTGAAAATCGGTCGTGTTGGATGTTGAATGCGTTTCGCGGTATTCCCCCTTCTTTTCATTTTGCCCCGGAAGCCACGCCTCTATGTCATACTTTGCCGCGGCGGGATCTCCAAGGTCTCCGGTGCAAATATCAAGAACCCGATAAGGAATTCCGAGAAGCGACATTAATTTCTCCTCTATGCCGAGAAGAAGCTGATGTTCGTCTTTGGACGTCTCTGGAGTAGAAAACACAAACATCTCTGCCTTATCAAACTGATGCACTCTTAATATTCCCCGAGTATCCTTTCCATAGGAGCCGGCCTCTCTTCTAAAACAAGTTGAAAACGCAATGTGGCGATGTGGCATAGTTTCTTCCTCAAATATTTCG
This sequence comes from bacterium, assembly GCA_030648055.1. Classification (GTDB taxonomy): domain Bacteria; phylum Patescibacteriota; class Minisyncoccia; order Sungbacterales; family SURF-37; genus JAUSHI01. Next base: position 200,653 of record JAUSHI010000009.1, on the reverse strand, counting down.
TTCTGATGCATCGGCCCAACAGATTGCTCGGAAGTGCCGACAAGATATAAGTCATCTTTTTCAAGATGATAAATCTCGTCCTCTCCGCGTTCCATATAACCCATAGCGCGCATTGCTTCAGGGCGCACCAATACGGGAGGAATTACGGGAATGAATGGCTTTGCTTTAATTTTCAAGCCCTTTTCTTCTATAATCGCCCGGATATTTGCCTCATCAACAAGAAACGACATGGCAAATTGCAAAAGAGCGAGCTCTAAAATAGGTGCCTCATGTTTAAGATATCCGAACCTAGAACCCGAAACTTTTGAAGCCCGGGCAGTATCTATAAGGTCTAGCTTTTCTCCAAGCTCAATATAATCAAGAAACGCAAAATCAAACTTTGGTTTTTTGCCGACTTCGCGAAGCGTTATGTTATCTCCCCCATCCTTACCAACCGGCACTTCTGTAAACGGGACATTGGGGAGTTTATACATCAAATCGCGGAACTCTTCTTCAAGCGCTTTTAATTCAAACTCCACGTCAGCCAATTTTGCCTTCATCTCCTTTACCTCCTTAATACGCGTCTCGCGTTCTTCTCCTTTGAGCTTCATAATATCGTCGGAGTCGCGATTATGCCCAGCGCGAAGTTCATCAACCGCTTTAATTTTTTCTCTCCGCTTCTCGTCCACTTCCAAAAGCCGGCCAAGATTAACTTGGACCCCCTTATTTTTAAGACTCTCTTCAACCTCTTTCCTATTTTGCCGAATAAATTTTATATCTAGCATTACTCTTTTTCTAATTCTTTTTTAATAATCGGGAGCAATTGCTCAACGGCTTGCTTGCGATGAAGCACCAATTTGTCTTCTTCTTCGGGAGTATGTTCGGCCCACATCTTTTTTGTTTCCGGAAACCAAAAAATGGAACGAAAGGGATAGCCCCGGACAATCGGCGTCGCAGTCTCGGTGATGTAACCTTCCTTAACCCCTTCGCGCACCCAAACATTTTCTTCATTCGGAATAGCGAAGGCAACCAAAACACGAAAGCGCGCTTTTCGTTTCTCCCACGGCACGCCTTTCATTTTTTCAAGTGCCATATCAACAAGCTCCTCATCCGTCGCCTCATAACCCGGCCAGCGGCGGGTCTTCACTCCTGGTTCTCCGTTAAGCGCCTCAATCTCAATTCCTCCGTCGTCCGCAAGCGCGGGCAAATTGGAAAAATAAGCATAATGCACTGCTTTTTTCACCGCGTTTTCCTCCATCGTCTCTCCATCCTCATCAATCGACATTGTAATCTTAATATCATTAAGGGTAACAAATTCAAACGGCTCGCCTTTCAAAAGTTCCATATATTCCTGAATCTTCCCAGGATTTTTTGTAGCAATAAGAATTTTCTTCATCCCGTACGAAATAGAACGCGGACGCAGAATATCTCGCATTCCAAATTATTATTACTAAATTTTTTTCGAACAAAATTCATATATACGATATACACGTGTCCGCGATTTCGTACGGGATTCATCTAATGTTTGGGCTTCATTGTTGGAAATAATATCACCTCTTTGATATTATGAGTATTTGTGAAAAGCATGGCCAGACGGTCAATTCCAATACCAAGACCGGCAGCCGGCGGCATGCCATACTCCATTGCTTCAATAAAATCCTCATCCAGCGGATGGGCCTCTTCTTCCCCGCCCTTCTTTTCTCTCTCCTGCGCCTCAAAACGCTTGCGCTGTTCTATTGGATTATTAAGCTCCGAAAAAGCATTAGCAACCTCAAGTCCGGCGACAATAAGCTGAAAACGGCGCACTTCATCCGGCTTTTCCTCTAACTCTTTGGCAAGCGGAGAGATATCAATTGGATGCCGGGTAACAAATGTCGGCTCTATGAGATGCGGGCGGCATACTTTTTTATAAATTTCGTCGGCGATTTTCCCTTTTGATTCATGAGGTGAAACACCCAAATCAAGCTCTCGCGCTCGCGTAGCCATGCTGTCGCGCGTGAGATTGTCATAATCTTCAATTCGCGCGTGGCACTTAAGCAAGTCCTTGAATGTAATTTTTTTGAAAGGTGACTTTACCGAAAACTTCTTGCCGTCATATTCCATTTTTCCGGATTTAAAAAACTCCTTCACAAGTTTTACAAACAGTTCTTCCACAAACTTCATCATTCCTTCCTCGTCCCACCATGCGGCATACGCTTCAAGCATTGTAAATTCCGAGTTGTGCGTTGCGTCCAATCCTTCGTTCCTGAAATTGCGTCCAAGCTCAAATACTTTCTCAAACCCCCCGACCAAAAGGCGCTTCAAGTAAAGTTCCGGCGCGATTCTTAAATAAAAATCCGTATCCAGAGCATTGTGATGCGTCTTAAAGGGACGGGCCAAAGCCCCACCGGCTAAAGGATGAAGAAGCGGGGTTTCAAATTCGGTAAAACCCGATTTTTCAAAAAAACTGCGCATTGAATTAACGAGTTTCGCTCTTTGCAAAAATTTCGCCTTAGCCTCGTCATTCATTATCAAATTAAGATATCTCTTGCGGAAACGCTCCTCCACATCTTGAAGGCCGTGCCATTTTTCAGGAAGCGGCCTTAATGATTTTACGAGAATCCGCCAGTTTGAGACCTCAAGAGTTTCTTCGCCGCGCTTTGTTTTAAAAAGCTTGCCCGAAATTTCAACAAAATCCCCGACATCAACGCCGTCCAAAAAAAGCCGATATTCTTTTTGCCCGACCTCATCTTCTTTGAGATAAAACTGAATTACGCCGCTTTCATCTTTAAGGTTGGCAAACGTTGACCCGCCATGTTCACGCAAAGCCATAACCCGGCCGGTAAGAACAATTCGCTTTTGAGCTTTTTCAAATTTAGAAAAATTTTTCTGCGCCTCCGAGACCGCATGCGTCCTCAATGTGGAAGCCGGATAAACATTAAAACCCGCCGCCTCCAAAAGGGCGAGCTTCTTTAAGCGCTCGTTTCTAATGTCTTCAAATGCCATAAAATATCCAATGTCTGCTTATTTCAATAATATCACGAAGAGCACTACTGAAAACAGCCCCGGCAATCGCCGAGACTGTTTCTAAAGCCTATTGCTAGTTAATCAACTAATCTTCGTAACTTTATACTTCACCATTCCACCGGGTGTTTTAACCTCGGCGGCATCACCGACTTTTTTACCCAAAAACGCCTTACCAAGCGGAGATTCATTAGAGATTTTCCCTTGAGGAGGGTCAGCCTCTTCCGAACCCACAATCGTAAATGTTTCCCGCCCAAAATCTGATTCTATGTCAATCGTCGCTCCAACCTGGACCATGTTCAAATCAGTCGGTTTTTTGATTAATACGGCGTTCCGAAGCATCTCCTCCAGTTCGGCAATTTGCGATTCGTTCAATGACTGCGCTTCTTTGGCCTCCTGATATTCGGCGTTCTCCGAAAGATCCCCCAGGGCTTTGGCGACCTCAAGACGCGAGGCGATTTCCCGCCGCTTCACAGTTTTCAGGTCTTCCAGCTCTTTCTTTAATTTTTCAAGCCCTTGCGGGCTTAAGTATTCAGACATAGTTTTCCAAAAGTTAATATATTATCCCAAGTATACTCCGCCAAAAACTATTTGCAATGGTTCCGCAAAAACACCTACTACCTGTGGCCCATCCACGCGTAAAGAATCTCTTTTGCAATCGGCACGGCGTCGGTTGAACCGCCCGTGCCCTCTTCTACAAGAACGGTAATCACCATCTCGGGTTTATCGTAAGGAGCGAAACCTGTAAACCACCCATGATTTTTTCCAACGACTCCTGTCTGCGCGGTTCCGGTTTTACCCGCGATCTTAACCGAAAGATCGCCAAGGGATTTAGCCGAACCCTCCTGAACCGCGAGCCGCATTCCTTCCCTAACGATTGTCAAAGATTTCTGGTCGGCCAAATTAGTCCTTGTAGCTTGCGGCTTAATTTCCTCCAACACCGACCCGGCCTCATCAAGTACGGCCTTAGTTACAAACGGCCGCCAAAGAGTTCCGCCGTTGGCAATTGCCGCCGTTGCCATATTCAATTGCAAAGGTGTAGCCCCCGTATCGCCCTGACCGATAGAAGAAATATATGTGTCTCCGATTCTCCAAAACGGATCCGCGGGCCTTGTTTTTTTCTTTTCCTCTGGACTAGGAACAAGCCCGCCTTTCTCTCCAATAAGGTCAATCCCCGAAGGCACACCAAATCCGAACATACTCAAAAACTTTCCTATGCGCTCAATGCCGAGTCCTTTAATATCGCCGTAGCCGCCGCCTATGGTGTAAAAATATACGTTAGCTGAATAAGCGATGGCCTTCCGCATATCCACCCACCCCAATTTAGACCAATCTTTGAATATGGTCTGTTTTGTCGGGTCATATGGGTTGGGCACGGAAATAAACCCCTCATCATAAATCTCGTGCTCAGGGTCAATGATTTTTTCCTCCAATGCCGCCGTTGCCAAAACAGGTTTTACAGTTGAGCCAGGCGCGTAAATTCCGGCGATAGCGCGATTAAAAAGCGGGCTGTTCTTGTTGGTAAAAAGCCCGCGGATGGCGGATATATTTTTACCGTCGGCCAAAATTTGTGGCTCAAAACTTGGATAATTGACCATGGCCAATATTCGCCCGTCTCTGGGGTCGCTAATAACCACCGAGCCGGCTTTTTTGCCGAGCGCGATTATATGGCGCGAAAGAGCGTCATACGCGGCCGCCTCAAGATCATAATCAATATTCAAAACAATGTGGTCTCCAAAAACGGCTTTATCAATAAAACGCTCACGTTGAGCAGAACCTTTAGCATCAATTTCAATTATTTTTTTGCCAGGACTACCGCGGAGTTTTTCCTCATAAACCAGTTCAATGCCATCCTTGCCGACAGTGTGCGTTCCGAAATTGTAAAACGAGGAACTGGCCCTATCGGCATCCGTCGGACGCCCGGTAAAGCCGACAACCGGCCCGAAAGCCGGCCCGCCGGAATAAATACGCTTAATTGATTCTTCAATAGAAAATCCGGGAAATTTCCCGGGGGTTGTTGCAACACTCAAAAGCAAGTCATGCGGAATGTCATTAATAAAAACTATTTTTTCCGGCCAAACCCGCGACAAAAAAATATTATCCGGGAGCGAAAAATCAAAATTACGGCCAGGATTGTTTTCAAAATATATTTCCTCAAGAGACATACCGGCAAGAGCCGCACCGTTTTTGAGGGCGGCCGCGAAATCATCATCTTTGATAAAATCCCTCTTATTTAAGATAAGCGCGTATGAGGCCGAGTTAGAAGCAATTACTTTCATGTTCCGGTCGTAAATAATTCCCCGGGGAGGCGCGGTAAAGAGCGTGTACGAAATGTTTTTTTGTGAAGCGCTTAAATTTTCAGTACCGTGTATATATTGAAGCTGCATAAGCCGTAAAAATACGACAACAAGGCCGATTAACATCAAAAGAGCAAACTTAAAAAAAACACTGCGCTCTATTGAACCCACGATGCGCCCCTCGGGGCGCATCCGGTCGTGTCCGGGCAAATTCACGGAATCCATAAAAATTTCTTCCGGATCAAGCTCGCGGCCCCTCTGAATACGCCTTTTTTTAAAAAATTGGTCAAACATATTTCATGCGTCTAACGCTCCGCCCGCTTTCATAAAAATACAGAATCAGGCCGAAAAACAACACAAAAAAAACATCAAAAATAAACGCGCTTGGCAAAATAACCATACCGTAACTCAATGGAAGGGCCGGATTGCCGAAGCCGTAAGGGTTTAAAAACACCAGAACCAGCGGCAATAAAAATTCACAAAAAAAGAGAGCCACCACTAAAGCCGCGAAATCATAGACAAAACCAACACCGTCAAACCAGTGTCTGAATAAAAATACCGCGGCTACCGCTCCGAGAAAAATAAAAAAGAAAAACCCGCCGAAATTGGGCAAAAAAAGTGTCTCCAAAAACGCGGCCACAAGAGAAAAAATAACAGCCCGCCGCGTATTAAACGTAGCGAAAACCGCGGCCGCGGCCCAAACCGACAAAGGAAGAAAAACTCCCAAAATTTTTGGCACAAAAACAAGCTCTAAAAATAAAGCAACGGTAAAAATAAAAATGGCTATAAAAAAATTCATAATTTGTCTGCGAGCATTAAGCGAGTAGCTACAAATTATTTTCCCGGGTTTAGTCCCGCGAGGACCGCTTCGCGGTCTTCTCGGAAAACCAGCGAAAGGCTATTTAAACGCTTTTCACCCCCTCACTAATTTCGCCTTAATCAGTATAACAAAATAAGAACAGGAGCATAATTTACCATATCATCCGCAAGGCGCGTGGCCCGAATAGAACCATCTCGTAATAAGCGCCGGCAGGCAGGAAACGCCTTGCTGTGGCGTGAGTTGTGAAATTTAATACCGAGGTAATAATTTATCTGACGGAGAGACAAAAAGAGTCGCGTCGCCCAGAGAATCAAAAAGGTGAAGGGCGCGTATTATTTTAAAAACATGGCTTTCGTCAGACGATATTTCGCGAATCTCGCCAAGCACGAGGTTTGATGCCTTATTCCCCGCCTTCGGAGTCACGATAAAAAGATCGCCCTTATGTATTTCTGCGTTTTCAGGAACAAAATCAATCGCGAATTCTCTACCGTTAATACCCCGCGCCCTCGCGCGAATATTTGAATTTGTAAATGTAACATCAATAACTTGATTCCGGCTTGTCACAAGCAAAACATCGGCTCGGCCCGAAGTGCTTGAAATTACCTTGCCCGCATATACTTTATCTGCGGTCTGAACAATATCGCCCGCGGCAACACCCGCCTCAACGCCACGATCAATAATAATAATCTCGTTATCAAAAAAACGATAAAACCCAATCCTGGATGCCGGAAGAATTCTCCGCCCTTCCTCATAACCAAGCGATAGCGCTTTTTGCAAATTTTCATTCTCTTTTTTTAGAGAATCGGCGTCAGCAAGCTGGCTTTTAAGTTTGGCGTTTTCATCCTGAAGAGTTTGGTAATTTCCGGTGGTTCTAAAAATACTGGTGGAAAAAGAAAGTAGCGGAACGGTAACGCGCGAAACCAAATTTGTTAGCGGACGAAGGCCGCCGACAATGCTTAAAAAAACAAGCAACCCGGCGGTTACTATAAATATTAAAAATTCAATATTTTTAATGTCTCTTGGTGTCATTATTTTATCTGCCTAACTTTTGATACACAGCCGCTCTTTTAAGAATTATGTCCTATATACGCGGTGCCCTTTGATATTCACCTGTCACCAAAACATTCCGCAGAGCGTCAATATCTTCAAGTATAACACCAGTACCCAGCACAACCGCTGAAAGCGGATCCTCGGCGACTTTTACCGTGATTTTTGTCTCGGCCTGGATCAATTTATCAAGGCCTCTCAAAAGCGCCCCGCCGCCCACCAATGTTATACCGTTGGCCATAATATCGGCAACAAGTTCAGGGGGGGTTACCTCTATGGTCCCCTTAATCGCGCTTACAATCGTATTTATGGAATGGCGCATAGCTCGGCGCACCTCGGAATCATCAACAAAAATTTCTTTAGGAAGTCCGGTGGCAAGGTCTCTTCCCCGCATTACCGTCTGCAGCGACTCTTTTAATTCAAAAGCGGAACCGATGGCAATTTTAATATCTTCAGCGGTTCTTTCACCAAGCAATAATTTATATTCATCCCGGGCAAAGCGAATAATATCGCCGTTCAGTCTGTCGCCCGCGATTCGCAGATTTTTAGAAGCAACTATTCCGCCAAGTGAAATTACAGCTATATCGGTAGTGCCGCCGCCTATATCAACAATCATGGAACCCATCGCTTCCTGCACCGGCATTCTTATGCCGATGGCCGCGGCCATCGGTTCTTCCACAAGATATACTTCCCTAGCTCCGGCATTGCGTGCGGCATCTTCAACCGCCTTCCTTTCAACTTCAGTTACTTCCGAAGGAATGCCGATGACTACTCTGGGCCTCGGAAAAAGCGAAAAAGTTTCTTTGTGAGCACGCTGAATAAAATAACGGATCATTTCTTCCGTCACTTCAAAGTCGGAGATCACACCCTCCTGAAGCGGACGCACGGCAGAAATATAGGCCGGGGTTCTGCCCACCATTTTCCTTGCCTCAGCACCCACCGCGACAACAAGCCCGGTTTTCTGATTTATCGCCACTACCGAAGGCTCGTTTATGATAATACCGAGACCGCGCACATACACGAGTGTGTTCGCCGTTCCAAGGTCAATACCTATATCTTTTGAGAATAACCCAAAGACTTTATTTAACATACCGGGTAGTAGAAATTCGAATTAATTTATTCATAAAACTTAAGAAGCGGAAGAATGAGATATTGCTCTACCAGGACATGAAAACTACCCTTTCTTTGTCGCTTTGCGACTATTCGAATTTTCACTACCCGGCATAACTACAGGGGCATTCTGCGACATTATGCCGATTTTTGCAAGGGTTTTGCTATAGCACTCGTAAACGCTATTAGAGCCATCAGCACGTAGACAAAACAAATATATCTACGTACTAAACTTTAAACCAGCTCCCTTAATTTTGCGCCGCACTATTTTGTTTTTTATAAATCTCTACAGCGCCATCGCGCACATTTCGTAAAAATTCTCCCAAACGAAAGTTTGAAGGTTTTCCCCATCTTTTTTTGTAAATGGTGTGTACTTCAATGCTTCGAAAAGGATACATGCGGGAACGCGCATGATAACTGCCTATTGCTCCATGGATAAGTTCGCCACCCTTAAATGACGGCTCCATTTCAAAACCGCGAAGTGGCCGCACCAAAGGTTCTTTATCGTCAATAACGGCAATCACATCAACGTCCGATTGCAGATGCTTATACCCTCTCGGAATGCTCCCATAAAAATAAACCCCAAGAAGCGAATCACCAAATTCACGCTTCAGGTCCGTTATAGCGCGATTTAAATCCTCATCAGCTTCGGGGTCAACGCGAACCTCTCCCTTTTCCTCAAGAACTTTTGGCAATGTTTTACCATTAAAAATAACCGGCAATTCAAACTGCTTATCGCCAGCAACACGCTGTAAAATATTTTCCGAATCAAGCGTTGCCGGAAAACTGAACGATGCCCTCTCTCCCAATTCGCGCGCTGGAACTTTAGCGTCGGACTTTACGCCGTGCTGTAATGCGTCAAAAAGCGCCTGCGGATTTTCCTGAAAAATTTCTTCAAAAATCGACAGTTCTTTAAGTGGAATTTCTTGTTCAACTAAACCCAGAAGGGCACCGTCTTTATATAAGGCCGCCGCAAAAACTGTTGCATTGTTCCAATGCCGAGATTGAGCCTTAGCGAACAAAATTACTTCTGTCAAGCCCGCTTCTCCGCGCTTCACAACAACACCTTTAGTAGAATAATCAGCAGCATCGCGCTCCACCGGCTCTTTCCACGCATCTTCTGTGAGAAGCATTTCTACGCGAGGAATCGCATCTTTAAAATGTATGTAACCAATGCGAAGGCGCTCTCGCCCTTTTATGTTTATGCCTTCTCTAACTCGCGAAAGCTCAACCATTCGTTCATCCTTTATGAGTTCTGAAAAGCGCGATACCTGCGCTGTTGATATATCTTCAGGCGAATATTTTTTACCAAAAGCCAACTGTTCAGCGACCTCTCTTCCTTTGCTGTCATAAGAGAAAAAAAGCTGCGGCGAATTTCCACGATTGCTTTTAATTACCATGTATTCATTATGCGAAAGAGGGTGTATGAATGTCTTACGGTTAACCTTCCGCCCAATATATTGATATGAATCCGCGGCTTTCGCCGTTTCTTTCGCAAATTCTGCGCGCGTAACCAATTGTCGCGCTGTTATCAGCTTATACGGAATTTCAAAACTGGTGCCGGCAAGCGTTTTTGGCATCACATTCTTTTCTATTTCTTCCCAGACATGCTTAAATGATTCAGACCCCTCTTTTCCTCGATCGCTATAAGGCGAAAATTCTTCTACCATAATAGAGAGACACTATTTAATTATTTCGTGAGGTACCATCAGGTGCTGTTTTTCTCCGGGAAATACTTCGGAAAGATATACTTCAAGGGCCCTTTTATGCTCTTCCGCACTCTTACCGTCATTGCCAAGAAGGGCTCGATCAATAATGCCAGTCAAGGCGGCAAGACGTTTTAGATACACCTCGCGGGAATAAGGCGCGCCGAACCTTGGCTGGATGGTTCCATTCGGGTTCTCTGTAAAACCCTTGGTTGAACCGTAAAAACCAGAAAATGTATCCTCTATAAAATGCACCGCCGAATTCCCAGAAATAGACTTCCACATTGAATCCAATTTATCCCCGCCCCTTGCACTGTCATACAAGAAACCTTCAAACTCCTCGCCGCCGGCATCCGAAATAAAAAATAAACTCTTCAAACTCTTTTTTGGATATAAATTTTTAAGTGCGTGGTGTATATCTCCATACACGCCGACATCAACCATAGTCAAAGATTCTTTGTCGTCGCGCACACCAACCTGCTCCAAATATTTTTTAATATCCGCGCCGCTCTCGGTATGCATCACCTTGCGAGACAAAAATGCGTAACGAAGTTGGTCCTCGCTGACTCCGGGAAACTCTCCTTTGCGGACAAGCAGGCGTGCTGCCATCCATGGTCCGAGCGCGTCTCTGGCGAGAAACAAAAGTTTCTGCCCTGCTGGCAATTTTTCAAGCGCCCACGCGGAAAAATCTTTCATAACCGGCCCAACTATGTCTCTACTCACCTCATAAAGCCGTACTGCGTCATCCAAAAGCTCCTGCCGCTTTGAGCTACTGATATCCCCCAAATGTTCCTTCAAAAAAGCCGAAAACCGCTTCCGCCGTTCTTTTGTTTTTTCCTCTACGGGAAAAACATGCTCTTGCCCAAGAATCATCTCGGGGGTAAGTCCAATTTTTTGGAGCTCCATAAGGCGCGACGGCGTAATTCCCAACTCAACTGGCAAATGGGTAGGATCAAACTTTGGCGCAAAACTCCGCACAGTTGCGTGTTCTACCACCCAAGCACTTAGTTGCTCACGTACCATGTTCGGGAGTATTTCAGGTTTTATTTTTCCACGCTCATCTACAACAAATCGTACTGGGCTCGCTATAACTTTTGGCCTTTCCTCAATGACGCTGACTGCATCGCCTCTCGCATAACTCCTTTTGCCCAGCGAAAGTTCATGCCGCCTTTTGGGAGATGCCGAAGAAAGAAGTTTTATTCTCTTATCAACTTCTTCATAGCTCAAAGAAACCCCTTCGGCCTCGGCAAGATATCTTATTGAAAATTCTGGAACACTACCGGCAAACCCGGTGTCAATGAAAGTAAAATCAAGTGTTACTCCATTTTGGCGAAGATAGTTGACAACATAATTTTTCATCTCGGGAGAACCCATATGCGAAGTAACAACAACATATTTCAGAACTCGCTCTTTTGTGCCGAACTCTGCCGCCTTGAGCGCTGAAAAAAAATAGCGTCCGTCTCTCCCAAAAACCGCAATCCGATCTGCGCCAAATTCTTTTAACTTCTCCGATGCCTCCCAGTAAATAGGAATGTCACGACTATCAACGTCTCGGTACATATTAAGCGCTCGTTCATACTCGTCAATAATACTTCGTATTCTCTTAAACGAGGGGCCACGGCTCGGGACAATAACTCCTTCGCGCTCCTTTTCTAACACAACCTCTTGCAAATTATAAAAAAAATCGTTTGCGAGATACCATCTGATTTTTTCTGCAAGAAGCTCGTGGAAATCGGGGATTTCACGGATCCTGCCCGTGGCGGGGTGATTAAGGAAAAATGAAGCCGCGCTTTCGGGCAAGTTACGCGGAGGTGTTCCCTTTTCCATGGCAAGATATTCTTGGGCGCTTCCCAACTGGGAAGAAAGCGCGAGCATAAATGATATGTCCGCCGTATCGGCCATTTTCTCCGCCTCTTTTGCAAAAAAATCCTTCACGAGGTCAATCTCGCGAATTCCTTGCGTGCTTTTTTGTTCCAGAACTCCGAGGCAAAGCGCGCGACCAAAAGCGAGGGCGGCTATGCGATAAGCATTGCCCACATCCAATTTTTCCGGCAACTCGGTTTTTACACTTTCTGGCGACACAATTCCGGCGAGAAAATTAGTATAACTTGCGCAGCTTGATTTTTCTTTGGACGCATCAGCCGTAGCAAAAATACTACGGAGATAATTCTCTTCGGTAAGCGTTACTCCCTTTTCTATTTTAGGCCTGAACCTGCCATAAAAATTTACAAGCTTCCCTTTTTCCCATTCTTCTGCGCGCAAATCAAGAGTATCCAGCGCTCCGCCTTTTTCAAACCCTGACTTTTTCTCCGCACCTGGCGGTAATTTTTTGTATATCGGAGCAAACGTAGAAGGCATAAAAAGCGTTTCGCCTTTTTTATCTTCAAATGGAGACGTAAATGGAGACGTCCAAGAAGGAGTCTTACCAACACTCCAGTCAACTTCCGGCATCGGCGGCGGACTTTGACGAAAATCTTCGTACTCCTGTTCCAGCACCTTTATGCGCATGTCCTCAACTTTCGGGTCAAACTCATCAAATTCCAATTTTTTTGCTGATGTAAGCGATTTTTCGCTAAAAAGCGTGGCTTTATTTTTCGCAAACCACCCCGCAAAAGTAAGGTCTTTATCAGCAAGCGTTTCCAGCGTCTTTTTTGTTTCATCGCCAAGAAACCCCTTCAGTGCCTTAACAGCACAATAAAGATCGGTGTCACAATGTTGTTTTCTAGTATACTCCTCGGCAGTGATATGCCCAATATGCTCTATGACTGCCGGTGCCGCCGCCGGATCTTGCAACCCGCTCAACGTCTCAAGAATGGTATGCACGTTACTTCCGTCACCAGCATCCCGCACTGATTTATGGGTAAGCGCCTCACCCAAAAACACCGTGGCGTTGTTATAACCAAGATTTGAATAAATATGTAGGAATGTATACATAAGGGACCCGTCATATATCGGTGCATTAAGCACCTCCCGCATTTTCTCAACAAAAAATCCTTCAAACGCCTCCCCCCCTTTTTTCATCTCCACCCATTGTTTCCTCGCATTCAATAATTCTCTTTTCCCCTCTACTGTATATACATGATTCCACCGTTGTTCAAAATCCTCATACCTCCGCTGACATTTAAATATACTTATCAAAAAATAACCCATTTCTAACGGCAAAAGCTCGTTGAAGCGTTTTATTTCTTCAGCTGAAAGACGTGTTGCAATACCTCCTTCTTGAGGCGATTGCACTTTTTCATAACCACCCTGTTGCATGGCATTATTATATAACAAAATTTATAAAAGTCAAATAATCAACGGCGCCTAGCCCATCCAGTATTAGATTACCAACAATAAAATCATTAAAGCATTTTTGAAGACAACTTCCCATACCTTATTAAGAAATCTTAGTTGAGATCGCAAAGACCCTGCTACATTATGCCGATTTTTGCAAGGGTTTGGGGGTGGCCTTCAGAGCATAGGACAATTCTATGGAATTGTTCAATAAACATTCTGCCGATTTTTGCAAGAGTTTTGAGTGTGGTCTTCGGGGTGGGAAAAGGGTGAAATTACTCCATAGGACAATTCTATGGAATTGTCCTATGGATATATTTAATTTCTGCCCATTCTTCTTATGATATCTTTTATCTTCCCCTGCATGTGCTTTAAACCGACCTCCTTAATTCCCAGCTTTTTGTACCACCGCGCAACTCTCCCATAAGCAAGCAACTCGTGAATTGTGCATCCTTTCTTTTCTGCAATCTTGATCATCTGAAAGAAAAGATCCGTACCTATTTTACGATTCTGATAATCCGGGTCAACGAATAATTCTCCCTCCCCCAAATGATTCCCGTCGTGCCAGGGCTTTACGAAAGAAAAGAATGCGCCAACCATTTTATCATCAAGAAGTGCTGTAAGACCGATAAATGTTTTTTGATTGAAATAAAAATTGAGCAAGGCCCTTGCTTTTGGAACACTCCAATCCTCGCCGTCTTTTGAACGATGATAAGCCCGCTTATAAATTTTCGCGAGTTTATTTATATCTCGTTTTTTAGATTTTCGTATTGTAAGCATAAACTGTTCAGGAGATGAAATTGCTTCATAGGACAATTCTATGGAATTGTCCTATAAATAAAGGGGCCTCGGTAGAAATCAATCACACGCTAATCTAACAAGTAATGGGAATTTCTTATACGGTTGTTTATAAGTAGTTGATCCCATGTGGCCTTGCCCCTTCGGAATAACCAGCGTGCCGCCGAGTTGATCCAACATGATTTTACCCTGCTTATCGGTACATTCCCAGGGGTCGTTATCGGAATTAATAAAAATAAAACTGCCGGCATGTTTTTTAATCTTCTTCCACGCAAATTTACTTTTGTTTTTCGCCCTCGAGTTTTTTAGCAACGGCTCTGCGTAACCGGATACCAGTATGGCCTTATTAATTTTCACATTAATATTTTCCAAAATACTCAAAATTAACTGCGAACCGGCAGAATGTCCGACAAAAACCGTATTCTTGTTAAATTTTCCATTTTTAAAAACAAACGGAAGCCAATCTTCCAGATTAGGTTTTTTGGCGTTCGGTAGTTGTGGGGCCCAAACGCTATACCCCTTCTTTTTTAAATTTTCTATAAGATAAGGAAACCAATATAATTTTGGTGAACCCCCTGTCCCGTGTAATAAGATTGCGTTTTTCATAACTAACTCTCGGCAAGACACCCCGCTCCATTATACCGATTTTTGCAAGGGTTTTAGTATGATCTCGGTAAAAAGCTATCTGCCTTTAAATTTTTCTATATCTAATGGCAAAAGTAATCTAGAAAAATTAGCATACTTTTGGATACCAAAAGACGGCGCGTGAGAAAAGCCGACATACTCTAACTTTTTCTTTTTATATCTAATGTATTGTATAGCCGGAACCAAATCTGTGTCAGAACTGACCAATATGGCGGTATCATATATATTATCAATTGCTCCAATAATCAGGTCGATGGCAATTTTTACATCGGTTCCTTTTTCTCTTGTTTTCCCGCTATCATACATGATTCGGCCGCGTTTTATAACAAAACCGTCATTTTCTATTTCCGATAAAAATTTCTGTTGCCCCCTCACAAGTTCTTGGCTTTTAATGCTGTTATCTACATTTCTAAATACGCCCGTATAATATCTTTTTGAAATACAATTCCTGTCGTTTACCAAAAAATCGACAAATGCCTTAAAATCGAATTTAACACCTTTGGGGAAAGATATTTCTTTGTCTTTTAAATAGTGATAAAAATTGCTGCCGTCTATATAAATGGCTACTTTTTCTTTATCAAACATAAATAACTTATAGCAAATTATCCAAAAGAAAACCACCCTTGCCCGAAGGCAGAGGTGGTGATCATAGTAATTACATTATACTCGCCATCAATTTTCTGTCAATAGCTTTATACACAACTATTTTTAGGGCTCTCAGTGGGGACTAGCCCAGCACGATCGCCTTATGGTCGCGAGAATTCTGCTACATTATGCCGCTTTTTGCAAGGGTTAAATTACTTATACAAAAATAATCTTGATAAACCTCTATGCGTATGAAATAGCCGCCCCCTTTGCATTAAGCGCCTCTACAATTGCCCTCGCCGTCTCGCGCTTCAGCCGGCTATGTCTTGGAACCGCTGTGATAAATTTATCATCGCGGGTTTTGATTTTGGCATGCTTCCTGCCTTCTTGAACCAGAAATCCGCATCGCTCTGCGATGCGGATAATTTTTTCATACGAACAATCTGCAATTTTTATATTCCTAGACGCGCTCACATATTTACAGCAAGTGGTAATGTAATTTCTTTCTTTTGAGGAAACGCCGGAAACACACCGAATTCTTGTGCCACCTTAAGTGAGGGAACATAACTTGGCATGTACGAAACATACTGCCTCGGAACCTCAAAGTAAGTCATAACTGCGTCATTTACCATCTCAATAAGTTCAGAAAAGGTTTCTGCTTCCGTAAATAAGCCTTCTAGAGTCAAGATTTTAGCAAAAAAACCGCCATCCTCAGACCTCTGAACCACTACTTCTATTTCAGAGAGGAAAAGACCGCGTAATCGCTCAATTTCTTGTTCATTTTTTTGAGTTAATTTCACCATACAGTCATACTATCACTAAATTTCTGATAATGCAACGGATACGATAACAGCAGAATCTACCCATCATGCCGATTTTTGCAGGGGTTTTGGGGTGGCTATTCCGATATTGGATTTATAGAAATCAAGTATTTAAGTGATTTCCAAAAAGTTCCTGTAGCTTTGTCCTCGTTAGAGAACCTACTAAACCATAACCCGGCGCACCCAAAGAAACGATGCCGTACTTAACCTGAAATTTCTGCACGGCCTTCTCTGTTAAGTCGCCGAAATAATTGGTCTCCCGTCCAGGCGATCCAGGGCCGGTAGTAGCAACTGTCGTCTCTGGATCTTTGTTAAGCAATATCTGAAGTAAACTTACATCTGTACCTGAATCATTAAGAACCAAGTTACGAATAAATAAAGGAACAATCGGTGTGGGGGGAATTGTATCACTATCAACATACCGATAACTAAAAGATAGTGGGTCAACAAAATTATTGGGAAATACCGGATCGCCTCCCGCCGCACACACGATCGGTAATGCCCCTCGTTGAGTTAGTTTATCATCGTGGACGCTCTTCCACACATTAAAATGACAGTGCGGCGCTGAAATGTCTGCAATAACTCCAACAAAATCTCCTACATTTAGCTTCTGACCAATAGCCACTTTCGGTTCAATGTGAAGATAAGAGGTGCAATAGTCTTTTGTCTCGTGCTCAAGCACGACGTATTTTGCCCACGCCCCCGTAGTATCAAGAATCCCCGTTTTCGTCACCATTCCAGCCGCTGCTGCGTATACCGCATCTCCAGGAACAGCTGCAATATCAATTCCTGTATGCTTTTTAGAACTATTAGCCGACCAAATACTCCCAAAGTGCTGAGAAATTTTTACAGATGACCTCTTAAGAGGCCAAAGAAATTGTTCCATATTTTAAAAATTATTACTTAAATTCAGCCAAAGAAATTTCTTTTAAAATGCTACCGTGAAATACCTTTCGCCGATAATAAACCGCAAACGCAATAAAAATTACTGTAAATCCACTAAAAGCAAGCGCACTCCACCAAAGTGCGTTCGGCCTTAATGGTTCTGCCACATATGCGGTCCAAAAACCAACAGCAATCGGGGCAACAAGTATGACAAGCCACTGAAACAATTCGTAGTGTCGGAGTTCGTTTGCCTGCACAAGCTCAATGCCTATTTTATCAGGAAAACCCACAACCACTTTTGTTTCTCGCTTTTCTAACAATGTTTCTCTATTTCCGGTATTTGAGTCGTCTTGATTTATTTTATTGTTCTTCATTTTATTGAATAGGTATAATTTGATAATCATTATTTCGTTCGACATTAATGACCTGAATAACTTTCCCAAAAATATTGAAATCGCGGCGCATGATCATGGGACGATATTCTGGATCGATCGTGACAGGATTAAGGATTATGACGTTATTCGCGAAAGAAATCTTTTTTATAACCGCAGTATCCTCAATAATCACAACGACGAGATCGTTATTCTCGGCGTGACCTGTTTGTTCAACAAGCACCAAATCGCCATCCTTAATACCAGCATCTTCCATCGACTTCCCAACTGCGCGTATAACATACAGCCGCTCTTTCTTTTTGTTCGGTACAACTTTTTTGGATACGGTCACGAATTCATCAAAGGTCCGCTCAGCAATTACGCTTGGGCTTCCACACCCCGCAGAAGCAAATACAGGAACCGAGACCATCTCTTCACTTGGAAATATCTCCACAAGTTCAACACCGCGCTTTTTGTGGCGTTTCCGCCTAATCAAGCCCTTTCTTTCCAGAGCTTCAAAATACTGGGTAACCGAGCGCAGAGAAGGGGCCTTAAGCATTTCGGCGACCTCCAATATTGTAGGTGGTTCCCTGTGTTTCCGGAGGTATTCCTGGATGAAACTGTAAACACGCTGCTGTTTAAGGGTAAGACTTTTATTGCGCATAAACACATTATAGTGCATTCCTTATACAAATGCAAGCCCTCTTCATATACAACATATACAATAACACAGAGCAAAAAACGCGCAATCCCCTGCTAAAACTTGCGCGTCGCTAAAATGAAAATGGTGTAGTACCCTATTTTTTTGCCAGCGCTTGAACTGCCTCTGTGAGCTTTACCAACTCGGCGTTACTGGCATTTCTTTGTTTGATTTCAACACTTTCTTTAGCCAGAGTTTTTTCATTACGGTCAGCTTTTATTGAAGCCATACTTTTATTCTCTCACTTAAATCTTTAGAAAATGAAGTGAATTCATCGTTTTTATTTATGGCATTCGTCCAATAAGTTTTCACCACGGCCTCTTGTCTGTATAAATCGCTCTCAGTCGAACCCAACGGATGATAAATGTCACTAACAAAATCTCTGCTTACTGCATTTAACACAAGCGGCCTTAACTCATCATTAAGAGCCTTGATGGTCCCATTCGCGTCTTTAACCCAATAGTCGTTTAGTTCTTTTATTTTGGCATTATCGGCTTTTCCGGATAGATAGTTATAAGCATTAAGCTGGTTTATTATTAATTTTACCCATTCAATATTTGTATAGAGAATTTTGACAGTGCTATCTATATCACTTAGTAAGCTTCTTGCTCTCGTTATAACAGCGCTAATTCTTTGCTCTCGTGCGTCTTCTTCTGATAGGACTTTCTTGGTTTCCGGTTGTAATTGATTTCCGATTATTATTTTTCCTAACTTTAATTCGGGAATTACATTTTTTGCAGAATTTATAGGAATTGCCAGTTTGATGCTTTCTCCAAAAATAATTCCTTTTATGCTTTTCCCAAATATTGCTGTGTTTATACCTATAACTTTACCAAGCCTGTTTACGAGTGGCCCCCCGCTATTTCCAGGATGAATTTCTGCCGAGGTTTCCAAATAAGTTGTGCTTCCGTCACTAATTCTTCGCGAAATTGTTCCTTCCTTAAAACTCACATCTCCCTCTAAACCAAAAGGATAACCAAGAGTAAATACTTCATCGCCCTGTTCTGCGGTATCAGAATTGCCGAGCTCGACTGTTGGTAGATCCCCTCCATCTACTTTTAGAATTGCAAGATCTATATTTTCATCCCTACCAATCACTGTTGCAACAAACGACTTATTATCAGAAAGTTTAATCTTAGCGGAATTAACACCTTGTACTACATGTGCATTGGTGAGGATAAAACCTGCCGATTCTATAATCATCCCGCTACCAGCGCTAGAACCATCCTCTGTTTCAATGTAAACTACAGCCGGCTTTACTTTTTTAATTATTTCTGCATTAGTTTTACTAACAGCCTGTGTTTGCGCCTTATTCTTTAAAATATCGGCTGGTGAACCAATATATCTCGTAGCGGGCTGTTTTAAAATATCTATTTCTTGATTTGCCTCCTTTAGAGCTTTTTGTTGTGTAATTAATAATTCCTGAATTTGTTTTTCTTTTGCACCTTTTTTTGCTTGGTATACAGAATACTGTTTTACTCCGAAATAGAAAGCGCTGCCCACCACCAAAAAAAGGGTTGCGATAACTGTAACAATCTCTTTTCGCATCACGTCAAATATTTTATTTACGTCATTCATCTTAACTAAGATAAAGCATCACCTTATTTTTTTGCCAATATTTGAACCGTTTCCGTGAGTTTTACAAGTTCAGCGTTACTTGCGCTTCTCTTTTTGATTTCAACACTCTTCTCTTTCAGCGTTTTTTCCGAAACAACCACCCTCCACGGAATGCCTATCAAATCCGCGTCGGCGAATTTCTCTCCTGCCGTTTTGGCGACACGATCGTCATATAACACCTCAACCCCTTTTGCCGAGAGCTCTTCGTATAATTTTTCCGCCTCTTTTTTTACGGTTTTTGCCGTCTCTTCGTCTTTCCCGGAAAGCGCTAATAAATGCACGCGAAAAGGCGCCACTGATTCCGGCCACAAAATACCTTTTTCATCATGGCTTACCTCAACAATCGTTCCCATTAGACGGCCGAGGCCGATTCCATAAGAGCCCATAATCACAAATTTTTTGTTTCCCGCGTCGTCAATAAACTGAAGGTTCAACGCCTCTGAATATTTAATTCCGAGCGGAAAAATATTTCCCACCTCAATAGCTTTTTTCTCGTGAATTTTTCCTTTGCATTTCGGGCACTCGCCGCCTTCTTTAAGTTTGGAAATTTCCTGATTCTCGGCGTAATTGCAATTCTCACAGATAAAAACCGTATCCTCACCAACTGACGAGACAACCTGAAATTCATGGGTGTTTGCTTTGGTAAAAACTCCTCCGGCGGCAACGGTATAAATCGCATCAACTCCGGCCCTCTTAAATATCTTTTCGTAAGCCCCTTTTGCCACGGCATAATAATTTTCAAAATCTTTTTCGTCGGCGTGAAAACTATATAAATCTTTCATCATAAATTCGCGCCCCCTTAAAAGGCCGGACTTGGCCCTCGGCTCGTTTCTGAATTTCGTTTGAATTTGATAGGCGGAAAACGGCAGGTCTTTATATGAATTCACAAAATGTTTGGCGATGGCGGTTAAAATTTCCTCATGCGTCCAACCGAGAACAAACAAGGCTTCTTTTTCACCCTTGCCTTTTACCTCAAGCCCAATATCAACGCCCCATCGCCCGGTCGGCTCCATATATTTTTTCTCAACGAGTGCCGGCATAAAAAGCTCTTGGCCGCCGATAGCGTTTATTTCCTCCCTGATAATTCCCGCAATTTTTTGTAAAACGCGCCACCCCAAAGGAAGATACGAATATATTCCGGCGGAATTTTTGTAAACAAAACCGCCCCTCTCAAGAAGTTCAGCGTTGGCGGAGGCCTCGTCTTTTGGGGCCTCACGGAGCGTTTTTCCAAAAAGTTGTGACTGCTTCATATTTAATTTTCATTACCCGGCATAATTATATATATTTTGCGTTAAAAAATAAGAAAATGAAAGATATTGACAATAATATATAATAGTGCTACAATGGCTCTGACCTTTGAAAACCGCTTCAACGGGCAAGAAATGGGCTTCCCGGTGAAGTTTTTATAAACACCCACCAAACCATCCCTAAGGAGGAACAAGCAGATGCGCACGCTGTTGATTGCACTAACCTCCATTCTCATCTTCTGGGCACTGAGCAAGGTGTGGCGCACCTTCATGTACACAGGACCGGAGCCGAACCACTTCGGTCTGGCCGAGGCCAAGGCGTCGGCGAACTACATCACCACCCGCGCCGAGGCGCAGGTCGTCATGGGTGTCGTTTGTGGCGCCCTCAAGTTCAAAAATGTTGTGGCAGAGGATGTCGCCGAGGAGATCCAGGTGTACGAATCGGATGCGACCGACCGGGACGAAGAGATGGCCGCGAATCTCTCCGAGATGGACCGCCTTAGCCAGGAGAACGCGCTCCTGAAGGCGATGAACGCCGCGGATGAGGCCGTCGCCGCCGACCTTCGGAGGATCGCCGAGCTCTTCGGCGGATAAGGAGCAGTACCTCGCGAGAGTGGCGCATGGAAAGCCCATGCGCCACTCTCGCCAACAAAAACAGCACCAAACGGTGCTTATTTTTTTCCAAAAATATTGAAAACATTAGAGCGCTTCAGCAATCCTTCTCACATGCTCAACGAGCGTTGCGGTGTAACCCTCCTCGTTGTCGTACCAAGAAAAGACTTTTACTAAATCGCCATCTACTACTTTGGTCAGCCCCATATCCACTATCGCACCATACGGTTCGCCGATGATATCACTAGAAACTATGGGGTCTTCAGAAACCGCGACAATTTTTGACCATCGCGGGTCTTTCGCGGCTTTCCGATAAATTTCATTCACTTCTTCAACTGTGGTGAAGCGCTCAAGAAGCATGGTCGTGTCCGAAAGTGAACCGGTAAGCACTGGCACCCTAATAGAAAGCGCATCAAAGCGTCCCTTCATTTCCGGAATTGCTTGAATCACAGCCTCTGCCGCCCCCGTGGTGGAAGGCACAATGTTTGCCGCCGCCGCTCTCCCCCTTCGCATATCTTTTGGGTCGGGGCCGTCAACTAATTTTTGAGTCGCGGTATAAGCGTGCACCGTGGTCATCGCCGCTTTTTTAATTGCTATCGCCTCGCGCATAATCTCTATTACGGGTGCTACTGAATTAGTCGTGCAAGAAGCATTGCAGGTAATGGCTTTGGAAACTTTTTTAAATTCTTTGTCGTTTACTCCAACAAGCAGGGTTTCAACATCACCTTTTGCAGGCGCGGTTATTACAACCCTCTTCGCCCCTGCATCCAAATGCGCTTTGGCCTTCTCGGCATCCGTAAAAAATCCCGTTGATTCAACCACGATATCAACTCCGAGGTCTTTCCAGGGTAATTTTGCCGGATCTTTTTCCGCGAACACCCGCACATCTTTACCGTCCACATTTAAATGGCTGTCCGTCGCCTTAACTTCTTTTTTATATCTGCCGTAGACCGAATCGTATTTTAAAAGATACGCGAGGGTTTTGGCATCTGTGAGGTCGTTCACGGCAATAATATCAAACCCGGGAACGTCAAAAGCCCTCCGCAAAAAGGAGCGCCCAATCCGACCGAATCCATTGATTGCCACCTTAACTTTTTTCATACCTATTCATTATACTCTACCGCATTGCCTCGGCAATACGTTTTACGGCCCGAACATATGCCGCCTTACGCCACGGCAAATCAAAATCTTTTTTTACCTTCAAAATATCTCCAAACGCTTTAACCATCACCTCCTCAATTTTATTAAGCGCTACCTGCTCATCCCACCATTTCCTTTCCTTAGATTGCATCCATTCAAAATACGAACCAACAACGCCTCCGGCATTTGAAAGAACATCCGGAAGCACTTCAATACTCCGCTCTTCTAAAACTGCGTCAGCCTCCTCTGTTGTCGGGCCATTGGCGAGTTCAAGCACAACTTTAGCTTTTATATTTTTTGCGTTATCTTTTGTAATCTGATTTTCAAGCGCGGCCGGAACCAAAACATCAACATCAAATTCAATAAGTTCTTTATTTCCAACCACGCGGCAACTTCCGCCCAAGGCCTCCTCAAGCGAGCATTTTTCATTATCAAGCATACCCCGCTCTTTCTGAACCCGCAAAACATCTTCAACATTAAAACCATCAGGATTATAAATCGCGCCCTTGGAATCCGAAAGCGCGACAATTTTCATACCATGCTTATGGGCAATTCGCGCGAAATTTGACCCGACATTTCCAAATCCCTGGACCGCAACAGTGGCGCCTTTTAAATCGCGGCCAACAGATTGCAAATACTCCCGTAACACCACAAACCCCCCGAATCCCGTCGCGACCTCTCTGCCTTTTGAGCCGCCTTTATCAAGCGGCTTCCCCGTAAACGCCGCTGGCTCCCAATGGCCGGCAAGCTTGGAATACTCATCGGTCATCCATGCCATAATTTCCGGAGTTGTCCCGACATCAGGGGCGGGTATATCTTTTTCGGGTCCTATAAATTCAAAAATATGCCGCACATATTCGCGCGAAAGCTCCTCAAGTTCTTTTGGTGAAAGCGCATGTGAATCAACTTTAACTGCTCCCTTGCCGCCGCCATAAGGAAGACCGACGACGGCGTTTTTTATTGCCATGAGAAGCGCTAACGCCATGACCTCGTCTTTGTTCGCGTCAGGATGAAAACGAATGCCGCCCTTATAAGGGCCGAGCGCGCTTGACCACTGCACGCGCCACGCCATGAATTTCAGCTCGCCCCCCTTATCTGACGGAATAGAAACTTCAAACTCAAGCAGACGCTCCGGTTTTTCAAGGCGCGATAAAACATCGCCTTGGATTTTGGCGATGCGCCCCGCTTTATTAACTATATTTAACGCGTTTTCAAAAAAGGTTGACACTTATGTATTAACAATATATATTATTTAAAGCTCATTCAAAACGAAAGCCGAGGGGGAAAAAGTATGGCGGTCACGATTATTGCATTTATGTTGCTCTCCTATCTTATAACCGGCACCGGGTTGGTTATAACCGCCCAACTATTAACCTATTACGACTGGCGGCGAAAAGGCAAAAAACAAGTAAAGATATCAGATTACTTTGAACAGTATGAGGGTGCTGCCAATAAGACAGACCGGTTTGCGTTCAACGCCGCAAGTAAAGTAACTTATCCGACACCCGCAAAAGCAGCAGTTGCCCTTGAACGCCATAGAATCTATGAGCATCTTAGTGCGGCATACGGACCAACGAATGCCTCAAGCCTTGTTGATTCAATTTCTGACCGCAGAATAATCATCACATCCTGTATTAGAAGTATCCTTCTTTGGCCTTTTTGGGCTTAACCCAAGCGAGAGCACTGCTCTCGTTTTTATTTTTCCTCAGCCGGGCTCTGCCTACTCAAATTAAGCAGATAAGCATAAGCGGAAAGCGCGGCCTTAACCCCATCCCCCACCGAAACGTTATTTTGTTTAAACGGATCATCGGTAATATCGCCCGCCGCGAAAACTCCAGCATGACTTGTTGAGGCGTATTTTGAATCAATAATCACCTGCCCCCACTTATCAAGCTTAACCAGGTCTTCCACTATTTCTGAATTGGGCACTGAACCTATTTCAACAAAAACGCCTTCAACATCAAGTATTTCTTCTTTTCCTGTTTTTTTATCTTTATATTTAAGACCGCCAACAAACTTATCTCCCAAAATTTCTAAAATTTGAGCGTTAAAAATAATTTCTTTAAGTTTCGGGTTCTTTTTCATCTCTTCTTGCGTTACCGGATCTCCTTTCAGCTGTTCGCCGTATTCCAAAAGATATATGCCTGCGGCATACGGAAAAAGGTCAATAACCGATTCAAGCCCGGCATTACCCCCGCCGATAACAGCCACCATTTTATCGGAAAAAAGTGGCGCGTCACAGGTTGAGCAATATGCCACGCCTTTGCCCGATAAGCGATCTTCGCCCGACACTCCAAGTTTTTTTCTCCGAGCACCCGCGGTAATAATAATGCTTTTTGTTTGGAACTTTTTACCCGACTCTGTTTCCACTTCAAAATCGCACACCCTTCCTGCATCGTTGCATACAATCTCGCGAACACTTTTTGCACGCTCCTTGATAGCAACCTCAACAGCATCCGAAAAAGAGCGCACGTGGGCTTCAAGTTTTCGCGCCAAATCAAAGCCGGAAATATGCGTCTCACCTATCCAATTCTGGATATCATCCGACACTATTGATTGCCCGCCAAATGATTCGGTAACGAGAAGAATTTTCAGTTTTTTCCGCGCGGCGTAAATAGCGGCCGCTACTCCGGCCGGTCCCGCGCCAATAATGATTACGTCGTATAACATAATTCTACTTTTCTTTTATAGTATGCCTTTTCTGAAAAATCATCTTTGGGGACAACTCGCCGCCGCTTACCGTTTTTCTTTGTTCTATCTGCAAAAGAATAAAACCGTTATTCAACGCGAACTTAAGATCGTCCAACATGCCGCCCTGCCACACCAGCAATCCTCCCTCTTTTAGTACCCGCTGAACCTCTTGGATAACTTCCTCACGGAGGCGCGTGCTTCCTTTTATACTATTTTCTAAGCGATTTCTCCCGCTTGCGGCCTTCTTCTCCGACTCAAGGCGCAGGGCTGTTTTCTCAAAACCCAAGCGCCTCATCTCTTCTCGCCCCTTTTGTCCCATTTGACCGAGACATGAACAGAATAAAGCCGCAACCCTTCCTTCTTTTATGGGAAGTTCTCGCGCGTCGGCAATAAAATCCGCCATTCCCACAAAACGATTGAATTTTCCCATCGCGAATTCAGACCTACCGGGATACAAATTAGAAACAAACACTTCCCGTTCTTTAAAAAGATCTAGTTTGCCCGGCCGGGTAATATTCTTTCTGATATCGTGAAAAAAGAAACCCTCATCGGTTGGACCGGCAACTTCAATCGTCGGTCCTTCCACCCTCTTTATTTCCTCAACTGGATGGAAACCTTCTCTCGCGCGCACTTCCCAATCTATTTTGCCTTCCTTAAAACGCGCAGTCACCCATTTACGGTCAAACCACTCGCTCGCTTCCAAATTGGCATCTTTTGGTGCTTCCAAAATTTTTTGATGTAATTCTTCCATAGTATGCCAAGAGCCATCAGGGAACGTATTCCGGTCCCTTATTTCTATATGCTTTTATAAACTTGTCCACGCGCTCATCCGAATAATCCGCTACATTAAATTTATCCAGTCTCTGCCAGGCGGCAAGAGCGATATCGGCGTCATTTGCTGAGCGCGGAGTAATAATAATATGGCTTCCAAATTTTTGGTAAAACCCTTCAAGTTTTTTGCGAATGTCCTCTGAAATATCCGGCTTATAGGAAATCCATATCCCGCCATGCTCTAAATTGTGAATCACCTCCTCGTCAGGAAGCTCCTTATCATATACACCCCAATCGGCTGGATTCGCCCAATGATTTCCGGAAGTCGGGGGATTAGAATTATAGTTTGGGTTATGAGTGCCAGCGAGAATGTGAGTCCTGCCTGTTTGGGGATACAGGGTACCGGGCAGGTTCTTTCCGCTATTTGAAAAATAAATGATGAGCCAAAACGTAAAACCCGCGAATACTAAAACTATTACCGCCAATATGCCAAGACGTTTTATTATTTTTCTTTTTGTTGCCCGAGAGATGCGCAGTTCTTTTTCATTCATCCCGTTAGAAGCAGGTCGCGGTCAGCGCCTGCCAGTTATTATGTTGATACTCTAAAATTTTCTTTTTCATCTATTACTAAATATGTATTTCCGATACTGCGACCACGGCTTCTAACGGGATTCATAACGCCGATACATCATATCATATTAACTTTTTAAATTCCTCAACCATTGGCACCTTTTCGGACTCAACTCCATACCCTTCTGCCGTATACAAAGCGACCCAATCAGCGAGCACGAGTGAAGCAAACATTTTTTCAAAAATGTTTTTGCCTTTTAATTCCACGAACTCCGGAGGCAAGCCTCTTTTTTTAAGAAGTCCCGCCATAACTTCCATCCTCTTTAAAATTTTCGGATGATCATTTCTGTCTCTTAGAATAATGAAATAGAAGTTCTTGGATAAATCACTGGTTGCTTCCTGAATATCAAAGCCCGTCATCTCATTGTGATTCAATTCAGGAAATGCGTTGCAAAAGGCAGGAATTTTACCAGTCTCATTGAATTTTATTTTCCAATTATAAGCAGTGGCGCGATTCCGGCTGGAAGAATATATCACGGGAATATGCCCTCGTAATCTTTCAGCAAGCGCTTTGCCTTCGTCCTCGTACTCCGATGGTTTGAGAGTACCGGCCAAAGCCGTTACTTCTTTCAGTGCGTCTTCTTGACCCATAAGCTTCAAAAGAGCTTTGAAACTGAAACCAGTTGCCATTCTTGGCTGAATTCCGGTATCAGGCAATTGTACATAAGGACTGCCGGTCTCGTCGGCAAGCCGGAGCAGTTCCCCGCCAGCGGCAACAACGGCAATGGAGATATTTTCCTCTTGAGCTTTTTTAAATGCGTCTAATGTTTCCTCTGTGTTTCCGGAATAAGAACTCGCTATTAAAAGTGTTTCGGACTTGCGCGATTCATTAATTGTTGGAAGACCGTAATCGGAATTAATAACAATATCAAGCTCCGGCATCCATCCTTTAATAAGGTCGCCGGCAAGATGTGAGCCGCCCATGCCGGCCACAATAAACTTTTTATACTTTCTTAAATTCGCCGCGTTTTTTATTTCCGGCTCAAAAGCAAACTGCTTATTAAAATTTACTATTTGTTCACGCATTCCCATAATATTTTTTTTATTTCACACGTTCGCCCACTTTTTTAGTCGGCCATAATCCGCCTCGCCGCAAATAAAATCTTTAGTCTCGACATTATAGAAAAACGGTACCCCGCCACATAAATTTTTGTCATACTCTTCTAATTTTTTTGCATTCTCCTTATTATGCCACACTTCATACTTATCAACCTTAATACCCGCTTCATTCTGAAGTCGTTCCACGAGCGGATGCATGTTCTCGCAATGCGAACATTCCATACCGTAAAATTCTAAAAGCGCCATAAAAGTCAGCCGTGAAATTATTTGATTCCCAATAATTCAGAAAGCCGTGTCTGGTCAAAGCCTACGGTTACCTGACCGTCAACATCAATAACCGGCACGCCAAGCTGGCCCGATTTTTTAACCATCTCCTCGCGCTCTTTAGCGTCGGTGGCAACATTAACTTCCGAATACTCAACATTGTGCTCCTTAAAAAAGGCCTTTGCCATTTTGCAATAAACACATGTCGGGGTGGTATAAATTTTAACCTTTGCCATATTTTTTAAATTAAAAATTTAAATAATTAGTAAACGGAGTGATTAAAGAACGTGCTTTCATTTTAAACCAAGTATCGATAAAAATAAACCCGCTCCTTCGGAAAACTCCGAAAGGGCGG
The DNA here is from genome assembly GCA_030648055.1 of bacterium. Lineage (GTDB taxonomy): Bacteria > Patescibacteriota > Minisyncoccia > Sungbacterales > SURF-37 > JAUSHI01. The sequence goes on along the minus strand of JAUSHI010000009.1, from coordinate 172,224 downwards.
GTCTAAAGTCAAAAAAGGTTATTTTCCGCCTAACGCCGCTTCTATCGCCAAGCTAAACTGATCAAAAGGCAAAGCGCCCGTAATCGCTTTGCCATTTATGAAAGTTGTCGGCGTACCGGTAACTCCAGCCGCTCTTCCCTCCGCGGTTTCCTTTTTTACCGCACCGGCGTATTTCCCGGAATCAAGACAGAAACTAAATTTCTGGATATCAAGACCAAGATCGGCCGCGAATTTGTTGAGATTGTCTTTTGAAAACGCGCCCACATTCTCGCCATTTACATTTTTCGCGTAATAATTGTCCCAGATATAATTAAAAAGATGGTCATGGTACTCCCAGAACTTGCCCTGCTCGTTGGCGCACTCCGCCGCCTCAGAAGCCCACTGAGATTCCTGTCCAAGAAAAGCAAAATTGCGATAGACAAATTTAACTTTTCCGGTCTTTACGTATTTATCCACGATTTGCTTTTCCGAGCCGCGGAAGAATTGATTGCAAAACGGACACTGATAGTCGCTAAACTCAACCATGGTAACCGGCGCTTCGGGATTACCCAAAAACGGCGACTTGCCGGCAAGGTCCTCTGCCGCGACATCCACAGCCGCTTCTCCGCCGTTATTTTTTGAAAAGAAGCCTCCGCTGTAAATTACAGCACTCGCAACAAGAAGACCGGCAACAATAATTGAGGCGGAAATAAAAAACTTATCACCTAACTTATTATTCATAAGAAATTTAATTTAAATTCAAATTAACCCGTTAAGTATACTCTCATTGCAGGCAAATGTCAACTAAACGCCTAATTTAAAAAGCCGCCAAGAACAAATGGACCGATTTTCACCCCAAAAGCGTCTTGATTTCAAAAGACATATCAGTAAGATTTTCGCGCGCGTTATTAATCAAAACTCCTTTTTCAATTAGCTCGGCTAAGGCCGGTTTATCATGGAACATATTAATAATAACCGCTCCCGCCAACTTCCCTTCACGCAAAAAAAATCTTTCATACATATTACCGGGCAAGGCGTTCCTGGAAACAGTCTCCGCTCCTTCGCCCTCTTCCGTATCCCCCAAAAAAGTGATGTGCAGGCCGAGATTGGTTGTGGAATAAAAAGGAACGTTCTTAAACACCAGCCGTTCTTTACCAGCCATATTTTGTCCCGCCGTTCTCCCTTGAAGAAAAGCATTCGTCCAATTACCATGCCTGCCGAAACGCCCGGAAGAAACATTAAAATATTCAGCAACATCTCCGGCCGCGAAAATTCCCGGATTTGCCGTCTCCAAAAATTCATTCACGCGGATGCCACGCTCGGGCATATCCGTGTGAATGGGCGCGACACCCGCCTGCGGAGGCGAACCGAGGCCTATCCCGAGAGAGAAATTATCATTCATTTTAAGGCCGATCCCGACGCCCACAATATCACCATCAACCACAATACCTTTTTTAGTGCGAACGCCGCTAACCCGCTCCTTTCCTCCAAATTCCACGACTTCGTCCTCAAAAATAGCATTTATGCCAAAACGCTCAAAATTTTTCCTCATCAGTTCTCCGCCCGTGGAATCCAAAACGTTTTCAAAAAATTTCGGGCCTCTTGATAACAATACCGTCGGAATTTTATAAACATGGGCAATTTCCAGAAATTCAAGGCCGATAAAGCCGCCGCCTATTACAATCGCTTTTTTAGCTTCAGGTAGCGCTTCCAATAAAGAATCCGCGTCGTCCAAAGTTTGCAGGCGGAACACGCCCGCGAGTTTTTCACCCGGAATGTTCACCGGCATGGGCGCACCACCAGAAGCAATGAGTAATTTATCAAAAGAACAAATTTCACCACTTTTCGCCTTAACTTCTCTTTTGGCGACATCCAAAAAAACAGCTTCTTTTTCGAGCAGGAGAACAATATCTTTCTTTTCAAAATCGTCTATAGTCCGTAAAAAAACCTGATCTTTCCGGATTTTTTTCTTCACGTAATTAGGCAAAAGCACCCTGGAATACAAAAGATGCGGCTCCTGCGACATAATCGCGATGGTCGCGTCCTTATTCAAGCCGCGGATTGTCTCCGCGGCAGTCACGCCGGCAATCCCCCCACCGATTATCAAATAGTTGTAGTGCATATCCTTTTTAAATGTAACACAATTGTTTTTCCCACAAAACACCACTCAATTCAAAAACCCGCCACTGGCGGGTTTTTGAATGCTTGCTAAATTTAATTAGAAGCGCCTCGGTCCTCTCGGACGGTTGCCCATCCGCGCGCGATGACAATCGCGGCAGTAAAGAGGAGAAGTCGGAACTCCTTTTTCATCCGTGCGAGGATTAAAAGGAAGTTCGGCGATTTCGGCATTACATTCCGAGCATGCCCACATTACGCCATCTTTCGGCTTAAACATGGGTCTCGGTCCTGCGCTAAAATCCTGCCTGTCGTTTCTCTGAAACATTACGAATTGCTACGAATACATACTAATTTTCTAGCGAATACCGTTGAATACTAAGTACTCGTAGCAATTCCTAGAAAATATAGATACTTACTCGCCTGCTAGTTTTATAAATGACCTTTCGCACGTTTTTAACCGTGCAAAAAGGAGTATAGCATGGAACGAAAAAAATTGCAATAGCATTGCGGTGGCTGGCTAAAACATTTTAGCTTTAAAGAGCGTCGCAAATATGACCGATAGGTCATATTTGCGACGCTTCAGCTCTCTACTTTTTTATTCTTTTGATTTAAAAAAGGCCGGCAGTTAGTAGCCGGCCAAACTTGGGCAGTTGCCGCACGCGCAGTTTTTGGGCGGCAGGCCCCGTGCAAGTTCACACAATCTATTTTGAGCCCAACGATATTCTACAAAAGCCTTGAAAAGCCTGTCTGCCTCTTCCGTTGACGCCTCTACTACATACGGAAACTTGACACCATCATGACCTCCCCAAAAACTCTCTAAGGTTCTGTGAACCGGAGGCGAATTAATTCGCAGTTCTCCTGATTCACTTCCGTAAATTATCTCAATTTTAACTGATTCTGGACTCTCCATTGCCCACCTCGCAATTATGAATTGCGCTAAAGATAAAATAGCGCTTTCGGCACTATTTCGTCAACCCGCTTAATAATGACTCTTAAAAAACTTTTACAATGTCCCGATAAGTAATGGCAAGCATTAAAAGTATGAGGATAACAAAACCAAAAGTATGAATCGCTTTTTCTATCCGCTGGTCAACTTTTGACCCTTTAATTTTTTCAATCGCGAGAAATAAAATCCTGCCGCCATCAAGCGCGGGGAAAGGTAACGCATTCAAAATAGCGAGATTCACGGAAAGGAGAGCGGCGAGCTGTAAAAGATAAATAAATCCAAGCTCGGTAAACTGGCGCGCGAAAAGAAAGATGCCCACTGGCCCGGAAACATCCGCACTTACTTTTCCGGTCGCGAATAAATCCCTAAAAAGTCCGAAAAAGCCAAACACAATAGCGACAACGGTAAAAGACACCGTCTTAAGGCCTTCCCACCAAGCCAGATACCACGGCGTGCGGATAATGCCTATTTTTGCGAGAGCAACTCCAAGTGGTCCCTCTCTTTCTGGAGGCACTTCGCGGGAAATGGCTTTTTTAACCAAAGGTTCTTTGCCGCGCTCAATATTTAAAGTAATTTCTTTGCCCGCGTGCCCGGCGATAAATTTCTGCAAGTCATCAATCTCCCATATTTCTTGTTTTTCGCCGTTTACCTCAACGCTCTTCACAATATCGCCGAAGCGGATGTCGGCAAGCCGCGCAGGAGAATTTTCATCAACTCCAATAATCCCAACTTTTGCGTTCTGAACCAGCGCTTCGTTTTCAGGAGTAACGGCTGTAGGCAGGCCGAGGCCGCTTCCAATTGAAAAAAAGAACCACGCCAAAATCAAGTTCATTAAAACGCCCGCGACAATTACCAAAAACCTCTGCCAAATCGCGCGCGTTATAAAACTTTCTTTTTCGCCTTCGCCTTCGCCCGCTTCTCCAAAAATTTTTACGTATCCGCCGAGAGGCAAAAGGTTTAAAGCATAACGCGTCCCGCCTCTGACAACGCTTATAATCCTTGGCGGAAAACCAAAAGCGAATTCCTCAACCCTGATGCCAAGTTTTTTGGCCACAAAAAAATGACCGAATTCGTGCACGAGCACCAAAATCCCAATAAGCAATATGAAAAAAAATATGGTTAAAATCATGGCTTTTTTGATACCGCTAAGGCATCAATTTTTTCCTGAATGTTTTTTTGAAAATATCCTTTATATTTTTCCTGTAATTCCGGAATCATCCAGTCACTACCCTGAATCCAATGGCGGCAATTCGGCTTCCCGCAAAAGCACTCCATTTCATAATCCTCGGAATCAGTCATGGCATAGTCATAAGTCAATTCTTCCCCTTCTTCAATATCGCGCATTGCCACCGTGCGATACAAATCCGGTAGCGCCCCGACATTCGGTTCGCAAGAATGATTTGTAAACCAAAAAGGGGCGGGGTTATTAAAATCTTTCGGGCACATGTCGTGCTTGTCATCGGCCTCATAACAATATCCCGGAAGATCCACAACGGATTCCTTTGCGACCATCACCGCCTCGCCCTTTGTATCATAAATCAATTCTCCTTTCAAAATCTTTTTATCAGCAAAAACGCCCTTACCCCTCCTGGCGCCCTCCGTCTCTTTCACGTATATTTTCGGATTTACAAAACTCATTTCTATTTAAGGTAAAAAAGATATTCAACATTTCCCTCGCTTCCGCGAATGGGAGATTCTGAAAGCCCCTTTATTTCCCAGGCGTTTTCTTTAAGCCAATCCTGAAAATCTTTTAGCAATGCTTCGCGCGCCGCGTCATCCTTTATTACGCCGTGCTTCAAAATTGAAGGGTCGCGCGCCTCATACTGCGGTTTAAAAAGCACAACTACTTCACTCTTAGGAGCCAAGCGCTTGATATGCGGAAGAATGTTTTTGAGCGAAATTAAAGAAACATCCCCGCTTACAAAATCAATACTCTCCGGAAACGACTCAATACCGCGAACATCCGTTCCTTCCATTACAACCACCTTCTTATCTTCGCGCAATTTAATATCAAGCTTCCCGCGCGCGGTATCAACCGCGTAAACTTTTGCCGCCCCGCGTTTCAAAAGAACCTCAACGAATCCGCCCGTGGCCGACCCTATGTCGGCGCAAACCTTATCATGAACATCAATATCAAACTTCGCAAGGGCTGAATCCAGCTTATAAGCCCCCCGCCCGACATATTCCCTCCCGCCTTTTACTTCAATCTTATCATCTTCCCTAACCATTTGCGCGGGCGAGACCGCACGCTGACCGTTAACAAATACTCTGCCTTCGGTAACAATTATAAAGGCCTCATTTTTATCGCCAGCATGGCCATTTGTTATAAGCACATCATCAAGTCGTTTTCTTTTCATTTTTCTCCATCATATTATGGCTTGCGTACTATTCGCTTATTCGCGCGAATAAGCGAATAGTATTTCCCGAAAACCATGGCCTTTTTATACTTTATTGAATACAGCATATCAGCACAGTTACGGTCTGACAGCTTAGCCCTAACCGTTTATAATCTCGCGCTCTTTTGACAAAGAAAGCTCTTCCAACTTTTCCTTTCCCTCATCAATTATTTTTTCAATTTCGTTTTTCATGCGAAATCTCTCGTCTTCGGAAATTTCTTTAGCTTTCTCTTTAGCACCCGCTTCTTTCATGGCCTCGTCACGGGCCTGACGAATATGAATATGGGCCTCTTCAACTTTTTTCTTTAAAACTTTGACAAGCTCTTGCTTGCGCTCTTCCGTAAGCGGCGGCACGACAATCCGAAGCACATCTTTTTCGGCAATCGGATTAAACCCAAGGGGAGAAGCAAAAATGGCCTTCTGAATCGCCTCAACGGCATTTTTATCAAACGGCTGGATCACAATCTGCCGCGGTTCGGGAGACGAAAAAGACGCAAGCGCCTTTAGGGGGGTTTTAGTTCCATAGTAATCAACGTCAATATCCTCAATAAGAGCCGAGGTTATGCGGCCGGTACGAAGAGTGGCTACTTCCGTTTTGGCCTGCGCGTTTATTTTATCAACCCTTAATTTTAAATTCGTGGAAAAAGAATTATCCATATCTTTTTAAAAATTAGTTACTTATTGCCAATAAGATATATACGGTTGGCGTCGTTTTTATCAATAACGAACTTGGTAATCCGCCGCCCCGATATGGGTGAGGGAACAATTGACCAATTTACGCCGCCATCCGCCGTCCTATAAATCTGCGACTGCGCCGTTACGAAAAATGCGCGTGAATCGTTGGAATTAACAGCAATACTTAAAACCGGCAGAGCCTCGGGTGGAATTATTACCGGAACGCTCTCCCATGAAAAACCCCCGTTTTTTGAGCGTATAATACCGTAATCCGAGCCAAGGTAAAGAGTGCCGCTCAAAGGGTCAATGGTTAGATTTTGATTTTTCCAGCTTTTGTCAAAAGAACTAAAATTAGAACTTAGGTCCGTGAAACTCGCCCCGCGATCCGCAGTCTTAAAAATTTTACCTTTAGCGGTCAAAATATAATAAATGGAAGATGCTACGGGATCGGCGACAATTCCGGTCAGCCCGTCCGTAAACCATTTAACCACCCTCCAAGACTTCCCTAAGTCGCGCGACTCCAAAAGCCCACCCTGCCCGTTAACGATGGTCACGATACCGGCCGCATCGTCATACGCAAGGTTAAACACTCCAAAACGCTCCACCGGAACAAAATACACTTCTTTAAATGTCTCGCCGCCGTCTTCGCTCTTTAATACCGCGCCGCGGTTTTTTTGATATACGGCGGTAAACCACAAATTGGAATTTTTCTTAGAAATAACAAGCCGCAAAACTTGAGCTTTGGGGTCAAGGGTGCCGGCCTTATCAACAACCTTCTCCCAATTCTGGCCCCCATCATCACTTTTCCAAATGCCGGAGTTACTTGTTGCCATAAAAAGCCAGCCGCTATTTTTAGAATCTATCGCAAAATCGGTTATGTTTAGGCCCGAAAGCTTCAGCTTAGAATCTTTTATGTTATTTCTTGCCTGCCATGTCGCCCCTCCGTCTTCGGAAAGAAATACGCCCTGAGTATCCGCTTTCCCTGCGGTGGAAGGCGCACTAAAAGTTACGCCGAAAATAAACGGCAGGACAACAATCGCTAAGACAATAATGCCGAACATTACAGCACCGGCTATTAAAATTGTTTTCATCCCGTACGAAACAGGACGCAGACGCAGAAAATCTCGCATCCCAAATTATTACTTCTAAATTTTCCCAGAACAAAATTCATATATATGATATATGCGCGTCCGCCCTGCCTGCCTGCCGGCAGGCAGGGATTTCGTACGGGACTCATAAATTTCTAAACGAAAGTAATGCCGAATCAATAATGAGACGCCGGTTTATATTTGTGTTTTCCAGTTGAAAATAATGGTTAAGCATCTGGCCGACTTCTTCACGCGCGTCCGGTCCGCCCCCGCCGCTCAAAACACGGTCACGCGCCTTACCTATTAAAAACTGTAAAAAGTTCCTGACCTCACTGTCGTCCTCGCGCAAAAGCTTTTCGGAAAATAAAAACTGATCAGCAAGCGAAGTTTTTAAAACCGGCTCAAATTTTGAAACCCTCACCTTTTCCTCTTTAAACGCTTCGGGGTTTTCCAAAAAAAGCTTAACCTTACCCGGCCGCCCGTTAGCAACAGCAAAAACCTCTCCTAAGCCTTTTGATTTAACAAAATTATTTTCTGCCCAGCTCTTTAGCTCTCCGTCCGAAACGGCTCCAAAAGAAAGTTCCAAAAGTCTGGAGCGCACCGTTTCTAAAAGGAGATATGGCATTGATGTAACGAAGAAAAAAAGTGTTTTGCCTATCGGCTCCTCCACCATTTTAAGAAGCGCCCCCTGTGCCTGCTCATTCATGCGGTGCGCGTCATCAACAAGCACGCCTCTCCACGAACCCGAATAAGAAGAGAACGAAAGCCGGCGCTTGAGCTCTCTTACCTCATCAATACCGATTTCCTCTTCCCCGGACAATATTGAAAAATCAGGGTGCGCGCCACTGATCAATCTTTGGCAATTTTCACACTCTCCGCAGGCCAAAACTCCGGGCAATACTCCTTCTTCACAAAAAAGGCCGGCAATAAAATTTAAGGCGACGGTTTTTTTACCAACCCCATCCTTCCCCGAAAACAGAAACGCCGAAATAGGCAAGCCACGCTTTTTCAATTTTTCTAAGTATTTAATCTGCCGGCCATGCCCGCAGATTTTTACCGTATTTAGTGCCATCTTTTATACCATAAGATATTTTCGGCCACACCGCAATTTATTCCTATTTGCGAAAATCAAACAAAATCCGCCACCCTCGGCCTTAAATCTTCTGAACTGCCCGGCAAAAAACTTGAATTTATCCCCTCACCTTCGCAAAATACCCTGCGGTCTTGCCACGGGGGTGAATGGGTGTGAAGTTAATTCCTTCCCGTAATGTCAATGCCCCGCGAAAAGCTGTGAGGATTTATTGCAAAATTAATACCCGAATGCTACGCTTTCAATATAAATAACAAGACCAGCGAGAAATAAATCTCACTGGCAAAAATATTATGAAATCCGTGGTTATTTGCGGTTCTCAGCGATATAGAGAAGAAATCCGGGGCTTTGCTATAAAACTTCGCAAGCTTGGCGTCCCCGTTGTATTTGAACCCAATTTTGAGCGCCAAAGAAAAGCTATGCTTACCAAAACTGAAAAGGACCGGCTGGCGTCAAAATCATACCGCGACCGCGTGCCAGCAATGGTACACGAACATTTTGACCACATCAGAAAAGCCGACGTCTGCTACATTTATAACAAGCAGGGCTACCTTGGCATCAACACCACCCTTGAACTCGGATTCGCGCACGGCAAAAACATGGTCATCTACGCGCTTGAGATGGAAAAACCAGTAGGCCAGGGCGGAGAAATTTGCCGCGATATTCTTTTTACGGAAATTATTGAAAAACCGGAAGATTTGGTAAAGCGCCTAATTTAATAAGGAGGAAAAAATGTCCGACAAAGTATGCGACCATAAAAGCGTCGGCATCCTCGTCCAGAAAGGCGGCCGTACTTTAATAATTGAGAGAAAAAAATTTCCCGCGGGATTTGCGCTTCCGGCCGGACACCTTGATGGCGATTCGTTCCGCGACGGAGCAAAAAGAGAACTTATGGAAGAAACCGGAATCGCTACCTCAAACATGGAACACTTATTCAGCGCTGAAACGCCCAACCCCTGCCGCAGAGATGAAGGAACACATCATCAATGGGAAATATTCCGCGCGAGCGAGTGGAGCGGCGAATTAAAACGCGCCGAAGACGAAACCAAATCAGCTGAATGGGCCACACCTGAACGGCTTTCCGCTCTGGCGCGCCGCACTGAAGAATTTTCTGCGAAGCACAAAATACCGCTCTACGACCTTTCCACGCTCACCTCCGCGTTCTCCGCCGACGCTGAATGGCAATCCTCGCCCGGACTTGAACCAGTATGGTACAATTTTTTAAAGCGCTTACGGGAAATTTAACTTAACAAATTGTGCTAATACTAAAAAGGGCAATAAACGACGCTTCGGCGCCGTTTTTATTTTGCGTAAAAAACCGCTTTACACGAGAGAGCCTATGCGCTACAAATAAGGCACGAGCTTTTTAAAAATCGGTTCTGCCTCAAAGGCGCAAAACATAAAAAGGGGCGAAGACAATGAGCAGACGAAATAGCCGTAAAAACAAGGACGGCAAAAAGCCCGTGCGTCTTCATATATACCTCCTGGGCTCAATCCAGAACCTCTACCGTATTCAAAAAATAGACAAAAAGAAAAAGGGAATGTACGGCGACTATGGCAGGCGCTGGCGCAAAGGTATTACTGAAATAATTGAAAATGTGCGCGGAGAATTTGAAAAATTAGGAGTAGATCCACGCATTGTTGATCCTACTCGGCTTGATGAGAAAGTCGCGCGATCCCGTATGGACCTCCTACAGCCGCTCTTGCGAAAGTTGCAGGAGAAAATGAAAATCCGCGAACTATCCGGCTATTTCATGCCCATCTGGCTCGCAGAATTACGCACCTTGTTCCGCTTCGGTCCCAATGACCGGGTGGTCATAATCAGCCATTTCGCGGAGCTTAAAGTTTCCGGCGGTTCGGCCTTTGAGTTGGCCTACATTGATATGGCGGGTATTCCCAACTACCTCTTTGCGCCGGAAGACGTCATCAAACGCTATCCGTCGCGCCATGTGATTGTTGCCATGCATTTTAACGGACGAAAAATCCTGCGGCGCAAAAACATCTATCATAGCGCCGAGGACGTAATCATCGCACTCAAGAAAGATCTGCCGCGCATTCTTTCCATGAACGAATTCCCGATTTTTGGAAAACTATTTTTTGAATTGTGGACCAAGAAACTTCTTGCCGCAAGAAAAATCAACACAAAGACGGCCGGCCGGCTTTTCAAAATCAGTCACTAATATTTATCCGACAGAACACCTGTCGGATTTGTTATTATAAAAGGGGCGATGTTATAATAAAGACATGAAGAGCGTAGTATTTTGTTCAAGCCAGCGCTTTAGAAAAGACATGGACCGCTTCATCCACGACCTTCGCGGTCTTGCCGCAAAGCGCAACATTCATCTTACTATTTTTGACCCCGAATTTGAAGCCAAGCCGCCTCATTTTGAAAACCAGCATGAAAAAGACCGGATGCAGGATGAAACATACAAAATGACCGTTGCCGGCAGGGTTTACGACCACCTTTTCCGCAAGGTCCGGGTAGCGGATGTCTGCTTCATCTTCAATAAAGATGGATATCTGGGTGCCAATACCAACGGCGAACTTTTCGCGGCCGCGGCTCTTGGAAAAACCATCTACGCCTTGCACCCCAAAACACTCATGGGCCACTACCCGAAAGACTTATACGAAGAACCCTCTTCAAGAAAATTAGTGCATGAAATAGTTGAAACGCCGAAAGAGCTTTTAAAACGCCTGGTATGAGGTATCTCGGTATTGATTACGGAAAAAAACGAACCGGCCTCTCTATTTCAGACGAAGGAGGGAGTATCGCCTTTCCGCACAAAACCATACCCGGCTCAGAAAAACTTATAACAGCCCTTAAAGAAACTATTGAAAAAGAAAAAATAGGAAAAATAATCATCGGCCTCCCTATCCCCTTCGGCGGCGGAGAATCAAAACAACTGCTTGAAGTAAAAAAATTCGCCTCGTTGCTCAAAAAAGAAATAAACTTGCCGATAGAATTTGAAAATGAAGTGCTGACTACAAAAATGGCCGTGCGAAACGGGATTTCCGCCGAAAATCTTGATAAGGCATCGGCGGCGATAATTTTGCAATCATATTTGGACAAAGAGCGTGGTCAAAATTTACCTTCTAAATAAATTTTGACAATGTCTTTACCCCACCCTCTATGTTGCTGGAATTATAATAATTGTTATTATGGAAAAACTTTATAAAAAAGATGAAAATAATTTGAGTTGCTTAAGGGGCGAGGTGCTCAATTTTACCGCGCCCGACTTCGCCTTGAGTGCTTGCTGGAAATCACTTGTTATCCTTAGTTCAATACAATGGTAAAAATAACATATAATTCCATAAAATGGCGAACTCAAGGCGGGCGGGTAGTTATTAACTACGCTCATAAATAAAACTGACATGCATCTTTCCTGGATAATACCTACCTATAACGAAGAAAAACGAATTGAAAAAACGCTCCGCGAGGTTGAGGCCTATCTTAAAACAAAAAATTTTTCCTACGAAATTCTAATCGCCGACAGCGCGTCCAAAGACAAAACCAGGGAAATAATCAATAAAATCACCGCGGAATTCGGAAATGTGCGCCTTATAGAGATAGAAAACAGAGGAAAAGGTAACGCGGTGAAAGTCGGAATGCTTGCCGCTCAAGGAGACATCCGTCTTTTTTCCGACGCCGATAATTCAACCGTGCCGAATTATTTTGACCAAATGATTCCTTTTTTTGAAAAGGGCCATGACATCGTAATCAGCTCGCGCGACCCCAAAGACGCCAAAGGCGCCGCCCGGGATGTCAAAGAGCCGTGGTACAGGGAAATTCTGGGAAGATTAGGAAATCTTATCATTCAAATTTTCGGAGTATGGGGCATTTGGGACACGCAAAACGGTTTTAAGGCCTTCACCAAAAAAGCCGCCGAAGCTATTTTTTCGATGCAACTCATACCCGGCTTCGCTTTTGATATAGAAATCTTGGCGCTCGCAAAAAGGCTCGGATTTAAAATGGCGATAATTCCGGTGCGTTGGCACTTTGAAGCGGACAGCAAGGTAACACTCAAGGCCTATCTCAATGTTTTTCTTGATGTCTTTCACATAAGATGGAATTTTATCAGCGGGAAATATAAATTTAAAAAATAAAATTCGCATGAAGAAGAGCTCCGAACTAAGGCAGGACCCGGTCACCGGCGCCTGGGTTCTAATCGCTACCGGACGGGCAAAACGGCCGCAAGCGTTTGCCCGCAAAGAAAAAAAGACAATCCCGCCAAAAGAAAATTGCCGTTTTGAAGAGCTGATGAAAAACGCTCTTTTAATAATTGACCGAAAAAACGAATCTTACCGATTAACAAAAAAAGATCTGCCTTATCTAAAAAAAAACTGGTTTGTGCAGGTCGTACCCAATAAATATCCGGCTTTTGACAAAGGGATATGCCAAGTGGAGCGAAAACTTGGTCCGCACTCTTGGATGGATGGCGTCGGCTTTCATGAGGTAATAATTTCCCGCAATCATACCCGCCCGATAGCGGAAATGACTCAGCGTGAAGTTGAAAGCATAATTAAAAGTTACCGCGAGCGCTACAAATCCCTAAAAGACGAAGACTGCGTTGAATACATATCCATATTCCACAATCACGGACCGAGCGCGGGGGCCAGTGTTTTTCATCCCCACTCACAGCTTATCGCGACCCCGGTCATTCCTCCGGATATTTCACGCAGTTTAAAAGGCTCCGCACTTTTCGCCCGCACCCATAAAAACGCCTGCGTGCACTGCGTTATGATAGATTTTGAAATGAAGGACAAAAGACGCATAGTTTATGAAAATAATGATTTCATTGTTTTCTGCCCCTTCGTTTCAAGAGCCGCATTTGAGGTGCACATTTTTCCAAAACGCCACAATCCCCGGTTTGAAATAAGCGAGGACGACGACTTGCCGGCGATCGCTGACGCACTAAAAACAGCTTTAGCCAAACTCTATAAAGGACTTGGCAACCCCGACCATAATTTTTTCATCCATACTTCTCCGGTAACATCCACGGCCGAATTTAACCACTATCACTGGCACCTTGAGATCATCCCAAAAACCGCCATTTGGGCCGGCTTTGAAATATCAACCGGCATTGATATATCCACAATCGCCCCCGAAAAAGCCGCGAAATTTTTGCGAAAAATTAAAGTATGAAATGGCGCTCGGCATTTGTAAAATTTTTCAGCTCCACCGCAAACAAATTTATGTCACGCGCTTCACAAAATTTTCGTAAAAATTTGAAGCAAGCAAATTTTTTCTATTTTGCATCGCGCGCTCCTGAATTTGTTGTTGCGGTTATGCAATGAAAAATTTTACAAACACCTTACTTATATAAAGAAAACCGTTAAAATCTAAAACAAATGAGCTTTATCCAAACCATTATTATCTTTGTCGGCTATATTAGAAATTTCATCACCATCGTTATTGCATTAGTCGGCTCTCTCATCTTACAGATCATAGGACGCGCGGGATATACAGGCATATTTTTATTAATGCTTCTGGAAAGCGCTGCCATACCGATACCCTCGGAAATTACCATGCCGTTTTCCGGTTTTCTTGCCGGACGCGGGATTTTAAACTTTTGGCTCGCGGTTATGGCGGGAACGCTTGGGAATTCCGCGGGTTCGCTTGTTCTTTATTGGATAGGGAAATACGGCGGCGGGGCGTTTTTGTCGCGCTGGGGCTATTTACTTTTCATAAAAGAAGCTCATCTTACCAAAGCAGAGCAATGGTTCCAAAAATATGGCGTCCAGGCGGTTTTTTTCGGAAGATTATTGCCAGTTATCAGAACTTACATTTCTTTCCCGGCCGGAGTGGCAAATATGAATCTTTGGAAATTCAATTTCTACACGCTTGCCGGCTCATTTATTTGGACCATGACTCTCGCATATGTCGGCTTAATTCTGGGGGAGCGTTGGAATATACTTGAAGCATATTTCCGCAAACTTGATATATTGATCATTGCCGCGGTAATTGCCGCACTCGTCTGGATATCAATAAAATATCTAAGGCGTAAAAATAGCGATAGCTAAATTCAAACATGCCAAAAAAATTAATCATTGCCAACTGTCCCGATTCGTCCCGCGCAAAGCGCGGTTAACGAATCGAGGATCCTCGATTTTGTAATCCCGCTTTCAGCGGGAACAAAATCGGGAGAAAATGAACCCATGTCAAAAAAAATACTCATAATTGCGAACTGGAAAATGAACCCTTCCTCGCTTGCTAAAGCGGTCCTGCTTGCCCAAAAAATAGAAAAAAGCGCAAAATATGCTCCTAACGCAGAAATAGTTGTCGCGCCCCCTTTTCCATTCCTTGTGCCCATCGCCAAGGTACTACGTAAAGCAAAACTTGGAGCGCAAGATTTATTTTGGGAAGAAAGGGGCGCCTACACCGGCGAAATTTCGGCCGATATGCTGCGGGATGATTGCGTCAGCTACTGCATAATCGGCCACTCCGAACGAAGGGCGCTGGGTGAGACGGATAAACAAATCAATAAAAAAATAAAAACAGCTTTAAAAAATAGAATTATTCCGGTGCTCGCCATCGGCGAGAAAAAACGTATGCCGGAAATAAAAATACGCAGGATATTGGAAACACAACTTAAAAAAGACCTGAACGGCATCTCAAAAATTGCATTCAAGAACGGCGTTATCGCCTATGAGCCGGTCTGGGCTATCGGCACCGGCCTCTCGGCAACTCCGGAGCACGCTCGTATAGCGCTCGCGGCAATACAAGAAATACTGAAACGCCTGTGGAAAACAACTAATACATCAACACGAATTCTCTATGGCGGCTCGGTAAACGCAAAAAACGCCGCTCCGTTTGTTTCTTCAAACGGCGGCGGCATGGACGGCATGCTCGTTGGCGGGGCAAGCTTGCATCCGATCGAATTTGTCAAAATTGTTAAGTCTGCCGCCAAACTTGAAAAAATATCTGATTTTTAAGAAAAAGAAGGGGCGGATCGTGCGTGATGCATCGAACCGCCCTTGTTGTGTCGCTTGTGCGACTTTTGGGTCGGCTTATTTGCAAGATCTTGTTATTATTTTTGACCTCGCAGTCTTAAAGCAAGGACAGTTGCGACAATGATGCAAAAAATTGAAATTAAGACGTCGGTCCATGTTTGGCCAATGTAACGCCATGCAATAGGCATAAAACCAGTTTCTCTTTGTATAATACCTGTAATAACAGCGCCTGCCAGAACCAAGAAAAACACGATATAAAGTTTTAAGGAAGTTCTCCTGCAACAAGGCCTTCTTTCATCCATGTTTCTTATCCTTTTCTGGTATTTGGTTGTTAAAGGGCTTGTAAAGGGCTGTTTTTACTGTGCTTATAATATACTCTACTTTAAATAACTTGTCAATATCAATCGTTCGACACCGAATACTTCACGCTCCTCCACCACATACTAAGCGCCTTCCTGAATCCGAGCACAAAAATCCGCCAGCACAGCGCACCAAGTTGTTTCTTTTTTGTTGGCGAATTTGCAAATCCTCTCCGCCAAACCGCTTGGCCTGAGTAAGTCGAAGGCTAGCCGGACGGACTCTCAATCTGCATGTGCCAGAAGGGTCTCGGGAAACCGTAGCCGCCCGACGTAACCCGCCTGATAAAAGTATATCAAAAAAATTTTCGCGGGCGAAATCAAAAAGAGTCAAAGAGACAAAGGATCAAAATACAGAAAATTCTAAGTTTCCAAGTTTTTCAACTTGCGGAGACGAAAGACAAACCCACGGCTGGGAGCCCACTCATCGCCCGGATACGTCCAAAGGTCGTCCAGCCACAAACCGTCCTCACTCCGTGCCAGGCTTAAGACGCGCGGGCTGCCAACGCGATCGGTTATTTGCTTCATGCCAATCCGAAACCACTCGCCCAACAGCTGATCCAAATATTTAAGACGGTAGTGCGGCCCAATTTCCGCGGGGCAGAGTTCCAATCCCAGTTCTTCAATGCGCCTGTAGATTTCGTCCGTTATCGGATACTTGTTTTTAGGGAAACCCAGGTCTCCGACTTTGAGGCGGATAAGTATGGCGTCTTCTATTTCTTTCTGCGTTGTGAATTCTCTACTTTTCAATATATCCATCGCGTAGTCGCTGATGTTGATTTTTTTATCACGCATTTCCTTGATTTTATCACGCATTTCCTTGATGAGTGTTGCGGCATTCTTGCCGCCGATTTCAATAGTTTCCTTGCGGATGCGGCCTGCGGGGAAGGAGGTGTATATTTGCTCAATGCCGTATTTCTGGATTTTGTCAAAAATGCCGGGGACAAGCGGACCGACGTAAGCCATGGTTCCTTCTTTAATTTCAAAAATATTATACGCGATTTGCTCCTTGCCACACTCAAAAACAACCGCCATATCTTCCTCGGAGTTCCTTTGTGAACGCAATTCGGCGATTCTCGGGTCTCGCTGGTATCCGAAACCCTCAATAGGCGCGTTTATCTCGTATAAAAAAACGAGGTCGTCTTTGGTTAGCGTTTCGTTTATTTTTGATTTCCGTTCAACCGTCGTGAGCATTTTCATGTCTTCTGTTTTCTTCTCAAACGCGGCGCCATCAGAAAATTCCTTGAGCTTGGATTCAACAACCGGAGCAATGTAGGAATCAAGATTCTGTTGTTCGCCGATGCCTCGCACCTCGGCGATTCGGTCTTCTTCCATGCGGATGGCGGCTCGCGGTATGGTGGACCCTCCTTTCTGATCAAAAGAATAGTATACGTAAAAATCTCCTCCCTTGAGCTGTATCTGGGCGGTTGATTCTCCGGCCGTGCACCAGCCCGTGCCGTGGCCCCGGAGAGATTCGACAAGCGGTAAACGGTTGGAATCCCTGGAGTACTTCACCCACTTGCCGGCGGTCTTCGCCAGGGATTCAGTCGGCGCGATGGCTGTTTTCTCAAGCGCCCAGGCGTATAGCTTCGCGAAATTCTCGCCTTGAAGGAGTTTTTCGAATTCTTTTTTCTCTCCTTCGTCGAGCGCCAGAAGTTCCATATGCCGCTTGCCGTATTTTTGCGAAACGGCATCAAGGACATATGCGAGCGCCTCGCGGTTGATGTCGGGGAACGGTTTGGTAGTTCCTTTTGACCGCTTAGCAAACGCTTTCTTTTCTTTGTCGTATTCGCCAATGCCGAGCATGCTTCGGATCGTCCAGTACTTCAGCCAATCGGGATAGGCGGCATCGGGAGAGGCAAGATAGTCCACCCAGTTATTGAGCGAATTTCGTTGATCGGTAACGATGACTTCGGAAAACTGGTCGCGCGTCTCTCGGGTGATTTCAATGTCGCCATGGCCCTGTTCTCTTGCGAGGCGGCGCTGGTTATCAAAGTATTGTTCGGGGATATCTTCGGGCTTGATGACGAATTTGTTATAGAGACCGCGCTTGATCATTTCAAGGTTTCGTTCACGCCTGTCAAAGCCGGAATGACCCTCTAATTTAGGGGGATTTATGATATTCTGCAAGCGGTCAAGGTAGTTCTGAATGCGAGCTTCGGGGTCTTGGGGCACTTTTTCGCCTGTGCGCTGTTCTGTACGTTCCGCTGCCCGCTCAACCTCCTGGCTCTTGTGGAGGCCATATTTTTCTTTGAGAAAACCGTGTTCCATGATGCAATTATATCAAAAAAGTAAAGAAAAATCAAGGCGAACAATCGCAAGAAAGGCAAAACAAACCCTATTTTTTATATCCAAATACGGCCGATAGGTTTTATTTGGATAAAACCTTCTTCATCAAATCAAATTAAAAAATCCCGCACACTGCGGGAATTTTTAATCATTGGACATCTGATACTTCACGCTCCTCCACCACATACTAAGCGCCTTCCTGAACCCGAGAACAAAAACCAAATAGCGGAGTTCTATAAGCTGTTTCGCGCACCAGCCCCAAAAACCAGAAAAATGGAAAAATACAAGATCAGCTATCGCGTATTTCCGGCCAACAGCAAGAATGTACGGATATTTTTTCATGGGAAAAAATTCCTGATGTGGCCGGCCTTGAATATCGGCGATGATGTTTTTTGCCGCAACTCTTGCTTCAGCTTCGGCCACCGGAACATTTCCTGGAAGCGGCTTGCCGTCCTTTCCGGCAAATTCAGCATTATCTCCAACCGCAAAAATATAATGGTGTACGGCCTCTAAATATTCGTTCACTATAACTCTGCCTTTTTGTGAAAGAGGTAGGCCAAAATTTTTAATTGCCCCCGCCGGCATAACGCCTCCTGCCCAGACAAAAATGTGATACGGAAGAGCCGCGCCGTCTTTAAAAGTGACTATTCTTTCGTCAACTCCCGCAACGATCTTTCCCGCAAGAATTTTAACGCCAAGCACTTCCAATTTCTTCCGTGCCTTCTTTACAAGCCACGGCTCAAAACCCGGAAGAATGTCTAAAGCGCCCTCAACCAAAGTGATATCAACGTCGCAGACCCTTTTGGCGGGCAGTAACTTCTCTTTCAAATAACACACGAAGTTTTCAAATTCAGCGGCAAGCTCCACGCCGGTAGCTCCCCCTCCACCTATCACAACATGTATCGGACTCACTCCCGAGAGAACTGCCTTCTCGGTCTTGTTTCTTAACCGAATCGCATCCTCAAAAGTTTTTAACGGTAGTGAATGTTCCTTGGAACCCAGTATATTGAAGAAGTTCGTCTCCGTGCCAAGTGCTACTACCAGATAGTCAAAGGCCTGGGTCTCGCCGCTTGCTAAAGTAATTAATTTTTTTGCAGGGTCAACGCTCACAACCTCTCCGCCTATAAACTGAAAGCCCTCGCGGGAAGCGACATCCTCCAAGTCAATACAAATGGAGGTTTTCAGGCACACCGCGCTTGCCTCACCTCTCGGAACAGCGGCAATTTCATAAAGCGCGGGGGTGTAAACTTGGTAAGAAGTCTTGTTAAACAAAAGAACGCGGCAGTTTTTGCCAAGCCCTTTCCTTTTGATCGCTTCGGATAATTTCAAAGTTGCGGTAAGACCGCCGAAGCCGGCGCCAATAACAACAATATTTTTTATCCCGTCTACTTTTCCCATGCTCCAATTATACTACAAAAATCAAGGAAATCTGCTATACTGAAATCACCATGATTCGCTGGATTGATGAAGCACCACCAAGAAAAAAACGCGTACTTGTACGCGTTGATTTTAATGTTCCGCTTAATAAGGGGCGCATACTTGATGATTTTAGAATTCGCGCTCATCTGCCAACAATCCGCGGTTTACTTAAAAACAAAAATACGATAATTCTTCTGACACATATCGGCAAGCCCGGCGGAAAAATAGTACCCGCCCTATCGGCCCGGCCCGTAGCGCGACGCCTTAGCCGGCTTCTTGGTAAAAAGGTGGTGCTAATTACGAACCCCTTCTCCAATGCATCAGTTAATACCATCCGCCGGACTCCGCTATGCAGTATTTTTTTAATTGAAAATGTTAGATTCTGGAAAGGAGAGGAAAAAAACGACGCCGTGTTTGCAAAAAAACTTTCGCGCTTAGGCGAAGTATTCGTACAAGACGCTTTCGGCGAGATTCACCGCCCATACGCGACCATGATCGGGCTCCCGCGCTTCCTCCCTTCTTATGGAGGCCCGCTTATCAAAAAAGAAATTTCAGCTCTGTCGCCCCTAATGCACCACCCCAAAAAACCTTTTGTAGTTATTATGGGGGGTGCAAAAATTTCAACAAAACTCAAGCTCATAGAAAATCTTGCGAAGCGGGCCGACCGCGTACTTCTTGGCGGGGCGCTTGCCAACACTGCACTTAAAATTAAAGGTTTCAAAATAGGCAAATCCCCTTTTGAACAAAAAACCATGCCCGCCGTGCGGCGCATCGCGAAAAACAAAAAACTTATCCTGCCAACCGACGCGATAGTCGCTGAGAGCCCTAATTCGCGCAATATCTCGAAAAAAACCATCAGCAAAATCGGAAAAAATGATTTTATTCTTGACGCCGGCAAACAAACTATCCGCCTGTTCGCCAAAGAACTGAAAAGCGCCAAAACAATATTATGGAACGGTCCGTTAGGCCTGATTGAGAGAAAAGAGTTCAGCAACGGAACCGCGGAAATAGCAAAAGTGCTTAGGCGAATAAAAGCATATAAAGTCGTGGGTGGAGGCGACCTTGTGGCTTTTCTTAAAAAACGCCGTCTGCTAAAAGGCATAAACCATATAGCAACCGGCGGCGGCTCAACTATGACATTAATTTCCGGCAACAAATTGCCAGCGATAGACGCGCTAAAAAAAGCAGGCAAATGACAAAAACAAAGCCCCAACAAAAACATTGGAGCGTTAAGCCGGTCCCCCCCGAAAGTTTTGCGAAAAAATTTTCACATCTTCCGATACTCACCCGCCAACTGCTTTGGAACAGAAACATAACCGAATCCGCTATAATCGAAGATTTTTTAAATCCCGATTATCAAAAACATGTCCATTCGCCTTTTCTTTTCCGTCACATGAAGCAAGCCTCGGAACGAATTGAAAAAGCCATCGCCAGCGGAGAAAAAATCACCGTTTTCGGCGACTATGACGCCGACGGCGTATGCGGAGCCGCGGTAATGTGCAAATTTCTCAAACTTGTTAACGCCAATCACGATGTCTTTATCCCCGACCGCAACCGCGAAGGCTTCGGCATGTCTCTCCAAAAAATCCGGGACTTTCACGAAACAGGAACAAAAGTTTTGATTACTATTGACTGCGGAGTAACCGATTACGACGAAATTGAGCTTGCGAATTCAATCGGCATGGACGTAATCGTTCTTGACCACCACGTCGTGCCGCCGAAATGGCCAAATGCTTTTGCTATAA
This sequence comes from bacterium, assembly GCA_030648055.1. Classification (GTDB taxonomy): domain Bacteria; phylum Patescibacteriota; class Minisyncoccia; order Sungbacterales; family SURF-37; genus JAUSHI01. Next base: position 151,172 of record JAUSHI010000009.1, on the reverse strand, counting down.
TTGACCACAAACACCCAGACGAAACATATCCGGAGCGCGTACTTTCCGGAGCCGGCCTTTCTTTTAAAATGGTGCAGGCGCTCATTGGGTCGGGAAAATTCAATGTTCCGGCCGGATGGGAAAAATGGCTCCTTGATATCGTTGCCATCGCCGCAGTTGCCGACATGGTACCACTCACAGGAGAAAACAGAGCGCTGGTAAAATACGGGCTTATGGTTCTCCGCAAAACCAAACACCCAGGCCTTCGCGAATTATTTCGTTTAAGAGGCGACAATCCCGTCAACGCCGACGTTGAAACAATATCGCATTTTATTGCCCCGCGGATAAACGCCGCCAGTCGTATGGACCACGCCGATACCGCTTTCAATCTCTTAACAACCGAGAACGAAGAAGAAGCGAGGTGGCTGGCCGGCCGTTTAGAAGAAAAAAACGAAGAAAGAAAAAGGGTTGTGGAAGACATACTTAATGACCTCACCACCAAACTTGCCGCGGCAAAACCCGCATCAATAATTTTTGAAGGCTCATCCGAGTGGCCCGCTGGAGTGCTGGGCCTCGCCGCAACGCGCCTGGTTGAAGCCTACCAACGCCCGGTGTTCCTCTACGCGATGAATAGCGAACTTGTGAAAGGTTCCTGCCGCGCGCCGACGGGGACGAATGTAATGGAACTTATGTCTAAAACCGGAGAATTTTTCTCGGATTTCGGCGGGCATACACTTGCCGGTGGCTTTTCGACGATACCCGAACACTTGCCGATGCTCAAAGAAAAACTGGAACTTGCCGGAAACGAAATAGAAAAAACACAAAAACCCGCCATTGATGCCGACGCCGAGCTTTCACTTGATGAAGTGGGTGAAATCACTTACGAACTTGTTAAAACGCTTGAACCGTTCGGCCAGGGAAATCCCCGACCGCTTTTTATAATCCGGAACGCCAAAATTGCCGACCTTCGCAAAGTGGGTGCCGACGGTGCTCATCTCAAAATGAAACTCGGCCCTCGTTATCTTGGCGCGATATATTTCAAAGCGGGGGAAAACAATTTTAAAACTGGCGATACGGTTGATGTGGCCGCGGAGCTTCAAAAAAATACATGGAATGGAGTACAAAACATTGAATTGCGTGTAGTGGACGCTAAACTCGCGATTGATTCTTATTAAATTTATCTTTTATGGCAACAAAAAAATATTACGCCTATTTTATACCGCGCACCGATAAGACTGGGATAACTGATGAATGGAAAGAATGCGAAAAAATTATCAAAGGCGAAAAAGACGCGAAGTTCAAAGGCTTCAAAACGACGGCGGAGGCCGAGGAGTGGCTTAAGCGAGGAGCCGACTACGGCGTTAAAATACAAAAACCGTGGCTTACAGCCGGAATTTATTTTGACGCGGGAACCGGACGCGGAGCAGGAGTTGAAGTCAGCGTGACCGACGAAAACGGCAAAAATTTGTTAAGCAAAGTTCTTCCGAAAATAGAGATAAACAAACATGGCAAACATCTTATACGCGGAAACGCAACAAACAATTTCGGCGAACTGATGGCGTGCAAATACGCGCTGGAGATTGCCATGAAACACGGTGTTAAAAAAATTTTTGGAGACAGCAAGCTGGTCATAGATTATTGGTCAAATGGAATCGTAAAAGGAGTAGCGACTCCGATAATTCCATCCATGCCGACCGTAAAAAATGTTCTGCCGCAGGAAACTATTGATCTGGCGCTTGCCGTGACTAAGCTAAGGAAAAAATTTGAAAAAACTGGAGGGAAAATACAGCATGTTTCAGGCGAAGATAATCCGGCCGACCTTGGTTTTCACAAATAAATAAACTATTCTTGTTCTATGCAAAATCCCGCTAAAAAGCGGGGTTTTGCCGTATATCCTTGCTTTTTCCTAATCCTTATGCTATACTCATTTTGTTCTTTGTTTCGGGTGATTGCGCCAAGCACATAACTTTTTATGTGCTTGGTGAGGAAAGTCCGAACACCTTCCAGCGTTAAGCTGGAAAAAAGTGGTAGTGGCTAACAGCCACCATATCCCTCTCCAGTTTTGCATCAGAGATAAATAGACAGTAAAGAATGATTTTGCTTATCGCGATTGATTCGACTGAATAACTCGGGTGCAAAATTGGGGAGGGAGAACGGGACAGTGTCACAGAGACAATACTACCGATCGTCGTTACGAAAACTCTAAAGGTTTTCAATGCGAAGGAGGTCAAAGGTGAAAAGAGTGGGGTAAGAGCCCACAGTTCCGGCAGGCGACTGGCGGGATAAGAAAAACTCCTACCTGGTGCAAGGGGATCCCAAGTATTTTTTATAGGGAATACCCGCTTGAGCCCGCGAAGCAATTCCGGGCCTAGACAGATAATCACCCCTTTGCCGTAAGGCAGAGGACAGGATTCGGCTTATAGAAACAAAGAACAACAAAAACCCCGCCCGATGGCGGGTTTTGTGTTTAATGCGAGCAGCGGGGATCGTCCACCGCCATTAAAATTTGAAGTGAAGGAACGGGGCGCATAAAATATCTGCCCCTTTAGCAAGTTGCGTATCGATGGAGTTGAAACCAGACACTTGATTTTGTTTAAGAATAAGCGCTCCGCCGCGCACGCGTAAAGTTAAAGGAGCGTCTTTTGTAATATCACCCTCTGGCATTGCAACCCCAACTATAATAAATTCATTATTTTGGTAAATTTGACACACGGGCTTTGTCTGTATAGATTCTTCCCCCTCCACATTCTTTTCTGATTGAATACCAAAATTTCTCAAATATTTAATTTGTTCCTTCGTTCCAATCAATGAAGTTGCAAATGGACGGGCGCCACCAAAATATTGAGGCATCAACGGGAATTCTAATATTACAAAAACAAAGAAATACACAAGTAAAAGAGCGGCAACTTCATAAATTTTAAAATCTACCTCAATCTGAAAAAATTTATATAAAACAAGACAAAGAACAACCGGAGATATAAAAAGCACTCCCGCAGATACAAATCTCGTCTGCAAAAGGTTATATTCAAAAAATCCGAAGTGGCTTAAAAAATAATTCCATGCGATAAATCCGACAAGATAGGCCAATGCCGTCAGACGAACTGCTTCAGTTTTTATTGATGCTGTTTTCATTACCAATTAAAACAAAGACGAGAATAAACACCCATCCCTTCTCATATAAATGCGGGATACGGGAATCGAACCCGTGTCTCAACCTTGGGAAGGTCGCGTTCTCCCACTAAACCAATCCCGCGAAATTAAATAGGTGTTGAAGGGTCGCCGTCTTTATCCACCCGCTTAAACCGAAGCAGTTCCCAAAACCGGGGGTGGTCAACTATAAGTTCGCTTAAAACCGCGAATGGAACGGCAACAGCAAGAATAATAAGAATTACCCTCGGCGTTATCTGTATGTGCGCGACGGCCTCAACCGCAAGTATGTCTTCAATCAATCCGAACAGCACTCCAACAATTAAAAACTCTACAACGCGAAGTGTTCTTTTTCTTACGCGAATCATTGCAAAAGATGTTTCTTAATTAATTCCTGCACGACACCAGGATTAGCATTGCCTTTGGATTCTTTCATAACCTGGCCCACGATAAATTGCACGGCCTCTGTTTTGCCGGCTTTAATTTCTGCAACCGTTTTTTCATTTCCGGCAATTACTTTGGAAACAATGCCATCAAGCTCCCCTGTATCAGAAACCTGCCAAAGATTTTTTTCATCAGCTACAACCGAGGGGTCGGCGCCCGTTTGAAACATTATTTTCAAAACCTCTTTTGCCGCCGGCTGTGAAAGCTTGCCTAAGGCAACATAAGTAACAAGCTCGGCTAAATTTTCCGGAGTAATAAGAATTTCACTGATTGACGCGCTCGCCTCGGCGATAAGGGCCTGTAAGCTCGTGGTCATATAATTTGAAAGTGTCTTCAAAAGCTCGAACTGATTGCAGGCTATAGCCCGAGGCTCGCCCTTTAGGGTTTTCGCGTCCGCCGAATCCGCGCACCAACTTACAACTTCGGAGGCGGCCTGCTCAAAATAAGCTGCCATATCTTTGTCGTAAGCAATCATTCTTGCCGCTTCCTGCCCCATGCCATACTCTTTCTGAAAACGCTCCAACTTCTTCTGTGGAAGCTCTGGGACGCGAACAGCAAGAGTATCAACCAATTCCTGGGTGATATTCAACGGGGGCAAATCCGGCTCCGGGAAATAACGATAATCATGAGCCTCTTCTTTAAGACGCTGGGAAACCGTCACGTTTTTCTTCTCATCCCATCCGCGCGTTTCCTGAACAACGTTCTCACCCCCATTCAAAACTTTCTTTTGGCGTTCTATCTCATAGGCAATCGCGTCACCCACAAACCTGAAAGAATTAATATTTTTTACTTCCACTTTTGTACCAAATTTTTCCGAACCCTTTAGCCTTATAGAAACATTGGCCTCAATACGCATTTGCCCTTTTTCCATATCAGCGTCTGATGCGCCCAAAAACCGCAAAATCGCGCGAAACTCCTCGGCAAAAAGCCGCGCCTCTTCGGCATCCCGCAAATCCGGCTCAGTTACAAGCTCCATCAGCGGAATTCCAGCCCTATTAAAATCAACCAACGAAGTACCTTTTTTTTCATCGTGAATCAAACGACCGGCGTCTTCTTCCAAATGAATTCTTGTTATTCTGATTTTCTTAACCGTCCCGTCTTTTTTTGTTATCTCTAAAAAACCGCCCCTTACCAAAGGGTGCTGATATTGCGAAATCTGGTAACCCTTAGGAAGGTCGGGATAAAAATAATTCTTGCGGTCAAACTGCGAATAGGGTGGGATTGAGCCGTTAAGCGCTAAGCCAACTTTAATAACGCTTTCAATCGCTTCCCTATTTGCCACGGGCAGAGTTCCCGGATGGCCCATGCATACGGGGCAGATGTTGATGTTCGGATGCTTCTCGTTCGGGTCATTCAAGGAATCGCAAAACATTTTTGTCCGCGTCTTAAGTTCCGAATGTATCTCTAAACCAATTACCGTTTCATATTCCATATCTTTTATAATAACGCACCCCTACCAAAAATCAACAAAAATTATCTTAATCAAATATGTCCGGCCGGTCAAGTATAATTAAGATAAAACTTATGATACATTTATATATATCATAAGTGTGGCGTGTGCAATGCGCAAAGAAAAAAGCGGCCCCGGGGCCGCAATGGATTATTTTTGGGTTATTAGACGAGCCCATCTTCAGCCGCCGCATATATCATCCACATGCCAAAAATGGCCAAGCCGTAATAAAGAACACTGATCATAACAACAGGAGCGTCACCTTAATGTATGAGCGGGGCCAATAAGACTATCAAGACGCAAAAGCGTGTATGTGATGGCATTTATAACCAGGAGGAAGCCGTAAATGAAACAAAATTTATTAGCCATCTCATGCGAACGTATAGGACCCTCTGACATTATCATGAGCAAGACCCAGCCGACAAAAGCAAGGACAGCAAACCCGGATCCTCCCCAGCCGTGCGCTGTGGCAGAACCCGGCAGAACGCCGCTATGACTCAACCATACGAAAACCAAAAAAGAAAGCATACAGAAACAACCGACGAGTTTCGCGATGGTTTTCAATGTGCACCCCCCGCAGTATTTATATTGAAAAGAACAATCTTATGTGTACTAAATTTTCAGATTGTTGTCAAAACTTTCGCGCCATCCTTTGTCACAACAACAGTATGCTCAAAATGCGCTGCCAATTTTCCATCGCGCGTCTTAAATGTCCAACCATCCTTATCAAGCACAACATGCCAGTCGCCCTCGGTGGCCATCGGTTCAATGGCAAGCACCGTGCCCTCAAGCACAACAGGCCCTGCTCCGCGCTTGCCGTAATTTGGAACAAAAGGTTCTTCATGAAGTTTCCTGCCCACGCCATGCCCGGCAAGATCGCGAATTACTCCATAGCCGTTTTTTTCCAATTGATTCTGAATAACCGCGCCGAGATCGCCCAGCCGAATGCCGGGTGCCAACACCGCGATACCCTTTTCAAATGAATCCTTGGTTACAGCGATAAGGCGTTCAGCTTTTTGGGAAATCTTGCCCACACCCACCGTTACCGCCATATCGGTTATAAAACCGTCTTTAGCGGGCCAGCGCATGCCGATATCAAGACCGACAATATCGCCTTCTTTCAAAACACGGCTTCCGGAAGGAATGCCATGCACCACCTCATCATTGACAGAGGTACAAAGAGAACAGGGAAATGGTGGCTCACCGCGAAGCGTGCGATAACCTTTAAACACAGGCTCGCCGCCCGAGTCGCGGATTAATTTTTCGCTCAAATCATCAAGCTCTTTAGTCGTAACTCCGGGCTTGACGGCTTTTTCCACCACACCCAAAATCATGGCAAGTTTTCTGCCGCATTCGCGAAGGATTGAGAGCTCTTTTTCGTTTTTGATGATCATTTACTTATGCTTTCAGTGGGTATTTACAACCGACCCGTCTAAGATTAATAATAAAGGAATATCTTATGCTTACCAAATCAGAACTCAACAGGGCCATTTCCAGCTGGAAACGCCAGAAAATAAAAATTATCGCAGTTGCCGGTCCGCGTAAAGCGGGAAAGGATGTGGCCGTGGAATATATTGTCAGAAACTACAAAAGCGTAAAGCATCTTCGCATTGCTGACGCGCCCATGCTTATCGCTAAAATCTTGGGCCTGGAAGCCGACCGCAGGGTTTACCACGCGCTTTTCGGCGTAAACAAACTCCTCTATCCGCTTCTTGGTGAATCCGCGTATATGCGAAGAGTTGCCCACATGCTGGATACGGAAAAACCGAAAATCGCGCTTGTTGAAGCCATCCGCACCAAAGAAGAATACCGCGCGTTCGTGGAAAAGAGAAAAGGAATCCTCATCTGCGTCACGGCCGACCCCAAAGTCCGATACGCGCGCGCGCTTAAAGATGCCGCTCACAAAACCCAAAAACGCGATGAAGGAAAAATGACTTTCAATGAATTTATGGGGGACAGAAAAAGGGGGACCGGCGAACACTCACCCATTGAACGCGAAGTTAACTGGATAATAAGCAAGGCGCCCTTCGTCATCACCAATAACTACGACGACAAAGAACCAGTTCACAAAAAGCTAAAAGAAATTCTTTCATCTCTGGGGCTCAAAAGAAAATCGCGCTAACCCAGGCGCGATTTTTTTATCTAAAACCGTAACCCGACAAAGCTATTCATATTCATGTCCCGATTTCGCCGCCACAAAAAGTGGCGTAGCGAAATCGAGGATCCTCGATAAAAATTGCAAATTCAATTTTTATCGGGACATCACTCATATTCATGCATCACCAACTGGGCATCAATCTGTTTCATTGTCTCAAGAAGCACAGACACCACGATAAGAAGCGAGGTGCCGCCGATGGTCAGGGTCCGAAGACCGAAAGCGTATTGCACGATAAGAGGCAAGACGGCGATTACGCCCAAAAAAAGTCCTCCGGCAAGCGTAATACGATTAAGAATGCGATAAAGATATTCAGCGGTTGGCCTGCCGGGCCGTATGCCGAGAATAAAACCGCCCTGCTTTTGAAGATTATCGGCAATCGCCTGGGGATCAAAAGTAACCGCGGTGTAAAAATAAGTAAAAGCAAAAACAAGCAGAAAATAAAAAGACCCGTAAAGCAACTGATTGTTCAAAAGCTCAATCAAAAAGCGCGAAATAGACTGCACGGCGGGATTCGGAACAACTGCTAAAAAGTTGCCAATGAGGCCCGGGAAAAGAATAAGCGAGACCGCGAAGATAATCGGAATAACTCCGGCCTGATTAACGCGAAGCGGAAGATGGGTTGAAACTCCGCCGTATACGCGATTTCCGCGAATACGCTTTGCGTAGGAGACGGGAATATTTCTCTGACCTTCCGTGATTACCACAACACCCGCGATAACAACGAGTGAGACCGCCAAAAAAGCAAGGTAGGACGGAAGCTGTGAAAAGTCAAAAGTAAAAAGAGTCTGCCGAAGATCAATGGGGATTCTTGAGACAATACCGGCAAAAATCAAAAGAGAAATACCGTTGCCAATGCCTTTTTCAGAAATAAGCTCACCGAGCCACATAAGAAAGAGAGTCCCGGCGGTCACAATAATCAAGTTGGTTGCAAAACCAAAAAACCCAAGCTGGGGAATAATTTGCTGGCGGACAAGAATGATCAAAAGCCCGTAACCCTGAAGCAGGGCAAGCGGCACGGTAAGAAGACGGGAGTATTGATTAAACCTTTGGCGCCCCGCCTCACCCTCCTCCTGGTACATTTCTTTAAGCGACGGGAAAAGCATGGTCAAAAGCTGCATGATAATGGACGCGGTGATGTAAGGGCCAACGCCAAGCATTACGATGGAAAGATTACCAAGTACGCCTCCGGAAAAAATATCCAAAAGACCGAAAAATTGATTTCCAGCGAGAAAAGCTTTAAGTCTTATGGGATCAACCCCCGGCACTGGGATCGCGGCGACCAAGCGAAACACCAAAAGAACCCCAAGCACAAAAAAAATCTTTTTGCGCAAATCCGGAAGCTTAAACATCAACAAAAGTTTTTGAAACATATCGTCTAATTAAGCCACGCCTAATTATTTAATGCGGGAAAACATGCCTATTTCATTTTCTCTCTAACACTGCCCGAGAGCACAACATCTTTAAAAATGAACTTTTTTTCTATCTTTCCGGCGCCAAGAATTTTTATCCTGGGAATCTGCCCTTTTATTTTATTTACAAGCCCTTTCGCGATAAGCATCTTTGAATTAATCGTATCACCCGACTGAAAATGCCTTTCTAAATCTTTCAGATTAATAACAACCGTTTCCTTTGCGAAAGATTTAAACTTATAGCCGCGAAGTTTGGGCAATTTTTTAATAATATCACGAATAGCGGGACGAATCTTGTGGCCGGCTCTGGACTTCTGGCCTTTTGTGCCCCTCCCAGAAGTTTTACCGCGCTTGCCGCCCCTGCCGATCCTTTGGCCTCTTCGAAAATTAGTTTTTGAATTTAATTGATGTAATTGCATATTTATTCTCGCGCCTTAAGACTCGCCAAGGCGGCAAGCGCGGCGCGGGCATTATTTAATTTATTCGGCGAACGGGACAGAATTTTTGAAGAAAGATTCCTTATGCCAGCAAGATCAGCCACGGCGCGAACAGAGCCTCCGGCAATAATACCGGAACCCTCCGGCGCGGGCTTTAAAAGAACCCTCGCGCTTGAAAACTTAGCCAACACTCTGTGGGGAATAGAACCCCATTTAGTTAACGGAACAACAACCATGTATTTTCTTGCCTTATGAGTGGCTTTCTCAACGGCCTGTGCTACATCAACGCCCTTGGCGACACCCACGCCGACTTTTCCTCTGCGATTCCCTATAACAACCGTCGCCCTAAAGCTAAAACGGCGCCCTCCGGCAACCACGCGCGCTACCCTGCGGATATCCAGCACTTTCTGGTCATATTCCGACTTCTCGCGCTCTCCCCCTCTCTTAAATTTTGAACCACCAAATCTTGGCATATGCGAATTTTATTTATGAATGAAATAAATAACTATAAAATTGAGCACCCCGCCCTCTAAGCGATTCCGCTTTGCCTTATTGTGCTTTGCAAGTTCCGTATACATAAACTATCTATTACTTATAAACTGTAGCATAGAGGGCGGGGTAAAGGTTTTGTTTCCAAAGTCTATTTGACGACTACTCTAAATTTTGGACAAAGCCCTTTAAAATTTTAAACCGCCTTTTCTTGCTCCCTCGGCCACTTCGCGTACCAAACCGTGATACAAGTACCCGCTCCGGTCAAAAACAACGCGTTCAATTTTTTTCTCACCAGCTCTTTTAGCAAGCAATTCTCCGACTAAAGAGGCCGTGTCTTTGCCGACACTTTTCTTTTTGGTTTTAATTTCGGCATCATTTGCCGAAACCAAAGTTTTGCCGGAAATGTCATCAATCAACTGAAGCCACATATGACGATTAGAGCGGAAAACCGAAAGCCGCGGCTTCTCGGCCGTACCTTTTATTATCGCCCTGGTACGCTTATGGCGTATTATCCTTTTTTCTCTTGAACTTTTAATCTTCATTATGTAAACTATATTTTTAAAATTAGGTCTACGACGCGCTGGCAACCGCTTTTTTCCCTTGTTTTCTGCGGATAATTTCACCTTGATAGTGAATTCCCTTTCCTTTATAAGGCTCCGGCGGTTTAAGGCTCCTGATGCGGGCCGCGGTCTCACCCACCAAAGACCTATCTATTCCTGAAACGGTAATTACGTTTTTTTCAATCTTAAGCTGAATGCCTTTGGGTGCCTCAAATTTTATCGTATGCGAAAAACCAAGCGAAAAAACAAGGTTCGCGCCTTCCGAAAGAGCCTTGTAACCAATTCCTTCAAGTTCCAATTTTTTTTCAAATCCTTTGGTAACACCGTCAACCATGTTGTTTATTTGCGCCCTGAAAAGCCCCCAGAGAGCCGGAGTTCTCTTGGTCGTCTTGACCGGCTTTACTGAAAGTTCCTCTCCTGAAATTTCAATGTCAATTATCGGATTTAACCCTAAAACAAGCTCCCCTTTAGGGCCCTTAACATTCAGCTTGTCCCCCGTCTTTGTAATCACAACGCTCGCGGGAATTTTTATAATTTTTTTACCAATTCGGCTCATAATTTTTACCAAACCTTTCCTATTATTTCTCCGCCGAGCTTTGCCTTCATGGCATCGTCTCCGGTCATAATTCCACGAGATGTTGAAATTATCATCATTCCAAAACCACGCGCTGATTTTGCTATATCTCCACTTTTTACGTATACCCGTAGTGATGTCTTTGATACTCTCACCAGACCGGAAAGCACCGGATCCTTACCCTTGTAGGAAAGGGTCAACTCCAAAAATTTCCTCACCTTTTTGCCTTTTTTTTCTATATCCTTAATAAATCCGCGATTTTTAAGTACTCGCGCGATTTCGGATTTAATTTTTGAATGCGGAATAATCACGGACTCTTTGCCGGCGCGACTCCCGTTCATAATCCTTATAAACATGTCTGCTATTGGATCAGTCATAAAAATTTAAATTACCAGCTTGATTTTTTAACTCCCGGAATTTCACCCTTATTAGCAAGCTCTCTGAAGCATATGCGACACAAATCAAAATCACGCATATAGCCATGCTTTCGCCCGCAACGAAAACATCGCCGCACTACCCGCGATTTGAATTTCGGCGTCTTTAACGCTCTTGCTATTACAGATTGCTTAGCCATGATTTTAAACGATGGACTTAATAGGAAAACCTAAATATTTCAACAGTGCCACCCCTTCCTTTCTGGAGCCAGCACTCGTTACGACCGTTACTTCAAATCCAAAAATAGACCGCACATCTTCCCCGATCATCTCTGGAAACACAATATGTTCTTTTATTCCTATCGTCAAATTGCCTTTACCGTCAAAAGATTTTTCCGGAATGCCTTGAAAATCGCGCTGACGCGGAAGCGCTATGCGGACTAAGCGTTCAAGAAAATCGTACATCCTCTTCCCGCGAAGTGTGGCAGTATAACCGATTATCATACCCGTGCGGGTTTTGAAAGCCGCAATCGCGGTTTTTGCCGGACGCGCGGAAAGTTTCTGGCCAACAATTGAAGCAAGCGTTTTTTGAATTGTCTGAGTGACCTTATCGTCACGAATTCTGCCCACACCCACGTTAACAACGACTTTTTCAATCTTGGGTACGGCCATCGGACTCTTATATTTAAAATCCTCGGTCATCTTAGCCAAAACTTCTTTTTGATATTTTTCCCGTAAAGACATCATATTTAAAATTCCTTATCGCAATGTTTGCACATGCGATATTTTTTATCGCCTATTACTTTACTGGCAACCCGCGTTGGCTTTTGGCAATTCGGGCATACTAACATAGATCGCGAAACGTTTAAAAAAGCGGGAATTAAGACAACTTCACCTTTTTTATCCTGCCGTTTGGAACGCACATGCTTTTTTTTCAAATTAATTCCCTCAACCAAAATGCGCGTCTCGTCCGGCAAAACACGAATAACCTTGCCGTTTTTACCACGATCTTTACCCGATAATATTCTGACTGTATCACCTTTTTTAATCTTCATGCGAATTTTATTTATGAGCAAAGCGAATAACTATAAAATTCAGCACCCAGCCCTCTAAGCCGCCCGAATTTCGTTTATTACTTTTTACAAGTTTTTTCTTCATAAATTATTGCGTCTCGTAATCAAACAGCATAGAGGGCTGGGTAAAGGTTTTGTAACCGCTGTTTGTTCGCTTGCGGCTCCAAACAGCGGACAAAGCCCTTTAAACAACCTCCGGAGCCAGTGAAATAATTTTAGCAAATCCCCGTTCACGAAGTTCTCTTGCTACGGGGCCAAAAATGCGCCCGCCTTTCGGCTCTTGCCCATCAACAATAACCACAGCATTGTCGTCAAAACGAATATAGCTGCCATCTTTGCGCCTGAAAGGCGCGCGTTGGCGAACAATTACCGCCCTAACTACGTCCTTTTTCTTGACGAGTTTGCGCGGTTCGGAAATTTTAACTGAAACAACAACAATATCACCGAGCCCGGCGTATCTCCTCCGTGAGCCGCCCAAAACTTTTATCACCTGAACAAGTTTGGCTCCAGAATTATCGGCAACTTTTAACATTGAACGCGTTTGAATCATGGCTATTTTTCTTCTTTTTCTTCCTGCTCCTCGTCGGACGTTTCTTTTTTGGCGGGAGTTATTAATTGAATTACTTTCCAGCGTTTTTCTTTTGATAACGGGCGGGTCTCCTCTATCATAACCAAGTCTCCAACTCCGTAATCTTTGGAGTTTTCCGCGTGAGCCTTCAGACGGGTAGACCTTTTAAAATATTTTCCATATTTCGGGTGCTTCTTCAAAAAACCAATTTTAACAACGACGGTCTTGGCCATCTTATTGGAAACCACTGTTCCTTTCAATTTTCGTTTTTTTACCGGTGTATCCATATTTTTTTATTTATCCCTTCTTCGTCTCACGCATAATCGTTAAAATCCTAGCGACATCTTTTTTAATTCCCCGAAGCTCTTTAACGTTTTTTTGCTTTTTTTCACGCAAAGCTTCCACAACGTAGTCATATCGCTTCTTTTTTTCTTGCAATAATTCTTCCAAATCCCGGGGCAATTTTTGACGGAGTTCTTTCGTTTTCATGTCATTTTTTAACAAAAATTGTTTTAACAGGCAATTTATGTCCGGCCAATCTCAACGCCTCCCGCGCAACTTCCTCAGAAACACCGTCCATCTCAAATATTATTCTTCCGGGCTTAATGGGTGCAACATAATGATCAACCGCGCCCTTTCCGCCTCCAAGAGTCACCTCGGGCGGTTTTTTGGTCACGGGTTTATCAGGAAAAATCCTTATCCATATCTTGCCGCCTCTTTCAATGTAACCCGTGATGGCCCGGCGTGACGCTTCAATTTGGCGTGCGGTAATCCAAGCCGGTTCCAAAGCTTTCAAGCCAAAAGAGCCGAAAGCAAGCTCGGTTCCTCGAGTTTCCCATCCGCCGGAAACGCCCTTATGCCATTTTCTATGTTTTACTTTTTTGGGTTGCAACATAACTATTCAAAATTACTATTGGTTCGTCTTTATCTCCTCACCCTTTTTCTTAAAAATATCACCCTTATAAATCCAGACCTTAACCCCGATAACACCGTATGTTGTATACGCGTTTTTTTGTGCATAATCAATATCGGCCCGCAATGTCTGCAAAGGCACTCTCCCCTTTTTCAGCCATTCGTAGCGCGCCATTTCAGAGCCATCAAGCCTGCCAGACAACGAAAGTTTTACGCCCTTGGCCTCTTTATGGGACATGACTTTTTCAATGGTCTGCTTCAAAATGCGCCTGAAAGGAAAACGTTTTTCAATGTCTTCAACCATCATTTGCGCGACAATCGAGGCGTCGGTCTCGGGAGATTTTATTTCCTCAACAGTCACTTTAATCTCGCGCTTTCCCAACTTGGCTTTAGCAAGAGGCCGCCTTTTCCATAATTTAATAATCCTTTTCTCAATATCTTTCTTAAGCTTGGTAATGCCCTCTCCACCGCGGCCAAGCAAAATACCGGGCCTGCTTGTCTTTAAAATAATATTTAAAATATTCGGCGAGCGCTCTATTTCAATAACCGAAACATGAGCGGAACGAAGAAGTTTTTCAAGCCACTCCCTCAAAAGAGTGTCTTCGCGGAGGTACTCCTGATAATTTTTACGGTTAAACCAACGCGACCGCCATGTCGTTGTTTCGCCTAACCTAAAAATAAATGGGTGAACTCTATGGGTCATATGACTTTGCGTTGAAATACTTTACGGATAACATTGGACGATCTTTTTATGTCTCCAGTTTTGCCACTGCGCGATTCTTTTCCGAACCGCTTTTTATCCTCATTCTCTTCGCGAATTTCGCCCTCTTCGGCCACGACCGGTCCGCCTTTCTTGCCGCCAGCTTTCCGTCGCGCCGTACTACCTTTAATCTCGCCTAAAACAAGCGTTATGTGGCTGGTTCGCTTTCGTATCGGAAAAGCGCGCCCAAAAGCTCTCGGGCGGGACCTTTTTAACGGAGTACCGCCATCAACGGTTATTTTTGAAATATACAAATTGTCTTTGATAAGATTAAAATTATTTGTAGCATTTGCGACCGCGGATTTCAAAAGCTTGATTAACGGCAATGAGGCGCGCTTTATCAAAAACTTCAATTCGCGTTCGGCTTCTCCAACTTTTTTTCCGCGAATCAAATCAGCCGCAAGCCGTACCTTCCGTGGCGCGAGTCGCAAGTTATTCAATTTTGCGGTAATTTCCATAATTATTTTTATTATTTAGCCGGCTTAACTTCGGGAGCGGCGGCTTTGACCTTCTCGCCTTCCGCGGCTTTTATCTCAAGTTCTTTTTGCATTCGTCCTCCGTGCCTTACAAACTTGCGCGTCAGCGAGAATTCGCCGAGGCGATGCCCAACCATTTCCTCGCGCGCTTTCACGTCAATAAATATCCTGCCGTTATGCACCTGAAAAGTGATGCCGATCATCTCCGGAGTAATGACCGAATTCCGCGCCCATGTCTTAATAACCGCGGTGGCTCCAGGCCTAAGTTTGGCAAGCTTTCTAATAATTGACGGATGGATATATGGACCTTTTTTAAGTGATCTGGACATGTTAATTTTATTTACTTCTCCTCTTAAGAATAAATACGTTGGTTTTCTTATTTCTTCGCGTCTTAACACCTCTGCCGATTTTACCCCACATGGTCTTCGGGCGCTTTGTGCCCCTAACCTGCTTACCTTCGCCTCCGCCGTACGGATGATCTCTCGGGTTCATGACAGAACCTCGGACAGTCGGACGGACGCCCAAGCGCCTCATCCTTCCGGCGTTTCCGAAAACCATAAGACTCCTTTCAGGGTTGGATGCGTTTCCAATGGTCGCCCAATTGGATGAATGCACTTTCCTTATCTCGCCCGAAGGCATTTTAAGCTGGGTATATCCACCCTCCTCGGCAAGAATCTGCGCGGAAGTGCCGGCTGAACGAACGAGCACGGCTCCATTACCTAAATTTAATTCAATATTAAAAACAGGTGTTCCAACGGGAATATTTTTAAGCGGCAAACGGTTGCCTGCCTCCAACGGAGCTTTTTCAGAAACAACAAAAGTGCTTCCTTCTTTAAAGCCGGCAGGAGCAAGAACATATCGGCGCTCACCGTCTTTATAAAGAACTCGCGCAATAAAACTTGTGCGATTCGGGTCGTACTCTACGGTTTCAACCGTTGCCATAATATTTTTCTTGTTATACAAAAAATCAATCTCGCGCCAAAGCCGCTTGACTCCGCCACCCTTATGCCTGGTCGTAATGCGCCCCTGATTATTCCTGCCAACATCCCTTTTACGGCCGCAGGTAAGTTTTTTATAAGGCCCATCTGAAGAAAAGCGAAAATCTATTTTTTCCATACTTCTCCGCGACGGCGTTGTTGGGTTATATTTCTTCATGCGAATTTTACTTACGAATGTAATGAGTAAATATAAAATTCAGCACCCAGCCCTTTAAGCTGTCTGGATTTGATTTTAATTTGAATGTTGCCGCTTTTTCCATTTTAATTTTAGATTGGTTTTACCGCATAAAGGGCTGGGTAAAGGTTTTGTTCCTGCTCGGCTTCGCGTATGTACGCCCACCTCGCAGACAAAGCCCTTTACGTAAAATCTATGGTCTGGCCTTTTTCCAGAGAAACAATCGCCTTTTTAAAGCCCTTGCTCCATCCTTCACGGCGGCCAGTTTTGACTTTTTTTCCGGGCTGATTCAAAACATTTACCCCGCGAACACGAACTCCGTATTTGCCCTCAACGGCTCTCCTAATCAAACTGGCGTTGGCATTATCCGAAACTTCAAAAACATATTGATTGTTGCTCTGTAACATGGTCGCTTTTTCGGTTATTCGCGGAGCAATCAAAATACCAAGCGGATATTTGCCGAAGACCGTTTTCGGAGCTACTTTTACCGCAACTTCTTTCGCCTCCTCTTTTACGCGAGGTTTTGGATTTGGTTTTACGGCGGGCTTATCGCTTTCTTTTTTGAAAAGATTAAACATACTGCTTCGCTAACCGTTTTTTAAAAACTTCTAACGCTTCTTTCGGTAAAATTATGAATTTGTGCGCGAGAAGATCCAGGCAGGTAATGTTTCTGGCCTCTTCGGTGTCAAAATTCGGCAAATTTCGAAAAGCGCGGATTACTCCGGCCTCGTGCTCGGCGATTCCCATAATCACGCTTTTGGAACTAAGACCGGCGTATCCGGAAATTTTTGAAATATTATTTAAAATCATTTTTGCCTCTTTTGTTTTGGGTGCTAAAAGATTAACGCCGTCAAGAATCAAAAGCTCGCTGTCTTTCATTTTTGCAGAAAGCACGATGGCAAGCGCTTTGGCAGCCATTTTTTTATTTATCTTCTTTTTGTAAACTTTTTCTTTCAAAGGTCCGTGTGTTACTCCGCCTCCTTTCCACAAAGGCGAGCGAATGGAACCGTGGCGGGACCTGCCCGTGCCTTTCTGGCGCCATGGCTTTCTGCCTCCACCCCTGACCTCGCTCCGTCCTTTGGCGTGCGCGACATTCTGCCTTTTGTTGGCCTCTTGCGAGACGGCAACCTGATGCACCAAATCGGCGTTCCATTTCAACGCAAAAATAGAATCCGGTAATTCTACCATCCCCACCTCTTCGCCTTTTTGATTGTATGTCTTGACATTCATTTTTATTTCTGCTACATATTAAACTGCTGTTCGTTGACAATCCAAGGGGGAACAATGGCGCTCACCACACAGGAGTTGATCTACGGCGTTGTTTACGGAACTACCTTATACTTTTTTTACTACCGCCATGGAAACGCTACCCTCTGGTCTACGAAACTTAAGCGCTTTCTGGTTCTTCTCCTTGCACTATATTGCGCTGATATTTTCTGTAAACTACTACTCGGCTTACTTGGAATCAAGTTCACTTCCCCATTCTCAGCTCCGATTGTTACTGGACTCACGGCTTTAGCCACATGGTTGCTTTCCTACCTTATTACTTTCTTCACGCTTATGCGGCTCTTTCCTAGAAAAAATTCTTCATAGCATAGCTCTCACTCATCATCCATTATCGCCCTCGCTCCGAGGGCCTTTTTAATCCATCAGACACTCAATAACACGAGTGTCCGGGCGACCAATTCCGCCTATGGCGTAATTGATTTATCCTCTGATTTCTATCAGCGTTCCTCTTCTTCCCGGCACCGGCCCTTTAATCGCTAAAATATTATTTTCGGCGTCCACCTTCGCGATTTTCGCGGTCTTCAGTGTAATTCTATCGCCACCCATTCGCCCGGCCATTCTTCTTCCTTTAAGCACTCTTTGTGGCCAAGTCGGTCCGATGGAACCCGGTTCGCGATGAGCGTGCTTAGTACCGTGCGTTGCCGGCGCTCCGTGAAAGCCGTGCCGCTTAACCACGCCCTGAAATCCTTTTGCTTTTGAAACGCCCGAAAGCATTACTTTATCACCTTCCTGAAACTGCGTTACATCAATTTTCGCGCCTCTCTCCACCCCGCCAAAACCTTTCGCTTCTTTCAAGACTTCAAAAAATTCTAAATCTTTCATGTGCCCTCTCTGGGGTTTCTTTATGTTTTTCTCTTTTCTTGTTCCCGCCCCGAATTGAACCGCGCCGTATCCGTCTTTCTCTTCTGTTTTAACCTGAACAGCGGTTACGGCGGGGGCATAAATAATAGTCACCGGAATGACCTTCCGTTCTTTATCAAAAATCTGGGACATACCTATTTTTTTACCGACGATGAACTTTGCCATAATTTCGTCTGCGAGCGTAGCGAGTAGCTACGAATATGAGCATCCGCCGTAGCTTTCTTGTCCGCCATAGCTTTAGCGATGGCGGAAGCGAAGGCGGACACCAATAATTACCACCCACCTTCGCTCCTTGCGGAGCTTCGGCGGGTTCAATGTTTATACCTGCTCATGCTGCGCCTTCCGGCTTGCATTCGCAGATAAACATTGAAAAAACCGGGAACAAACCCGGCCTATCTAAAAACCTCGGGAGTTATTCCTTAAAACTCTTAAGTGAAAATAAAAATATTAATTTTCATACTCAGACAACCGAGTTGAGCGATTTTTCGGCGCGCTGATGGGCTCGCCAAATCACTTAATCACTCAGTTCTCCCCGCGAGTCGCCTCGCGGAGAACTGCTCAATGATTAAAGTTTGATTTACATATCTATTTTCTTTGCTTCTAATATCTTGGCAAGGTCTTCAAAATCTTCCGCTTCCCAACCAGGATAGCTCTTGGCTACGCTATCTGGATTTTTATAATGGTTTGGCTCTTTTGCTGTATTACGTAAATCTCGTATAGCCGTGTCAACATATTCGTTCATCTTACGATCAACGCTGGTTTGGCCCGCTATCTCTCGGAAGGTTTCCGCCATGGGCTCGTGACTTTTCCAAACAGATTCTGCTTCTTGCTCTAACTTTTCTCTTGTCGGACGCTCTGGTTGCTCTACCACGGAATCCCCTTTTTCTATTTCTGGTGCACCTTCTCTCATAATTTATCTCTATTTACTATAACTTAACTTCTATATCCACTCCGGCCGGAAGATTCAGATTCATCAGCGCGTCAATCGTTTTTGGAGTCGGGTTATTGATGTCAATTAATCTTTTGTGTACGCGCATCTCGTATTGTTCGCGCGCGTTTTTATGCACGAATGAGGAGCGGTTAACGGTGTACTTATGAATTTCAGTGGGAAGCGGAACCGGTCCTACGACTTCAGCTCCAAAACGACGGGCAGTATCAACAATCTGCTTTACCGACGAATCAATAATTTTATTGTCGTAAGCGCGGACTTTGATGCGAAGCCGTTGCGTTGCTTCTGCTTGTACTGGTTTTGTCTTGGTGGTCTTGGTAGCCATGGGTTTAAAAAGAGCAGATCAATATCTTCCTTCCTTACTTGTTAATCTTTGTTACAACACCCGCGCCAACGGTCTTGCCTCCCTCGCGGATCGCAAAACGCTGTTTTTCTTCCAAGGCTACCGGAACAATAAGTTTAATTCCGAGTTTAACCGTATCACCGGGCATAACCATTTCGGTTCCTGTCGGAAGAGTAACCTCACCGGTTACGTCGGTAGTTCTGATGTAGAATTGCGGCTTGTATCCAGCGAAAAACGGCGTATGGCGGCCTCCTTCTTCCTTGGACAAGATGTATATTTCCGCGTCAAATTCAGTGTGAGGAGTAACTGAAGCCGGTTTAGCCAGCACCTGCCCGCGTTCTACATCTTCTTTCTTCAGTCCGCGCAAAAGAAGCCCGGCGTTGTCTCCAGCCATACCTTCATCAAGGGATTTATTGAACATTTCAATGCCGGTTACAATCGTCTTTACCGTCGGGCGCATACCGACTATTTCTATTTCTTCGTTAAGTTTAACCTTGCCCCGTTCAATTCGGCCAGTTACAACAGTGCCACGGCCTTCAATTGAAAATACATCTTCAACGGGCATAAGAAACGGTTTTTCCGTATCACGAACCGGATCAGGAATATATGCGTCTAGCGCATTGGCAAGTTCCATAATTGGTTTTGCCCATTCATCATCAACCGATTTCGCTTCAAGCGCTTTAAGGGCTGAACCGCGAATAACTGGAACCTGGTCTCCGGGGAATTCATATTTTTTCAAAAGCTCGCGAATTTCAGCCTCAACTAAGTCAATCATTTCTTTGTCCTCAACCATATCAACCTTATTGAGAAATACTATAATTGTCGGAACGCCTACTTGGTGCGCGAGAAGTATGTGTTCTCTGGTCTGAGGCATCGGGCCGTCAACGGCTGAAACCACCAAAATTGCGCCGTCCATCTGAGCGGCCCCCGTAATCATGTTCTTAATGTAGTCGGCGTGTCCCGGAGCATCAATATGCGCGTAGTGGCGCTTCGCTGTTTCATACTCCGAATGGTGAAGGGCAATGGTAATACCGCGCGCTTTCTCTTCCGGCGCGTTGTCAATCTGGTCAACTGATTCCACCCGCGACTTAAATCCGGCCAAACTTAAAACTTTAGTGATGGCCGCGGTAAGAGTAGTCTTACCGTGGTCAACGTGCCCAATAGTACCTACGTTTAAATGCGGTTTTGTCCGCTCAAATTTTTCTGCCATATCCTTTTATTATTGCTATCCCCAGGTAATTCAGGCCCAAGCTTGGACAATAAAAACCCTGAAGGGTTAGCGATTTATTGAAAAACCTTATATATATTGCTATTTACGCAACAGAACGAATAGTAGCAAAAAGCATACCAATCCGTCAACCCCTCCCTTCGCAAGCTACACATCCTCATCTGGGGCATCCGGCAACACGACATCTTCAGCAAACGACCCTATTTTCTTCCGCATTTTCTTCTTCTGCCGCCTTTCTACTAATATGCGTACCTCATAATCATCCACTGTCCGCAAAAAACGTTGCAAAATGCTCCCAAAACCCTTTCCAACATCATCGGCGATATAGTCTAGTTTATTTTCATCTGTCTCTATAAAACCGGCATAACCTTCATATATTTTTGCGAGAATTTTTTTCTGTTTTTCCTTTTCATTAAACAAAAAATCCGGCACCAATAACGTTACTCCGCCTAAACTTTTTTTCCTCCGCTCTTCCAACTCGTTAAGCGCCCGGCTTTTCGCCCCGTTTGACTCCCACTTCTTGGCCATAATATCGGCAAGCATATCTTCGTATTCAATCAGGGGCTCGGTGAAATTGTCCCAGGATTTTTTAAAAAAGAATCCTATATTTCTGACGGGGGATTTTTCTGCCCCCGGGCGTTCTTTTTTTGCCGTATCATAATTCCTAAAGGTTTCTTCCATCAAATCATAAAAAAATCTCGCCCGGACGCGTTCATAAACCGCGGGTGAAAGTTTGGGTCTTTTTTCATTCGCGATATCGCGATGTTCAAAAACCTGACCTCCCTCGTTTTTTCCAAAACTTTCCGCCATATGATTATAACGGCAAATCTTCAAGACGAATTTTAGAAATATCCTGCGGCAAATTAGAGCCAAAAAACGCGGCCTTTGGGACAAAGGTGTCCTCGTTGCGAATTGCCACGTTTTTTATTTCAGAAGGAAAGCCAAAAGAACTATCCCCGACCATATTCATATTCTCAACATTTTTTCTTTCAATAAGTTCGGCATAATCATCATAATGCATGACCACGTATTCGGGCTTGCCGTTTTCAACCATAATGTATTTTTCCCCTTTTTTTATGGATCCCGTTAGAGATCCAAACCTTATTTTTTTATCATCCTGCCCAGAGTAGAGAAAACACCGGCGATATACTGCCAGCATCATAGCTACGGAAACGCCTTGGGCGTTTCCTATCTCTAACGGGATAAAATTTTTGAATGGGAAAGGCATATTAAAATAATTTTTATTTGAATTTTATAAAATGTAGTGTATACTCGCCTTATAATGTTCTTTATACAACAAGGGGACAATTATGGGAATGACCGGAAAATATCCGCCGAGTGGAGGATGGACCGCGCTTGTTCCGCCCCAAAAAGTATTTGATGAACATAAAAAACTTTTGGAAGAACTGCGTGATGCGGAAGCCCGCCATGCCGCCCCGGCAGAAATTGCCGAGATCAAAAGAAAAATAAACTATTTTTACATTTATAAATTCGGCTATCTAAAATTCCCTCCTCCCCGCAAAACTCTCATCCGCCGCCTTCTGGAAAAACTCTTCTCGTAAAAACGGCCTCAACGTGCGGCATCCAAATGCCGCTTTTTAATATCCTTTTATAAACGAGGCGCTACTTTTTGCCTTCTATAATGAGTTGCGCAACATTATTCGGAACTTCCGCGTAGTGGTCAAATTCCATAGTAAAACTAGCACGGCCCTGCGTCAACGACCTCAAAATAGTCACATAACCGAACATTTCTGAAAGCGGAACTTTGGCGTCAATCGCTTTTATACCGAGACCATGGTCATGCATTTCTTCAATGCGCGCGCGCTTGGAATTCAAGTCCCCCGTTACCTCGCCCAAAAATTGTTCCGGAGTTACAACTTCAATCCGCATAATCGGCTCCAAAATAACAAGACCGGCTCTTTTCGCTCCTTCCTGAAAAGCCATGGAAGCCGCGATTTTGAACGCCGCCTCTGAAGAGTCAACATCGTGATAAGAACCATCATAAAGTGCAATTTTAATGTCTACAACTGGATAACCCGCCAAAACGCCTCTTTCTGTTGCCTCTTTAACACCCTTTTCAACCGCGGGGATAAATTCTTGAGGAATAGTGCCGCCCCTAATTTCATTTACAAATTCAAAACCCTTGCCTCGTTCCTGCGGCTCTACTCTCAACCATACGTGGCCATATTGACCCCTTCCCCCGGACTGACGAATATATTTGCCTTCGGCCTCGGCGGATTTCTTAATCGTTTCTTTGTAGGCGACCTGCGGGCGGCCGACATTCGCTTCAACATTAAATTCACGTTTCATCCTGTCAACCAAAATTTCCAAATGCAATTCACCCATTCCTGAAATAATGGTCTCGCCGGTTTCGGGGTCCCCTTTAATTCTGAAAGTCGGGTCTTCCTCGGAAAGACGGCGGAGCGCCAAACCCATTTTTTCCTGGTCGGCTTTTGTTTTCGGCTCAATCTTAAGACCAACGACAGGTTCAGGAAAAACAATTTTTTCAAGCACTATCGGTTTTTCAGGATCGCAAAGCGTATCTCCGGTATGAGTATTTTTAAGACCGACCAACGCGCCGATGTTTCCGGCCTCAATTTCTTTCAATTCCTCGCGGGTATTGGCGTGCATCCGCAAAATACGGCCGACGCGCTCCTGCTCGCCCTTGACTGAATTTAAAACATAGGAGCCGGCCTTAAGCGTTCCGGAGTAAACCCGGAAAAAAGTAAGTTGGCCGACATAAGGGTCGGATTGCAATTTAAAAGCAAGCGCGGAAAACGGAGCGTCATCCTTCGCCTCGCGCGTCTCCTCTGCTCCACTTTGCGGATTTGTTCCTTTGATATCAGGAAGTTCGCTCGGGGAGGGCAAATAATCTATAACGCCGTCAAGCACCAGCTGAACGCCTTTATTTTTTAGGGCTGAGCCGCAAAACACCGGCACCAGCCGATAGGCCAAAGTCGCCGTTCTAAGCGCTTTTCTTAATTCTTCTTCCGAAATTTCTTTTGCTTCCAAATATTTTTCCGTAAGCGCGTCATTGGTTTCCGCGATTTTTTCAACCATTTTGTGGCGCCATTCATCCGCGTAACTTTTTAATGCCACGGGAATTTCTTCAAGCTCTATCCTCTCGCCGTGCTCTCCCAAAAATTTAACCGACTTCATTCGCATAAGGTCAATCACACCTTCGTGCTCTTGCTCAAGGCCTATGGGAATTGACACCGGAACCGCATGGGGTGTGAGCCGCTCGTAAATGGAGTTAAGCGAGCGCTCAAAAGACGCGCCAATGCGGTCAAGTTTATTGATAAAACAAATTCTCGGCACATGAAATTTATCGGCCTGCCTCCAGACTGTTTCCGACTGCGGTTCAACCCCGGCGACACCGTCAAAAACAACAACCGCGGCGTCAAGAACCCTAAGTGAGCGCTGTACTTCAACGGTAAAATCAATGTGCCCCGGGGTGTCTATGATATTTATCCGGTATTCGCCCCCAGATTTTTTCCCTCCATCATCAGTAGTGCGCGTAAGTTTCCAAAAGCAAGTAGTGGCGGCCGCGGTAATCGTAATGCCGCGCTCTCGCTCCTGTTCCATCCAATCCATCACGGTCGTACCCTCGTGCACCTCGCCGATTTTATGAGAAACGCCGGTATAAAAAAGAATCCGTTCAGACACGGTTGTTTTGCCGGCATCAATGTGCGCGATAATTCCGATATCGCGCGTTCTTTCAATTGGATATTCTCTTGCCATAAAATTTATCCCCGCACCTTCCCAGAAACCCCGTGACCTTACCGTAAGGATGAACGAATGTGAAGTTAGTTGATTCCTTCCTGCGGAATCAATACCCCGCAGGAAGGAATGGGGATTTATTTCCTATCCGCCGCGTTCGCGCTCACGCGCTTCTCTATCAAATTCTTCTAATTTTTTCCTAAAATTTGGGTTTTCCATAGCAATGTTTTGCAATATGCGAAGCGCTTCTTCACTTCCGGGCGCAACGCGCCCCCAATATGCGCGATGCAGAGTTTCTTTACCGCTTACATTTTTTTCACTTATTCCAAGCGATAAAAGATATTTTTTTAATTCCTGAATATCATGAACCTGCTCTTCAATACTTGCGCGCTGCTTCACCCCGGTAAAACTGTCCGACAATGCGTTAAACCTATCCAGCACATCTTTATTTTTTGACAGGCCATGCGATTCTAAAAGAATAAGCGTGCCCATCCAAAAACTTGGCGCGAAAGTATTTTCTTTATCTTCCTGAAGACGCCGAGCAAGCCCTTCGTCCGACCAAAATTCTTTCTCGTCTATTTTGGCAAGTCCTAAAAGATCTTCCCGAAAACCGGGGTCAAGATTGGGATCATTCAATTCTTCCCAATCCGGAAGATTTTCTTCGGGTTGTTCGGGGATGCGTTCCGTCATATTTTCATCTAAGCGAGCCGTCCTGCAAAATTTTTCATTCCGAGAGATCAGCTGACAAATAGCGAAGCGGATGAGCAAAACCGGAAAAATTTACTGTTTGAATCCCGAGCGAAGCGAGGTTGAGTTTGAATTTTTCCGAATCGTTTTGCGAAGCGCGCGAAGCGTATTTGTCCCGAGCCCGAGTTGAAAAATTTTACAGGATGACGAGCGTCACTACCACGCAAAATGAGCGAAAGCCTTGTTGGCATCAGCCATTCTATGCATATCCATCTTTTTCTTCACGGCAACTCCTTCGCTTTTCGCGGCAAGCGATATTTCTTCAGCCAAGCGCTTAGCCATCGGCGTTCCGGATTTTGCCCTTGCCCCCCCTATAATCCAGCGGAACGCGAGCGAAAGTTTGCGCTCTCCGCGGACCTCACGAGGAACCTGATAATTCGCGCCTCCAACTCTCCGGGAACGAACTTCCAAAAGTGGCGAGGCGTTTTGAATAGCAAGATTAAAAACCGCGACCGGGTCCTGTTTTTGTTCCTTTTCTATTATATCAAAAGCCCTGTAAACGACTTTCTCGGCTACGGATTTTTTGCCCTCATACATCACGTAGTTGATGAATTTTTGCACGAGAGCGCTTTGATATTTTTGATCGGGCGGTATTTCCCGTTTTATGTTTCTTTTTCTTCGCATAAAAATTATAAAACCTGAAACATAAAACCTGAAACATACAATTTTGTTTTATGCTTCATGCTTTATGTTTTAGGCCGTTTAGCGCCATATTTACTTCTCTGCTGTTTGCGGGCGTTTACTCCGGTCGTATCAAGAACGCCTCTGACAATATGATAACGGACTCCTGGAAGATCTTTCACCCTGCCACCGCGAATCAAAACCACAGAGTGCTCCTGCAAATTATGCCCTTCGCCTCCGATATAAGCCGTTACTTCCATGCCGTTGGTCAAGCGCACCCTCGCAACTTTCCTAAGCGCGGAATTTGGTTTTTTCGGAGTCATGGTTGTGACTTTCACGCACACCCCTCGTTTAAAGGGTGAAGAAAAAAGAGTCGGCCTGTTTTGTCTGATGTTAAAACCACGCTGGAGTGCGGGCGCTTTGGACTTATAAATTGATAATTTCCTGCCTTTTCTTAAAAGTTGATTGATCGTGGGCATGGAGAAAATAGTAGCAAATAAAAAAAGGGGGGTCAACCCGCGTGTCATGCATTTAAAATTAATCTTGAAATAACAAACTTTCACCAGCCTATTCCAAAAAACTCAACTCGCCCGTCCGCATCCCATAAATTTATAATAAAAAATAAAAAGGCGAAGTTTTTCGCCTTTATCTTTTGGGTACTTTTTCAATCTCTGTCAGCCATGAGTTAATGTGGCGCATGAAAAGCGTGTAACGGTCGCGTGTTTCCTGATTTCTCGGATTTATTGCCGGGTCAAGAAGTTCATCACGAGTACGCACTTTCGGCTCGCCCCATACCGGAGGCTTTCCTTGAAACTGCGCCTCGGTGAAATCCAGAATAATACCGTCAGGCAAACGAAGCTTGTAATGCGACCCCATGTGCTCATAAGGAGTGCCCTTAAGGTCATAACGCAAAAGTTTACCGTCAAACATTTCTTGCGCGGCAAGCGTGGCAAGTGCGCAATGGCCGTACGAAGAGTTTTCTGGAGTCCAGCCGTCAGGGTCAGAGCTTGTCTCGCGCGACCAGCAAGCGTTAAACATTATCTTTATTAACCATATTAACTGCATCCGTCGCTCTTCCAATAATATACTAAATGATATACTCATTTGTCTCCCCTCCTCTCCATTTTGTCTCCGAGCCGAGCGAACAACTGCAAATGCTTAATAAAAATCGGTATCAACAACAGGCTCTTTCGGTTTTTCAGAGTGCGCCAACGAAACGCTCGCACAATGGTTAGCAAAGACACATCGCCCTTCGGCAAGCAATCCCGCGTAACGTTCCGGAAGCGCGCTGTGGCTTCCGCACTCCGCGCAATGTGTTTTATCTCTCATACAACAATTCCGCGCCATGTTCCAAAAGAAATTATGAATGTCTGCCGGCATTCGTCCTGAAAACTCGGAGATTTCAACAATTGCCCGATGGGTCGCGCTACGGATACAAACATCTTCCTCGGCATTCAGCACCGTACATGCCGCAACTTTTGCTGCAAGCGCCGTATCCGTAATTTTGACCGTCCCAAGGCGCAAATGCAAACGCACCTCGTGATAATCAACCGGAACACCAAGATGATGAATATCACGATACCGCCAAAAGCCGTAGCGATTCATCAAAGTAAGAAAATAAGTTAGCTTCTTCTTTACCGGGTCTTTTCCGTAGGCTTCAAACTTAGAGAACAACGATTCAAGCCCTGGCGTATGGACACTGGGGCTAAACCAAACGTCCAAAAGGTACCCATCGGCCTTTTTGTAATATTCATCAATGTGCCCAACCCCGTCGCAGTACATCCGAAATCCGATATCGCGCAGAAGCTTGGCCCGCCCCTCGGAATCTGTAATATGCGACCCACAATGCCGGTGACTATCATAAAGCAGATAGATGATATCGCTTGCTTGGGTAAACATCAGCCACCCGGGAGTAAGAATTGATGGGTCGGCTTTTGCCGCAGCTAACCAGGAGGCACACAAGTAGTCCCATCCGAAAAGAAGCCGCCCATTGACCATGCCCGCAAGCCGCGGCTTGCCAATAGGACTCGTCTGATGGCAAATCGCCACCACAATAAAATAAAGCATGCGAAGGTCTGGCCCCGACAGATCTCCCGGCGGATCAATTTTGGCCGCCTCCGGAAACCGAAGTTCTTTGAAGAATTTACCGAGCGCGCGACACCGTACATGATCAAGGGCCACCATATGCCAAAAACTCCTTTCTCTACTATGTAAACGAACATTACTATTTCTTATCACAGAAACCTCGGTGAAGCAATTAAGACGGGTAATGGTTCAATGGTTTTTTGTCGCGTATCCGATCCTTGGGTTTCCATAACGTTTTTTAATATTCAGTGGCTATTGCAAATAACATGTTTTAGTAAGCTATAGCCAGTTAAAACGTAATTTAAGAATAATGAGCTTGGTTGTGAGCGATAAAAAAGGCCCGCGTAGAGCGGGCTTAATGTTTTACTTATTGCCAAATAGTGGTATCAACTCGCGGCTCAATAAACATGGATGAGGGCGGATCCCCCGCACTGGGGCATACTTGTCTGAAAATGCAATTATGATACGGCGCAAGACGGTAACGTTCCGGCAACTTGCAGTCCGTTCCGCATCCTTCACAATGCGGATTGTCTCTGCTACAACAATTTCTGGCGTGGTTCCAAAGAAAGTAATGCATCATGGACGGCGTGACATCAAGAAGCTGGGCTATGAACTCAATGGCTTTTCTGACAGCAAAACGGATTTCAATATCTTCCTGGTCGGTAATGTTTTCTCGCGCCCGAATCTTCCGCTCAAGCGAGGCATCAAGCAGACGTACTGTTCCAAGCCGCAGATGCAAACGCTGTTCATGGTAGTTAACCGGCGAGGAAAGATAAATGCTGTCAACGTACTCCCAAAACTTTTGATTCCGCATAATAGCGAGAAGATAAAAAAGTTTCTTCTGCACCGGGTCTTGATAAGCCTTAGTCTCGGCAAGAATCTGCGCGAGGCCATTGCCGTCGCTTCGCAGAATATATCCTTCGGACGCGAGATAGGCCTCATGCACTGAAGTCCAATTGTGACGCTCAAGGAAACGCCCGAGGTCCTGAAGAAGTGAGGCGCGAACTTCCACTTGAGAAAGCGTGTCGCCCTCTACATCATCGTAATAAAGCTCTTTCAAACACTCCGGCGTAATACCACAAAGCCACTCACGGGTAAACATATCGCTTTGTCGCGTCGTCTCGTAGATCGCTTTCTGCAATAGATAGTCCCAGCCGCGAAGCGGCCTCCCTTTTACAAATCCTTTGAGCGCCTGTCCGACCACGGGTGTGGTCTGCTGATTGATGGCAACCATCGCCCACCAGCCGTTATGCGCCACATGCCCAGGAAACGCGTATGGAAGCGGGTCCTCCACATCCGGAGGCACGCCGCCAAACTCTTTTATGTGTTCCGTAAGCGCAATACATTTTTTTGTATCAATAACAATCTTCGCCATCTTTCCCTCATTGTGAACGAACAACACTATTTCACCCATACCACAATTAATCTTTTTTTTCAAGGGAGATAACATGTTTCTGTAATACAGCATTTAAGGGTGTCTAAAAAAAGCACGACCCGTTGGATCGTGTTACTTTTTGGTGTTCTCCTCGCGGCTCAAGGGAGCCGCAAGGAGAGTCCCATCTTGCCTAAGGGCAGTTCGTGGGACTGGCATTGTTGCCAGCCGCACCCGTAGACTGGGCGCAGTTTTTGTTGGTACTGGTGTTCGTGTTGGTGGCAGACCCACCGGTTGCCGAAGCTCCGGTCTGGGTCTGGGTTACATTGGTCTTAGCTGGGCGCTGGACTGCCGCTGCCCCGACCATGCCACCGGCGAGGGCCGCGGCTTTGCCGATCTCGACAGCGGCTTTCGTTGCTTTGATACCAGGGCTGTCGTCCACCCCGGAGGCAACGCTTGCCGCGTGGTCCTGCGGTCTGCAGTTTGTCCACTTGTTGGGGATGATGTTCCCCGCCGCATCCGTGGCAGGATCGCACGACTCAGTCGTGCTACGCACGATCTGGGTGCCCTCCATCTGGACCACGCTTCCGTGAGTCCAGCGGAGGTTGCCGTCCGGGGCCACGATCGTTCCAGCATCGATGGTTTTGCCCACCGTGGCGCACCCGGTTGCCACGACGGCGATGACGAGCATCATCACTGTGGTCAAAGAAAAATTGGTCCACTGCTTGAACATCTCTACCTCCTCTCCTTGTAAAACGTGCACTACTCTGGGCTGGCGAAGGCCCGTTTTTGAAAAAGATCTATGGTATTATTGTACCACAGTACTTAAAAAAAACAAGCCGCCGTTCTAGTTCAACAGCATGGAATGACCCTTGGGGTAAAAATACGGATATGGCATACACAATGAATCCCCACCCGGAGAGATTAAACCGCACAATATAGAATGGATATCTGCCGCGGATTTCCCGGAGCCTAAAGAGCTATCGCAAAGAAATTCTTGAATATCTGCATTATTACAATATCAAGCGCCCTCACCTGGAGTTAAACTTCAAAACGCCGACCGAAGTGTTGCAAAGCTATTGATTAGAGAACGGAGTCAAAAACGCAAATTCAACAAGTAAGCGTAACACTACGCAACTTTATGCATCTCCATGCCCCATATCCAAATACAGCCGATGGGTTTTATTTGGATAAACTTTTGTTACGCAATAAAAAAACAGTAAATTAAACGCTAAAAATTATTAACATACCTAACATCGTGGCGAGTTAGCCCGCCTAAAAAATAAATACGATACCTTTCTTAAACAGAAATGCTCTGCCCCGTAAAAAGCTGAAAAAAGAAAAGCACAACCGGAAAAAGAAGGCGCGAAAAAAAGAAAATAAAAATAAGAAGTATAAAAAGACCGTTCCGCTCCAAAAAATCACGAATATAAAACAAATAGTGGGGTAACAAAGAAAAAAGCACTTTTGAGCCGTCAAGCGGAGGAATCGGCACAAGATTGAATATCGCGAGACTCAAATTCAATAAAACAATTATTGCCAGAGTTGAGACAAAGTTGGCAACAAAACCTGCTGGCAAAAAACCTAACCCCGGCAAAAGCCGTATGGCCAACCCAAAAATTGAAGCAAGAATAATATTTGCTCCCGGTCCGGCGGCACCCACCAACGCCGGCCCCCATTGCTGATTTTTTAAGTTATGCGGATTATACGGCACCGGTTTTGCCCAGCCAAAAATTATCGTCGGCGCTCCAAACACGGCAGGTATAGCGAGAACCAGCGGAAGAATAATTGAGCCAAAAATATCAATATGCGGAATAGGGTTTAGCGTAAGACGCCCGGCGTATTTTGCCGTAGAATCTCCCAGAGCATAGGCCGCGATACCGTGGGACACTTCGTGTATCACTACCGAAAAAATAAGAATGGCGAGATAAAAAATAAAAGTTATTGCGGATTCCATAAGAATATGATAAGTTTATCCATACTATGAGAAAATGCGCAATATGCGGAAAAGGTTCAAAGCTTGGCGGAACACGCAAACTTCTTCGTGGACACTACAATCTTACCAAAACTTCGCGAAAATACCCAAATCTTCAATGGGCCAAATTGGCATCCGGCAAAAGGACAAAGGCCTGCACACAGTGCATGCGAACTCTCAACAAAGCAAAATAAACTAAACTTAAAAATTTTTGGGCTACGGGCCATAGTATAACGGCAGTACATCACCGCACTAAATTTTCGGGGTGTAGTATAATGGTAGTACTCAAGGCTGGGGGTCTTGTAGCGGGAGTCCGATTCTCCCAACCCATAATAATTAAACAAAAATTACGAACAAAAAAAATTCCGCGTGTGCGAGATTTTTTTACGATAATTTTATTGTTTAGAGTGCACCCCCCCCCCCACCCCCCCACCCGCTCTATTTAAATAAAAAAGCCGATGAACATGCATCGGCGTTAAATCTTTTTGCCGCCTTCGATATGAAGAACAAAGCAACCGAAATCATCCAATATTTTTATAGTCAGTTTCAACTTTGGAACAAAGAACAAAGCGACCGGGTAGCACGTCAACGTGAAGCGTTTCTTCGCTTCGCTTCAAGTCAACGTAAACATGGCCCACATGATTACCTTTTTCATCAACTACCTCAACCGGCTTATTGTAATGCGGCGTATCGTAGCAGTCCCCGCTCTTGATAATCTGCGCGGTCTCGTAAGACCTGTTCACGCGCCATTTGTATTCATCCTTGATGTCAATAAACACTCCGTCAACGGCGATGTCCAAGTCTTCCGTATGCCGCGAGGCATAAACCAGAGCCGCAACAGTTTCGGCATACAACCAATAGCGCAACTCGTCGGTCATTTTCCAAGCGCCCCACTGAACCTTGACCTGGGGGACTCTCTGGATGAAACGGGTAAAAGCGTAGTTGAACTCGCCAAGAAATGCGCCTTCATATTCATACTTAGCACCGGTTTCATAAATCGCTTTGGCTAGATCCCATTCGGGATCCTCACAAGACGCAACCACACTGGGGCTGGTAAGCATCGTATGTACATCGCTTGCAACTCTAACAAAGATGAACCTATAGACTTTTTTCAAAGATGCGTTGTTGGTTATCTCGCCGGCCGCTTTCTGCGCCAAATCCTCAACCGCCACATCAAGGACCTCGCGATCAATTGATTTCCCGTCAGTTTTCTTGCTCGGAACGTATGGCATGGCCTCTCCTCCTTTTCCTATTCTTTGTTTATTAACGAACGCCCCCATAGTAACAAAGGGGTATTTTTTTGCAACACAAAAGCCCCGAGGATCAGAACTGGCTTCAGCAAAAATATAAGTGGGTATCCGCACCGTCTGCCCAAGGGCAGAAAGAATGTAGGACTCCCTAAAATAAATTGCTTGACCTAAAGCGTGATTCCGATTTATTCGGGGCTACATTAATTATAACATAATTTTAAAAAACAGAAGAGGGGCTGTGGATGAAAAAAACCGAAGTATGCTCTTCGGTTTTTATGTCTATTTTTATTAGTCCTTCTCGCAAGTAAACGGGCGATTCAGCTCCCGCTCGCTTTCCCAAAATGCTTGGAACGCCGCCCTAATGTCGTCTTTCACGTTCCCAATGAACGTGTACCCGTCAAGCTCTCCCTCGCGTACCCACCGATGCTCGGTAGCGCCTTCCCCAAGCCGCACTTCAGTGCCGTAATAACTCAAAGTCCAAAAAACGAAAACAAGCGTTGGCGTGCCGTCCTTGCGGATGAAAATTTTTTCTCTGGACGGGAGAAGTATGGGATGGATCTCGCGCTCCAAAATACCAGTTTCTTCCCTGATCTCACGCAAGATCGCACGATTCAAAACGTCCATCCAGACGTTATGCGAGGACGCGCCCGAAACCTTTTCCCCGAGATCGCAAAGCTGTAGCTTCCCTCCGGGAACCGTCCAAAGGCCCGGTCCCTCGCCTTCCGTTTCGGAGCGTTTCAGAATTAGTGTTTCCAGTCCACTGTGGGTTCGGCGAAACACCGCACAGGTAACCACAATGGTGCACCGCCCAAGTTCTTGTTCATGGCGTTCATCCGTCATGACACCCTCCTCGTTTTCAAAGACCGAAGAATTTATATTGCTCCAACCTTAGCACTCCACTTCGCGGTGGTCAACCATATGAGCCGCAACCAGAATCACATTAAATATGCTATAGCATATTTAACGTAATTTTGATACATTCTGCCTAAAAAAATACCCTAAAGATTAAGCGCACGAACGGTTTCTTTTATTAAAGCAAGCGCAACCGGCACCGGAAGCAAACTATACGAAAGATTGCCTTCATCATCCGTTACTGTCCACGGCTCCTCAATAACATTAACCTTGCCCTCCTCCAGCTCATATAGATACGCCGGTGTAATCTCATAATCATCAACATATTCTTTGGCCTCGGCAATGGGAATAGAATTTCGCAAAAATATTTGAGGCACGCCCTTAAGGTCAATAAGTGTACGCGCCACTTTTCTGTCAACTTCAATACGGTCGCGAACCGCCTCTATGCCGAGCTCATCCCCTTCTTTGGAAATCATGCGGTCCTTCCCATACCCGGGGCAATTCGGATTATCACAAATGAGATAAAATTGTTTTGTCGCGGAATCATAACCAACCTCTTTGGTACGAAGAAGTTTGATATTCCTGGGGCTTTGACACTGCGGGCAGACCACGCGAGTTTTCATGCGCTCATCAATTACCGCCTCGGGAACATCTATAAACACAAAAAAATCGGGGTCGTCCCTATAGCCGATAAGCGCCCTGAAATAAAGCGAGTAAGAAACTTGATCCAAGTTCCTTGGAAACCCGTCAATAAAAATCGCTTTTTTACCGATGCGGTCTATTTCCCGCTCTGCCAGCGCTAAAATAATTTCGGTGGGAAGCAGAGTCTTGGTGTCGCGCCCCAAGATAATGTTTAAGGCTTTATCAATGGTAATAAAGCCCCGATATCGTTTTTGCAAAAACCCAACTAACTCTTTCTTTTTCTTTTCATCCACTAACTCTTTGTGAACATTTCGTACAATATCTCCGACCGAGAGATGGGCCACCCGGTCTCCTCCCACGGCCTCCATAAAAAGTTTTACATACGTGCCCTTGCCGGAGTTTTTCGGGCCAAGCATAAATCCTAAAAAGGTGTTTTTTTCTAAATACCCGCGCAACTTTTCAATCTCTGGCCCGGCTTTGGCGTCAAAGTATTTCCGGCGCTCTACCGGGTCTTCAAGCATAAAACGTCCGGAGACCCCCGGAATTTTGGTTTTAAAAATAGGAAACGAAAAATCTTTCATCCCGTACGAAATAGGACGCGGACGCAGAATATCCCGCGCTCCAAATTATTATTAATAAAACTTTTTCTAACAAAATTCATATATAGTATACACGCGTCCGCGATTTCGTGCGGGATTCATGTTGCTCTTGCAAAAACTTTTTTTATGCGCTATAGGTAATATACAGTAAAACCGTTTCTTTGAAAAGAGAATAGGAGGTGGGCGATAGTGAAAACCAAAGTGGTCGTCTTTGACTGGGACGGGGTGCTCTGCAACAGCGCGGAAATTTATGTGCAGCACTTCAACACGGTACTCGCGCACTACGGCAAAGAGCCGGTGACGCTCTGGGAATTCCGCGAAAGCGCAAAAACCACCAACAAAGAATTTTTTTTGCAGTACGCCATTAAAAACACCGAGGAAGCCACTCGGCGGTTTATTGCCTTAACCCGGAAAGAACCGCGGCCGAATCTTTTTCCGGATGTGCATGACACACTCCGCTGGCTCTCACACCGCGGAATTGAAACACGCGTAGTGAGCGGCCACCCGAAAAAAGACATTGAAAGAGTTCTTAAGCTCTACGGTCTTGATGGAATGATTACTAATGTAAAAGGCGGAGTATCAGTCCCCGATAAAATCCAATCCCTCGCGGATGTAATAATTGAGAAAGGAATTACCGCGGATGAACTGGTATTCGTGGATGACATGGATGAGATCCTCAAACTAGCGCGGGAAATCGGCTGTTATGTGGTGGGCTCGGCCCGCGGATTCTGCTCATACACGCGCTTGGCCAACGCAGAACCAGACAAAATTATGCACAACCTCAAGGGTCTGGAGGGATTCATTAACTGGATTCACCACATCTACGAACAAAGACATATGGTATACCCTGTGCACACAAGACGAAGCGGAAAATAAAAACGGGCTCGTTAAGCCCGGTTTTTTATTTTATTTTTCCGCCAATACGGTCGCGATGACATTCACACTGCCTTTTCCGTCGCGCCAGTTCCGAATGGATTTCAAATCGTACGCATCTATTACGAGCCGTCCCAACCCCTGGGCCTTGGCCACTTCTTTCGGTGCGCCAGTTGAGTTCACCCAACTCGGAAGCACAACAAGCGCTTCGGTGAAACGCTCCAGAAGCAATTGATCGAATTCCTGATAGATCGGCTCCCCGATACGCGTCTTCAATTCGAAGTGATGCGTGTTATTGTGCGGCGTGAAAGCGCCGATACCCTCATTCCATAGCGTTACCGCAACACGGTTCGCCCCAAGAATGTTCTCATGAATCGCGTTCCGGTCAGGAACCCAGATATCGCCTTTCTTTTCACCGACAAAATACTTACCGACGACAAAGACGATCTTGATCGGCCTTACCAAATCAATATTCCACAGCACCTCGCCGAAAACGCCTTTCAAAGTTACATGGGGTTTACCTTCGCGCCAGCGAACAATCTGTTCCAGAGATTCAAACACGGACTTTCCCGCTTCTTCCGCGAGCGCTACCCGCGCCCACACAGAATCATCGCTTTCCCATCCCGGCATAACAAAAACGGCATCTGAAAACTTTCTGATTGCCGCCGCGTCAAAACTCAACTGCAGCCATGACGGGATTTTAAGCCCGTCGGCGCGCGGAGCGTTAAGATGCGGCACCAACACACCGAACCCCGCATGCCAGAGGTCGATCGCGCAGGTTTCCAGCGCTTCACTTGCCGGATTTGCATCCACAAAAAATGGCGGCAAATTAGGTCCGAAAAGGCATACAGTTTTCATCGTAATTTACCCCTTCTCTTTTTTATTTTCAACGGGCTGTTATCGTATTCGTTACATACCGCACATACATTGTCAATAAAAGTGACTAAGATGAAAACCGGTCACATGTTGACCGGCTTTTTCTTTCCAAAAACTATTCTCCTATTCGCGCGAATTAGACCAGATACCTTTTGCTTTTTTTACTAATTTTCTTTTTATTGAGGTTCTTTGTCCAGTAAAAACTGAACACCGTCACTTACAAAAACAACATCTCCGTCCATGTCGGTGCGGAAAATTTTTATACCAAGCTTATGAAATCGGTCAAGCACTTCCTGATAAGGATGGCCGTAGCGATTTTTCGCGCCCACGGAAATAACCACAACCTCAGGCGAGACCGCCCTTAAAAATTCTTCGAACGAAGAAGTTTTTGAACCGTGATGCCCCGCTTTTAAAACTTCGGCTTTAATATCGTCACCCAAAGAAATCAGCCGGCGCTCCAATGATTTTTCTGCGTCCCCCATAAAAAGAGCCGTTGATGAAGCATAAGTTAAGCGAAAGATAACCATGGAATCATGGATATTTTTGGGCGACTCGCCGACAAAACTCTTGAAAGGCGTCAAAATATTTAGAGAAACGCCGTCCGAAAATTTAACTACCTGTCCGCCTTCCGCGATTGTAACAGGAACACCCTTTTCTTCCAAAAACGCGTGCCACTCTCCATATTCGGGAATAGAATGATTGACCCCCGACTCTATTACCGCGCCGATTTCATAACGCCTTAAAACCTCAAGCAGACCGTCAACGTGGTCCGCGTGAGGATGAGTTAAAATAACCAAATCAATAGAACGATCCCAAAACGGCATCACCCCAGCCAGTTTTGATAAAACGGAATTATCCGGCCCGCCGTCAACTAACACCTGATAGCCGTTTGGCGACTCAATAAAAATCGCGTCCCCTTGCCCCACGTCAAAAAAATGAACGGCAAGCAACCCCCCGCGCGCCTCTATTTTAAAAACTGACGTCCAAACAAGAGCTGACGCAAAAATAAAAGAAAAAACAGAGTATTTTAAAATTTTTGTTTTAGATATTGACGACATTCTTTTTTGTTTTTTTCCAAAGCCAGTAAAGTATAACCGCATAAAACATAAAAACAACAGCACCCGACATTTTTCCAATCATTAATGAAGCCGCTGGCACGCGGCTTAACAGGCCTATAGCCCAAAGCTGATAATGCGCGACCGCCCAACCCGCCCAGCCGACAACAACAGCTAAAGGAGTAAAGAAAAAACCCAAAAATCCGGTAATAAAACTCAAAAGCATTTCAAGAGGAACTACCGGCAAAACAAGAAGATTCGCGACGGGGCTCACCAGCGATAACCGGCCAAAGCTATGAAGCAGAAGCGGCAAGACCAAAACCTGCGCTGAAAGCGTTGAAACAAAAATTTCTCTCACCAAAGACGCTTTGGCTGGTTTATTATTTTCGCGATAAACGGCGAGAAGCCCATGGTCTCGCAAAAATATTACACCGTGGTTCTTAATATTTTGAAACCCGCGATCAATCACAGGAGAAGCATAAAGGAGCCCTAAGGTCGCCAAAAATGATAATTGAAATGAAGTATCAAAACGAAGAATCGCCGGGTTTTGAAAAAGCATCATGGCGCCCGCAAGAGCAAGAGCGTTTCTAACGCTATACATCCGCCCCTCTTTTTGAGCAATAAGAATCAAAAGGCCCATTATCGCGGCCCTCACTACTGAGGCCGAAGCACCAGTGAGCAGAGTAAAAAGCACGATGCCTACGGCTGAAAACCCCATACTGAAAGCCGATGGAAGCGATAAAAAACCGAGAACCTTCATTATGGCTGATGCGATAATAGTAATGTTATAACCCGACAAAGCGATTATGTGCGTCGTTCCCGTTTCGGCAAATTCATCAAGAATTTTTTGAGGTATTGCTCTCCGCTCGCCGAGTATTAAGCCCGAGGCAAAAGACGCTTCCGGCTCAGGCAAATATAAATTTAAATTATCCGCAAACGCTCTCTTTAAAGAAAAAAGCTTCTCAAAAAATAAGTTGCCATTTCCGGAACCCAAATATTCAACCCGTGGAAAACGCGTAACAAAATAAATATCGTCTTTGGCGAGATAGGCCCGATAATCAAAATCTTCAGAAAAATTTTCGGGTCTTTCAATAACACCGCTTAACTTTATTTCATCTCCATAATTAAACTCCGGCTGAGGCCTGGTGATAACAAGAACCTTCTGGTTTCCGACTTTCGGAATTTCTAAAACCAACTGCTGGCTTTTGCCGCTTTTGACCGGTTCTCTGCCGATAACTCCCGTTAGCGAAACCACACTGCCGATTTTTACATCAATGTCGGACTGAGCCGTTTCATTTTTTTGTAAATGGCGGAGCATGCCCGCCGAAAAAGCCAAAAGGAAAAAACCAGTAAAAAATATAGCCCTTAATTTAGAAAATTTTATAATGCCGGCCGTGGATAAGCTAACACCCAAAATAAAAAAAGCCCATATAACTTCTATGGGCATACTAACAAAAGAGCGAAACGCTATGCCGGCAATAAAAGAAACGAGCAGACAGAAAAAAATCCGCGATTTGCTTTCAAGCAGAAATATTGTAGATTTTTTCGCGGCCTCAATCATTCAATAATTCGTAGCCGTTTTTCCGTTTAGCGTCAAATCAGCTAATTCGGAATGAAAAGCGCTGAGCCTGGTTTGCCGTTATAATTTTCTTTCATAGCTTCGTGCACGACTCGCCAATTCGGAACAAACGCAAGGTAGCGGCCCAACTCAATTTTGTCACCTTTTAAAATTCTTTTGCGCTCATAAATGCAAAGAAGCGGAATCGGGGAAAAAAGGCCGACAATTTCATATGTTTCCACATTAATCACCGGATAGTAAGGATCGGTGAGATGTTTCGCTGAATACATTGTGAGCGAATTATCTTTATCAACGGTTATATCAACAAATTCATGGTTAAGAACAACCGAAGCCCCGGGTCCTATGGGAATAGACCAGCCTTCGCCATCTTTTTCTGAAACCTTAATAGACAT
This sequence comes from bacterium, assembly GCA_030648055.1. Taxonomy (GTDB): domain Bacteria; phylum Patescibacteriota; class Minisyncoccia; order Sungbacterales; family SURF-37; genus JAUSHI01. The sequence goes on along the minus strand of JAUSHI010000009.1, from coordinate 111,880 downwards.
GCGAACGATTTCTTTGTCAAAAAGCAAAGGAAAGCGCTCTTGCTCCGTCATGTGCCCCTCCGCGTATCGCAGAAGACGTTTCCTTCAATAAGCATACCAATTGTTCTTTTGAATTCAAAATGAAAAACCCGCAGTTGCGGGTTTACTTTTCGGTGCGTATCTCGACCACGCCCTCCGGCGTTGTGGAAACGCTGTGATGTCCGCGGTCGCCACGGAGCAAAACCTGCTCCTTAGTTCGCCCTTCAACGCGGCCATTATTCGGCCATGCCGTTCCGGAGAACACCCCGCGGCGCGAAACGGTTCCATCTTGTTCTACTTTTTTATAGAGAATGGAGAACGTGAAACCGTCCTTGAGATTTCCTCCAGTGACCGAGACCGGAACATCTTTCCCGGTTGTGTTGAAAAGGTGCTGACGCGCTAAAACTTCCACGCTTGCAAAGCGAAATGCATCCGATGTGACGTATGCGCTAAATGCTCCTCCAAGAACGCACACAAAAACCATAATAAGCCACATTTCCGGTTGCGTGGGCAAACCATGTCTTCGGAGAAAACGGAAAACTCTGCTTCTAAGCATCTCGCCTCTCCTTCTAAAAAATCTCCTCGTACTTATGAATATAATGATCCCTCTTTTTTGTCAAAAAATGTAATTTAAAAAAACCGCCCCAAAAGGAGCGGACTGCAAAGAAACATCAGGATGGCAGAAACACTTTAATTGAAGACAACTCTTCTTCGGAATCAATCTCACAAACCCCGCTGACGCAAGCAAGCTCTTTAGCGCCACTTGTCTGGTCTTCTTCTTCATAGGCAACAATATGCGAAAAATCAATCTGCGGCATTTTAGCCAAAAGCTCTTTGTATTGCTCTTCGTTTATTTCCTCGTAAGGTGCTAATTGATAAACATGCTCGGTTCTCGGCAAAAACGAAAGACCGCCAAGCATTTCCCATTCTTTATACAACCAGTTAGCGGTTTCAATCCATTCGTCATCCCCCACCGAGACCGTAACCGAAGGATTGTGCTCGGTATAATTTTCTTTAACCATTTTCCAGTACTGAAGCTGTTCAAGCGCAGTAAGATCGTTCCTAAATACCGCCCCCTTCGGGGCCTCAACTGGAAACTCCAAAACATAAGTTGTGGCTGAACTTTCAAGCTGGCCCACTTCCGACTGATAAGGAAATTTCTGTTCTTTCATCATATGGAACAATGGATCAGTCGCCGAAATGCGGATGCGGCGAATATAATAGCGCGCATGGCGCGGATGCATTCCAGAAGAAGCATCTACTAATTGGGAAACCGTTCCCGAGGGCTTAACGCAGGTGATGCATGTTGATTCGTTCATACCAAACCGTTTCGCATATTCTTTGTTTACGGCTATCGCTTTGTCTCTAAGTTTTTTCAAAGTTGCCGAATGCCGGACCGCAGGCGAATCCCATTGACCGGTAACGGAAACGCCGAGCAAACGCTCTTCTTCGCAGTTTTTCTTCCACTCCTTGGATATATATTGAAAGTTGGTCAACAACGACTGATAAGTGCCAATAATCGTCGCCAGACGGATTTTTTTCAAAAGTGTCGCCTCAGTATCCTCGTGGCGCGCGACCACCTCTGTAAGATTGCAAAACTGCTTTGAACGAAGAACTATTTCGCCGCACGGGTTTATACCCGCGGTGGATACATGTTTTCCGAACACTTTCCATCTACGAGCCGGCAGTTGCTTTTCAAGGCCACCTCGGTTAAAAATCCCGCGCTCGCCGGTACCGCTTTCCGCCAAGGCCAGCCATTCCTCAAGAAACTTTGTTGTCGTAGGCTTCACATTATAAACTGCGGAATTATTAGCCATCATTCTCTGCGGATTTGTAAGATAAAACTTGCCTGTTTTAGCAAGGCGCATTTCATTGTCATCAAGGTCGGAAAGAGAAATAAGCGCGGATCTTCTTACTCCGCCCATAACCACGACCTCGCCGATTTTGCAGATAATATCATGGACATTAATGTTAGTAAGACGCCTACCTTCCGCGGTAAGTATTTTCACTCTGGCAAACTCTAAAAGTGCTTTTAACGGCTCCGGCCCGGAACTTCTTCCGCCCATTGTCTTAAGGCGCGCGCCAGCCGGTCGCAATTTTGAAAAATCAAATTTTACATCCTTGCCCCCGAACCATGTCTTAAGACCGAGTGTTAAGGAGTTACCCCAGCCCTCTTTGCTGTCTTCAATGACATAATCTTTTAATTTCTTGCCACTCTGGCGTTTGATTATGGGAAGCTGCTGAACGGTCTGCGACTCAATAGAAAAACCAACGCCAGTTCCGCACATCAAGAGATACATAATTTCAGCGAAATCTTCAATTTTAGACGGAGCAATATACGCGCAGTTGTAAGCGCAGACGTTGGTCTTTCGCGCCGCGGACCCCGCGCTCCACATCAGGCGCATTGAAGGCATGACCTCTTGATGGAAAATAGCGTTTTTGATTTCTATATATTCATCCTCGTCCAACTTATTGCCGAGGTTCTCTTTCATAAAAGCGACATAGCGCTCAACGGTCTCTATCCATGTTTCCCGGCGGTTCTCTTCATCAATCCACCGCGAATAAGTACGGTAATAAATAAACTCGGAAAGGGTATTCCTGAAATATTTCTTGCTTTCACGGGCAAGATCCTTAACGCGCTCGGGAACCAACTTCATCTGATCGCGAATTTCGGCCCGCTTTGAGCGGTACAAAATATAATGCTTGGCGGTTTTGGGGAAATCCATAAGAATGAGCGCCTCTTCGGCCGCGTCCTGAATTTCTTCAATGCCCGGAGTATATCCAGCCGGAAATTTTCTTATGAGTTCACGTAGAACTCTCTCGGAAACTCTCGTCGGGTCGCGCTGAAGATCACCCTCGGAAGAGGCCCCCATGGCGCGGTAAATCGCGCTTGTAATACGAGATTGGTCAAAAGGCACGATCCTGCCGTCGCGCTTCCTAACTGTTTTAAATGGGATTGTGATTTTTGGAGGCATGCCAATGATGTCTAAATTATGAGCGAGCCCAATGCGAGCGAAAGAATTTAGCTACAACATTGAGCACCCAGCCCTCTAAGCCGCCCGAATTTCGTTTATTACTCTTTACAAGTTTTTTCTTCATAAATTATTGCATTTACGCAATCAATCAGCATAGAGGGCTGGGTTATTCGTTTGTAATCGCTCGGCTACGCCTCGCGAACAAACGAATAAAAATCCGCACCTCGGTACATGGCGATACCCCGCCATTTTCTTGATGCGGCAAATGCTTAAGGCCTTTTGTAAAAATTCCCTGAACATTTTGATTGAATATCAGATTGTTAAAAACTTTTTTCCCTCAAACGCTTCCGTTGTCTTAATCTTATCACCAAAAAAAACGCAATCAAATTTCTTGTGGATAAGTTATAAGATTGCTTGACAAAAAGCATAAAAATTGCAACACATAATGAAGGGGAATTGCTCTTTAATAAGGAGAAGCTATGAAAAAAACCGTGCCAGCGTTTATCGCGCTACTGCTTTTTGGCTTTCCTTTTTGTAGTTTCGCCTCAACCGATGAAATTCGCTCGCTTTCGCGGACAAAAGAGCTCTGCGCCGAGCGCTTGAAATCAGGCGGCGGCTACGCGAAAGTCCTCGCCGAAGATGGCACGCTTGTGGTTTGTGGAAAGGACGCTAAAACGCCGTGGAACGAGACGGCCAACATGCCTCTAGAAATTGTGCCTTCCGTGCCTGAAGTAGCACTCCAGAACTGCGGTATCCAAAACATTACAGAAGCCATGAAGTCGGCAGGCGTGACCAAGGGCTACGCTCTTAAAATGCTTGTTGAAACTTTTGCCCATGTCCTCTTTCTAATGAAGCCGGAGGAAAGGCCGCATGACTATCGGGTGGCTGATGCGTTATTCTCTCAGATTGAAGAAGAGCTGGAATCCGCTGGCTGGACTGACCCAGATAGTGTCTGGTATCGGGACGGGGAAGGATACACCGCCCTCGGTCGCCTTTCATATATAGGTCGCCTTTCATACATAACAACCGAACACTGGCAGCGCTACGGAAAAAAGATCATAACCTCTTTAACCAAACTTTCCGTAAAACAAAAGGACCATCCCGACAATAGTATCGTGGTTTCAGCTCTTCAATGGGCAATAAGAGGTCCACTTTTCAGCCAGATAGAGGAGGAACAAGGAGGACCAACAGATGCTGACTTGATAACGCTCGCCGGCTATCTTCTTGAATTCGCCCGCACCTATCCCAATCACATGAGCCGGGCCTACACAGACGGGAGAGAAAGAGGGGTCTTGGAGCGTATTGCTCCGGACGTGCTTACCCAACTTGAGGAGATTAAGCTTGAGGAGATTATCAACAAACAGAAAAATATAAACAAATAGCCGCGTCTTGCGGCTTTTTTCTTTTCAGAAAACCACAACTTTTAAAGGCAAATTAACGACAAAAATTTGAAATGTTCCAAATAGAAAGCGGTCGCTTGCTATTTGGAACATTTTGACCGCTTCTTTATTTAACCGAGCCGAAAACAAAAAATACCCACACAATGGGCATTTTTATAAAACATCATAATTGTTACTTTTTCCTTCGCAAGAATGCCGGTACCGAATCCCATTCATCATCCTCACTTTTAACCTCAATACGCGAAGAAACGTCACTCTTGGCAAGGGTTGTCCCAAAAACTCCCGGTTTCTTTGAGTCCGAAGTCTTACCCATACCATTAAAACCTGTAGCAATAACCGTAATCTTAATTTCACCCTTCTTAAGGCGTTCGTCATGCACAGCCCCAAAAATAAGTTTCGCGTCGCGATCAACTGATTCGGTGATGGTTTTCGCCGCCTCGTTGATTTCCCACATAGTCATATCCGACCCACCCGAAACATTAAAGAGCACACCCTTCGCGCCGTCAATTGAAAGATCAAGCAAGGGCGAGGACACCGCGGCCTTTGCCGCGTCCACCGCTCTCGTCTCGCCCGTAGCAATGCCGACACCCATCAGAGCCGAGCCCGCGTCTTGCATCACTGCCCGCACATCGGCAAAGTCAACATTGACAAGACCTGGCATAATTATCAAATCCGAAATGCCCTGCACCGCGTGTTTTAAAACGTCATCGCATGTCTCAAAAGCTTTAACCAATGAAGTGTCTTTTTGAATAACATTTAAAATTCTATCGTTTGGAATAGTAATTAAAGCGTCAACTTTGTCCTTTAACTTTGTCCATGCCTCATCAGCTATGCGCATCCTCTGGCTTCCTTCAAAACCGAATGGCTTGGTTACGACAGCGACCGTAAGGGCGCCGGATTCCTTCGCCACTTCAGCAACAATGGGTGCGGCCCCGGAACCGGTCCCACCGCCAAGCCCGCAGGTAATAAAAATCATGTCGGCTCCTTTTAAGCTCTCGTGCAATTCATCGCGATTTTCTTCAGCGGCCTGGCGGCCTACTTCGGGGTTCATACCCGCGCCCAGCCCCCGTGTCAAATTCTTCCCGATATGAATCTTGTGGCTGGCTTTATTGTTGTGAAGCGCCTGCGCATCAGAATTAACGGCGATAAAATCAACCCCACGGACCCGCGCTTCCATCATACGAGTAATCGCCGATCCGCCGGAGCCACCAACTCCGACCACTTTAATCCGCGCGAATGTTTCAATTTCCGGTTTTATTTGAGGCATGTTTACAAAAATTATAGATTTTTAAAAATGTGGAACTCCTCTTTTATAATAAGCCTGCGTCCTTAAAAGACAACCTTTACAAAATCTGGGTTAGTGTTTTAATAATTCCTGCTAAGGAAGGAACATCTTAAGCCATGACCTAAGGCCAGATGCCGCTTTGCCAAAAACCGGCGGAAAATAGCGACCAGACGATGCACCACCTTCACGCAAATGCCACAGGCCAAGACCAAGTGAAACGGCAACATTGATTCCTGCGCCGAGAGAGACGGGAAGTTCAATCGCTTGCACAACCCCCCTCTCCACAGGGAGTCGCATTTCTTTTTTAACAAATTCCTTAAGCCCGGGAAACAAAGCTGAACCTCCAATAACCACAACTCCGCCCGGCAGACGATTATCAGCTCCTGCGCGCCGAAGCGCTTTCTGGGCAAGTTCAAGAATGTCGGTAACCCGCGCCTGAATTATTTCGGCAAGCTCTTTTTGAGAATAAACCGACTCATCGTCCCCGCTAAACTCGGTTAGCGTTATAACGTCGCGTTTTGAAAAAACATCTGGAACCACCTGCCCGTATCTTAACTTCACCGCTTCAGCGACATCAATATGGGTTTTAAAACCCAAGGCAATGTCGTGGCTTATGTGTTCCCCGCCTAAAGGAATCAATCCGGCGTCCACCAACTCGCCCTCGGAAAAAATAGCGTAATCCGTCGTGCCGCCCCCGATATCCAAAAGCATTACACCCAATTCTTTCTGCCTTTGAGACAAAACCGCCTCCGCGGCCGCGACCGGCGAGAAAAGCCAGTCCTCCACCTCAACCCCAGCCATATCAAAGGCCCTGACCATATTCTGAAGAGCTGTTTTTTGAGCGTCAATAATCAAAGCATCAACCTCAAGCCGCATACCCGCCATGCCTATCGGATTTTTAATTCCTCTTTCGTGGTCAACCCGATATTCGCGGGGAATCATATGAATAATCTCTCTATTTAGATTTTTAGGATGAAGAGCTTCCGCGGCCTGCATCACGCGTTTTATATCCTCGCCGGTAATCTCGCCATCCGGTCGAGAAATCGCAACAACCCCGCGTGAAAGCGACGAGGCAACCCCCGCGCCGCTAAAACCCACAACAGCGCTCTTTATCCTGAATCCCGAAATCTTAGATGCCTCGGCAACCGAGACTTTAATGGCGGGCGCAAGCTCTGAAGGTTCAATAACGGTTCCTTTCCTGACGCCTCTGGACGGGGTTTTTGCCAAAGCCAAAAGCCGCGGCTTTCCTGTTTTGTCGCTTTTTATAACCGCCGTAGTGATTAAAGTAGTTCCTACGTCAATGCCTATTGAAACGCTCTTCATAAATGGCATCCATTAACCCTTTTAAGACGCGCCAAATATTTTTCCAAGGAGATTTTCCTCAAGCCGTTCAACTTTTTTCTGTATAAGCTGCGACTTTTCATGATGAAGGCCCGCTAAATGCACCATACCATGAATAATCATCCATGTCAGCTGGTAATTATAATTATTTCCGGCTTTTTTCGCCTCACGCCTGATAATCTCTGGGCAAATCAAAATCTCGCCGTAATCCGACCCATATCTAAACGATAGAACATTGGTGGCTTTCTTTTTCCCGCGGTACTGCCAGTTAAACAGGCTTGATTCTTTTTTTGAAACCGCAATTATTGCGGTTTTTTTTGGCAGTTTTTTATGAAATGTCCGCGGAAATAGCTTGACAACTTTTATTTTAAATGCTACGAATTGTTTCATAGAAACACACTGACAGCTTTTTAAAAACCCCTAACTGGAGGTAAGAATGAAATACTTGAGGAACCACCCTGTATACAGCATGCTTTATGTTGTTTTTCTCGCCCTATACCTCAATATCGGGTGGGCACTCGGAACTTATTGGCACAACCGCATTCTCTGCAAAGTTCCGCAGACCTTCTGGCAAATAGTATGGTCGATTACAAGCCCAAATAACTGCAGGGAACACACACTTCTAATGGACCAACTGGTCTTTATGTTCTCATGGCCATTGCTCCATCTTTTTTTCCCCCTTGCGGGGTGGCTCACCTACGGCGCGTGGCTTCTACTTTGCCTCATCTTTGCTGGCGGACTCGCCAAACTTCTCGGTATTGGTTAACACACTTCTCGCTCGCGCGGACAAAAGTCCGCGCTTTTTTATTTATACAAGTGTTTTTTTACAAGCGCGCTTACCCTATCTCCCGATGCTTGGCCTTTAATTTTTTTCATAACTTCGCCCATAACCCTGCCAAAATCCTTTTGAGTGACCTCGCCGGCGGCCGCGACAACCTCACTGACGATTTTTTCCAAGTCGCTATCTGAAAGCTCTGATGGCAAATACGGCTCAATGATTTTAATCTCTTTCTTCTCTTTTTCGGCAAGTTCCTGCCTCCCTCCTTTTTCAAAACTTTCTACGGAGTCCTTACGCTTTTTAACCTCAGTCCTCAATACAGCGACTACTTCTTCCACGGAAAGCTTCGCGGGCAGGCCCCTACCCCGCTTTTCAATTTCTTTATTGTGAAGAGCCGAAAAAATCATCCTTAAAACCGAAAGACGCAACTCCTCCTTATTTTTCATGGCCTCTTTCAGATCGCCCGCTATTTTTTCTTTTGTATCCATATCGAATTTTCACTACCTGGCATAAAAACCCATCACAAAAAACCTCTACGAAGAAAGCTCTCTTGTCGGGCGGGGTCTTTTTTCCTTTGGCCTTAACCGGCCGAGCTTCATAAGTTTTTCCCGCTCTTTGCCGAGCTTCATTCTCCTCAACGCGCTGATTTTTCGCGCACGCTTATTCTTCTTTTTAGAAAAAAAGCGGGTACGCCTTGCCTCAAGAAGAATTCCGGATTGCTGGACGTTTTTTGTAAAACGCCGCAAAAGAGCGCCGGTGGTTTCTTTTTGTTTTCTAATCGCGTAAACCATATTTTCTTTTATTACTTATAGCTTTATTGGCTTTTAATAACTTCTACTGACAACCTATTTTAAGCTTCTTCCTCTGCTTTATCCCAGCCGCCGAGAAGATGAAGATGCAAGTGATCAATTACCTGGCCCCCTTCACGCCCGACGTTAAACACCAATTTATATCCTTTTAACCCAATTTTCTCGGCATTTTCCTTCGCTTGGTAAATAATCTTCGCTATTATTTCGGAATGATTTTCTTTTAAGTACGCGATGGACTGGATATGCTCTTTGGGGACTACCAGAAGATGTACCGGCGCTTTGGGATGAAGGTCTCTGAAAACAATTACTTCATCATCCTCTGAAACTATGTCCGCCGAAACAATTTTAGCGGCAATTTTGCAAAAAATACAATCTTCCATGTTTGTCGAAATTTATGAGCTCATAGCGAAATAAATTTAGCTACAAACATGAGCACCCAGCCCCTTAAGCCGCCTGGGCTAAGTTTTCTCTTATGTTAACCTACCGCATTATTTACTGTTATTAATTTTGAACTGCATAAGGGGCTGGGTAAAGGTTTTTTAGCTAAAATTTGTGGCTATGAATGACAAATTTTAGAAAAAGCCCTTTACTTCCTCAATCTCTTTTTAAGCGCTTCTATAAGCTTATCCTGCGGTAGGGCCTCCTGAATACCCGATGACATCTCGCGCAATATCATAGTCCCGTCCAGAGCCTCTTTCTGCCCGAAAATAAGCGCGTATTCAGCCCCGACCTTATCAGCAATTTTTAATTGCGTTTTAATACTGTCCTTACCCAATGATTCAGCCATTGAAATCCTTGCTTTTCTTAGCTCTTCAATCAGGGGCAAACTTTTCCTCCGAGCAAGCTCTCCAAGCTGTACAAAAAATACTTTTGGCTTGTTGGGTTCGGGCATTTTATGTCCTTGCATCTTTAAAGCAAGAATTACCCGTTCAATGCCCATAGCCGCGCCGACCGCCGGAACAATTTTACCGCCGATAATCTCCGCCAAATTATCGTACCTACCTCCACCCCCAAGCGCAAGACGCTTTGGCATTTCCGATACTTCTTCTTTTACGGGTATTACCTCTTTTTCTTTTTGCTCCAAACCTAAATCCGGAGGTTCTTCTTTATTTTCCGAAACTTCAACGGCCTCCTCCACCACCCCGGGCTTCTTCTCTTTTTTTTCTTCCTCTTCGCCAACAAAAACCTCAAAGACAGTCCGAGTATAATAATCCAGCCCCCTGACAAGATATGGATTTAAAAGATAGGGGAGCGAGGACTCATCTAGAAATTCCAAAAGCAGTTTAAAATGGGTTTTACAGTTTTCGCACAAGTGGTCCAAAATCTGCGGAGCTCCCTGGCGGACAATCATGCATTTTTCCTCTTTGCAGTCCAAAAGGCGCAGTGGATTCTGGCGGAATCTTTCTTTACAATCTTTGCAAAGCCCTTTAGCTCTTGAGCGATAATACGCGGCAAGTTCCGAGCGATATCGCGGCCTGCAAACCTCACAGCCAATGGAATTTATTTCTATAATCGCGTTTTTAAGGCCAAGCTCTTTCAAGAAAACAAAAAGTGCCTGAATTATCTGCGCGTCCGCCACCGGGCCTTGCTCTCCGATAAGCTCAAGACCCCATTGGTTAAATTCACGGGACCTTCCGCGCTGAGGAGATTCGTGGCGAAAAAACGAACCAAAATAATAAAGCTTTACGGGCTGGGGTAGATTCAGCATGCCATGCTCAAAAAAAGCCCGCATAATTGAAGGCGTACCTTCAGGCCTCAAAGTTAAAGAATCGCCACCCCTTGTTCTAAATGAATACATTTGTTTTGTAACTATTTCGGTATCGCTCCCGATGCCTAATTCAAAAAGTTCGGTATGCTCAAAATGCGGCGGGTCAATCCTGTCGAAACCGTAAAAAAGAGAAATTTCCCGCGCTTCCTGCCGGATTTTATCCCACAACCTCTGTTCTTCGGGAAGAATATCGTGTGTTCCGCGCGGAGAGCGAAATTCTTTTATTTTTTGTTTTGCCATGATTGTCTAAATTTTAGAGCACAAGCGAATAAAATTTAGTTACAATCATGAGCATCCTCCTCCAATTTTGCCGTTACAACTGGACAAATATTTGGAAGAAAAATGTCATGAGTAACTTTTGCGAAGCGCGTGTCCGAATAGGACAACCCTTTTGGGCGAAGCGCTTCGCCCCGGCATGCCCCCCAAAATTGGCGGGGGATGGCATGTCCAAATTATTTTTCCTTCTATGTTAGTGACCAACCAATATACCTGCCGCAGAAACCGGCCAAGCCCGTATTAAGGCGCGCCCGGTTATCAGGCTCCTCGGCAAAACCCCCCACATTCTGCTGTCTGAACTCTGTGAACGATTATCGCCGAGAACAAAATAATCTTCTATTCCAAGCGCAACTTTTGTATTTCCGTCGGTTCGCAAGTCCTTGGGAAGATACGGCTCGTCCAAAACCATTTCTCCTCTCCCGTTTGGAAGATCAATTTTCACTTTACCGTCTTTTACCTCTACCGTCTCGCCAGGAAGGCCGATTATGCGTTTAATAAAAAATTGCCGCTGATCAAGCGGATAACGAAATACAATTACTTCGCCGCGCGCCGGCTGACGCAAAAAATAAGTCGCTTCATCAACAATCAAATACTGTCCGTTTTCAAACGTGGGGACCATTGAGGCACCCTTAACAATAAAGGGCTGTGCTATAAAATACCGTATTGGAAGAGCAATCGCGGAAGCAATAAGAAGAAATTTAACAAACTCTTTTACGCTCTTTCCAAATGATGTTTCCTGATCCATTATCGCATTTTAGCGCACTTTTCGGTTTTTGTCAAAAGTTTAAGCCATAAATGGCGAAGAACTGTTGAAACAAAAACCAGAACCCCGCCCCCTATGCCGTATGACATAATAGGAGTATTATTATTTTTAAGAGCCGGCTCATTTCATTTGTCGGACACAAAAAACGCTTACAACTTAGAGGGCGGGGTGCTCAATTTTATAATTTCGCTCCGCTCAAATAAAATTGGCATGTATTTAATAGTTGGCCTGGGAAACCCCGGAAAAGAATATGAGGAAACGCGCCACAACGTCGGGCGCATGGTTCTTTTGGCATTCCACAAAAAAATAAACGCGAATGATTTTTCATTCAACAAAAAATGGAACGCACTGGTCGCCGAGACAAAACTTGGAAAGGAAAAATTGGTTTTAGTGCTACCCGAAACATTTATGAATAAATCCGGAAACGCAGTAGGACCAGCCGCGCGTTTTTATAAAACTAAACCCTCCGCCGTTATTATCGTGCACGACGATTCCGATATTGAACTTGGGAGAGCAAAACTTTCTTTCAATAAAAGTTCAGGAGGCCATAAAGGCGTTGAATCAGTGAAACGCGCGTTAAAAACCGAAGCCTATTGGCGGTTTAGAATAGGTGTCCAGAAAAAAAAGAGAGTTCCAGCGGAAAAATTAGTATTGCAAAAATTCACACCCAACGAAAAACGCGCGATTGCAAAAATAATTAAACAAACCGCCAACGCGCTTGAAACACTTAGAGAAAACCGGCCGGAAATTATAATGAACGCATATAACGCACAATAAACTCGCCGAGTTCATTGATTTTTTATTCTAACACAACCGACGATCATCTGATTTGTTAGAATAAATCCGAAAACATTTTAATAACGCATTTTCAAAAAAAACACTCGTTATGTTAGCATGAATGAGCGTAAAATGCTCCGCGTGCCGAATGAATTAAAAGAAATTTTAATAGTTCGCATCACCCCCCAATTTTTAGAACGGGGGTTTTCATGGTTTTCGGAAAACTTATCACAAATCAAAAAGGCCAAAGAAACCTCCGACACGTGGAAAGATTCGGCGTTATTCCTTGAAAAAGGCCAAACAATCAAGCCGTCGCAAGTTTTAAGACACCTTGTTGATTTTGGTTATGAAAAAACCGGAAAAATTTTCGGCCGGGGAGAATTCCTCTGGCAGGGGAATATCCTTGAAGTATGGCCGATAAACTCACCATCACCCTTCAGAATTGAATTTTTCGGAAACACTATTGAAACCATAAAAATTTTTGAGCGCGAATCGGCAACAACGGGGCCGAAGATTTCATTCAGAATGTCGCTTGAAAAAACTCTGCCAAACAGTTTTATGGTTCATCTTGACCATGGTATCGGAATATACCGCGGAAAAATAAAAGAAAACGGCAAAGAATATTTTTTGCTGGAATACGCCCCGCCCAAAAACAGGACCGAACCCGACCGCCTGCTTGTCCCGAGAGAGCAGGCCAAAAAACTCTCGCCATACATCGGCTTTGAAACGCCGAGCGTACACCGCCTCGGTGGAACAGTTTGGTTTACAACAAGAAGAAAAGTAAAAGAATCAACTGAAATTTTGGCGCGTGAACTCCTGGAGCTTTATAAAAAACGAGCTCTCTCCACGCGCCCTCCGTATCAGGACAACGAGGGCTTTCAAAAGGAATTTGAAGAAAATTTCGCGTTTAATGAAACAGCGGACCAGCGTAAAGCAACTGACGACGTTAAAGACGACATGCTTAAAAAAAGACCGATGGATAGAATTATCTGCGGAGACGTCGGCTTCGGGAAAACGGAGATTGCCATGCGCGCGGCTTTTCGCGCGGTTGCCACAGGAAAACAAGTCGCCCTCATAAGCCCGACCACTATTCTCGCCGATCAGCATCTTAGGAATTTTACCGAGCGCTTCAGCGAGACCGGAGTGACAATAGCCCTCCTTTCACGGCTTACTCCCAAAAAAGAAGAAAAGGAAATTCTTTCCAAAATTTCTTCGGGAAAAATTGACATAGTCATCGGAACCCACCGCCTAATTTCAAAAGATATAAATTTCGCCAATCTGGGACTCGCCATAATTGATGAAGAACAAAAATTCGGAGTCAAACAAAAAGAACGCTTCAAAGAAATGCGCGGAGAAGTTGATATTATCTCGCTTTCGGCAACCCCGATACCGCGGACTCTTTCTTTGGCCTTAACGCGCCTCCGGGACATATCTGTAATAGAAACGCCGCCACCCGGGAGAATCGCCATAAAAACCATAGTACTGCCCTATTCACAAAAAATTATCCGCGGAGCCGTTAATGAGGAGCTGGCAAGAGGCGGACAGATCTATTTTCTGCATAACCGCGTAGAGACCATGGGCCTTTTCAAAGAAAAACTTGCCAAACTTCTTCCGCAAGTAAAAATCCGCATAATACACGGAAGAATGCCGGAACAAGAAATGCTCTCGGTAATGAATGAATTCCGCAATAAAAAATTTGACATGCTCCTGGCCACGACCATCATTGAAAACGGGCTTGATTTTTCAAACGTAAACACACTCATCGTTGAAGACGCGACAAAACTTGGTCTTGCCCAGGCGCACCAATTGCGAGGCAGGATCGGCCGGGGCGACAGGCAAGCTTATTCTTATTTCCTTTATCGATCGCAAAACCCTAGGGCGACCGGCGCCCGGGCTAGCCTCACCGAAAAAGCCCTTGCCCGGCTCACCGCTCTTCAGGAATTTTCGGAACTCGGCTCGGGATATGAAATCGCGTTAAGAGATCTTGAAATCCGGGGTGCTGGGAATATTCTCGGCCGCGAACAATCGGGTGCGATCAACAAAGTCGGCTTCAATTTATACTGCCAAATGCTGAACGAAACTTTGGAGGAAATGAGGGGCTTTGTCCAAAATAAAAGCGCGTAAGCGCGCATAATTTTGGCAACAAAACCTTCACCCAGCCCTCTAAGCCATTGAATTACTTTGCTTCTTTGATTAAAAACTCTTCACTTATATTTATGAATTGCACTTATTCGAACAGCATAGAGGGCTGGGTGCTCAATGTTGTAACTAAATTTATTGCGCCTCGCATTGAACTCAGCTTATAAATTTAGACAACATTGGCAAAGAAAAAAGGCGCGCTGGCGCCTTTTTGAATCATTTATTACTTGAAAAGCAATTCAAGCGCTTTTTCAAGCTGTTTGTCTTCACGAAGAATTTCGGAAGTGGCTGGCCTCGGCCCGACAACACTATGAGTCGGAATAACACCGATGCCGTGAATCTTAGTCCTGGAGTTGCCGACCAGGAACTCAAAAGTGGTCAGACTCAAAACCGAACCATCGGAAAGCGGAAGATGCGTTTGTCCAATCCCCTTGCCGAAAGTATTCGTGCCAATCACCGGATACCCCCAATCCTTCATGGTCCCGGCGAAGACCTCCGAGGCAGAAGCGCTCCCTTTGTTCACGAGAATCACAACCGCCATACCGAGAAACATTCCATGTGTGCGTTTGCGCTCGGTTTTCAAAACCGCGCGCCCCACAGACAGAGCATCAAACACCGTTTCCTCATCGCGCTCGCGCATGACCATCAAAGTATCGCTTTCACGCGCAAAATCGTAAAGAATATCTAATGCTACATTAAGAAACCCACCGGGATTACCACGAAAATCAAGAACAACCTTGGTAATACCGGAATCACGAAGTTTCGTCATCTCTTTGTGAAACTCATCGGGCATCACTTCGCTGAAGGTCTTCACGCGAAGATACCCCGCCTCTCCATTCGCGCCGTGAAGCACTTTCATCTCAACCGCCTGAATGACGATCTCGGCACGAACGATTGTGAAAACGATCGTGTCGTTCTTCCCATCGCGCCTAACTTTTATCTCAACTGATGTTCCGATCTTCCCGCGAACGCGCTTTACCGCACCAGACACACTCTCAACCTTAACGCCATCAACTTCAAGAATTTCGTCCCCGGGCTTCAAACCTGCGCGAAATGCCGGCGTGCCGTCAATGGGAGCCACGACCACAACTTTTCCGTCCTTGTCAGTAAGCTCCGCGCCGATGCCGCCAAACTTTCCCTCCATGTCTGCCTCAACCATTTCAACCTCTTCCTTCGGATACCAAACCGAATACTTGTCACGGCAACTCTTCTGCTCCGCGGGCTTCATGCGAAGCATCTCATAGGCACAGGCCTTGAGGTCCGCGGGCTTTTCAAGCGCTTCTGTGGCGTAGTAGTAAAGAATTTCAGCGAACGTCATCATCTCTGCCTTGATAGTGTTTACCTCTTCGCCAGTAGGCTCCGCCGAATGGACCGTAACCGGCGCCATAACCGTACCAAGAGAAACGACAAGAAACGCAAAAACGATAACGAAAACCCAATGAAGTTTCATGAGCTTTCTCCTTTTCTTATTTCCTCCGTAGAGGTTTTAAACGAACCTGCTATATATTTAGCTGTACTACATAAAAATAATTGAGTCAAATGAAGGGCTTTGTCCAAAATTTGTTCCAAATTTTGGTTACAAAACCTTCACCCAGCCCTCTATGCTGTTCGAATAAGTGTCATTTATAAATATAAGTGAAGGGCTTTTAGTCAAAGAAGCAAAGTAATTCAATGGCTTAGAGGGCTGGGTTCTATTGTTTGCAACTCCGACGACACGTCGAAGGCAAACAATGAAAAAACAGACGGGATTTCCCGTCTGTTAGCCGGAAGAACTACTTCTCCGGAGAAAGAACCAAATAGTGAAAAGCGGCACGACAAGCCCGATCACCCACGTGGTGATGAGGAGCACGCCGACATTTGAATAATCAGCCGCGGTAACCACCGAGCCCGAAGCATTACGCACTTCGCGCGTCACTACCCAAGCGGTGTTTAAATACTTTGTCCCGAGCTGACTTGCGGATAATGCTAAATTCATTAGTGATGCCATCAAAGCAAACCATGTACCCGCATTACCCTTAGGGCAAGTCCTCGCAGTAAGGGTAAGAAGCGGCACCATGGAAAGCTGGCCAAGAGGTGAGGCAATCGTAGTATCAACGAGCGCTATGGTGCGCGCCGAGACGCCGATCATCTCGTGAATGCTGTAAAAAAGACCAATGGTCGGAAGCGAAACTATCGCGCCCGCCACCGTAAGCCAAGCAAGAGTAAACCCAATGGGCTTCTCAATAATATACTTTCGGAACAAAAAGAGGCCGGCAAGAGTAAGGATTGACCCGATCTGCTGGAGCGTCCCCTGAAAGGCCTTATCAAATCCCAAAACATCAATCGTCCACCAACCAACACCCGGCCCCGCGCCCGGAGTCGCGCGGAAAAGAAATAAAGTGATTGCCGCAAAAGCCAAGGCCCGAGAAATGCCAATCCTGGAGATCAAAAAAATGAGAGTCCCCAGAGATGCGGCAAAGACGATCTCTTCGGCAAGCGGAAGGCCGGAAAACTTAATGCCGACTACAAAGACACCAAAGAGAAGCCCGCCACCGAGAACCCACCAGTTAACCGGGCTCTGTGGCGCTTGATTCACGCGGATAAACACGGCTCCAGTCATAGAAATCACCGGAACAAAGAGAGCAAGTGTGAACATCGTGGTATAGCTCGTCACTTGGGCCAGCCAGCCGCCGATACCGGAGACCAAAACACCGGCCACTATGAGTGCGATCCGGCCGAGCCATTGAACCTGAGCGAGATCGGAATCAACTTCTTCTTGTGGCCGAGGAGTGCCATCGAGATTCACCCGGTCAACAACTTCGGTACTCATCGTATCGGCAATGACGTCCTGCAAGACGAAGCCGACCACGGAAACAACCGCGGCAAGAAAAAATAGATTCTCCGGCATTCCAAACTGTTTCACTAGCGGCCATCCCGCCGCAAGCCCGATTAGAATCGCCTGACCAAGCGCAATAAGGCCCGCGCCCGCAAAAATATAAATTTTTCGGCGCGACCCGAAAATAGAAATGCTATCGGCAAACTGTCCAAAAACCATCTTGACGGTCCAGGGAATGCCAACCCAAAAACCGATAACGGCAAGGTCTCGAGCTGAAAGAGAAAGCTGTTCCTTGACCCAAAAGCTCTCGGCAATAGCCGAGAAGCCGGCTGCTCCGTAAGCAAAATACACCATAAGAAGCGGAATGTATCTGGCCCTGAAGTCACCAAAAAAACGATGCCATGTTTTCCGCGCCAAAGCGATCATGCGGCCTCCTTTAAATTTAAAGGAACAAACGAATTAGCTCATCTGTAGCAAGCCAACCTTATGTAGGTCAACCCATAAACTATCCGTAACACCCCCGTTCCTCTGCCATCAAATAATATCCATAGATTCTATTTGGTGGGATTTAAAATAATAATCATATGGGCGTTTGCCAAAATAAAAATAAAATACGGCCCCCTTGGGCCGTATCATTTGGCTATTTATACTATTGAGTCCCTTCCTCTGCCTTGGGACGCGTGTGTTCAGAGAGTAAAACGCGGCGCTCAAATATTTGACCGTCCCGCTGGAGAGTAATGGTAACCTCTTCACCCGGACGATGGTCAAAGAAAATCTTTGCCTTCAAATCAAGCGCTTTTCTAAAAGAGACACCCTTCCATTTAAGGACAATATCACCAACTTTAATGTTCGCCTGTGCGGCGGGCAAACCTGGCACAACAACCGTCACCATAATCCCTTCACGTTCTGGAGGATAGCGAAGACCGTATTTATCAAAAAAAACTGGTAGTATTCGCGCTGAATCATCAAGCTCAAATCCGACAACGCCATGACGCACAACACGCTCCAGAGTAAGGCGTGGTAAAAGCCGCTTCACATGGTCAATGGGTATCACCAAACTGATACCGCCCCCGACCGCGATATTCACTGGAACAACTGCGGTATTTACACCCACCATCTCCCGTTTCTCATTAAAGAGCGGACCGCCGGAATTTCCAGGATTTATGGGCGTTTGCGTCCAAATAAAAGGCCAGGTAAGAGTCGGCTCAAGCGCGTTGATATAACCAAAGGTCACACTCCGCATGCCAAAAGGATATCCAAGCGCGTATACCTGCTGCCCTATTTTAAGTTCTCTGCCGAAAATAACCGGTGTCGCGCCCGGAGGAAGCTCTGGGGACTGAAGGAGAGCAAGATCTGCCGCGGGATCCCGTCCTATAACCGCGACCTCTTCTTTCTTTCCACTTTCGAAAACCACCCACACACGGCCGGATGAGGCCCCCTCAACCACATGGTTATTCGTAAGAATATATGTATTGCCCTCAGCCGTCGATATAACTGTACCAGTACCGCTTGAAGCGCCTTTTGAACCGAACGCATAAATGAGTACCACATTATTACTTCTTTCCTTGATCTCCTGCATTTTCTTGCATACAGAATTGCAAAGCTCTTCATTCGCTACGGCGAAAGAAAAAATACCAAATGAGCCACAAAAAAGAGCCGTGATAACAAAAATCGCCCTTATATACATTTTCCCCTCCTTTATATTTCAAGGAACTTGCTTTGTAATACCACATCTATCACCGCACGGTCAAATCATATGAAAAAAGCTACCCAATGGGGTAGCTAAGTATTTTTATAAGTGATCCTTAGAAGCTTCGGCGATTCACTCTTAAGATCCGTGAAAAAAAGCGGAGCATCCATACGCCATAACCGAAGAGAAAATAATACATTATAAATGCGGGGACGAGGAACCACGCGCGCACTGATTCATATCGCGGCACAGGAATTTTATCAACTTCGACGCGATTTGCCAGCACAAATGCCTTAAACTCCTGCAGTATGGTTTCGTGATCATAAAAATGCCGGTACACCCCGCCGCCACGTACAGCCACCTCACTAAGAATCTGCTCATCAAGCATAGTGGTAAGCACGGGGCCTTTCGAATCATCTTCTTTCACGTGATCGTACCCCATGAAATTTCCGGCTTTATCGCGATTAATGAGACGCGCGGGATATGGTACGCGCCTTCCTTCATTAATTTCAATCTTGCCAATTCCAACTGTATTTAATACCACCTTCCTCTGCGATTCTCTCGCTCTTACTATAACCCGTTCTCCGCTCATCGTAAGACGCGGCGCCCGATACGGATCGCGCAATTCATCGATGGTGCGCGGAATAAGTGCGCGCTCCTTTTTCCCTTCTTCCTTGCCGCCGTCAGAAATGAGAATGCCCAGATCCACCGTACCTTTATCCGACGCCGGCTTTGCAAGCAACAGTTCGTCGAAAGCCCGAATCGCCGCCCACAAACTTGTTCCTTTGCGATTGACCGTATCCGTATCCATCGCATCAAGATGCGCAAGAAACTCATCCCGCGAGGTTGTAAACGGAAGATAGTAAGGCAATGCGGCTCCGGAGAACGGAATAAGCGCCAAAGAATATTTGCCTTTCAGTTCTTTGTCTTGTTCCAGCTTTGCGGCAAAATCCCGGACAACGCCTTTTTCCGCCTCAAGCCGATTTGGTAAAACATCTTCAGCTTTTTTCATTGAGTGCGATATGTCGAGAATGAACGAAATGCGAATTCGCTCAAATACCCGCTCCCAGTCATAAAAAACCCTCTCGGGATTCGCGTACGCGGCCACCAAAAGGATTGTTGCAACAGTCCAACAAGTCCACCAGCACAAACGCGCGAAAAAATTAGGAAGATTTGACGTCGAGGAGTGAAGCGCTATCCATGGGTGCTGAAACGCTGCAGCCCTCTTTCGTCCTTCCAATAAAACAAGAAGAAAAACTAAAGCGAAAACAGATGCCCACCAAAACCGTGACGGATGACGGAACACAAGGTCAAACGCTAATGGAAAATGCATTGTCATTTTTTGTGCCTCCTTTCTTTTGACCCGATCTTGCAGGAAAAGAAAAGTCCCCGTAAGGGGACGTTTAACTGAAATGTGTTTTGCATGAACTTAATGCCTTCCGCCCTCTGACCCTTCGATTGAAAAGGTCGGGCCCTGATTATTGCCTTGAGAAGGCAAAAGTTCGAGTTGCATTTTGCCGGAACCATCACCGCCGGCGCCCATTTGTTGCGCTTTCTTTTGAAGAATCTCAAGCGCAACTTCTGTATCGCGATCCTTTGGTTTGTACTGGAATACCGCCGAGAGATGTTTGGCGGAAAGGCCAACAAGCTCTTCCACGCGCGGCGCCTCGGCTTTCGCGTCTGTTATGAAAACCAGTGAGCGAAAATAATATACACCTTTCAAATAGTTAAGCCGTGCATTTTCCTCCGCATCTTTGGAGTGTGCAGAGACACCTTCGTCAATAAGCTTATCCATTTTCTCATAAATCTTCCGGGCGCGCTCAATGTACTCCTTTCCGGTTGGATGGTTCTCATCCTTCCGAAGAAGATCACCGGCACGGCCAAGGAGAAGTTCTCCTCTGCGAAAATATGCTCCGAAAAGTTTCACTCGAAACGCGGGCCCTACGACCGTGCGCTCTCCTTGAGGGAGGCTCGCGATATTCTTGACAGCAAACTCTTCCATGTCTTCAAGACGCCTGAGTTTTTCAAGCTTTGTCATGATATTTTCAACCCGATCGGTTGAAACAAGCTTCGCCTCTGTCTCAAGGCGCGCACGCGTTTCAGCAACAGCGCGCCTTTCGTCAAGTCGCACCCTCACATAGCGGGAAAACCCAACTAGCGCAAGCGCGATAAAAAATAAAACTAATCCAAGAGTTACCCATTTCTTCATCATTGTCCCCTCTCCTATTCCCTATCTGTCAAAGAGCGAACCACTAACTTTTTCCACAGTACCCCAAAGAGGGCAAATGTCAATGCAAGTTCAAGAGCGAGATCAGCATACGATTCGCGGCGTGTTTCGTATGTGGGAACCGTAAGCCCGAAACGAGATTTTAGAACCCCGCTCATCACCTCATCAATGAGATAGGCATCGCCTTCCTTCCGAACAATCTTGAAGTCCCCGCGTTGCAGTCCGCCGGCAGGCCCGAAGCCTGTGCGGCGCGCAAGACGCTTAAGTTCCGGATAATCTTCATCTGTTGAGATGAAGTAAACCGGAATCTCAAAAATTTCAGCAAGTTGAAGAAGACGCCTTATTGAAGGATGTTGCCCGTCCATACGGCTCTCAAGATATGAAACCACCGCATCGGTCGGTATAATAAAAACCGTATCCCGCATCTCTTCTTTAACCTTGGCAACTTTTTGCATTATATCCTTAGGAAGATATAATGATGATTCCTTTGGTCCTGGCGCAAGCGACGCGTAAATCACCTGCATATCTTTACCGGAAAAATGCATAAATCCGGAATTCTTTTTCATGTTCCTGTCTAACGACATAAGAAACATGTCCCAAAGAGCTCCATGCATGCCCGTAGAAGCACCAAGGTTATGCGACCTGAATTCAAGCATATCGATTTTCTCACGATAGCGCTTGTAATCGGATGTTGGATACGAAACAACAGCCGATCTGTATGCCCACTGCATAAGACCAATTAATATCCGCGGGCGTAGTTCATCTTTTGTTTCCTTCTCAATATCGTCCACCACGCGATAAAGCGCGCGGCAAGATCCGTGAATGCGCGGAAATAGCATAGAGTTTTTCCGGCAAGTTACGGTCGGAAGGTTGGTGCTAAAGCCATACATCGAGCTTGAAACGTCAAGAGCGACAATAAGGCGCTGGGAAATCTTTTGTCCTACTACAACGACATAGCCCCTGGTAACATCAACGAGTGCCACAACGATTAATATCAAAACAAGCACGCTCACAAAAGAAGGAAGAGTATGGACAATATATCGTAAAGCCCTCCCCCATCGAGTTCCCGCTATGAGAAAAAAAGGCGCAATATGAGAATGCGCCTTGGAAATGTATGTTGAGGGAATTCGCGTAAAAACTCCGATTACGATAGGAATGAGCAAAAGTAACCACCATGGATGCCCCGAAACCAGGGACACAAACATCACCGGACCTCCTTTTCCATTTTTAGAACCCGCTTCACTGTGTCAAAGATACTACACATACTTTCGTGAAGCTTCATGATGTCTTCCGTACTAGGCGTAAAGTTACTCGCGTATCGCCGACTGAGTTTACCGAAAACCATTTCAAGATGCGCCATTGTTTCACCGCCAAAAACTTCGCAAGCGCCGTCATTATTTTTGACGTCTTCCCAAGCAGGATGCAAGGGAAGATCGGGAAAAAGTGCGGCAAACATGAAGGAAAGCGCCTCATCATATTTAGCATATGAATGGTTCGCGTAGGCTTCTTGCAAAAGCTCCTCAATGTGCTTGACCCTATAACGACGCTCACGCGCCTTCTTTCTGTTTCTTTTTACCACACAGACAACAAGTACTGCTGCTCCTGCCACCGGCAATGTGCCGAGTAACATCCCGGCAAACCCGGCGTATCGCGCAATAATATCGGCATGCGACGTCCATGCGTCAAACCAATATGATGGAACCGGCGGAAGTGCGGCAATGGGAGGAGCCTCGGATTTCTCGGAAAAATAAATAAGTGAGCGCGGATTTGGCATATCAGTAATATTGAGATTACCGATCTGTGAATTAACCACAAGCGTAAAGCCTGATGACTTGATCTCTTGAGCAACCCCGTTTTTGGTATAAGGAACAGTCAGCGGGTGTATTACCCATTCACCGACCGCGTAGTGTTTGAACTTCCATGATGTCGTATACACCCTGCTCCGTTTCTCTTGTTTTACGGGATGCCTCACCGGATCTCCAACAAGCTCAAAAAGATGCCCAGGCACATGGCGTATACTTAAAGGGCTTGACGGCGACCCTTGAATCGGCCGAAAAAGTCCGGCACCAAACTCGGGATACTCTGTTGAAAGTGTTATTGCTGAATCAAAGATTTTGACCGTGAATATTATTGTTCGCGTCTCGCCTATTGTCCCCGATACCGGCTCCACATTGATGGAAGCAACGATTGGATCATGCAGGAACTTAAACCGCGGATATGCACGCCGAACCCAAATATCATTTGAGATAAGATTTGTAAGCACAAGAAGATTGAGCGGCGGCTTTACCTCGTCAATTAGAAAAATCCAAGAGCCGTTTTCACTGACCGCCTGACGTAACGTGAAACCGCCATACTTTTGCATTCTGGCCTTAAGCCGATCTGGAGTAAGAACAATTTTGGGTTCAATAACAACTCCTTCAAGTACCGCCTCGATATTATCAACAAAGAAAACCAGCGACGCCTCGGCATTGCCAGAGGCAGTAATTTTATTTGCCGCGTCAAGAATATCAGACAGCGAAGTGGATTCATTGAACGAAAAAACGATGCGAGACGGATTACCAGGCTGTTCCTTCTGGGCAATAGGAGAAAATTCCGCGAGTAGAGCCGTTTTTTCCTCATTGGATATTTCACGGGTAAATCGGACCAAAAGCTTTCGAGCAAGCTCAAGCTGAACTATCGTGCCGTTAGCATCATGGTAATACAAATCACGAAGACGCCAGGAAATATTGTTTTTGGGTTTGTCATCCGCGGCGAAGACGGGAAGATGAACGGAAAAGAAAGCAAGAAGCAAAAGAGGCACCAGTCGTCTCATGTGTTTCTCCTTTTTAGAAATGTCAAAGATCTTATTTAAACAATATATACCACGTAAAGCCCCTCCCTTGTCAAGAAAGAAAAAACCGTACCCATCGGGTACGGAATATAAAAGATTGCTTATTCTATTTTAAGCTCAAACCCAAGCGCGGCACGGCAAAATGAAGCAATTGGGTCATTCGTGAGCGGAATTTTAATGAACGAAGCGGAGTGTTGGTCAAGTTTTCGAGAAAAGCGTAAATACGACTCACATGCGGCTCGTGCCGCCTCGTCAAGATCACCGCTGGTCATCCGATGAAACACACCCGTACGAAGGTCTCGAATATTCATGCTGTAACCAAGCGATACCGAACCAGCCCACTCGTCCATAGCGAGAAATGCGCCATGAATATTATTTTCCTGCGCGCCGAGCAATGAAAACGCCGTGATCTCTTTATCCCATGAAGTACAGAAGTCAGAAAGCACGATAAGAAACGCATCGCGAGTACGCTCATCAACAAGCAGCGAAAGAGGATTCTCTGCACGAAGAAATAATGCACTCGCTCTCCGTCCCAAAATATCCTGGTCAAGAAACTCTGCGAGATTATCTTCTTTTGATACCCACCCGGAATCCACAAACCCACTATCTAACATGAACATCGCCCGGAATCGGTCGTGCGCCTGGAAAGCAGAAAGAGCAAAAAGCCAAAAAAGGCTTCCTGCGTGCACCATCTTTTGAGACGGACTCAGCATTGTTGCGCGCGCATCAAAAACAACAACAACAGAAGTTCGTTTCTCTCCGTATGACGTCCGAACAACAACTTCGTCAAGATCGGGCGAAAGTTTATATGATGCGGGATAGTTGATCCGTGACGGACTGTCGTCTGAACTCCAGGGCCGAAAGCCCCTGAACTCATGACCTCCCCCAATGACCCTACTTTTATGAATGCCGCCACGAAATTGCGTAAGTACGCGCCCGATCTTAAGCCGCAACGAAACAGAGGGACGAGCTGAAAAAAAAGAGGCATCCATTAGAAGGCCTCCTTGATAAGATCAGAAAGAATTCGATCTATTGTTTCTTCTTGATCAATATACCCAAAGACATTCTTAAGACGACGAACTACTCCTGGGGCAAAAACGACGCGATGACGCATAATTGGCAGAAGCACCTTTTTCGCGTCTTCAGGAAGAACATAATCACGATACCGAAAGAAGGCAAGTGCTTGTGCCGCCCCAAGCCAATGCGTAAACGCCCGTCCCCATAAGCCGCTTTTTAAGATTGGCGCGCCATCAAGATGCTTTGAATACTGCGCGAGATAACCAAACCTTTGTGGGTTATTGGAAATTTCTGCGAAACGGCCCATTCGATTTTGACGAAGATCGGGGTCAACGTAAATCTGCTTCAATACAAATTCGCGGATTTCATGAATGGTGGATATGTCGCAGACCTGTTTGAGCTCGCCCCTAAGTTCTCCAAAACGCGCGCTTCGCTCGCCAATTTCCGAAAAATCCTTCGCAGTAAACCACTCACCGCGAAGTTTAAACATGATTCGGTCGGCTAGCGCCTCGATAATAGGATTTACGCCTTCGCTCTCAATCTGATTCATCGTCATGATCGCGAAGGGCTGTCTCTGATAAATCTGACCAGCAAGAATGATCTTCCCCTCGGCAAGAACAGGAAGCAAATGCCCCTGCATCTTTTCCGTATTCCGATTAATCTCATCAATGAGCTGAATGTCGCCAAACGCGGGACCTTCTTCAAGTTTATATATCTTTTTCCCGTTGGCATCGAAGTCGGGATACCTATGGCCAAGATAGTCCGGTGCCAAATTGTCAAACGCACCCTGAAACCGCGTAAACCTTCCGCCAAGCACGACAGCAGGAATACTTCCAAGAAGAGTCTTCCCTTTGCCAGGAAAATCCACAAAGAGAACGTGGCCTGGAGCTATATATGTGCCGTCACGGTCACCTGGTGCCACGGGAGCAAGAGCGGTATAGCTAGTGAACGCTTTTTGCGCAACAATGATCTTTCGATACGAAGACAAAAGCGGCCACATGATGCGAAACATGTATTCAATGTGCCGGTTAGTACACGAAACCTGGCCGCGTGATAGGTATCGCTCAAAATAAGGATCAGGACCAAAATCAGAATCAACGAATTGAGCAACGCTCGAGAGCGTATGCATGTGCAGACCCTCCTAAAATGTCAACGAACTTTGCGCTTACCCTAACCCCGTTAGTAGAAAATGGCAAGATGCCGCATTCCCCCGAATAAAATGCTATTATCTAAAACAAGATAAATGCCGGATTGATCTAACGAGCTGCTCGCGCGCAAGAAATACCATGCCACTTTTCACTACCGGGTTTGCGCTAAATTGAAAACTCGCTTATATCTAAATAAACATGGCGAACCCCTTAAACGAGAAAAAATTTATAAATTCGTT
Organism: bacterium; assembly: GCA_030648055.1. Classification (GTDB taxonomy): domain Bacteria; phylum Patescibacteriota; class Minisyncoccia; order Sungbacterales; family SURF-37; genus JAUSHI01. The sequence goes on along the minus strand of JAUSHI010000009.1, from coordinate 85,585 downwards.
TCTCCTGACGCCCGGCGTCGGATATGAGACAATGTCGCGCCTCAAAAAATTTTTCCCTTCATATGAAGAGGCGTGGCGGGCAAGTGAAACAGAATTTAAGGCGGCAGGCGTTACTGAAAAAACAGCGAAACAATTAACCACAAGCAAAACACGCCTTGATCCGGATTCTGAAATGGAGCGCCTATCCAAAGAAGGTATCATATTTTTAGAATACAGTGACCCCGATTTTCCTGAATTACTAAAAGAAATCCCGTCTCCCCCATACTGGCTCTATATTAAAGGGGGGGCAAAATTAAACGCGCCATCGCTTGCCATAGTCGGCTCCAGAAAAGCTACTTCATACGGCAGGGAAGCGACGGAAAAAATTATCTCCGGCCTTTCCGTGCTTACCGATATAACCATCATAAGCGGCCTCGCAACGGGAATTGACGCCCAGGCGCACATATCAAGTTTAAGACACGGCCTTCCGGCTATCGCGGTTATCGGTACCGGCCTTGACCGAAAATCATTCTTCCCACCCAAAAACATACGCCTCTCTGAAGATATTATTGATAAGTGTGGAGCAATAATTTCCGAATACCCCCTCGGCATGCCGGCGTTCAGACAAAACTTCATTCAAAGAAACAGAATCATATCGGGGCTTTCCGTCGGCACGCTTGTCGTTGAGGCGGCAGAAAAATCAGGCGCTCTTATAACCGCGCGCTTCGCGCTTGAACAGAATAAAGAAGTTTTCGCGATTCCCGGCTCAATTTTTTCACCCTATTCGCAAGGTACAAATATGCTTTTAAAAGAAGGGGCAACGCCTATATTCTCGGCCATGGATATAATTGATGAATTAAATCTTCAAAGAAAAACTATACAAGAAAATAAAGAAAACCCCCTGACAAATGAAAGCGAAAAACATATTTTAGAAACTCTTTCTGAGCCACTGGGGCTAGATGAATTAAAGATGCGCATCAAAATTCCAGCCCCCGATATCATTTCCTTGCTTTCAATGTTAGAATTAAAGGGGCTTATTAAAAATATGAACGGAAAGTGGACAAGAATTTAAATCTTTCGAAAGTTCCGCAAGAAGTGAGGCTATGAATCCCGTACGAAATCGCGGACGCGTGCACATCATATATATGAATTTTGTTAGAAAAAATTAGTAATAATCTGGGATGCGGGATATTCTGCGTCCGCGTCCTATTTCGTACGGGATGAAATTATTGATTGTCGAATCTCCGGCAAAGGCAAAAACAATATCTAAATATCTTCATGGAACATATGAGGTCCGCGCGAGCGTCGGGCATATTCGTGATTTGCCGAAATCAAACAAAAAAGCCATAGATATCAAAGCCGGCTTCATTCCCCATTATGAAATAGTCAAAGGTAAAGAAAAAATTGTGCAGGAACTAACTTCGCTTTCGGAAAAAGCAAGTGAGGTGGTTCTCGCAACCGACCCCGACCGCGAAGGCGAAGCAATCGCCTGGCACGTCAAAGAGGCCTGTAATTTAAAAAGCCCGAAACGCGTTGTCTTCAATGAAATCACCGAACACGCGGTCAACGAAGCGTTAAAACATCCCCGGGATATTGACGAACATCTGCGAACCGCACAAGAGGCGCGGCGAGTTTTAGATCGCTTGTTCGGATACGACTTAAGCGGTCTTATTTGGAAAAAAGTGCGCTACGGCCTTTCGGCCGGAAGAGTACAATCTCCAGCACTTCGCATTATTATGGAGCGCGAGCGCGAAATACGCGCTTTTATTCCTGAAGCTTACTGGATTATATCTGGGCAATTTGAAACGCCTCAAAAACACATACTGACACTTACCTGCGATGAGGAGCCGAAAACCGAAAAAGAATCATCACGAATTATTGAGGAGGCCAAAAAACATTCTTGGCAAATAAACTCCGTTACGCAAGCCGAAGTAAAGCGCTCTCCCAAGCCACCGCTTACTACCTCAACCATGCAGCAGACAGCGAGCTCCCGCTTTGGATTCTCTCCGTCATACACCATGTCAATCGCGCAAAAGCTCTATGAGCAGGGGCACATCAGCTACATGCGCACCGACAGCCCGACATTATCAACCGAGGCCCAAGCCGCGATCCACGCCGAAATAGAAAAAACCTACGGCCAAGAATATTTATCTCCGAGAGTGTATACCACCAAATCAAAAACCGCCCAGGAAGCGCACGAAGCGGTGCGCCCGACAAAAATGAACGCGAAGACCGCCGGTTCAACTCCGGAGCAAAAAAAATTGTACTCGCTCATCCGCGCGCGCGCCCTTGCCTCGCAAATGACTGACGCAAAAACGCTTCGCACAAAAATATCGGCAAATATCACCGGGCCAAAAGAACTGATTCCTGATTTTTCAATCAACGGAAGCGTGATTGTTTTCCCGGGCTGGCTTAATGCCGATCCCGCGGCTAGGGGCGAAGACATTGAACTTCCGCACCTTGCGGAAGGCACGGCTTTATCTCTAAAAGATGTAACAAGCGAAGCTAAAGCAACCGAGCCGCCCTCCCGCTACACTGAAGCCGGTTTAGTCAAAGAACTTGAAAAACGCGAAATCGGACGCCCCTCAACTTACGCGGCAATTCTTAAAACGCTTCAAGACCGGGGATACGCCGAGAAAGTAGGAAGAGCCCTAAAACCTACAGACACCGGCGAAGTGGTAAGTTCATTTTTGGAAGAAAATTTTGCTTCATACATAAGCGACTCTTTCACCGCAGATATGGAAAATACTTTAGATGAAATCGCGGACGGCAAAAAAGAATATGTTAAAACACTGCGCGATTTCTACGGCCCTTTTAGCAAAGAAATAAAATCAAAAGAAAAAATCGCTAAGCTCACAAACCTCGGCGAAGGCCCTGCTGAATTTCCTTGTCCGGTGTGCGGAAGCCCCATGATTATAAAACTTTCAAGAAATGGAAAATTTTTAAGCTGTAGCCGTTTTCCAGAATGCAGTGGGGCAAGAAAAATGGACGGCAGTGTTCTTGAAGCACCAAGAGAGACCGGAGAAATATGCCCCGAGTGCAAAGAAGGCAAGCTGATAGAACGCGAAGGAAGATTCGGAAAATTTATAGCCTGTAAAAATTATCCGAAATGTAAATACATAAAGAAGAGCGCTGAAGAAGAAGAGCGCGCCAAAACCGGAGTCAAGTGCCCGCAGTGCAAAGAGGGTGAGATTGTTGAACGAAGAGGGCGCTTTGGTCCGTTTTTCAGCTGTTCAAATTACCCCAAATGCATCTTCGCCGTGAAGGCGCGCCCCACAGGAAACGTCTGCCCACTTTGCGGGTCCTTAATGATGCAGGGAACAAAAACCATTCCCGAAAGGTGCAGTAATAAAACTTGCCCAAATCACAATCCGCATAAAAAGTGACGCTCGCCATTTCAAAATTTTCCCCGCTCCGATTTGAACAAATTCTACTTCGCGCACTTCACAAAACAACGCTCGGCATCAACAAAAATTTATTCAGCTCCGATTGAGACAAAATCTCCTCTCATATTTCGCAACATTATTAAGGAAAATCTGAACTCATCCCCGGCTACAAGCCGGGGGATTCACACAGCAGATTTTCCTTATGTTGCTAATATGCTCGTCATTTTGTTCCTAAATCTGCGCAATAAAAAATTTTGCTAATACCTCGCTCATATGATTAAAGGGGCGAGGGGAAAATTCTGAAATGACTCGCTTGGGTAAAACCTACGCAATGGAAAATTTCAGGAAAAGCTCGCTTGGAATAAATTAAAAATGAAAAACGCCCGTTTGGGCGTTTTTGATTCATTGACGTGTTCCGCGGACAGAGCCGCGCCATTCCGGATTTAATCCTCCGCCGAGTTCTTTGGGTAAAACAACCATCCGGCTCCGGTCGGCATAACACCGGAGATAATCGGCATAAGAAAGCGTTTCCTGAAAATCACAATCGGGATTCGTGCATCTGGCACCGCGCGCGCGGGAGTCAAAAATAAGATGCCACGTTCCGCAAGAAGGACACCGGTCAGTCATTTATCCTCCCTCCTCCTTAGTATTTGGTCGTACGAGTAATATGGTGCGTTTCAGAATGGGCCCGACCGCTTGTCCAAAGAAGATAATCGGTTTCAACTTTGGTGTAAAGCGGCAAATTGTGAGCTTTCCGTAAAAAATTAATTTCTTTCTCCAAAATTTCTCCGGCCTCAACCGTCGCGAGGCGGATCTCAATCTCCATCCTACTTCCCTCTTTAACCTCTCGCTTGTTAACAATTCTTTCCAAAAGCGCGGGCGAATATTCGGTAATTTGTTTGGCCCTAAGCGCTCTCGGGAGTTCGTAGTCAGCAGGAAGAATCAAAAGCTCCGGGTCTTTGATGCGCGGCAAAACTTCTGACGCGCGCGCCCGTCCTTCATACATCTGCACAAAAAGATGGGCTCGTTTATAGAATGGAATTGCTGGACCGGAACTTCCCGAAAACCCGAGATATTCATCATGATACGAAGAAAAGTTTGCCAGCAATTCAACCGCGCCAGATCCGTCATTAAAAGCTCTGAATTTAGCCAATTTAAAAACATTCATCCACTTATTCCTGTAACCTTCAAGAAAAACCGCGCTATCACGCAAAAGTTTGTGCCGTTCTATCAGCATGGGAATTACCGGAACCGGCTCTGTGCCCCTGAAAACAAAACGCGCGAGCTCTTTGGTCCACTTCTGCTTGTCTCTCAAAAACCGGGCGTCAGTGATAGAAATACCGTCCCCTTCCGCGCGCTTGAGACAGGCCCACATAGCATAGGCCCCGCCCCACATCGTCGCCTCAACTCCGTGCGCGATACAGCGGAATTTACGTTTCCCGATTTCTGCATAAAAAGACACCACCTGTCGGCACAACCCACACTCCGGCCAAAGTGTCTGGAATTTTTCTCCTGTAGCAAGGTCGGTGTAATAAAAATTGATGCTACTGCCCATTCCAAGAAACTGAACGAATTCCAAATCATCAACAGGGTATACTGGCTCTTTCCACGAAGGCGCTTCCAGTTCTTGAAGTGCTACCTCATACACGAAAGCGCTAAGACGCTCGCGATTCAACTTCACATGCTTCTTGGGAAGCGAGAAATAGGGTTCAAGCCTTGCAAGATAGGGATTCATTATCATCCTCTTTCTTTATTTAATTTTTTAACGAACTTATTCCTAAACAATACTAATGCAATGCCATAAACCGGTCAAGGATTGACCCCGTAGTGAAACGCGGCATAATATTTTTTGCGCATAATTAAATAAAAAACCGATGCCGCACATACAATTTTTCTGACAAAACATTTTACTGCCAAAAAATTAAAGGCGCTATGCCGCGTTCTACTACGGGGTTGAAAAAACGCGCGTCAAAGAATACAATAATGCCACATGGATGTAAAGAGAACGAACGATAAAATTTTAAACGATATTCTGAAAAAGATGCGCGAAACGGGGCATGCCGAAGCTAATTTGGCGTTGATAAAACGCACGTATGAATTCGCAACAGAGGCCCACAAAGACCAGAAAAGAAAATCAGGCGAGCCCTATATAGTGCACCCGCTTGCGGTCGCGGAGAGACTTACCAACATGAAACTGGACAAAGAGACGATAGCGGCCGGACTTCTGCACGACACCGTTGAAGACACCGAGCGCACAATTGACGACATAAGAAAAAATTTCGGCGACGAAATCGCTTTTCTTGTTGAGGGTGTGACAAAACTTGACCAAATCCGCTACAAAGGTACTGAACGAAACGCGGAAAACTTAAGAAAAATGTTTCTGGCTGTGGCTGAAGATATAAGGGTGGTTTTAATAAAACTTGCCGACCGCCAACATAACATGGAAACGCTTGAACACGTAGCGCCCGAAAAGAAGCGCCGTATAGCGCTTGAAACTCTTGAAATTTACGCGCCCCTTGCCTACCGGCTCGGAATCGGCGAGACAAAAGGTCAGCTTGAAGACCTCGCTTTTCCTTATATTTACCCCCAAGAACATAGCTGGCTTAAAGACCACACAAAAGACACATTTGAAGACCGGAAAAATTATATTGAACGCCTGATTCCAGTCGTAAAAAATGAATTTTCTAAAGAAGGCCTTTATCCGATTGATATCCACGCGCGGGCAAAACACTATTACTCCCTTTATAAAAAACTTCTCGCCCACGGCATGGATATAGATAAAATCCACGACTTAATCGCCGTGCGTGTTGTCGTAAAAAATATTGAGGATTGCTACAAAACACTGGGCGCCATCCACAAACTTTGGAAACCAATCCCGGGGCGTATCAAAGATTATATCGCCATTCCCAAACCCAACGGCTACCGCTCGCTTCACACCACGATATTCGGCCCCGAAGGCAAAATGACGGAATTCCAAATCAGAACGCTGGAAATGCACCAAGAGGCAGAAAATGGAATTACCGCCCACTGGGCGTATTCGGAAGCCAAAACCGAATCGCCAAAAAATACTCCATCTTTCAGCGGAATTGCCCGTAATAAAAATCTGGCCTGGGTCCAGCAATTAAGAGAATGGCACAAAGAATTTCAAAATCCGGAAGAATTTCTTGAATCGTTAAAAATTGATTTTTTCAAAAACCGCATCTTTGTCTTCACGCCCAAGGGCGAGGTTCTTGACCTCCCAGAAGGAGCAACGCCGGTTGATTTTGCCTACCAGGTTCACTCAACAATTGGAGACACTGCCGCGGGTGCCAAGGTTAACTCCAAAATGGTATCGCTTGACTACCGCCTTTCATCGGGGGATGTTGTTGAAATTCTTACTCAAAAAAATAAAAGGCCAAACCAAGACTGGCTTGAGTTCGTAAAAACCTCTGGAGCGCGTAAAAAAATAACCACATCAATTAGAAAAGGACGGGAACATTTTGCGTTTGCCAAAAAAACAGGCTCTTCCGTGGAGCTCCGATTAAACATAAAAGACCGCATAGGACTCTTAAAAGACGTCTCTCAAGTTATTTCCGATCAAAAAATAAACATGAAAAGCGTTACCAGCGAGACGAAGAACCGCCTGTATCCACTGATAGTCATCCAGATTTCGGTTAAGACCAAGCCCTCTCTGGAAAAATTAATTTTTCGCCTCAAAAAAGTAAACGGAGTTGAAGAAATAAACTATAAATTGGCATAGTCCGCCTGTTAAAATCAGCATCAAAAAAAACGGCCTAAGACCGTTTTTTTGATAAATTTCTGTTTTAAAATCCCGCGCGCTTATTCTCCGCTCATCATCTTGCTAATTATACTCCGCAGTTCTTCATCGGAATAAAACTCCACGATGATTTTCCCGCGTTCGCCGTCCTTTTGCAAAAGCACTTTTGTGCCTAGCGTCTCCTCAAGCCGCGACTGAACCGAGCGCACTTCCGGGTCAAGAAAAGAAGCGTTCCTCCGTTTAGTGGGCCTCCGCGCGCCAAGCATCGCGCGGGTGGCGAGCTCTGCGTCGCGCACCGTCAAACTGTTGGCCTTAATTTCTTCAAAAAGTTTATTCTGGCTTTCCGGCAAACCCTGCATAGTCAAAATAGCTCGGGCATGACCTTCGCTTATAGTCCCGCTTTCAATCGCCGTCTGAATATGTACGGGAAGCGACAAAAGCCGGATGGCATTGGCCACATATTCGCGGCTTTTCCCGATTCGGCCGGCGACATCTCGTTGGGAAAGGTTGAACTCACCAATAAGCTGTTTGAAAGCACGCGCGCGCTCAACCGGACTTAAATCCTCGCGCTGAACATTTTCAATAATAGCCCACTCTAATTTTTGACGCTCTTCGGCCTGCCCCCGCTTAACCATTGCCGGAACCTCACGAAGCCCAGCCATTTTTGACGCTCTCCACCTTCTCTCACCCGCTATTAGCTGATAGCGGACATCAAGGCCCCGGGGAGTTTCCACCTCAACTTTATAAACTACGATAGGCTGAAGCACTCCGTGCGTCCGTATTGAATCCGACAAACTTTTTAACGCCTCCTCATCAAACTCCTTTCTGGGCTGATAAGGGTTCGGCTCAATCTTACCTATGTCAATCCAAAAAACACTCTCTCCCCTAGAGCGCGCGTAGCGAGGCACTTCCTCGTGAAAATTTTCTTGGCTAGGGGCGAGTGCGAGCATCGTTTTGGCGACCTCGGCCTTAATTTCATTATGAGCACTGGTTCCAAAATCAGCTCTTGGCACAGTCGCGCCTCCCAAAGAAGCGAGACGATAAACTGGCTCTGGAATATTTGCTTGCGCATCTAAAATATCCAGCGGCTCCTTATCGCTTAACTCCAAGGGGTCTTTGTCTGGTATTAGTGATTCAAGTCCTTTACCTAATGGGTTCATTCCGTTTAAAAGCGGGTCGCGGTCGGTGCCTGCTGATTATTATACTGATAATTTATAATCTCCTTTCTCATATTATTAGTACTATATATTTCCCGCACCGCGACCGCGGCTTCTAACGGGATTCATAAATTTCTTTATCTTACTTCATCTGTATTAGTTCCTGGGCCAATTGTCTATAGGCCTTTGCTCCGTGGCTATAAGGGTCGTATTGCAGAATCGCCTTGCCGAAACTGGGGGCCTCCGCGAGGCTGATATTTCTCGGGACTACCGTTTCAAACACATGTCCGGGAAATTTTTTCCGTATTTCTTTGGCAACCGCCCTGTGAAGACGAGAAGTTTTATCAAACATGGTAAGCACCACCCCGCCGACTTCAATTTTTGATTTTAAGTTTTTCTTTACAAGCTGAATTGTCCTTAAAAGCTCGGCCAACCCCTCCATGGCGTAATACTCGCACTGCACGGGAATAATCACTTTGTCGGAGGCGGTAATGGAATTCAGCGTCAAAAGCCCGAGCGAGGGCGGAGGATCAATTATTATATAATCGTACCCTCCGGAAACTTTTTTGAGAAGGTCTCTCAGCCTAAACTCGCGCCTTTTCATACCAACAAGCTCCACCGAGGCTCCGGCAAGATCCGGCGAGCCCGGTAAAATATCAAGATTTAAAAGCCGTGTTTTTCTTATAACGCCGCCCGGAGAAACATCCAGCACAAGCGCGTGATAAAGATTTTCCTTGAGGGTCTTGCGGTCCACACCAAGCCCGGATGTGGCATTAGCCTGCGGATCAATATCAACCAAGAGAACTTTCTTTCCCAAGGCGACCAAATAAGCAGACAGATTAACGCTAGTTGTTGTCTTGCCGGTTCCTCCTTTTTGATTGAGAACAGAAATTACGGTAGCCATGTAATTCCACAGTAAGCCATTTTACTAAGCTCCGCAACAATTGAAATTATTAAAATTGTGGAGTAAAATATCTCCAACGAAGGGCGAGTGGCGGAACTGGCAGACGCACAGGACTCAAAATCCTGCGAGCGCAAGCTCATGAGGGTTCAACTCCCTCCTCGCCCATTTTTCTTTTTGCCCGTTTAATATGCTATAGCATATTAAACGGTAATTCATAACATATTAATGTGAAAATGCTGTTTTAGTTTCAAATCGATGTCAGTTTCTTTTACCAATAAAAATCTCACGTGCGGTCTAACCTGATGGAATTCAATAAGAAAATCTATTTCATCTTTACAATCGTACGGATGTACAAACACGCTCTTTTGCATTGGATAAAAACCGATCTGTCTTAATTTAAATGAAAGCGCGTCGCGCGCTCGTTTCTGGAGCTCGGGAATATCAAACATAACAACCCGCCACAAACCATCCCACCGTTTAGGGCGCTTTATTTTTATCGCCTCGGGATCATAATGTAGCACTCGCTCCTTACCACTATTGGTCAACACCAAAGAGGCCGTGCCATCGGGATGCTCTCGGCAGTCAACCAACTGTGAACTATAAAGATTTCTTATTGCCTCGTGAAGGCGCCGCCGTTCTATTGCCCGCCATTCCTTTGTGATGCCTCTGAGAATTCGAAAATAAGTATCGGGCCTCCGAGAAAGCCCGAGCGCAGAACCTCCGGCCAAGAGTAGCAATATTTTCTGCATCACTGGGCCCAATCTGGGTTTTATATCTTTACCTCGTCCCATTACGTTTGACAGTAGCTAACAAATGCCGTTTTAGCAAGCGATAGCACATTTAACGGGAATTTATGCTGAAATGTTTATGGTTATGAGACTCTTGAATCCAAAACCATCCCTCCGCATGAATGCGGAGGGATGGTTTTGCCTTTGGATTTACTCCGGCACCACTTCTTCAAAATGCGGTATTCCGGAAACAGTAACCGTCGCCGTGGCCTGCGCCGCTCCTCCGGGGCCGGAGCAGGTCAGAGTGTATGTCGTTGTTGTCATTGGACTTACAATTGTGCTCCCGTTTATGGGCACTCCGCCAATCCCTTGGTCAATAGAGCATGAAGTTGCATTGCTTGTCGTCCATGAAAGTGTTGCCGATTCACCGGGGTTAATTGAACCAGTAGGAGTTACGGTAAAACTTCCTGCTCCACCGCCACCGCCAACGCCACCTCCGCCACCTCCGCTACCGCCGCCTGAGCCAGGTCCAATAACCGGCGCTGAAGGAGGGGGTGGGGGCGAGGGAGGTGGAGGAGGGGGTGGAGGAGGCGATGGCTCTGAAGGTGGTGCCGGCTCCGGAGCCGGAGGTTGCCAACATTCGCTCTCCCAATGTGCGTAAGAAGGACAGGATGCCGGAATAACAGCGCCGATTCCGGGGCCGGTTTGAACAAAAGACTGGCCGGTTTCAATGGATTCCGTATCTAAGTAAGCGACTTTTCCTTTAATTTGGCCGAGGCTTAGAATTAAAAGTAAAATAATCAGCACCGTTCCTAAACGGACAACCTCTTTTGTCATTTTAAAATTAAAGCTCATATAACTATCATATATTAAATAGCGGGTAAACCACAATTAATTTATTCACACAATTTATTTTACTGGATAAGACTTAAGTCAGATTCAATTATCTTTTTCATTGATTCAAGGCCTTTTCCCGCCGATTTAGGATCATTGCCTGGATAGGCTTTGTGCCAGTCCGCTTCCGTTAATAAATTGGCATTGATTTTAGCCTGAATAAAGGCTTTTTTAGCTTCTTCTTTTTGGTTTTGGTTGAGCATAGATACGCCAAAAACCGTTAAAAGCCATGGATTTTGAGGGGCAATTTTAAGGCCGATTTCTGCCATATTTTCGGCATTTTTGTAATCGCCTTTTTTAAAATAAATCCAAGCAAGATCGTTTAGGGCCGCCCAATTCTGCCGGTCCCATTCAATGAACTTTTTAAAATCTTTTTCGGCTTGATCAAAGTCGCCGGCGTACCCCTCAATAAGTCCGCGAATATAAAAAGATGCCATGAACGAGTCGCCGTGGATTTCTATTTGTTTATTTATTTTTTCAAGAGCCAAAGTAAAATCGCCTTTCAAAAAATCAATTCTTGCTAGCTGATGCCAGGCATCCGGCGTTTTAGGGTCAATTTCCAGCGCTTTATTAAAATATTTTTTCGCCTTATTAAGGTCATACACACCGTCTTTATAAACATTAAAATAGTAATTGCCTATTTTAAGAGCTAAATCAGCATCGCCGTGATCTAAAAAAAACGCGAGATTTGCGCTGTGGTATTTTTGCCAAGCAAAACGAGCTAAGCTGTCCCGTGAAAGAAAAAATGAAAAAATAACCACTGCTCCGATTGAAAACCAGAGAGGCCCTTTTTTAGTTTTTAAATAAGTCATTTTAATTTCAAAAGCTCGTCAGAAAATTGTTGGCGATTGCGCATTACAAAAATATTTTTTTCCGATAATTTTTCAGTAAAATTCAAATACTCTTCAAGATACTTCTTGGCGTTAATTTTGTCGCCTTTCGCTAAATAAGAAATAGCCAAAGACTGAATACAGAGAGAATTTATATAAGTCAGAGCGGTCTTATCCGTTTTTTCGGCTATTAAAATTGCTTTGAGATAATTTTCACCGCTGATATAAGCCACTGCGAGAGAACAATTGTAAGCGCCGATCACTCCAGCTAAATCGTTGGCCTTTTTTACTTCGCCTTCGGCTAAAGAAAAATTTTTCTGGCGGCCATAATCAACTGCTAAAAGCGCATGAGCGGCCTGAATTCCTTCATATTTGTTTTCGGGCTCAACATTTTCAATAACCAATTTGGCGTATTTTATGGCGTTGGCGTAATTGCCAAAATATAAATTGAGACGAGATAAAAGCACATGAATTCTAAAAAGATTCCATCTATCGTTGTCTGACATTGTAATACTTAAAGTGGTCGGCAATATTTCTAAAGCCTCTTCTGGCTTGTTAAGACGGTAAAAGTCGTCCCACGCGATAAAATACCTCGCCCAAAAAGATGATTCTGGAAATTTTGATAATTTTTCAGAATATTTTTCGCGCGCCTTGTCCAGCTCATTTAAATTCCAATACGCGTTGCCTAAATCATCAAGAGCGACTTTATATAAATTCTGGTTTTTTTGCTCAAGACCGAATAACATCGCTTTGTCGTAATGTTTAACCGCTTCTTTATAATCGGCCCGAGGATGGTAAACAAGTTGTCTGGGTACTGGCGGGCCTAAAGCTATTTTCCCGAGAAAATAATGGGTTTTGGGATTTTTAGAATTAAATATTAAAGACGTGGTAAAGTTACTTTTAGCAGCTTCAAAATTATTTTGTAAAAACATCCCCGCGCCTTTTTCGTAATAATAAGAAGCGGCAAAGCGCGCCCCCCAAAAAGCGGCCAAAAACAAAACCGCTAAAGCTACTAAAATTACAATAAACTTTTTATTTATTAGCCATTCTTTCATAGCAATATCTAAACTAAAAATAAATTTATTTATAAGAACTTAGCGAAACAAGTTTTTCAAGACGTTCTTTTGCCTCTTGAGAGATTTTTTCTTTCCAATTGCCGGCGAGCTTCATATTTTCCGGCCTAAGGGATGTGTAAAAACCGGATGACTGAATAAGATATGTTTCCTTGTTTTCATCGGAAACCAAACTTTCCGGAACACTAAACTCAAGATTAATCGTATCGCCCGGTATTGTATGAACATACGATCCCTCTCTACTCTTAAGGTCGCCCGAAACGTCTTTTCGTAATCTACTATGCTCGGCTGTAATTAACGGTAATATTTCTTCTTGATAATTTTTATTATTAAGCGACTCTATTTTTTGAGATATCCCAGCGAAACCAAGAACATGTCTTTTTGACGACTTTATTCTTAACTCAAGCTCACCACTTGGCGTAATACTGTCCCGAGGAATTTCAATAATTTCCGTATTGTATTTCCATGCCCTTGCTTCAGTAACCGCTACTCTTGAATAGGTTTCGTCCCTATCTTTATATTCAATTATAAATGAGCAACCCGCTTGCCCTGCTCCGATAAAAAAAGGGCTCAATACCGCAGCGGTCGCAACAGAACCCCATTTTCCCGATATCCAAGCACCAATTAGTAACGCGACTCCGACCCCAACACGCGCAAAATCTAAACGGCTAATAAGTGCGCGAATATTAAACTGGGGGTTGGCAACCCATTCTTCTTGATATCCTAACTGCCAGTCACGATTAAATGAAGACAGTAAAAGATGGGAAGTCTCTTTAGGATTTAGGTCTTTAAAATAAAAATAAAACTCTTCGTTTTTTTGAAATTTAATTCCATCGTCCCCTTCCGTATCGCTTACAAAGACCCGGCCTAAACTAAAACTTACCGCCACATCTTTTTTATCAGCATTTTTTACAAGCGATGGAAGAATAATGCTTTTTAGAAATTCGGTTTGGGGGAGAACGTAATACTTCTTAAATTCAGAGTCCACGATGACTTCCGTATTTTGGGGATGTAAAACTCTTTTTAAACGAAGTTGCTTAAAGAAACTTTCTTCCGGTTCTATTTCCTGAATTTGAAAAAGCAATTTATTATTATGGGGCCTTATTGGGCTGGTGATTTTGTAAAGATCGGGGCTTATACGGCCATCTTCGTACATGGCTTTGGCTGTTTCGTATGTAGGCCAGTAGCTCTTTGGTCTTCCAAAAAGAATATCATTTTCTAATTTGTATTCTTTTCCATTAAAACAAGCGAGAAAAGGGCAAGAAGAAAAACCCCCTCCTCCCGGAGTGTCAGCCCTTGCTTCATCCGCCCCAAACGGGTTGGCGGACAAAGAATCTTTGTCCGGCGTTTTTTTGCCCTTGATTAAATTGGCGACATTAATAAACGCCCAGCCAAACAGTAAGATAATAACTAAAAGAAACGCTCTAAAAATAAACTTAAGAGAATTAAAAAGGTTTTTCACAATAGTTAAAAATTTATTTTTTATATTTACAATAATACAACTATTTTCAGCGTCTTGGCAAATGTGTTATACACTATAATAATACAACTATTTTCAGCGTCTTGGCAAATGTGTTATACACAATGATATGATGACCTCTCCTGACAAGCAAAATATTTTAATAATCGGCGGCTCGCGTTTTGTGGGGCCCTATCTCGTAGAACTTCTGTTAAACCGCGGACATAATTTAACTATATTTAATCGCGGATTGATACAGTTAGAATATCCGGCGAAAGCGCGTTTTGTAACAGGTGACAGAAACAGAGGATACAATCTGAAAGAGCGCTTTGATACAGTGATAGATATGTGCGCTTACAGCGAAGCGCAAACCGAAAACGCTATACGGGAATTGCGTTTTGACTTCTTTTTACATTTTAGCACCGCCGCGGTTTATAAAAAACCCCATTTGTTTCCATTAACCGAACTTTCTCCCGTAGGCGATTGGCCGATTTGGGGCAACTACGGCAGGGGCAAGGCTGGGTGCGAAAAAGTTCTTGAAGAAAGCGGAATAAAATATGCCTCGTTTCGTCCGGTCTATATTTTAGGACCAAAAAATTATCAGAACCGCGAACGCTTTATCTATACACGAATTCAAAATAACCGGCCGCTTATTTTACCAGGCGATGGTCAAGCCAAAATTCAATTTGTGTTTGCCGAAGAAGTAGCCGAAGCAATCGCGGCGATTGCGGAAAAACGCGCTGTCGGCGCATTTAACTGCGCCGGAGACGAAACAATAACACTTATTGATTTGGTGAAGATGATGGGAAAAATCTCCGGTAAGGATCCAGTTTTGCGGTTCAATCCGCCTGCCGCCGGAAAAAATTTTGACAAAGAAGAGTTCCCTTTTGCCAATGAAAATATGATATGCGACAACAGCAAAATTAAAGCGCTGGGATTAAAATTTCAACCTTTATTTTCAGGATTAAAAGAAGATTATGAAAGTTATTATCAACATGTCGTCTAATTTTTTAAAAACTCTGCGCATTATTTGTCGTATAGAGCAGGACAATACCTCCTATCGTGAACTGATTGAATTTTTTTACGGGGAAACTCCTCCCGAGGATAACAATTTTTTGCGCGATGATTATACTTCTTACATTGAGAATGTCACAAAATTCGGCTCTAATAAAAAAAACGTTGTTCTATTTAGTATAATCGTTCCAACTTATAATCGCCGCGACCTGCTTTTAAAAACCGTTAACGCCGTAATAGGGCAGAAGAATATTTCTTTGGATGAATTTGAGATAGTAATAATTGATAACGGTTCAAAAGATAAGACCGAAAAAGCGGTGGAGGATTTTGCGGATCAAAATAGACAGACGAGTATGGTTTATATCAAATTAAAAAAAAATTACGGCGCCGATTTAGCGCGAAATGTCGCCGTTTTAAATTCGCAGGGAAATTTGCTCGCCTTTACCGACGACGACTGTATTGTCCCGCCAGACTGGCTTTTTGAATTCAAGCGAGAACTGGAAGCCAACCCGGAAATCGCCGGAGTCGGCGGATTTAAAGAACCTTGGCCGATAAAACCCCCCCTTGATATTTATCACCGGTTTACAATGTGGAAGCATTTTTACCGCACGCATGTTCGCACAAAAAACTTTGATATTCTAAATAATCAATGCGGCTTAACCGCCAATGTTTGCTACCGTAGAGAAATTTTTGAAAAGTTGGGCGGATTCAATCCGTATTTTAAGCATGTCGGCTTTATGGAATTTAAAATAAGAGCGCGTAAATTAGGATTAAAACTTTTATACGAACCGAAAATGGTAAAGCATTTCGCGGATTTTTCGCTTGGCATTCACATAAAAAAGTGCCTTCTTCAGGGCTTAGATTGGCATTTTCTATATTTACTGCATCCGGATATTCGCCAAAACCCAGATTTTTTATTTTTTTTAAAACGGACCATAAACGATTCCAAAATTATTTTTACAAGCAGAAGCCAACCGCCTTTATTTTCAAAGTCCATTCCGGACATGGTCCGCTTTTCTTTTGTTTCAATCGTTACTAATTTTTTCCTCTGGTTTGGAAAGTACTGGCTTGTCGCGTTCGGTTAATTTATTTTTCATATACATAATGCCAGCGTTTAAACTAAGCCATTCCAAAAATGCCAAAAACTTTTCCGGACCATTGAGATGATGGATAAAATATTTTATCGAACCATAATCTTTAATAAATCCGGGGTTTTGTTTTTTGAGAATATCAACATGCATAGTACGCAAAAAGTAACCATTGGCCCCTCGGCGGAAATGGAGTTTCATAAATTCTAACAAATTCATGGCTTTTGAATGGATTACATTAAATGGCAGATAAAGCAGACAGTACCCGGCTTGCGCGACTCTAAAGGCAAGGTCGTTATCTTCGCTTCCGGGCCAGTAAAAATCTTCTTTGAAACCGCCGACCTTTCGCAATATTTCCTTTTTATAGCATATATTCGCCGTGTTATAAGCGAAAGTTCCAAAAAACATAACAGGATTATTAGTCAAAACCTCATAAAATATAAGAGATTGGTTAAAACGGTCGTGATAAAAACTTTCATAATGGGTATATCGCGAGGTAGCGCTTTTTTCAAGTTCTCCATCCGGCGGTATATGCCATCCCCCCACCCCGACAACCTCCGTATGTCTCTTATATCCGTCTAAAAGCGTTGCCATCCAGTCCGGCGGCACTATGCAGTCGTCATCGGTAAAAAATATAATTTCGCCTTTGGATTCTTTGATGCCCAAGTTCCTGGCCTTAGCGGGACCGCCGGTTTGTTCATGGAAATAAAGGATACCGCAGTGAGAATATTTTTTTGGATATGTAAAACAACTTCTTTAGTGTTATCCGATGATCCGTCATCAACCACCAAGATCTCATATTTTTCAGGCGAAAGGGTTTGTTGGCAAACAGAATTTAGGGTTAAAGCGAGAGTTTTGGCGCGATTATAAGTTGGAATAACTATGGAGTATTGAGGTCCTGCTATTGACATATATTTTCTTTTGTTAATAAATAATTAGTCAGAAGGATGAGACACTCGTTCTCGTGGGATTAAAACTTAATCAAATAAAGATCGTTCAAAAATCTGGACCGGCTTGCCTAACATAAAATCTCCGGTATTTTCCCCCTTCAAGACAATTCTGGCCAAGGCGTTGATAATTTTTAGTTTTAGAAATAATTCATTCATGGCGTTACAAATTGCGCGGCTTATTTCTTATTAAAATTGGGGTTTTGCCGTCGGCTAATGGATTTATTGCCGCCACTTCTTCCAGCACAATGCGAAACTGATGCCCCAAAGCCTTTTCCAGCAAACCGCTTAAATTATTCTTTTCCGTTTCATTTACTGCTGAAACTGGAACGTAACGAAATACTATCAGCCTTTCGCCTATCAATTCAAACTGATACTGCCCAATACTATTACAATAATTTTCATCGACGCGACGCGTCAAACTAAGAATTGATAAGCTTTTATTGGAATCCGGAAATTTAATAAATTCCGACTCCCGCCCAAAAAAATTAATTGTTTTTGATTTTCGGCCGCAAGAACACGATTCGGTATTTATTATCGCCCTATCGCCAATTTTATACCTCATAAACGGCATAACAAAATTTTCAAAAAAAGTTACAACCACATTGCCTTCATCGCCTTCGGGGACGGTTTGTTCGCTGTCCGATACAACTTCAAAATAACTCATCCACGGCGCTAAATGTAATTTGTGATATTCGCATTCAATTCCTAAAAGTGAAGTTTCCCGACTGCCGTAACAGGTAAAAATTGGACATTTAAAAAATCGGGAAATATTATTACGCTCCGACTTGCTTATGTGCTCGCCCCGGTACATTAAAGTTTTAAAAATTGTGTCTGGAGCTTCCTGCCGGATTAAAAATAAAAATCTTCTCAAATTGCTTCCGTTGGCGATAAGCACCGCCGGCTTTAATTTCAGATAAGGGTAAATGACGGATTGCCTGAATTTGCTGTCGCCCCACTCAATACTGCTGAATCGCTTGCCGAAATTGTTCAAATCATTATGCTTATCCAAATCCAATACCACTATATTATCGCGATAAGAAACACCAGCGTATCTTAATTCATGAAAGGTGTTTACCTCTCGCCGTAAGTTATCGCGGAGGTCTTGAAAAAATTTCAGCGGCTCTCCTGTAGAACCCGATGTCACTGCTTCTTTAAAACGCCAGCGAGGAATGTTTTTGGCAGTAAGAGCTTCAATCGGGATTTTTTTTATATCGGCGCGGGTAATCACCGGAATGTGTCGCAAGTCTTCAAATCGTTCAAATTTTTCTGGAATAAAACCGATCTTTTTAAAAAGATCATCCCAAGAAGGCACACCCTCTCTGGCATGAATCAACAATTTCTTCAGTTTAATAAGCTGAATTTTACGCCATTCTTCCCCGGAAAAAGAATCAGATTGGGTCAAGGCCCAATTTTGCAATAAAAAATCAACCCTTTTGGCGGTTGATTTGATAATAGATGGAACATATTCCGAAGAATACTCCACAGAAAAAGGAGCTGAAATTATAATTTTTTTAGCAAACCACTTTAAGCTCATTTTTTCTTAAATGAAACTATTGGATAATATTCTGACTCATAATCAGTTGCGTGCATCTCTGAAAAAAGCTCAAACTTATCCGCTAAAATGGAAAAAATCTCTTCTCTCGTCTGGGCTGTCCAATCAGCGCTCAAAAGTCTTTCTGAGGCCGCAGAAAGAAAAGCGCGGTGCCTGGAATTATCCAGACCATCCGAAACCTCCGACAAAATCACTTTTGCTCTCTCGCGATTAAGACGTTTCGTTCCGACATCGGCAGTACTGTCATAAAGCCGCGACATCATGGCATTCCGCAACAAAATTTCATTTTCAGGGTTTGCTTCGTACTTCGCCAAATACTCCTTTACCACTCCGCGCGGATTGTGCTGTCCGTTGCCCGCCCCTATCAGACGAAAACGTGAAACAAATATGCCGTCCGGGGCAAGAAGGTCCGCTATTTTGTCACGCAGTCTAAACTGTGAATCTACCGAAACAACCCACCATACCATATCGCCGATAATAAGATCAAAGTAATTTGACCGTAGGGGCGCCTCACACCAATCAGATTTGATCCATATTTCATTTGCCTGGTCGCCATGCGTTAATGACTGACTCATTTTTTGAAGCATTGCGAAACTAATGTCTACCAAAACCGGACTATTATGTTGCGATGCTACAAGCTCGCGCAATTCCGAAGTAGAACCAAGAATCAGCACTCTGCCGTTAATCCTTGAACCGCACAATTTTTGATATACTCTTACATCGCCGGCGGACGGCCTCCAAGGAGAACCGACAGAAAACCACCCTTCCGAATTTTTTTCCCATATTCTTAGAACATCTTCCCGACTCCCATTAAACCCATGAGTACTTCCCATTTTTGCCGCTCCTTTGGTTTTAAAGAACCTTGGCTTGATATGTATTGATATCATCTTTTATTTTTACCGTCAAATTAAAAAATGTATAACCGATCCCGATTTCGCCTTCTCAATAATTCTTTACAAATTCGCAAAAAACTTTTTTATAAGCGCCACTGCGCGATAAATATCATTTTCTCGAAAAATAGGAGCAGTTGGAAGAACAATGCTTTCGAATGCCACCCGTTCGCTTTCTGGAAACTCCCCCCTTTTATGTTGAAGATAAGAAAAAGCTTCAAAATACGGGATTGAAACTCCGTACTGGATATGACTATTTACGCCGTTCTTTCTTAAAAACTGCTGTAAATCGTTTCTCTTTTTTGTAAGCACCACAAAACGATAACCGTTGATAAAAAAATCATCGCTCACTTCCGGAAGAATCAAATCACCAACACCGCGAAGCGCCTCAAAATAAAGAAAATAATTATGTCTCCATGCCTCAATAACAGAGGAAATATTTTCAAGTTTAATCAATAATATAGCGGCCTGCAACGCCCCCAAACGGCTCGCTACGCCTATAATTTTATGGTGGGCGGAAATTTCCTTAAAACGGGCGCCGTATGTTCTCATTAACGATATTTTTTCCGCAAGAGAAATATTATTTGTAACCACCGCCCCTCCGTCTCCATAAGCCGCTAACGCCTTGGACGGATTGAAGCTAAAACAAGCCATGTCCCCGTAATGCCCCGCTGATTCCCCTCTGTATTTTGAACCTACAGCCTGAGCCGCATCTTCTATAAGGAATAGGTTATGTTTTTTTGCAATAGCAGAAATTTTATCCATGTCCGCCATTCTGCCATTGAGGTGCGTAACAATAATTGCTTTTGTTTTAATAGTAATATAATTTTCTATAAGAGAGGGATTAATATTAAAAGTGCGGAAATCAATATCTACAAATACCGGCCTCGCGCCGATCCATGCGGCACACGAGGCGGTTGCAATGAAACCTGAAGCCGGGACAATTACTTCATCACCCGCCTGTATACCGCAGGCCTTCAGAGCCATTATTAGCGCATCAGTTCCGTTAGAAACACCGAATGCGTGTGCAGAACTGACTAGCGTTGCAAAAGCGGTTTCAAAATTTTTTATTGTTTTGCTTGTGGGGAAAAAATAATCCCGTCCTATTATCACCCGCAATAATGCAAGCAAAATTTTTACGTCTTCCATGGCATTATTAATCAAACTATAATAACTCCAAAAGATTTTATAAAAATTATTTTCTAATCAAAACCTCTGCCGCTCCGCTAACATGAATTACTTGACCGCTAATAAACGACGCGTGGTCTGAAGCCAGAAATAACGCCAAACTGGAAATATCTGCCGGTAAAGCGGTCCTGCCTAATGGATTCCGTTCGGCCGCATAATTCTGGTCAATTCCTGCTTTTTTAAAAATATCATCAAATTTATCATTTTTTACATACCAGGGACTGATCGCATTTACGCGAATTTTATGAGGCGAGCAATCCTTAACCAAAGCTTTGGTAAGAGAAACTAATCCGCCCTTAGCGGCGCTATATGCTGGATTAGGCGATCCTATCTGTAGGAGATAAGCCATGGAACCTATATTAATTATACTTCCTCCACCGGCATACTGCATGAGTGGAAGCCCCGCTTTAGCGACAAAGAACGGACCGCTAAGATTTGTCTTCAAGATATTATCCCAATCTTCCACCGCCATTTCACTAACGCCCGCCAAAGGAAAACTGATTCCCGCATTATTAACGATCACATCCAGACGTTTGTGTGTCGCTCCTATAAATTCCATGAGTTTTTTAACCGAATCCCAACTGCCGACATCCGCGGCGTAACCGACAGCCTGATAACCGGACTTTCTAAATTCATCTACCGTATCCTCAACCGCCTCTTCCCGCCTGGAATTAATAATGATGTTGCCCCCGGCCTCTCCAAATGCTCGGGCAATTTCTTTCCCGATACCACGCGTTGATCCGGTAACTAGTATTATTTTATTATGAAATTTAATTTCCATGTGCAAATACAAAAATAAAATCGCCGATATTATTTTTTTTGAATAAATTTCTTGCTGGCCAGATCTTGTGTTCTTCAACAGGTACAAGCCCGTGCGAAAAAAAATATGAGATGAGGCGCTGATAATCAATCTTATATTCCTGAAACGCAGATATATCCCCTAAACCTATTTTTAGAAGGGCCAATAGATGCCGGGGTCCTATTTCTCCGGCGAGAAATTGAGCAGCAAATCTTTTTCTATAAAAAATCCTATTTGCGGAAATAAACTCTTTTTTTGTGGAATACGGAGCAAGCAATTTTTCATATAAAACCACGATGCCTCTTTCCGCAAGAACGCTTGCAACCCGCCGTAGCACAACGGCTTTATGCTCGTCCGGAATATGATGATAGGTGCCGCAAAGAATAATTATATCAAATTTAAGATTCGGGCAATATCGCGCTATATCCTCTACGAAAAAGGTAAAATTATGATGAGAATTTAATCGCTCCCGAGCCCTCTTTATAAACCCTTCATTGATATCTATACCGATATATTCTATTGTTTTAATGTCGGCCAATTCTACGGCGAGCACACCGCTTCCACAACCTATGTCAAGAACGTTTTTTTTGCTTCCTTCAAGCGCCCTGGCCCGCACAATTTGCGCAACCCTCATTATTGATTTTTTTTCCAGCGGCGTACCAACAGTCTTTTCATAAAAATCGGCCGAAATATATTTTAAAGAATCTGCTAAAAACATAATTATATAGTTGTTTCTATAAATTATTTAGGGGTTTGCGCATAAACCAACCCGATATTATGACACTACCAGAAGAAAAAAGGGGGGGCAACCATGGCAACAACGACGAGACTGCGCTTTTTAACGATAGTTTTTTAAAAAAAAATACGGAATTAGGGGCAGCAGTGTTAAAAATGTGGGAACATATGGTCACGGCAAGAATTTTGGAAATAAAAGTCAAGGAGCTGGCTGATAAAAATATGCTCCTAAAAAGAAGTTTTTTCGAAGGAAGAGGGCAAGAAGCCGGACAGGCCGCCGTTGGCGGACTTTTAGAGAATAAAGACTTTCTGCTTCCTTACTATAGAGGTTTTGCTGTGGCACTAAGTAAGGGTGTTCCGTTAAGAGCTATCGCCGCAGAAATTTTGGGTAAAAAAACTGGCGTTTGCATGGGTAAAGGCGTCTCACCTATAAATTTTATGTTACCGCAATATGGCGTTTTCCCCCAGGGGGGCATGCTGGGAAACGGTTTTTCAATCGCAGTCGGCATGGGTGTGGCGGCAAGATTTTTTAATGACGACCGTGTCGTTGCCATATTCTTCGGAGACGGTGCGGCCTCTCGAGGAACATTATACAGCGCGCTTAATCTTTCTGTGCTTTGGAAATTGCCGATTATTTGGGTATGCGAAAATAATCAGCTTTCCGTAACAACACCGCTGTCTCGTCTTACCGCCAGGCCATATTTTGAAAAGGCGAGATCAATCGGCTTATTTTCCGACTGCGTCGAGGGTGATGACTTATTTAAAGTTTTCCCTGTAGCAAAAAAAATGTTTGAAAAAACAAGACACGAATCTGCTCCGGCTTTTTTAGAAATAAAAACTTATAGGCGTGTACCACACGAAGCTTTTTTTATGTCGGACACGTTGGATAATAATTTTCTGGACACCGCCAACAAAGAGCAGACAGACCCCGTTCTTTCAACGCGAAAAAAAATTATTGCACATAATATTGCCGACGAAGCTTCTCTTTCTGTATTGGAAAAAAAGGCAGAACGTGAAGTACAAGAGGCCCTTGACCAGGCGCGTGCGCAAAAAGAGTTATCTAAAGATGAACTATTAATGGAAAACTCCGATGTCAACAAATAACATCACAATATCCGAGGCAATCAAAGAAGTCCTCCATGATGAGATGAGAAAGGACTCTCGCCTTTTCATAATGGGAGAGGACATAGGAAAATGGGGGGGAAGAGACGGCATTACCAAAGGATTCATTGATGAATTTGGTGAAGAACGAATACGAGAAACGCCTATCAATGAAGAGCTTTTTGTAGGCATTGCTCTGGGGGCCGCGCAAGCGGGACTTCGTCCAATAGTAGAGTTTGCCCACGGCACGCTTATTACCATTGCCGCTTCTGATATTTTCTTATCGGGAATATGGAGCATGATGTGCACGCGCACAACCATGCCATCAACAATCATAAGAGTGCGTTGGGGGGGCGGCAAGGTGGGCGGACAACTTTCCATTCCTTTCATTTCCCAATTTTTTAATTTTCTTGGAGTAGTGATTATATCGCCGAGCACAGTGCAGCAGGCACAAGGACTTTTGCGCACGGCCTTTACTTCAACGGGTAAGGTCATTATTTTTCTTGAACACTGGGGTTTATATAAAAAATTAGGCCAACCCACCGATGCCGATTATAAATACCCGTCCGGAAAAGCAGAGTACAGAAGAACCGGCAAAGATGTAACAATAATAACCCACGCGCAAATGACGGATATGGCGGAGAGTGCCGCTGACGAACTGAAAACACAAGGCGTAGATGTGGAAATCTTAGATTTAGTCAGCCTTAAACCCCTTGATACAGAAAAAATAAAAGAAACTTCCCGTAAAACAAAAAGGCTGCTTATTGCCGACGAAGAACCGCTGGCCGGAGGAGGACTTTACCCGATTATAGAAAATATCGCGCGGAGTTCGTGTCCAGATATAAAAATTATAAAATTGGGGGCCGCAAATGTTCCTATTCCTTATGGCTTCGGCAAGTACGCTCTTCCGCAAAAAGAAGATTTTATTCGGGAAATATTAAATCTCATGACAAGTACCAACAATTAAACGACGGCCTCCATGATTCAGCTTCTAAAAAATTTAAACAACAAAATAAAATTTTCTGCCTGGAGCATTATACATCAGCTCCCCTCGCCGATTGTGTACGCGTGGCAATCGCATCAACTAAAAAAACTATTGGGAATTGCGTACGATGGTGTCCCTTTTTACACGCGCATACTTAAAGAATCAAAAATAAATCCCGACAGCATAAAAACGCGCAACGATATAGATATTCTCCCGATCATGGACAAAAGAACGCTAAAGCAGCAAGACCGGAACCTGTTGCTAAACTGGAATTACCAAGGAAAATACATATGGCGCCAGACATCGGGCACCACTGGAGAACCATTTCGGTTCCCAATTACCCTAGTCAGCGCT
Source organism: bacterium (assembly GCA_030648055.1). Classification (GTDB taxonomy): domain Bacteria; phylum Patescibacteriota; class Minisyncoccia; order Sungbacterales; family SURF-37; genus JAUSHI01. Next base: position 60,762 of record JAUSHI010000009.1, on the reverse strand, counting down.
GTTTATGGTGATAAACGATATTACGATTTTACGAAATACAGATTTCTGTTTTGGGAAGGATTCAATAAAAATATGGATGCGCTAAAAGTCGCCCACATAGGATTCCGGCCGATGCCGCTGAAAAAAAATTATTTATTTATTCCGGTTTCGGACGTCAGAAAAAATGCCCGATCTGTCATTAGTAAGCTGGGAACATTCCAGCCTTTTATTTTAGAAAGTGTTCCGACGATATTGGCCGAGGTCGGGCGTACAATGGCAGAAGCTGGTGTTGGCGTACAACCAATTAAAATTCCTTACATAATATCTTACGGAGAAAATTTATCTTACGGCCAGCGATATTTTATTGAAAATATTCTGAGCAACAAGGGGGGTGTCTATGACCTGTACGGTTTGGAGGAATTCGGTCCGGTTGGAATGGAATGCGCCGAGCACAAAGGATTTCATATTAATGAGGAATCATTCATTGTTGAAATAATTAATAATGCTGGGGGTGCCGTTGCTAACGGAGAAAGTGGCCATGTAGTGCTCACTCACTTTTATAACCGGATTATGCCCTTCATCAGATATAAAACAGGTGATATCGGCGTCATCCTGAAAAAACGGTGCCGTTGCGGCGTACGGTCAAAAAGGCTTTTTATCAACGGCCGCGATGGAATCGCACTTAATATCGGTCAAAATCATATCACGCTACTTGAGATAAGTGGCGTAATAAATAATTTTGACAGATTCATCGTGCAATACCAGTTAGCCAGAATAACATCCGGGCGCCTGGAATTAAGGATTATTGCCAACGGAAAAGTCCCGCCAAACAAGTTAGAATCTTTAAAAAGACAACTAAAAGATGACTGTAATATTATAACCGATATAAAAATTGTGAGCTATCTGCCAAATCTTACAAACCACGGCAAAACTGTTCCATATGTTGATGAGTCGCTATAGAAAAGTCATCACTATGCCAAAAAACCCATCGCGGGCCCGCTATAATCTTGGTATATTATGCGCAATTATAAATGACCAAATTATATTCTGCGGGTATAATATCTTTTACTTGCCAGCCCCCTTTTTTAATCACATCTTCCCACTCCTTACGCGACCGTGGCATGCCCTGATCGGTTAAAGGATGAACTAATTGATATCTGGCCGCATAAAAAGCTGCGGCCTTATTTCTGTCTTTCTCTTCTTTAATTTTGCTGAACTCCCAGGCATCAAATTCAATAATAATCAATTTAGAATCTTGAAATTCTTTTTTCAGTTCCTGTAAAAAGCCCGCCACAGCTTCGTCGCCGTTCCGAAAAAATTCATGCAGAACGGTGTTTAACAAAAATAAAACCTTCTGTTTTTTAAGAACTGCGTCCCTCCATCTCTCAACTTCAAACGCATCGCTTTCAACTATACTAATGGATCCTTCCAGCGCCGCGCCTTTCACGTGCCGCCGCGCCTCTTGCACAGTTTCCGGATCTACATCAATGCCGACCCCATAGCGCCCTGCTTTTTCCTGGCAATATGTAATTAGTGTATGGGCAGACCCGCATCCCATATCTACCAAAATGCCGCCTTCGTTTCTTAATAAATACAAAGCCTTATCTGCGGCATCCTGATTTGATAAATCCGACGCTTTTTGGAGATAATGACCGATTCGCTTTACGTCACGGCCGTATAATTTTTCTCCGGTAAGAAGCCCGGCCAAATTATCAAGAACCGGCTTATACGCCGCCAACCACCACAATCCTCGTCCAACGGTTTTATATTTCAAAGAAAAAAAATCCTTGTCTCTTTCAAGAATACTTGATGCCGCCCATAAAAAATCCGTACACACCCTTAAATAATCTTCTCGCACTTTTAATAGTTCAACAATTTCTTTAAAATTGATTTTACCCCGCTCCTCTAATAATTTAAAAAAACCTATTCGCTCCAAAGCAAACCCTATTTGTACCACCAAATAATCATTTTTTAATAAAGCGTCTAGCTGCGATAAAATATCTTCTTTATTATCGTAGCGGTGTGGTTTTTCCATACAAAATATAAATTTTAGATATATTACTTTTAACTTTTAGGTAACATCTTGCTTTGACGGGGTGCTACCGGAGACATTCTGATCAAGAAAAAGCTGTGTATGTAATTTCCAACCACCATTTTCTTTTTTAAATTCAAACTGTGTTCTTTGTGGACCGTATGCGTGGCCATGAGAATGTAGTAAGTACAGCGTATTGACGATTGCCGATTCGCCGACAATTCTTATCATTGTATTTTCCATATAAATCGGCCGAACACCTTGAAATATTTTTTTCACAATTTTTATAAACTCGTCTTTCCCAACCATACGATTGCCGGCGGCATACGAATGCATCTCGGCATCTTCAGCCAGAATATCACTAAGCCCATCTAAATCATGCGTATTAAGTATGGAAAAATATCTTTTAAGTGCGGCGGCAATCTCTTTTTCTTCACAGGTCACCTGCTTTTCTAAAAAGGACACTCCTCGTTTTTTAAGATACCATATCATATTTTACAAACAAACTTTGCGTGTCGCGATTTCGTCAGCTAATTTGAATTATTGATTAAATTTTTTACCCAAAAATTGTTACCTCTCCAAGTAAAATCACTACCGCACCGCATCCTCAATATAAATTATTATAACCAAAATGAGAACAGCATCGGATATTCAGGTACAACGTATTTGCCTCGTAAATCCATAAAAACCGTGGCTTTGAAAACGCGGGGTGGTGCCATTTATCGCATAAGCTTTCAGCACTATTTCATCTTTATGAAATTTAAAAGGTCCGTCAGGAGGCGGACCTTGGTGAATCAGAGGGGTTTGAGCTACTTCTTCCTCGTAACCGTGAACTTGGTGGCGCTACGCACGCGAGCGTACCCATCAATCGTGTCCTTATCCACCACATTGAGCACCACTGTGGCTCCTCCGCGATTGGAGGAAATCGTATTCCCCTCCAGCTTTCCCATACCGTTGATATCACGGTTGAAGCTGGCATTGCTAACCGACGCGGAGAAGTACAAAACCCACGCCACCTTGTCACCCTCCACGCTCTTGATAGTGACATAGACTGACCCACTGATGGTTTGGCCACCCTCCTCCACCTTGAAGGTCCCATGGTACTCTCCGACGAGCAGCTGGGGGTCGAACCCCAGCTCATCCGCAGACGCCTGCCCGAACACGAAAACGAAAAGCAGAGCAAATACGACCGTCCATGCCTTTTTCATCGCTACTTCCTCCTGTTGGTGATTTGTTTTGGAAAAGATCATCACTCTCCTCTGACTTTGACTTACATTATAGCGTAAATCAAAAATTCTGTCAAGGTATCTATATCATGACTCAACGCCACCGCATCGCATTAATCTAAAAGGGGCGCTGTTTAAGCCCCATAACACGCTACTTGCCAAAATGAACTATTGGTATACGCTGAAGGCAAAAGTTCATTTACAAGCCTTCATAATAAGGGGCCAATAAATGCTTACCATTGTTTCGGATTTTGGAAGCCGGCTAAACGACCCGCTTTTCCTTTTTGGTCTTATCGCGCTGGTTATTATTATAATAATAGCAATACTTATAACCCAACAAAAACGCGGACCAAAAGAAACAACTCTGTTTATAATGACCTGCCCCGCATGCAACGGCGCAACCAAACTTCCCGCAGAAACACACGATTCACCCTATATTCAATTTATTCCTTGCGCGCGCTGTGACGGCACCGGCAAAATTTTAATGATTTAACCAAAGACTAAACCAATTCGCAAAACTGATCGATCGCCAGATCAAATTTGCTTGTAAATTTAATCTGGGGAGACAAAATGACGATCTGGGAATTAACCATCGATATGCTATTCATATTCATCATAAATTTCATTCTCATAATTTTCATCTTTGGAATTCCGCTTTTAATCGTCGGAACGCCGGTTATCATTATGCGCCTCATACGCGACATCTATACCGGGCAAAAAATACGTTTTTGGAAAATAGTATCCGAATGCCTCTTTTAAATTTAAATGACGAACTCGCCGTCATTTTTTGTTTGGTCCGTCTGCGAAACACGATTGAGTAGCCATAACAAATAACCTCTCCATAGTACTTTTCGCACGAAAAGTACTATTCAAAATAACTAATTAATTCTAAGGCAGTCCCCCGCGCCAACCCCCTTTTTATAAACATTACTCAGTAAAACTGGAAGACAAGCAACCATGGGGCTATTAATTTTCCCTAACTTTTATTCTGTCTGTCTTTTCTGTTTAGAAAGCGTAACTAAATTATCAAGCAACATCGCGACTGTTACCGGCCCGATGCCCCCGGGAACAGGAGTAATATAAGCCGCTTTTCCGGATACTGAATCAAAATCAACGTCACCCGCGATCTTCCCGCCCGCCTCTGAAGTTCCCGCGTCAATTACCACAACCCCCTCCTTTACCATGTCGCCAGTTATAAGTTTCGGCTTTCCAACCCCTGAAATAATAATATCGGCCCCGCGCGTAAACTGAGTAATATCTTTTGTAAATTCATTTACTATGCTTACCGTGCCAGTCTCGTTTATGAGCCATGCCACAACGGGCTTGCCGACCAAACGCCCCGCGCCCGCCACCGCTATATTTTTTCCGCGGCAATCAATGTTATATTCTTTAAAAAGGGCCTTGACCGCGCCGACAACCGGCGGCAAAACAGCCGCCTTACCGACAAAAAAATTGCCGAGGGCCTTGGCTGACAATACGTCAGCGTCTTTTTCCGAAGGAACGGCATTCAAAATATATTGCGAATTAATGTGTGGCGGCAAAGGAAGCTGAATAACAACGCCGGAGTTTTTCTTTTCTCGCACAATCGCGGCGATATTTTTACGAAGCGCGTTTGTCGTAACTCCTTCTTTAAAATGATAAACGCGTACGTCAACGCCGATAGATTTCGCGACCTTCGTTTTTTGTTCAATAAATTTCAAAGTCACCGGATTTTCACCGACGACCACAACGGCAAGCCGCAATAATTTCTTGCGCTTTACGATTTCCTCCCTTAAACCGGAGAGAATTTTCTCGGCAAGTTTTCTGCCATCAAGTAAAATCATGGATTAAATGTAACAAATTTTGGAATCTTTCTCAACCAACAAAATCAACCAATAAAACCCACCCAAAATTTATCTTAATTAAAAATGGCCGGCCGGTCATTTTGAATTAAGATAAAAACCAAACAAAAAAGCGAGGCCCGGTAGTGAGTTTCGACAAAGAAAAATCCGCCTAAGGCGGACCGAAATTCTACTACCGAGGAGGCGCGATGGCTTCCTCATCCTAATCAAAGATCTTTTTTGGTATTCCGCCCTTCTTTAAGAACCAACATCCCCATAAAAACAGCCCAAACACCCACTAACACTGCAAATGTCTGCCAAAGAAACTCACCGGAATGAACAGAACCCCCGTGCCGTAAAACGTAAACGCCTCCTCCGGGCAGAGTCATCGCCCAAGTCATCAAAGCAAACCATACAATCCCCAATAAAATTATAATCATACCGCTATAAATTTCTAGCTTCCTCATGGTCATGGCCAAACCCTCCTTATACAGGAAATTTTCTGCAAAGAGCTTTAACTTTAAAATTCATAGCACGCCCACCGCCATTCGTCAAAGCTTCATAAATAAATCCGGCAATTATTTTAATTTCTTTTTCTTTCATCCCTCGCGTAGTAACTGATGGTGTGCCGACACGAATGCCTGAAGGATCAAAGGGCGAGCGCGTATCGTACGGGATAGTATTCCGGTTGACGATAATGCCCGCCTCCTCCAGCCGGTCTTGGGCCTCTCTGCCGGAAATGCCGAGGTTGGTAAGGTCCACGAGCATCAAATGATTATCCGTACCGCCAGATACCAGCCGGAATCCGAGTTTTTGCAATTCGCGCGCAAGCACTTTCGCGTTTTTCACGATCTGATGGCCGTATTTTTTGAACGACGGCTCCATGGCCTCGCCGAGCGCAACGGCAATAGCTGCGGTTTGGTTGTCATGAGGCCCGCCCTGTAAGGCTGGAAATACCGCTCGGTCTATGGCTGAGGCAATATCAACCAAATTCTTTTTTGCAACCTGCGAATTTTTGTTTGCGAATATCATAGCCCCTCTGGGGCCGCGAAGGGTTTTATGCGTGGTCGTTGTCACGACATCCGCGAAAGGAAAAGGCGTTGGATGAGCGCCGGCGGCAATAAGCCCGGCAATGTGCGCGATATCCGCCATAAAATACGCTCCGACTTCGCGGCTGATGGCCGCAAACTTTTTGAAATCAATAATCCGCGGATACGCGGTCGCGCCCGCTACAATTATTTTTGGCCGTTCTTTCCGTGCGAGACGCGCGACTTCGTTGTAATCAATCAACCCATCACGACCGACCGTGTACTGCGCCGACTTATAAAATCTCCCCGAAAAATTAACTTTCCATCCGTGCGTCAAATGCCCGCCGAACGGAAGCGACATGCCCAGAATATCCGCGGACTTACGCTGACTTGGCGCAGACTCACACGGACCCAAAAGGGCGTAATAGACCGCCATATTTGCCGGAGAACCCGAATACGGCTGAACGTTTACGTGCCAATTTTTACCGAGATGAAAAACTTTGCGCGCGCGTTCTTGGGCGAGCAATTCAACCTCGTCAACGATTTTATTCCCGCCGTAATAACGTTTTCCCGGATATCCTTCCGAATACTTATTAACAAATTCCGAGCCAAGCGCTTCGCGCACCGCCGCGGAGGCAATATTTTCCGACGGTATCAAATCAAGCGTCTCCTGCTGACGCTTTGCTTCTTCCTGAAGGAGTGAAAAAATTTCTTTGTCGCGCATAGTGTGCAAATACTGTGTATAAGAAAAATTGTGCCCGCGAGAAAAGCAATATAAACTAGCCAGTAATAGTACTTTCACATACTACTAAAAAAATAAGGTCCTGCGAAGAGGAGGACGAGATGCCGAACGTAATTCGTCTTTGATGCTGATGACACGCTCTGGATGAATGAGTGGCAATATTCTCACGCCCGTTCAGAATTCTTCCGCGTGCTCTATGAACTGCTTCCAGGACACGTCCCTAACCTGCACTACGTCAAAGATCGTTATTTTGAGATCGACCTAGAACTCTTCAAAGAATGGGGAGTACGGCGGGGCAGAGTCGCGGAAGCGATGGCGCTCTTCTACCGAGAAGTATGCACATGGGCAAAATGGCGCTTCGGAAAAAACTATTATCGCCAGGAACATGAAATGCTTGTCCGCGCAATCGGTGATCTGCCTTTTGACTACACAAAACTAGAATGGTTGCCGGAAGCCCGTGCTGTTCTCCAACACCTGAAAGCGGGCGGCCATCGCCTTTGTCTTCTTTCGTGCTATGACACCGCACTATTCCATCGCCGTGCCACACACATGAACATTTTTGAATTTTTTCCGCAGGAACGCGTACAGGCAACAGAACAGAAGAAAACCGCGGATGATTTCTGTCGCGTAAGCGGATACACTTCCGATAGCTCTCGGTTTGAATGGTGGTTCGCCATCGGCAATGGCGACAACGACATTCTACCCGCCCTCTCTCTTGGAAAGGAATGGAGCGGTATCTATGTGCCGCACGGTTCAAGCTCACCCCTCTTCAACCCTCATGACCGTGGTGAAGGTTTCCAATCGCAACCCCTGGAGCACCCGCGCATACAAACACTTCGTTCTCTGGAAGACCTGATCCCATTCGTATCCTAAAAATTTTTAAAAAAACCAGCGCACGAGCTGGTCTTTTAATTTTTATTTCATTTTAATTCCAAGCCTCTCTCGCACCAACCCGATAAACATCCGCTGGTCTTCACGACCGGATGCTAAATTAATATGATCAACCGCGACGGAAAGAATGGGAAGGTGAGGGTGCGCAAGGACCCATTCGCCCTGCAGGCGAGAAAGCGTTTCAAGGTAGTGCGTGTCAATTTCTTTTTCAAAATCTCGCGAACGCTTCTGAATTCGTTCAGCAAGCACGGACACTGACGCATCCAGCTGAATTATTAAGTCAGGAATTGGCACATCGCGCCAAATTGCGGCTACATATTGTTCATACAAAGCAAATTCTGCAGGAAGCATATGACCAAGCTCAAGTTGCGCCTTGGTATATGTAAAATAATGATCATGAATCAGCGAATCCTGGACAACACTCATGCGTTGTAGCATCTCCTGTATTGTTTTGAGCTGCCGAACATTATCATGAAGATAGAAAAGCTGGTTGTGAAACGCCCACCGCCGCGCATCTTTATAGAAAAGCGGCAAAAAGGAATTCTCGGCAACGGTCTCTTCAAAAAGCGTGAATCCAAGTTCACGCGAAAGTAATTTTGCCACGGTAGTCTTACCCGACCCCATAATCCCAGCCATGGCAATATAGTAATTTTTTTTTTGTTCCATCCTTTATAGTATACCTCTTAACTTACCGCCAATCGAATCCCCCAAGAAAAAATCAATAATTGCCGCAACTGCAATGCTACCACCTATAATAATTGGGCCGCCAATGATAATTGATAAGCCCCGGAATATGCCTTTAGTGCACATAAATCTATAAAAAAGGCACAAACACCAGCCAATGCAAGGGAAAAAACACCTTTCGAGTCTGTAACAAGGTGTATATTTTTTAATTGGGGTAGCAACCAAATAGTTCCTATAATTACTACAGTAAAAGAAACGAAGATTGCCCAGAATATTTGATTAATATATGGCGAGGCAAGTTTATGAAATGCGGTCCAGGCCCCAAAACTTAGAACAGTAAGTATGACAAAAATAATTGGGTTCATTTTTGATTTTAGTTTTAGACAGAGGCTCTAAAATTACTACCTTAGGAAAATACTAAAGCGCGTATTGCGTAAATTTTTTCATCGCGAAGATATAACTACAAATTCACCGTCCGTATTCATTAAAGCGAGCAGTGATGCAAAAATTTTCATTGCGGAGATTCAGCTACAAAATAACGAACGCGCGAGCAATATAAGAAAAATTTGCTGTTTGAATCCCGAGTTTCGGCTAAGCCGAAGCGAGGTTGAGTTCAAATTTTTCTTAATTATATTGCGCTGGGCGTGAGGAAATTTTGTCTGAATCGGAGCTGAAAATTTTTGGGTTACTGCGAGCGCACTTCCCAATCTTTATGCATCTGAGGAATCATCATGTTTGGATTCCATGATTTTTTGACTTCTTCAATTTCCTGCGAAAGCTGATATTTTCCTCCCTCACCGACATAATCCAACGCGTTTTTTAAAGGCTCAACTTCATAGAAAACCATCTGCCCAATTCTGCGGCCAACGACAAGCGGGATGGTAAAATATTGAGAATTATTCGTAACCTCCATTGTCCAGCGGTTAAAATATCCGATATCTCCCCAGCCGGCGTCTTTGCATACCTCAACAAAATTCCTGCCGAGGGAAGAACGCGCGTACATCTTGCCGACAATTTTATGGCGGCCGCCGATAAATTCAATAGTATGCGCCAAAACCGTTTCTCCGGGCCGCAAAAGTATAACCCTTTCGTCGGGCTTGATGTTCTTTAACGGAACATTTGTGCGCCCCGCGACATCCTGGGAGAACTCTGCCTGATAAGGCCCCGACCACACGCGCTTGGTGGATTCTTCGTCGTATAAGTTATGCAATGTAGCTCCGCCATCAGGATGTTTTTCTTTCCAAAACCATTCGCCAAGCGTTACATCATAGCTCGTGGTCTTTAATTTTCTTTCATCATATGGGTCAATGACGATTGTCCCCTCCTTGAAATGCCGCAAAATTGCGTCTCGCGATAATAGCATAATCTTTGTATCATACCCGCGCGTATATGCCGTTGCAACCGCCGCTCTGTGAATAAAAAAGGGGCTACGCGAGGTAACCCCTATCTTTCAGCGTCTGTAGAAACGACTTCGTGGCTTCCGTGACCGGATAGCTGGTGTCCGCCATAACCCATGCGATGTGCCGCGCGTTCTGCCCGGGCAGAAGACGCCCCAAGACCTCGGCGCGATACAGAAATATAAGAATGGAATCCACGCTTGCAACACTTGTCCCATAAAAGAACGTTAAGAAGGCAAACGCGACGCTCTCAATGCCCTCCAACTCCTCGCGCAACTCCCGGCGCAAACACATCTCGTCGCTTTCATGCGTCTCAATTCCGCCGCCGGGAAAGGTCCACACCGTCCTATCTTTTTCCTGAACAAGGAGAACTCGGTTATCGCGGATAATTGCGGCATTCGCAATCTTCCTCATTCCACCCTCCGCCTTTCTGTGTGAAAGAGTACCTGCAAATTATCACCGGCCGAGCGCCTCGTCAAGTTCTTTTTTGGTTATAACTCCCGAACGTAAAATTATCGGCTCGTTATGAGAAAAATCAATCACGGTTGACGATTGCTTGGCCAGCTCTCCGCCGTCAAGCATTAAATCAATTAATTTTTCGTTTTTCCAGAGTTCTTTAGCTTCCTCAAAAGAACGAATCGGTTCGTTGCCGGAAATATTCGCCGAAGTTTGAGCGATTGGAAAATCAACGCGGCCCATCAAATCCGCAAGAAAAACATAATCGGGAACGCGAAATCCCGCCGTTTCTTTTCCGCCGCTTACTAAATCCGAAATAATATCTTTTTTGTAAAAAACTACGGTTACCGGGCCTGGCCACACTTTATTCAAAAACCCGGCTTTTCGGTCATCAATATAAGCAAGTTTCCGCGCGCGCTGGATATCTTTAACAAAAAGGGGTAAAGCTTTTTCAAGCGAGCGTTTTTTAAACTGAAAAATTTTTTTTACCGCTTTTTTATCAAAAGCGCTGGCGTAAACGCCGTAAACCGTATCGCTCGGCCCGACAACAATCCCGCCGCCCTTCAAAACCTTCTCCGCGGAGGAAAGCGCTTTTTGATAATTTTCTTGAGTAAGTTTTATAATTTTTAACGCCATACCGGGTATGTAGAAGTTTGAATTATTTAACAACTAAGACCTCTCATAAAAAAACAGAATAAATAAACTGCACCAAGTATTAATTTGAATTCATTTTGCCGCTACGCGGCTATTCGAATTTTCACTACCCGGCATACCAAAGTGATAACAATTTTATCTCCCGAAAACAAGTCGCCGCGCGTTTTGAAAAGCGCGGCAGTATTCTACAAAAAAATAAGCCGCCCGGCTCATTTTATAATAGCGACACAATAGTTTTAGCAAGACGGTCTGGGTCGTGGCGCACAAAACCTTTTTTCCGCAAAAAATCTCCAAAAACCGGAACCGGTTTTTTCAAAAACCCGCCCGCGACAACAAACTCGGCGGATTCTTTTTCGTAATGCTTCAACCGTTCTGAAGAGGGTTGTTTGGAATTGACAAGCGCGTAATCAAGCACACCCTTGCCGAGATATTTTTCAATACTGGCAATAAAATCTGGTGCCTTAAATCCGTTTGTTTCCCCCCACTTAGTCATAAGATTAACCACGTACACTTTTTGGGCCATGGACTTCCGAATGGCGTCAGCCACGCCCCCAACGACGAGGTTGGGAATTATGCTCGTATAAAGATCGCCCGGCCCTATAACAATCATGTCCGCCGCGATTAAAGCCGCGCGCGCCCGCTCGTTGATTTTAGCTTTAGGGTCAAGCCACACACGTTTAATTTTGAGACCGCCGTTATGTTTGGGTATGTTAATGTTTGATTCGCCGTGAATTATGGTACCGTCTTCCAATTCGGCGGCAAGCCGCGTGTTGGTAAGCGTTACCGGCAAAACATCGCCCTCCACGCCGAGAATCCGGCAGGCCTCTTTTATCGCGCTCTCAAAACTTCCGGTAAGGCGTTCTAACGCCGTAAGCATTATGTTTCCGAATGTATGACCCATCAGTCCGCCACGGTCAAAACGATAATTGAATAAATCGGAAAGCAGGCGGTCGTCCGTTCGCGACATAGCCACAAGCACTCTTCTTATGTCGCCCGGCGGAAGAATGCCGAACTCTTCCCGCAAAACGCCCGTTGAGCCGCCGTCATCAGCCATTGAAATAACCGCTGTAAGATCAAGCGAATACTTGCGAAGCCCGGAAAGCACGGTAAAAACACCTGTTCCCCCGCCGATAACAACGACTTTTTTATTTTTCGCCAGTTTTTTCCTCATGACCCGATAAATTATTATACCCATTTTGTAACCCGATAGTTTATGCCTGATGTCACAACACCACAGTGCCCGCTTCACACCATATTTTATATTTCTATAATCTAAATTTGCCGTTGCGACACCGGATATGCTACATAACAATCACGGCTTCGAGCACAAGTTCTTTCAAAAGGAGTTGAAATGAAGGTACCAAACGCCTACCGCTGGCAACGCAAAAACCTGTGGAATACGCTTGTCCTTTTTTTCCGCCACTGGGGAAATCTTCCCAACGAAATCGTGCCGAAATTCATTGATCCTTTAAACATATATATCTCAACTGAAACGCGTATCGGAGGCGGAACGGTCATTGAACCGAACGTATGGATTGAAGGAAAAACCGTCATAGGCAAAAACTGCAAGATAAGATTCGGTTCGGTCATCATTGATTCAATTATAGGCGACAATGTGATCATCGCAGGCGCACGAGTGGAAAATAGCGAAGTCGGAGACAACGCGGAGCTCGGCTATACCGCACAGCTTAAGCGCACGCAGTTCGGCGCTCGTTCGAAAATGATGCATCACGGATATCTCGGAGATGCCGTTGTCGGAGAAGATGTGAACATTGGCGCGGGGGTCGTTACCGCAAACTATGACGGGGAAACAAAGCATCAAACAACCATCGGCAACGACGCGTTCATCGGAACAAACGTATGCCTTGTTGCCCCGATCACTGTGCCGGAAGGCGCAATGATCGCGGCGGGCTCCACCGTCACCGGAAAAGATGAACTTCTCCCGTATCACCTTGCGATCGCACGTCCCAAATTCCATATCTCGCGGTCAAAACTCGTAACCAAAGACGAACGCAGCTGGCGCCTTACGGCAAAGGAGGAGGATAGCGCATTAACATAAAAAAGGTTGCCTCATCGCTCGGCACTTCATTACTTTGTGGAGCATATATAACGTGGTGCTCCATCGTCCCGCTCTCCGTCGCGCGCGAACTCATTCCGCCGCTTGCCGTTCCCAAAACACTCTCCTTAACACTCGCGGTAATCTTTCTTCTTGCAACAAGCTGGATATTCTTCATCCAAATGTTCCTTACCAAAAAAATAAAAAAACCCTCCCTGTGAGGGTTTTTATTTTTTATTCCTCACTAAAAATAAAAGTCCTCCGCGATGCGGAAGTTTTTCAACCCTTTATTTAATTATGACTTATAATCAGACGACTTCAGCGCTCTATATGCCGCGGCAATTGCCGAAGGAAGCCCGAGACAAGCCGATGAGACCCCTCCGCTTGTACAAATTCTTACAGTGCGGCCAATCCAACGCTCTCCCTCCGGAACAACACCAATATACCAATTCACCATTTCCGCCCTGAAATATCACGAGCTCATTTCTGTCCCCACTCCTAAAATCATGATCATCAGTAAGATAGCGCTTTGGTTCATCAAAGTCATTAGCCATTACTCTTGCCTCCTTATAATATAACAACACCAAAAAACGTTCGCTAATTTTATTCTACAGTAACCGACTTTGCGAGATTTCTCGGCTTATCCACATCGCGCCCGCGCAAAACCGCAAAATGATATGCGAAAAGTTGGAGCGGCATTACGGAAAGAAGCGGCGTCAACATTTCAAGTGTCTTCGGTATATATATAACATCATCAACAATATCGCGAATCCTTTCGTCGCCCTCGGTGGCAATCGCAATCACGGGCCCTTTTCGCGCTTTTATTTCCTCTATATTTGAAATTATTTTTTCATATACGGAATCCTGCGGTGCCACAATAATTGACGGAAAGTTCTCGTCTATCATGGCGATAGGTCCGTGTTTCATCTCGCCCGCGCTACACCCCTCCGCGTGTACATACGATATTTCCTTAAGCTTCAGCGCTCCCTCGTGCGCTACCGGCAAATTATATTTTCTCCCGAGATACAAAAAGTTTTCGTACTTCTGATATTTCTTGGCAAGCGCGTGGATGGCGTTATTTTGTTCCAAAATCTTTCGCATCAAGTCCGGAATTTTCTTTAACTCCTGCGAAATACGCTCGCCCATTACAAGCGACATATCGCGCTGGCGGCCCAGAAGCAGAGTAAAAATCGCCAAAATTGCCGTCTGAGAAGTAAAAGCCTTGGTTGAAGCGACACCAATCTCCGGCCCGATGTGCTGATATACTCCCGCGTCAGTATCGCGAGCGACGGTTGAACCAACAGTATTAACAATGCCGAGAGTCATCACCCCTTTCCCTTTCGCCTCGCGAAGGGATGCCAGAGTATCAGCTGTTTCGCCGGATTGCGAAATAGCAAGAAACACATCGCCTTCGCGAAACACCGGTTTCCGGTAACGGAACTCGGAAGCAAAATCTACTTCAACCGGAATTCCGGCGTACTCCTCAAGCATGTACTCACCTACCCGTCCAGCAAAATAAGCGGTCCCACAGGCTGAAATCAAAATGCGTTTGGCGGATTTCAACTGAGGCAACACCTCAGAAAGCCCGCCGAGTTTGGCCAAGCCCTCTTCGGAAATAAGACGCCCCCGGATTGAGTTCTCAATGGCTTCCGGCTCTTCAAAAATTTCCTTAAGCATGAAATGCTGGTAACCTCCTTTTTGAGCAAATTCCAGCGGCCAATCAATTTCATAAGTTTTCTTCTCATGCAGATTTCTACCTAAGTCATAAACCTTATGCTCTCCAGCGGAAGAAAGCACCGCCATCTCGCCGTCGTCCAAATAAATCACATTCTTGGTGTGTTTCAAAACCGCCGAAGCGTCAGATGCCACAAAATATTCATCATTGCCAAGACCCACAAGAAGAGGACTGAAATTTCGGGCGGCAATAAGCATGTCCGGCTCTCCGGCAAAAAACGTGGCAATACCGTAAGTGCCGCGTACTTTTTGCAAAGCCCCGCGCACCGCTTCTTCAAAAGAATTAGTTTTTAATTCTTCCTCAATTAAATGAACGACAACCTCCGTATCCGTCTCCGATTTAAATTTATGACCGCACGCCAAAAGCCCGGTCTTCAGCTCTTTATAGTTTTCTATAATGCCGTTATGCACAAGCCAAATTTTTCCGGAACAGTCTCCATGCGGATGAGCGTTGGCCTCTGTTACCCCTCCATGTGTTGCCCAGCGCGAATGAACTATACCCCTCCGGCCGTTAAAACTTTTCCCAGAAATTTTTTCTTCCAACGCTACGACCTTGCCTATCGCTTTTTCACTTTTAACACTTCCATCGTCTTCAAGAATAGCCAAACCAGCCGAGTCATAACCCCGGTATTCAAGATTCTTTATGCCGTCCATCAAAACCGGCAATGCTTTTTGTTTTCCAATGTAGCCGACAATTCCACACATATTTAGATATATTATACTACCATTTATGGACTAGCGCCGTTTTACCAGAAATTCAAAAGGCTACTCGTGGTAGCCTTCTATTTTTTTGTATTTTTCTTCCGGATAACGACAGAAAACCATCCCTCAGCAACACGCTCATACCTTTGATTCTGCGTAAAGAACTCAAATTTTACAAAGCCGTAGTCGGAGTGATTCTTAATCTCCTTTGTCTCAATGACATGCAGAAAATGCTTGACCCTGTCCCCCGGCCGTACCGGTAAGATGAACTTCACATATTTCTCGCAAAGCGCCCCCAATGTCTTTTCCCAAAAACCAACAAAGTGTAGCGCCCCGAAAAGTGAATTGGCAACAAGCTCGCCGTGCGCGACAATCCCGCCGAGAATGGAAGTTTTAGCAAATGATTCATTGGTATGCAAAGCGTTCCGGTCGCCGGTGGCAAGTCCGAAATTGATTATGTCGCCCGATGAGACATGCGCCCGGGGCAAGGAATTAAACCTGAGGTCGGGATGAAAATCTTCAAAATAGAGCGGCTCATCAAACACCTCCTGATTCCATCCTCCCTCCCAATCAAATTTCATGAGCCCACCCCCCATTCGGCAATTCGCCGCTCAACATCGTCTTCGCCCCGCTTAAGTAATTTATCGGTAAAAAATAATTCCACCGCGAGGGTTACAAGTAAAAATCCGGCCGCAGCTCCTCCAAAAAAAATCAACCCCTTTTTCATATCACCCTCCTTTTTTATTAAAGAACGTGCCTTTAGGATCGCACAATAGCAATATTTTGTAAATAAACTATATAAAACACAGCCGCAAAAAGCGGCTCTTATTTAATAATGGCGGATAACGGCAAAAGAAACTTAAACCACGAAATTAATCAGCCGGTTTTTCACAAAAATAACTTTTTTCGGCACATCCGAAATATATTTTTTCACTATTTCATTTTCTAAAACAAGCTTGCGGGCGCCTTCTTCGTCTATATCCGTCGCGGCCTTCAATACAGCGCGGGTTTTGCCGTTAATCTGAACCACCAATTGAAACGTTTCCTCCTGAAGATATTTTTTATTAAAAGCAGGCCAGCTTGCTTTGTGAATACTGCCCTTGTTGCCTAAAAATACCCAAAGCTCTTCAGAAATAAACGGGGCAAACGGAGCGAGTATTTTTATAAACGTCCCAGCCTGATCTTTAGTTGCTCCCACGGGATAAGCCCCAAAAACATTTAAAAGTATCATCATGGCCGACACCGCAGTATTGTAGCGAAGCCCTTCAATATCTTCGGTAACTTTTTTGATTGTCTGATGAATTGCCCGCTCAAGATTTTCATCAGTTTTACGGTTTGCTGTTTTTATTTTAGTGACAAAATTCCAGACATGGTCAAGAAATCTTGTAATGCCGGCGATTCCGTTATCCCGAAAATCCCCGCCCTGGGTGAATGGCCCCAAAAACATCAAATACATCCGCACCGCGTCCGTGCCGTATTTTTTAATGTATTCGTCGGGATTAACCACATTGCCTCTGGATTTAGACATTTTAGCGCCATCTTTGATCAAAAGGCCATGAGCGCGAAAACTTTTAAAGGGCTCATCAAAACTAATCATTTTCCAGTCGTGAAATACCATCGTCAAAAAGCGGGTATACAAAAGATGAAGCACGGAGTGTTCAGCTCCGCCGATATACATATTCACTGGCAACCATTTTCTTGCTATGGGCTTGCCAAAGGGTTGCTTTTTATTTTGAGGGTCAATGTAGCGATAGTAATACCAAGCAGAATCCAAAAAGGTGTCGGAAACATCCGTCTCTCTCCGTGCTGTCTTTCCGCAGTCTGGGCACCCAACGCGATAAAACGACTCAACCGTAGCAAGAGGCGACTGATTAGTGCCGGTGGGGCGAAAATTTTTAATAAAAGGGAGTTTAACGGGCAAACTTTTTTCCGGAACAGGATACCATCCGGGCATATCTGACCTTGGCCCGCGGCGGCGCTTTTCACAGTCCTCGCAAAAAATCATCGGAATCGGAGGTCCCCAATAACGCTGGCGAGAAATAAGCCAATCGCGGAGCCGGTATTGCGTTTTAAACTTCGCGTGCAAACTTTCGGCGATGGTCTTACGCGCCTCGGAAGAACGCATGCCATTAGCCCAGTTAGAATTCAAAAGCCGGCCCTCGGCCAAATACGGCTCTTTCAACAACGCGTGCGGCTCGCCGTCATCAGAAATCACCTCACGAATCGGCAAATTAAATTTCTTGGCAAATTCAAAATCGCGCTCGTCATGGGCCGGAACAGCCATAATCGCCCCCATCCCTACGCTTGAAAGAACGTAATCGGCAATCCAAATCGGAATTGCCTCGCTCGTCGCCGGATTGACCGCAAATGAGCCACTGGCAACTCCGGTTTTTATTTTTTTGGCGTCCGCCCTCTCCGCATCGCTTTTCCTCAAAACTTCGCCGACATAATTCTGAACCGCGTCTTTCCGCTCCTTTGTGGTTAAAACCGAAACAAGCGGGTGCTCTGGGGCTAAAACAATATACGTCGCCCCGAAAACAGTATCGGCGCGCGTGGTAAAAACTTTTATTTTTTGGCTTGCTTCCGCCACCGCAAATTCAATTTCCGCGCCCTCCGATTTCCCTATCCAATTTCTTTGAGCAATCTTTACCCGCTCCGACCAGTCAATTTTTTCTAAATTCCCCAGAAGCCGTTCCGCGTATTTTGTTATTTTGAAAAACCACTGTTCAAGTTCTTTTTTAATTACTTTCGTATCACACCGCTCGCATTCTCCAACAAGAACCTGCTCATCGGCAAGCACGGTCAGGCACTGCGGACACCAATTAACCAGCGCTTTTTTACGATAAGCCAAACCGCGCTTAAACATTTCAGTAAAAATCCACTGAGTCCATTTATAATATTCGGGGTCATAAGTTTCCAGACGTTCGTTCCAAGAAAATCCGCCGCCAATCATGGCGAGCTGTTCGTAAAATCTTTTTTCCGATATTTCGGCGCGCTTCATCGGATGCACACCCACCTTAAGAGCATAATTTTCGGCGTTTATTCCGAACCCATCAAGCCCGATCGGTTCAAAAACGTCGTACCCCTGCATTCTTTTGGTCCTACCGTAAATGTCAGCCCCAACAAAGGCATACATATTGCCGACATGAAGTCCGTCGGCCGAAGGATAGGGAAACATCATCAAATTATAAAATGGCTTTTTGGAGTGCTTTAAATCGGGCTCATAAATTTTTGAACTAAGCCACTTCTTCTGCCACTTCGCCTCTATTTTTTTTGGGTTATAGCGCATACGAATTTTATTTACCAAGTCAAAAATCGCGAACGCGTATATTTATTTTATATTTATGCTGTCGCAGTAATAATGCTGTACTATACACTTGCAACGATGGTGTGATGTTCGCATTCTATTTCTAACGGGAGTTATGAACGCATAGACAAAGCTCTTCATATTATAGTCATTAATGCGTTTTTCTCAAGCCCCGTTAGAAATCGCGAACACGGGTCTTTTATTTTATATTTATGCTGTCGCAGCAATTACACCGTATTATTTCCCGCGACGATACTCAGAATGCGCGCGTTCTATTTCTAACGGGGCAAGTCCCGCCAAAATAAGCCGCGCTTTAAATTACAAAAAATAGACCGCGGCATAATTTAATGGTATGCTCGTAATATATTGTTCTTTAAACTAAATTACAAAAAGGTGGCGTCCCATGAACCACGCTGAGCTTGCGAGTCTTATGCAAGAATTCGGCAGTTTTTTGCAAAAACTGCTTATTCTGCGGTTCAATGGCAAAACTTCTGAAGCTGACAGACTTTTCCCAAAAAATAAAGAATTTGAAGAGCAATTTCTCGCAGTAAAGGTATCCGTGTGTGTTTACCAAAAAAGTAGCTATTTGACCATGGAAGGTAACACATTCACAGTCAAACATCTTATCGTTCAAGACTGGCCCGCGGAAGACAAATCGGCCATACACGCCCACCTGACGCTATGTTACCGGTTCTCTTATACCGGACACGTTGAAGTACGGGCGGAAGGTATAGAAGTCGACCTATCAATGTTCTATGGGGAACAAACCGACGCACGGGCTGACCACAAAGACGGGGAAGAACGAACGCTTAACCCTCCATCAGACGGTAAACTCTTATCGAACGAAGAGACGCGAAGATTTTTAAAAAGCATGGGGCTGGAAGACCTAGGCGAAAAATAAACCCCCCACACCCAGCCCAAAGGCTGGGCATTTTTTAAAATTACTTTTTGGCCCGCCCATTGCCCACAATCTGAATGCTTGCGTCTTCTGGGTGTGGGGATGAAAAATCCCCTATCCGGGGATTTTATTTTTATATTAAACTACGAACATACTCCTTGAATTTTTCGTGGTGCTATCCGCTACTTCCTCAAAAGGAACGCCTTTAATGTCAGCGAGTTTCTTGGCAACCTCCGCAATATATGCCGGCTCATTGCGCTTTCCGCGATAAGGTATAGGAGTAACATAGGGCGCGTCGGTTTCAAGCAATATGCGATCAAGCGGAAGATATTTTATAACCTCGTCATAGTCGCGAGTAAAAGTTATAACCCCGCCGAAAGAAAACGAAAAACCGAGATTCAAAAGTTTTTTCGCGTTATCAAGATTTCCGCTGAAAAAATGGATAATGCCCGGCCGAGAATTTAGAAACCGAGACCTATCATCTAGAATTTTAACTAAATCGCCAAAAGCATCGCGGCAGTGAATCATCAGGGGTTTTTTAACCTCATGACTCAGCTCCACATGCTGAATAAACACCTCTTCTTGTTTCTTTTTTGATTCAGGCTCAAGCCGGTAATAATCAAGACCGCACTCGCCTATGGCAACGACTTTCGGATGCAGAGCAAGTTTTTTGTAATATTTATAATCGAAATCCTCCTTGTCCGCCGAAGTTTTAACGAAGGCGAGGCCGCGGCTCTTAAATCCTCCCGAGCTATTCTCTAATTCGCTCGAATTAGAGAATACAAAAGGCGGCACGCCAAGTTCCTTTTCATCGTGATACGACTTCTCGGTATGAATCGGATGCAAACCAACTGTTGCGTATACGCCTTCGGAAAATTGCTCCGCGATTTTAACCGCGCTTGCGGAAGTATCTTTTTGCGTACCAACATTTACCAGCCAGACGCCGCCGCCAAGGGCACGTCTAATTACCGCATCATAATCTTTTTCAAACGCGGCGAACTGCACATGAGTATGAACATCAAAAAGTTTCAAGGATGTCATATCAAGCAAGTCGCGGGAATAAATTCCCGCCTTTTTTTATTTTCAAAACCGAGTCCTCAATATAAATCTGCTCTTTTATCTTTGCCGCCGTTTCCGGTAAAAATGGCTCTAAGAGATTGGCAATGGTGGAAATAATATAACCCGCGTTTAAAAGTATTTTTTTTAATTCCCCGCCGTCTTTTACCGTCCACGGCTTTTTATCGTTAATATATTTGTCTCCCAACGAAACAAGCCGCCAAACATTTGCAAGCGCTTCATTAAAACAGAACTTATCAATATGACGCTCGTACTCCTTAAACTCGGCCTGACACAAAACACGGATCGTCTCTTCAATGTCTTTTTCAAAACCAAAATGTATCTCGCCGGTCTTCTCCCCTAAAGTGGCGACTCTCGCCGTGAGATTGCCGATACCATTGGCAAGATCTCCGTTATATCGTTCTTCAAATTTTTTATAACTAAAATCGCCGTCTTCGTGGGAAGGAATTTCGCGAAGCAAATAATAACGCACCGGATCGGTGCCGTATTTTTTTACAAGCTCAAGCGGGTCAATCACATTGCCGATGGTTTTAGACATTTTCTGGCCCTCAACGGTGATAAAGCCGTGAACAAAAATTGCCTTCGGCAGGGGAAGCCCGGCTGACAAAAGCATGCCCGGCCAAATCGCGGAATGAAATCTCAAAATATCCTTGCCTATTACATGAAGGTCGGCAGGCCACCATTTGTCAAAGGTTGTAGATTGCTCTTGGCCATAGCCGATGGCGGTAATATAGTTGGCAAGCGCGTCGCACCAAACATACATGGTGTGCTCAGGGTCGTCTGGAACAGGAATGCCCCACGACAAATCCTTGCGCGGACGGGAAAAACTCACATCTTCAAGGCCTTCGTTAATCAAAGAAAGAATCTCGTTTTTACGCGATTCCGGAATAATTTTTAGACGCCCTGACTCAATCTCTTCTTTAATCCTCTCGCCGTATTTAGAAAGCCGGAAAAACCAGTTCTCTTCTTCAACCGTCTCCGGCGCCTTTTGATGATCGCGGCACTTTCCGTCCTCCAGATCTTTTTCCGTCACAAACGCCTCATGACCCACGCAATAAAATCCGCGATATTTTTTTTTATACAGGTCGTCCGCTTCTTTAAGCTTTAGCCATAGCTTTTCCGCCCCCGGCCAATGCCGCTTTTGATCTGAAGTTCTTAAAAATGAATCCCAAGATAAATTCAGCGCCTTTTTTAAGGCCTTAAAACTCTCCGCATTTTCATCAACAAAATCTTTGGGGTTTTTACCAGCTAATTCAGCCGCGCGGACAATTTTCACCCCATGCTCGTCAGTTCCGGTTAAAAAGAAAACATCCTCACCTTTAATACGGTGAAAACGAGCCAAAACATCTGCCTGAATTTTTTCTAAGGCATGTCCAATATGTGGCTTGGCATTCACATAATCAATAGCCGTAGTTATATAATACTTTTTGCTTTTCTTCATTGTTTTATAGCCTATTAATAAAAAGGGCGTAAACCCTTTCTATCTTACATAAAAATTGTACTTCTTGGAAATTTTAACTGCCTCCGCCGTATTGAAAAAGGCCGCGCTTTTTTCTGTCAGTATCGCTCAAAAATTCAACCACGACGCTGGCTAGGGGAACGGCCAAAAGAAGTCCCAACACTCCGCCGAGCTTTCCGCCGATAAGAAGCGCTAAAATAACCACGAGAGGATTCAATCCAACAGTTCTCCGCATCACGGTCGGAACTATTAAGTGACTTTCAATTTGCTGAATAATGAAATAAGTCACAATAACGGTGAGACCCAAAACGGGGCTCTGTACAAAAGCAATGACTACCGCGGGTACCGCGGCAAGAATAGGCCCGATAACCGGTATAATTTCAAGAATAGCGGTAAGTGCCGCAAATATAAGCGCGAAGCGTATGCCAAGAAGTGTTAAGGCGATATAAACTAAAACACCGACAATGAGGCCGAGAATAAGCTGGGCTCGCAACCACTGTCCCATTTTTTTCTGCGCCCTTATCCAAAGGTCAACCGCGTATTCCTCATACTCAAGAGGTGTGACAAGCCGCAAAAAATTTTCAATCCCATTTTTTTGCGTGGCAAGATAAAAAGAGATAACTGCCGTTATAATCGCCAGCATCAATCCTCCAAAAACATTAATCGTTAACTGAAATGTACTCTGGGCAAGCTGGGTCAGCTGGTCGGGGGATGAAATTAAAATGCTCTGCGAATTATCCGACAAAAAACTAAGTAGCGGAATGCCTGTTACTGCTTGGATTTCACTGAGAAGCTCGCGCTGATAAATCGGATATGAAGAAATAAAATTCTGCAATTCGGTCGCGACTGCCGGTAAAACAAGATAAACCAACCCCGCAAAAACCATAGCCGCAAAAAGATAAATCAGTATAACGGTGATAATGCGTGAAACATGGCGCCGGCCTAACCAGTTAATAATCGGCTCAATGGCTGAGGCGATAACGATGGCAAAAAGTATAGCCGCGATCATTTGCAAAAGATAATAAGCAAGAAAAATCAAAATCGCCACGGCAAAAAATCGGAGAAATGTTCCAAGTGTAACATCTATTTTTTGAATCTGTTTTACGGGCATAAATTATTTTTACGAAAGTACGAGAAGCTTCTTTAAGTTTTTTTCATCATTCTTGGGGCCAACCAGCGCCAAATTCAGCCCCTCTTCTTTAATTATATCCCTGGCGGCGGCCTGGAGCGATTCGGGTGTTACTGCGTCCAGTTTAGCAAATACTTCTTCAATAGTCATCGGCTTTCCGGTAAGAATTTCCTCGCCACCTATAAACGTAGCCAGAGACGAAGAGGATTCAAGGCCTATTAAGCTCGTGCCTTTAACGAAATCACGGGCCTTATTAAGTTCACTTTGGGGGACCACCTCGTCTCTTACCTTTTTATACTCTCCTAAAATTGCCGGAATGGCTTTGTCCAACTTATCATTGGGAACTCCGGCTCCAGTCGCAAAATATCCGTAAGTGCTGTAATCGTCAAAACCGGTGCTGATATTGTAAGCAAGCCCCAACTCTTCACGAATCTCCAAAAACATTCTTGAACTCATTCCTCCTCCAAGAACCGTAGCAAGAAGGGAGGCCGGCCATATCCGCGGATCATTCTTTCCAAAACCACGAAACCCGATAATAAGGTTGGTCTGATCCGTTTTTTTGTCCTCACTAATAATCCCAGGGCGAACTTGCGCTTCAACAACTTTTGGCTGTTTCCGCGGCTCGCCATCACGAAGACCGGAGAAAGTCTTTTTTATTTTTTCAACCACCGCCTGTTCGTCTTTGATATTGCCGGCGACGATTACCGCGGTGTTTCGCGCAACATACTGACCGTGGAAATAATCCATGAAATCATTTCGCTTCAACACGCGGATAACCGGCTCCTCGCCAAGCGTCTCCCATCCGGCCGGCTGGTCTCCGTAAAGCAATTTCTCCCAAAGAAACGCTACCCGCGACTGCGGGTCGTCGTGGCGCATATGCATTTCCTCAATAATCACCCCCCGTTCGCGTTCAATTTCTTCATCGGGCAGAGTTGAGTTCAAAAAAATATCGGTAACGATATCAAAGGCCCGGTCAAAATACTGATACCCCACTTTGGCAAAATAACCCGTATACTCGCTTGAAGTAAAAGCGTTATAGACCGCACCCATGCCATCAAGCTCGGTTGAAATCTGCACTTTTGAAGGACGAAGCGTAGTGCCCTTAAAAAACATGTGCTCCAAAAAATGCGAAATGCCATTATTTTGTTTAGTTTCAAAGTTAGAACCGGTGCCGACAAAAATCAAAACCGTTACGGTATTGGTACCGCTCATCGGGGCCGTTAATATGCGGAGTCCGCTCGGAAGAACTTCTTTTTTGAACATACTATTTATTTTAATTTCTCTGAAAAATACTGAACCAGCTCTTTAAGTGGAATCCGCTCCTGTTTCATCGTATCCCTGTCGCGAACAGTTACCGTCTCGTCTTCAAGCGTCTGAAAGTCCACGGTAACGCACCACGGCGTGCCGATCTCGTCCTGTCGGCGATAACGCTTGCCGATATTGCCTATGTCGTCCCAAGCCGCGGAGAAATGCGTATTTAAATTATGAAATATATCCTTTGCTTTGTCAATAAGCGCGGGCTTATTGGCAAGCAGTGGAAACACAGCGGCTGTAAAAGGCGCGACGCGTGGAGATAATTTTAATACTATTCGCATCCCGTCTTTGTCTTCTTCCTCGCTAAAAGCCGAGGCCAGAAGGGCTAAAACGGTCCTATCCACCCCAAAAGTCGGCTCAATTACGTGAGGAATAAACTTTTTCTTTATCTCTTCATCAAAATACTCAAGCGAAACGCCGGATTTTTCAGTGTGATTTTTCAAATCAAAATCTCCCCGATACGCAAGGCCGTATAATTCTTCGCGGCCAAACGGAAAATCAAAATCAATATCCACGGTTCTCTGTGAATAGTGCGCTCTCTCCTCTTTGGGCACCTCGCGCTCATGCACCCCATTCGCAATTCCGATATGCGCGAGCCAAGATTTTATTTGAGCTTGCCAATATTCAAATTGCGTTTCCCATTCTTCGGCCCTTATAAAATATTCAATTTCCATCTGCTCAAATTCCCGCGTGCGGAAAATAAAATTTCCCGGCGTAATTTCATTTCTAAACGCCTTGCCTATTTGCGCCATTCCAAAAGGCAGTTTCGGATGCATGGAATCAAGCACATTTTTAAAATTAACAAACATGCCCTGCGCGGTCTCCGGACGAAGATACGTTTCCGCGGAAGTGTCCTCCACCGGCCCGACGTGGGTTTTGAACATCATGTTGAACGGACGCACCGCAGTCCAGTCGCCTTTTGTATGGCAATTCGGACATTCAATATTTTCCCATCCTTCAATAAAATAACTATTTACATTTGATTCTTGATGCTTCGTGGGAGTAATAGTGACCCCAGCTAATTTATCCGCCCGATACCGCATTTTGCATTTCTTGCAATCAACCATCGGGTCAACAAAATTTTTAATATGCCCGGAGACCGCCCACACTTTCTCGTTCATCAAAATCGCCGTATCAACACCGTACATGTCTTCCCGCAGAGTAACAAACATCCGCCACCACTCGCGTTTAATGTTTTGTTTTAAAAGAGCACCCATCGGACCGTAGTCCCATGTGCCCGCAAGACCACCGTAAATTTCCGAACCTTGAAATATAAACCCCCTGCGCTTGGCAAGCGACATAATTTTTTCCATCAGCGGATTTTCTTGAGACTTCATCCTGTTAGAAATAGGAAATCAAAGATTTCCGTTGGTTAACGACGGATAACAAACGACTCGGCTTTTTAAGATATATTTTAAGCTGTTTGCAATACATAACATTTGGATCTCTAACAGGATTCATGAAGTTAAAATAATAACACGTCTACGGCACAACACGCCATTGATCAAAATCGCGCGTAGTGTCGGTATCAAGAACTGTTACAATATCCTCTTTTTCGTCGTGAAGTTTTTCACCTGTAAAACTGTCTGCGCCGTCGGCGATAATACGGGACACCAAGACTGGCGAGGTGCCTGTTTGGTCCTCGCCCGGAACAAGAGCAACTCTGAAAATAAGTGTCGCCTGCGGCTTTAAAATGCCTGTGCCAGCACTTACCCTTGGAATATTCCACACAATTTCATTTGAAGCGCTGTTGAACATCGCGACCCCCGGAACATCACCCACCGTCCCGAGCCACTTCACATTCGCTGGCAAGCCGCCTTTAACCTCAACGGCTGTAGCGTCATTAGACTGATTAGCGAGCTGCCAAATAATGGTATAAGTTGTTTCCTTCCGCACTTTTGGTGGAAGAGGCCCGGTATTTTTAACGGGCGAATCAAAATAAACAACGCGCGTGTTCAGCGTTAATTTCGTATTTATTTTAAACTCTAAATTATCTTCATAACGAAGTTTTACTCCGCTAAATTCCTCAGGAATGTTTTTGGTATCAATTACCGCTTTTGCGGCCAATACAAAATTTTTATCAGAGAAGCTTTTTAGCGGCGGTGAAGGCCTTAAATTTGCGTAAAAACTGACCGTCCCAGACACGCCCGGACCAACATCCTTTAACTCCGACAATGTTGCCCCAGTCCAGCGTATCTCGTGAGCAACCGGATCGTAAGCGCCACTATCAACTCTCAAAGTATTGAGATTTAAAACGTCTTCCGAAACTTTCTCGGAAATAACGATATCATTTATTTTTTTTGAAAGATTATTTTTATAAAATATGGTAAAGCGCACGCCCTCCCCACCATTAACTGTTCCTTCTCTTTTCCCGTTTATGTCCTGACGGACAAAAAGAAAGGGTGAGGCGATTTTCGGTCCCTTAGCCTCTTCAAGAAACACCAGCCACTCCTTGGTCGCCTGATTATATTGTCCAAAAACGCCGTTGAACGACTTCACCTCCTCAGGTTGTCCGTGAATCGTTCCGCGAATGGTAATTTTCTTTGAGTCGCCAGCAGCAAAATCCCCCAAAAACCAAATATTGTTTTCAAAACCAGGACTCGGCTCGGCTGACTCAAAATCAAACCCGCTGGGATAGTCCGCCCTGAATGAAGTATTCGCCATAATAACCTTTGCCTCCGAATTTATTTGAAATGACAGTTCAATGCGCTGGTTCTGTGAAATTTCCTCTGGCGAAGAAAGCGTTATAACAAAAGGCGAGCGCGCGATATGGGTAGTAAAGTCGGTTTTTTTTATAAGGCGGCTTTGTATGTTCTCGGGGCGATAAATTATGAGCACGGTAAGCGTTTCTTCGTCCCCGATCTTGCCAAAAAATTTCACCGAGATGTCGTATTTCACCTCTTCGCCCGGTAAAACTTTATCAAAAGTAATTTTTTCTCTGGCTACTCCTTTTGCCTCGCCGGTGTTGGCAACGGCAATGGTGTGCTCGGGGTAAGTAATATTAAGCTCAACATCATACAGGGCGATCTTGCCGGTATTTTTAATGAGAGCCACGAAATCAGTGCGCTCGCCGGTTTCAACCCCGTCCGGACCGGCAATCGTCAAATTAACTTCTTCCTGAACAAAAAAGATCTCATACGCTATATAAACACCTAGCCCAAAAAGAAGAACAAGAGAAAAAATAATGATATTGGCGAGCAAGCGGCTTGTTTTATGTTCTTTGATTGTTTTCTTCAATATCTTTATTTCAGTTGTGTTCCAAAATTTCTTCGGCTCTTCGTCCGTTCCTTTGCCATACTCACGAGCAATATCCCTTGGCCCGCCCTTATTTTCGGGCTCTTTCGGGCCATAAAGCTTACGGCGCAATTCTTCAAGTGTCACCATGCTTTTTATTATAACACAGAAGGCTGTTCTAACGGGGTAAGTATTCTCTAAAAATCTGTGAGATAGACTCTCTAAGCCTTAATGCTTGCGGCTCGCCGCAAAGCGACACAAAATCGCCGCAGGGCGTATATTCGCCCCCTTTCGCAACAAATAACTCCTCCGCATTTTCAGGAAGAAGGCCCGACTCCCGTAAAAATTGTGTTCTAAACCAAAGAAACGCCAGCTCGCAATCCTTTATGGAATTTAACGGCTCATTAATAAATTTAAGCGCTTCATGAGCGATGGCAAAAAAATTACCGTTCTTTTCGGCAACATCTTCAAAAAGAACGCTGTCTAAAACTGACGCAATTTCCGTTGCGACGCGAAAACGCTCGGGTTCATTTTTAATTATCGGAAAAAAATCCTGAAGTTCCGCGCCTATCAGGCGATAATTTTTCCTTCCCACGACAAAAGAAAACCGCGAAAGAGACAACGGCTCAAGGTGACCCTTGAGCTTGGCGCCGACCTTGCGCGCCCCTTGCGCGACAAGCCGAATTCTGACGAAGCGATCAGTAAGCGCGGTCACGAGCACATCGGCTTCACCCACCGGTTCTTTTTTTAGAATAATAGCGTCAGTAACGTACATTTATATTTTATCAACACCTACCCACACCTCGCGCCCATCAAGAGAAAACTCACGCTCAATTTTAAAAATCTTTTTGCCGCCAATAACTATCAACTTAGCTCCGGCCTCTTTAACTATAAATGCCTTCCATCGCCCGATGATGTCATCAAATTCAGAGTTGCCTACCACCTGAAGCCGCATCCGGTGCGTGGGATGAAATCCCAACTCTTTGCGCATCTCCTGAACATTGCGAAGAATCTCGCGAACCCAGCCCTCCTCGGTAAGCTCACGTGTAAGCACGATATCAAGCCGCAAGATTTCACCCGAGAAAATATTTTTAACATTCACTTCGTCTTTGATAATACCCAGCGTATCTTTGTCCAAATTCTGAAAAGATGCTTTGGGAATTTCAAGAAGTGACAATGGCTGGCGCACCCTGAGGGCCGCCTTCGCTCTTTCAGCCAGAGCAAGTGTGGCCAGCTCGCGAGCAGTTTTCATGTTTGAAAGAATTATTTTTTCTCTTTCTCCAATTTTTTCCGCCTTGGGCCATGATTTCAAATGAATACTTGCATCCTTTGCGCCCGTCTTTTTTCTCAACTCTCTCCAAACCACTTCAGACAGAAACGGAGTAAACGGCGCGAAAAGCGAGACAAGCGTTAAAAGCGCGTACCCCATAACCGAAGCCGCCTCGTCTTTTTCCTCTTTTGTTTCCGGCTTCTGAAATCTTCTTCTGGAACGCCGCAAATACCAGCGCGAAAAATCCTCAACAATAAAAGAATCAAGAATCCTCGCCGCCCCGGTAATGTCGTATTTCTCCAGACAATCGGTAACCGCTAAAACAATTTCATCAAGGCGCGCGAGTACCCACCTGTCCATAATATTTTTAGATTTCGGCCGCTTTCCGCTTCCAAGATTCACTTTCTCAACGTAAGTATCAAAAAATACGAAACTATTCCAAAACGTTGCGAGCGTTCCGCGGGGCTTGTTTCCCAAATCTTTTTCATCAAAACGTTTCGGCTCGCCGGGCGGGTTGATGGTATAGAAATACCACCGAATCGTATCTGCTCCATATTTTTGAATCATCTCCTGTGGGTTTACAACATTACCCTTTGACTTGGACATCTTCTGACCGTTTTTATCAAGCACATGACCAAGCGAAATTACATGACGATATGGAGCGCCCCGGCCAAGAAGTGTGGCTACGGCAAGAAGAGTGTAAAACCATCCCCTTGTCTGATCTACCGCCTCGGAAATGTAGTCTGCCGGATAATATAGTTTTTCTTTTTTATCAAATGGAAAATGCGTTTGAGCGAAAGGCATAGCACCAGAATCAAACCACACGTCAATTACTTCGGAAACGCGCTTCATCATGCCATTACACTTATTGCAAGGAATTTCAAACGAATCAATATGCGGGCGATGCAAATCCACGCTACCCCTTGCGTCCCTTGGGAGACGGAGAAACGGAATGCGCATTGTCTGAGCAAGCCCGATGTAGTCATCCTTTTTACCACGGAGAGCAATAATCCCTCCCGCATCCAATCCCCTAGAGGCGCCGTCAAGAATCCAGATCGGATATTCATGACTTATAATAAGAATTTTTTTGTTCTTAAACCTTTCATCGGTTTCGCGCATAAAATCCATCACCCGTTTTTTCAAATCACTCAAAGATTCGCCCTCGGGCACCGGCTTAACAAATTTTTCTTCCATTGATCGGTAAAAATCGTGATATTCTTTGGTTGGCCTGCCGTCAAAAATGCCAACATTCAATTCATGAATGCGCCGGTCCGGAACAACCATTTCCACGCCTAAAATTCTGGCAACAATTTGGGAAGTCTCTTTTGTGCGTAAAACATCGGAATAAATTATGACGTTAATTTTTTCTTTTTTTAATTTTTCCGCGGCGCGCTCCGCCTGTTTTCTACCTTTATCGGTCAAGTGATATTTTGAGTCGCTGTCCGCGGCAATTCCAAGAAGCTGGGTTTCCGACTGGCCGTGGCGCATCGCAATATATGTATTTCCCGACCTCGTCGCGCGGGAAGCAAGCTCATCAATAGAACCGATTACATCAAGAGAATGACAAACTGAACACTCCCATACCGGAAGAGGCGTGCCCCAATATCTTTCGCGAGAAAATGCCCAATCGCGCACTTCCCGCAGAAATTCCCCGAAACGACCGTCTTTTATGTGTTCCGGAACCCAATCAATCGTTTGGTTATTAGCTATAAGTTCTTTTTTCAACGCCGTCATGCGAATCCACCACGAATTTTTTGCGTAATAGATCAAAGGCGTATCGCACCGCCAGCAATGTGGATACTCGTGCTCGTACGGCAAAAGCCAAAAAAGCAGTCCGCGTTTTTTCAAGTCCTCAATAACAGCGGTGTTCGCATTCCTTACGGGCTTTCCTTCGCCGATTACTCCCTTTTTCATTGTGCCATCCAACTCCACCGTTTCAAGAATCGGATATTTCGCGCCATATTCTTTTTTTATCGTCTGCAAATCTTCCTCGCCGAACGCGGGCGCTAAATGCACGAAGCCGGTTCCCTCATTAGTCTCCACAAAATCAGCCCCAACCACTTTATAAGGAACCGCTGTTTTGATTTTCACATCAAGTTCCGGCGTATAAATCGGTTCATACTCCATACCAATCAACGCCTTGCCGGAAATTTTTTCAACTATATTCGGCTTGGCGCCCTTAGAATCATAAGGAGGCGTAGTTGCCGACCACACATATTCGTCGCCTATTTTCCACTTCGTGTATTCTATTTGCGGATTTGCCGCTATGGCAACGTTGGCGGAAAGCGTCCATGGCGTTGTCGTCCATATCAAAAGCGATTCTTTGGGCTTGCCCTTTATCCGAAAACGAACGAATACCGAATCGTCTTTTGTTTTTTTATACGCTCCCGGCATGCCAAGCTCATGCGTTGAGAGTCCGGTCTGGCATCTTGGGCACCACGGCAATGTTTTAAAATCCTGATAAAGTAAATTCTTTTCCCAAACTTTTTTTGTGACCCACCAAAGAGTTTCTATATACGGCGTCTCGTAAGTAATATAAGGATGGGCAAGGTCAAGCCAAAACCCGATGCGGCGGGTGAAGCGATCCCATTCTTCTTTATATCTCCATACGGACTCGCGGCACTTTTCATTAAATTCAGCGATGCCATAGCGCTCAACATCCTTTTTTGTTTTTAGCCCGAGCTCTTTTTCAACTTGAATCTCCACGGGCAGGCCGTGTGTGTCCCATCCCGCTTTTCTTGGTACAAAAAATCCGCGCATTGTTTTATAACGCGGAATAACATCTTTAAAAGCGCGCGCCTCAAAGTGATGTATGCCCGGATTGCCATTG
Source organism: bacterium (assembly GCA_030648055.1). Taxonomy (GTDB): domain Bacteria; phylum Patescibacteriota; class Minisyncoccia; order Sungbacterales; family SURF-37; genus JAUSHI01. Next base: position 28,843 of record JAUSHI010000009.1, on the reverse strand, counting down.
GCGGTTGGCGGCCCTTCGTAAAAAACAAACAGCTTGCCGCGGCGCGTTTTTTTAAGAGATTTCTCAAAAATCTTTTCTTTATCCCAAAAAGCGAGAATTTCTTCTTCTCGTTGCGGTAAATTCAGCTGTTTATCTTCCGCCGACATATTCATTTATAATACTAATTTTCCTGGCTAAATCAATTCGCACAGCGAATTGATCGCCCGATTACTTTTAGGGCTAAATCAAATAAAAAAGGCCCGATGCCGAATGGAAAGCGCGTGCCGTCACTTCGCTTTTTACATTTTCTCGGGCGCTGAAATACCTAAAAGCGCCAAAACATTTTGCAATACAATTTGAGTTGCTTTTACAAGCTGAAGGCGTGTTGCCGTCAAATTTTTATCCTCGGTTATCACCCTATTTTTCTCATAAAAATTATGAAAACTTCGCGCAAGCTCCATCGCATAGCGCGTAAGGCGCATAACCTGATAATCCCGGGCCGCGTCCTCGGCCGCTTCCGGAAATTGAATAAGTTTTTTAATTAACGAGACCTCCTCTTTTTCTTTAAGTAGCGAAAAATCTGCAACGCCTAGTTTTTGTTTTTTTGCCTTTTTAAAAATACTGATAATGCGCGCATGGGCATATTGAACATAATAAACAGGGTTTTTAACCGAGCGCTCCTTGGCAAGTTCCAAGTCAAAATCCATGTGCGAATCGGGAGAATACATCAAAAAGAAAAACCGCGCGGCGTCCACCCCAACCTCGTCAATCACTTCCTCAAGCGTTACAAATTCACCCTTGCGCTTTGACATTTTCACCTCCACTCCGTTACGGATAAGCCGCACAAGCTGAGTGATAATAATTTTTAATTTCCCTGCCGGAACTTCAAGAGCGGTAAGCGCGCCCGATAACCGCTGGGCATAGCCATGATGGTCCGCGCCCCATATATCAATGGCGCGGTTGAACTTCCGCGCAAAAAACTTATTCAGGTGGTACGCCAAGTCAGGCAAGAAATAGGCCGGCTCACCGCTGGAACGCACAAGCACGCGGTCTTCGGAATCTCCAAATTTTTTTGACTCAAACCACGTGGCGCCCTCTTTTTCGTAGACAAGCTTTTTTTTCTTCAAAAGTGCAAGCAGTTTATCAACGTCATTTTTTTGATAAAGCCGTTCTTCCGAAAAGAAAACGTTAAAATTAATTTTTGCCTTCTTTTGAAGGAAAATTTTATTTTGTTTATGAATTTCCTGGGCAATAAAATATCCCGCCTCGCCTCTTATATTTTTCGGCTGTTTCTTTTTTAAGGCATCAATCTTTTTCTTTAGTTTTTTAACCACCTTTTTGAGCTCCGGCGTTAAATATGTAACGCCTTCCCCAAGTCCGGTCTTGCCAAGCTCTTTTATTTGCGTACTTACCTTGCCGTCGTTCACATAATATTCGCGGGTCACATTAAAGCCCGCGAACTCAAGGACATTGGCAAGCGTGTCGCCATAAAACCCGCCTCTGCCGTTGCCGAGGGTGAGCAGGCCGGTCGGGTTGGCCGAAACAAATTCCAAATTTATTTTTTCCTGTATTTTTTTTCCCATTCCGTACTTATTATTTTTCTTGATAATTTCTTTTAATTCTTTTTGAAACGCTTCTTCGGTGAGCCAGAAATTAAGAAAGCCCGGGGGTGAGGCCACAACCCTTTCAAAAGGGTCAACCATTAATTGAGGAACAAGAAATTGGGCAATTTCCATCGGAGCTTTTTTTGCTAATTTAGCCAAAAGAAACGCAGCATTCGTCGCGTAATCTCCGTGTTCCGCGCTTTCGGAAACTTCAACCGAAAAATCAGGAATAGTGATTCCAGGAAACATTTCCCGCAAAGTAGTGCTAACCGCATGTTTTATTTCATCGCGAACCATGGTTTTAGTGTACTGGAATCAATGAACAATTAAAAAGAACTTGACGCTGTTATTTTACAATGCTATTTTATGGTCTAGTTCGTTGAAAATTCGCTGAAGAAAAAAGTCCTACGACGCCGGGACGAAAGAAGTGGTGGCGCTCCGAAACTCGGCTCATTTTCACAGGTCTCCATTGGCAAGTCCTAAGTCGCAAGCCGTAAGCTTGCAATCGGACAAGGAGAGAACGGTGGCGAGAGCGCGAGCGTAGGCCCGAGGAGGGGTTATGCGCTGGTCAAAAAATCTTAAACCTGAAGAGCTCAAAAGAGACCTGAATGGAAGAGTCTCAACAAAACTTTCGTTGAATACTGCTATCCTTGAGCAACCCGCGAAAGATTGGCCTCATCTCCAAAAAATGTGGGGCGCGCATTACAAATTCAACATGGTACCAATACTCCGCGTATGCCTCACCAGAACATACTTCAACAGCAGAGGCAAAGCGATTGATTCTGACAGCGTAGTGAGTCTTTCTGAAGAAAAATCTCTTGTTCCCAATGAGCATATGCGCTGGGAGACGCGCCATATCTTTTCATACTACTGCGCCGCGCTCCTCCTTCCCGCGTATTGGACTGGAGAAAACTGGAGCTTTGACAACTACTACGGGTTCTGGCTGGTCACCGCCGAAGGCGATGATGTTCCGGTTGTTTTTTACAAAAAGCAGTGGTTTCCCTCTCTTCGCAGATTACATCCGAACTTAAAAATTCTCTCGCCGACGCACTATACCTATCCGCGCCGCCTTACCTCATACGCGCATAATGACCTTATCAACAGCCCAGAACTGCGCCTTGAGAGAAAAGAATACAACAATATCTCCATGGTTGAACTCATTTTTACTGAAGGAAACGAGAAAACTGTATTGATTGACACACTACAAAGTCCTCTCGCGACGCTCCTATCCATGTTCCAGGATACATCCGGCTGGCGCGAAAAAGTTTTGGCGCGTGCCATTGGCGAACTTCGGAAAGAAATCACCGGATTTGAAGCCCGCACGAGAGAGTTAAATCAGTACCGACTAGCAAACGATAATCTCCAAGGAACAGTTGAGTGCTTTTTTGAAGAAGCAATCAGGCGCTTCGACGCAACAAAGTCGGCAAGCCGGCACAAAGTATTTGCCGATTTCAGAAAATTCCTTGAGTCGGAACGAGACCGTTTGTGCCGTACCGACACCAGAAATTCGCCTTAATAAAAACCAGCAGACAAAATAAACGAGGCAATGCCTCGTTTTTTCTTTTTCAAAAAACAGCCAGCGTGTGCTACCTTTGAATTAGAGATGAATCCCGTTAAAGATCCGGGCTTTACTTTGCCCGCACAATCGTTCAGCAACATTATCATGTCAAAAACCATAGCCACATATCACAACAAACGGGAATGCCTAAAGCATTTCCCATCTCTAACGGGATGAAAATATATTCAGTCAACAAACGGGCGCTTTTTGATTACGAGGTCCTTGAAAAATACGAGGCCGGGATTGAGCTTTTCGGTTTTGAAGTCAAAGCGATCAAAAACGGCCGCGTCAATCTCGCGGGGTCTTATGTTGTAATTAAGGGTAGCGAGGCCTGGCTTATAAACGCCTCAATTCCGCCATACCAGGCAAAAAACACTCCGGCAAATTATGACCCGGACCGCTCGCGAAAATTACTGCTCCACAAATCGGAAATAAAAGAACTGATAGGAAAAACTGCCGAAAAGGGCTTGACTTTAGTGCCAATTCGGGTGTATGATAAGAAATCGCGAATCAAGATAGAACTGGCATTAGCGCGACACAAACAAGGGCGCGATAAACGCCAGGCGATTCGCGAACGCGAAGACGCAAGAAAAATAGAACGCGCGATAAAAAATCAGATTGGTTAATATGCCCTATTTCGTGTATATATTGCTAAGCGGGAAAGACGGCAAGCTCTATACTGGATGTACTACTAACCTGAAAAAGAGACTGCAAAAACACAACTCTGGAAAAGTTAGTTCAACTAGTACGCGAAGACCGTTTACAATTATACATTCAGAAAGTTTCGAAAATAAAGGCGCGGCCTTTAACCGAGAAAGATTTCTGAAAAGTTTATGGGCTGGCAGATTTAAGAAAAATCTGATAAAAAAATTTAGAAAGGGCTAAATCAATCCCGCCAAGGCGGGATTGATCGCCCGAACATTTTAGGCTAAAGCCCCACTCAAATTATTAGTTTATTGAATGGGGGCTCGCCCGAACACCCAATCGTGATTGGGTGTTCTAGGGGGGTGAAAGGCTTCGACGAATCATTGAAAATTCAAGATGCGAGGCGAGGAGGTGCCGTATCCTCGTAAATCATCGGCACAACAATAAGTGCAAACTTATTTACGAAAGTGAGTAATGTCTTTGCGGCCGCTTTTGGTGGTGGCAACGATAAGCTCGCTCCTGTTTACGCCTAAGCCTAGAACCTAACGGTTCGGCCACGTAGACCATCCGCCTGCCGAAGCTTAATAGGCAGACTAAATCAATCCCGCTTGCGGGATTGATCGTCCGGTCATCAAATTGCGAAAGCAATATGATGACTTAGGATCACGGGTGTCATACATAAAGCTTGGTCCCAATTTTCGTTCGTGGATCGGGACGACAAAAAGCGAACTTTATCCAAACCGGTTTTTGCTCCATTATTACCGGCTCGGTGAAACACCAATGGAGATATCTTCGTAGTACATCTTGGAAAAATATGGTCCGGACGCCGGTTCAATTCCGACCACCTCCATTTTATAAAACAACCGCTACAGTAGCGGTTGTTTTATAAAATGGGATATTCTGAACTTTGGACGAACCATTTAAAGGTCATCCAAATTTTGCATCAAAAAACAGCACAATCGTGCTATTTTGATTTCTACTATTGACATATAGCTAATAGTTGTGGTACAATTACCATAATCAAACCGCCAAACCAACACCAACGAAAAGAAGAGAGGAGTAAATCATGGTAAATCACAAGTCCGTCTTTACCGCTCTGGCGTTTCTACTCTCTGCAGTCGCCTACGTTCCGTACACGGCATCCGTGCTCAGCGGCGATGCTCATCCAACGATCTCCTCCTGGATTTCATGGGGGATCATGGATGTAGCGATCCTCGTCGGCGTGATCGCCGCTGGCGAAATGGCCTGGCAGATGGTCGCCTACATCACCGGTGCCGCCGTCGTCGTCATGACGAGTGTCTGGAAGGGTGCGGCCATGGGATGGACTCGGCTCGATTTCGCCTGTTTCGCCATTGTGATCGTCGCCGTGGCGCTCTGGACCATCTCGAAAGAGCCCAACGTCCTCATCGTTCTCTGCCTCGTGGCGACCACCATCGGCACCATCCCAACGATCACCAGCGTCTGGACGGATCCAGGGCGCGAACCGCCCCTTCCATGGCTTCTCATTGTGGCAGGTAGCGCATGCGGGGTTCTGGCAATAAAGAAATGGAATATCGCTGGAGCACTCACGCCTATATGTTTCCTCGCGCTACAAATAACGGTTCTTCTCATCATCTACCGCTAAGCGGTCGCCGCCGACACACCACGACGAAGAAGTCGTCAGTGTATCGACGGCTTTTTCATTTTCAAACTTAAACATGATCAGTGTTGACTTCCAGCGATAAATCGCATATATTGCCTACATATCTTAAATTATAAATAATTTTATACTATCCAAAAACGTTACCGCATAAATCAACAAATACGGCTTTCCCCGGTAAGAGTGGTTGACGATAAGGGCCAACTCGGCGTCATGCCGATTGAGGAAGCACTTAAAATCGCCCAGGAACGCGGTCTTGATGTTATTGAGATCTCGCCGACCGCCAACCCGCCAGTCGTAAAAATCGCCGATTTCGGTAAATTCAAATACGAGCGCGAACGGGGCGAGCGCGAACACCGCTCAAAGCAAAAGGAGGTTGAAACCAAAATGCTGAGAATCGGCTATGCCACCGGCCTGCACGATCTTGAAATGCGCGCCAATCAGGCAAAAAAATTCTTAGAAGGCAGAAATAAAGTCCGCATAGATATCGTTTTAAGAGGCAGAGAAAAAGCGCATCGCGATTTCGCTAAAAAAAGATTTGAAGAATTTTTAGCGCTTATCCCGGGCCACGAAAAAGAAGCGCCGATTAAATCAAGCCCGCAAGGATTTACGGTTACTATTCACGGGCTAACCCAAACAAAAAAAGCCGATGAATCCCGTTAGAAGCCGCGGCCGCAGTACGGGAAATATTATGCATCATTAATATTATGACAAAGAAAATTATAAACCATCAATATAGTAATCAACAGGCGCAGACCGTGACCTGCTTCTAATGGGATGAATAAACCAAATAAATCAATTCAAAAACGCATCAGAATAACCAAAACCGGAAAACTCATTCGGCGGAAAAGTCACGTGAACCATTTTAACGCCAAAGAGTCGCGCCGGGCCCAACGCCGCCATTCGGAAAAGGTAGAAGTGACAGGAACATACGGAAAAATGATGAAGCGTTACCTTCAGTCAATATAATAAACGCGGGGGCGGCGCAAAAATTTAACGCGCGGTAATTTCAATAAAAAATTTATGACCAGAGTAAAACGAGGAACAATAGCCCACAAAAAAAGAGAGCGCCTGCTTCGCCATACCAGAGGATTTAAATGGGGTAGAAAATCCAAAGCGCGCGCCGCCCAAGAAGCCGTGCTTCACGCCTGGGCGTATCAATTCAAATCGCGGAAGTTAAAAAAACGCGACTTTAGAAAATTATGGAACGTGCAAATTAACGCCGCCTCGCGCGAAAATGGCCTGCCTTACGGAAAATTTATAGCGGCGTTAAAGAAGAAAAATATTGAACTAGACCGGAAAATTCTGGCGGAATTTGCCGAAAAAGAGCCGCAGATATTCAAAAAAATAGTTGAAGCGGTTAAATAAAAACTGCTTTCACAATCCCCCCGACGGGGGTATTTTTTGTTGTTATTTGCGGCTTAATCAACTCCTTCTTTTTACCACAAGCGAAAGCAAAAAAACGGCTACCCCAAAAAGTATAATAGTAGGCCCCGGCAAAAATCCATAATAAAAAGCGATTAAAAAGCCGGAGAGCGCAATTCCGCCACCCAAAAGAATACTCGCAATAATATAGCCAGTTGCGGATCTCACCATATTTTTAGCGATAGCTGCGGGAATTATGGTTAAAGCGCCCATAAGAAGTGCCCCCAAAAGCTTGATGCCGAGGGCTACGGTAAAAGAAAAAATAATCAACAGCAAAAGCTGGACGCGCCTTTTCGGGTCATCCAACTGAAAAAGTTCAGGCGAGGCAACGCTGAATAGAAATTTCTTCGTGAGCAAAAACACACAAACAACTGAAGCACTCGCGAAAACAAGAATAAAAATAAATTCAAACAAAGAAAGCTTCGGGAAGGCGCCAAAAAGAGATTCAATTAGTTCAATGTCGGGAATAAGCATAACACCTATCGCGAGACTTGTTGTAAAAAGAAGTCCGACAATGGCTTCGGTCGGCAGTTTTGTTTTGCCCTCAAGCCACCAAATAAGTAAGGCCGCGCCAAGAAGGAACACGAGCACTCCCCAAAAGGGGTCAATTTTATATATAAGAGCGAGCGCGATACCCGGAAGTGCTACATGAGAAAGTGCGTCCCCGACAAGCGCCATACGCCGTAAAATAATAAACGCGCCAATTGCTCCGGAAGCAATGCCTATTATGCCGGCAACTATCAAAGATTGTATTAAGACGGCGTTTTCCATAAAATCGCTATTTATTTATGTTCGGGATGATGATAAAAACCTCCTTCGCCGTAAAGCGCGGAAAGTTCTTTAGGATTCAACACCTCAACCGGCGGCCCATAACAAATTCGTTTCTTATTAAGGCACAAAACGCTTTGAGCGTAACGATAAACAATATTCAACTCATGCGATATTAAAAGAATAGTAGTTCCCCGCTCGTCCTGAAGGCGATGCATAATATTATAAATTGTCTCCTGCGCGCCGATATCTATTCCTACCGTGGGTTCATCAAAAAGAAGCACATCCGGGTGATTAAGCATGGCCCACGAAACTGCCACCCGCTGAAACTGCCCTCCGGAAATTTCAGCAAGCTGTTTGTCCATAATTTTTTCATCCAGGCCGACCAAAGACAATTCGTGATTCAAGTGGCCAACAAATGATTTAGACGGAAACCAGAAATAAGGCGACTTAAGCAAAAAGAACTCTCTTACGGTCAATGGAATTGCCTTATCAACAAAAAATCTTTGCGGCACATAACCAATGCGCAAACCTTCCAGCCAATTCACCTCCCCTTGTTTCGGCAACAATCCAAGCAAAGCCTTAAAAAGCACGGTCTTGCCGGCGCCATTGGGTCCGATAACCGCGAGCGCTTCACCCTTTTTTACCGAAAATGAAATATCATGGAGTATCTGCTCCCCGTCAAGAGTAACCGAAAGATTTTTTACATCTAATATTGTGCCTTCGGAATTCATAGCCAAACACGAAACATTACCAGATTAATTTTCCCACCCTTAATTACAATTCCCTCGCGGCGAAGTTTCCTGATTTTTTCAACATTTCCCCGCGCGTATCCGCCGACAATACCGTCGGAACGCACCACTCGATGACAAGGAACCGCGGCAAACGGATTTTTATTCAATGCGCTTCCTATGGCGCGAGCCGCCCGAGGTAGCTTTAACATCCGCGCGATATCAGTATAAGTTGCCACTTTTCCTGATGGAATTTTTTGTGTAGCCCCCCATACCCGCTTTTCAAAATCACTAGCCAGCCGTTTATTACTTTTTCCCATCTTTAGGGTTCTTAATAAAATTATATGCCTTTCTTATCATTTCTTTTGAATTTCGGAATTTTGATATGCGAACCGCGTCCCCTGGCAAAAACCATCCATATCCTTCATGCTCATCAGAAACTTTAATATCTAATTTTCTGGTCTCCACCAGATAAAAAATAACTATTTTGAATATTGGCCGCTTTTCTCTTGTGAAAAAAAACTTGTCAGCCAGACGAAAGCCAGGAATTACTTTCATATCCCGCCTTGCAATACCTGTTTCTTCTTCAACCTCCCTTAAAAACGCCTGATACGACTGCTCGCCTTTTTCCAGCTTTCCTTTTGGAAAATTCCAATAACCCTTACCGTGATACAAAAGTAAAAACTTAATCGCGCCAGCGTCTCTTCTAAAAATTACCGCACCGGCCGAAATTTCCTGCTGGGTTCTATTCATCTATTAAAATTAACCCATTTTTATCGCCGGCACAACTTTTTCTTTACTTTAAAAAATTAAGCATTTTCTCAACCGGCCAGGCGTTAATAATATCCTTTTTCTCGGCCCACCCGCGTCTGGCCTGGGCAACTCCAAATTCAAGATATTTTATATGCTGAACAGAATGCGCGTCAGAATCAATAGACATCTTTACGTCTGCCTCAACGCACTTTCTTATATATTCATCTTTGATATCTGAGCGTTCGGGGTAGGCGTCAATCTCTAAAACGGTCCCTGTACGTTTGGCGGCTTTTACAATCTCATCTATATCCAATTCTATCGGCTCGCGTTTGTTAATGATTCTAGTGGTTAAGTGAAAAATTATATCTATGTTGGGATTTTCCATGGCGCGAATGACTCTTTTCGTTTGATCGCTCCTGCTCATCTCGCCCCTAAAACTGGAGTGCACCGCCGCGCCCACCACGTCCAATTTCACAAGCGTCTTATCGTCAATATCAAGAGACCCATCTTTTCCGATATTCACCTCCGCTCCTTTTAATATTCTGATTCCCGATACTTCTTTTTGGATCTTATCAATTTCAGCCATTTGGCGCGTGAGCTTTTTCTCATCCGCCCCGCCGGTCATGGCAAGCGATTTCGTGTGGTCAGTTATAACGATATATTCAAGCCCGGCAATTTTGGCGGCTTCCGCCATTTCTTCAATAGAATTTTCTCCATCGGTCCAGTTGGTTTGAATTTGCAGATCGCCCTTCAAGTCCCCGTAACCTATAAGTTTTGGCAGTTTATTTCGGCGGGAGGCCTCAATCTCTCCGGTATTCTCGCGCATTTCCGGTTCTATATACCGAAGCCCGAGCGCTTTATAAACCTCTTCTTCTGTTTTTCCGGCGATCATTTTTTTCCCACGGAAAATGCCGTACTCATTCAATTTCCATCCTTTTTTAACGGCAATCTCACGCAATGCGATATTGTGATCTTTGGAGCCGGTAAAATAATTAAGCGCGGCGCCAAACGATTCTTCCGGCACCACGCGAAGGTCAACATCAAGGCCGTTCTTCAATTTCACCATGGTTTTGGTTAAACCGCGTGCGTAAACATGCGCGATGTGAGGTAACGCCATAAAGCACTCCATGACTTTTTCTGGTTTTTTTGACGTCGCAAGAATATCAATGTCGCCGATGGTTTCTTTCATCCGCCGCGTAGAACCCGCAACAGCAAGATTACCTATCTCCGGAAATGTTTTCAGTACTTTTTCCATTGCGCGTATTTCCGGCAAAATTAGTCCCAGCACGGCCCGGCCTCCCGCCTTTTTCAAAAATTCTATGCCTTTTAATATTTTTTGTTCTGATTTTTCTCCAAAACGCGCGAGTTTTTTTATTTTTCCGGCGCGCGCCGCTTTTTCAAGATCATTAAGATTTCTAATATGTAGTTTATCCCACAGAACTTTTATCATCTTCGGCCCCACGCCCTCAACCGCGGTGAGTTCAGAAATATTTACCGGCATTTTTTTCTTCAATCGGTCGTATTCTTTAAAATGGCCGGTCTTCAAATATTCCTCAATGTGTTCGGCTATACCCTTGCCGACACCGGGAATTTGCATAAGACCTTTCGTGCCGTCTTTTTTATAAAGATCGCGCACGTCTTCGTCAGTCGCTTCAACTGAAAGAGAGGCTTTCTCATAAATCCGTGGCTTAAATTGAACTCCGTCCATTTCGTAAAGCTCAGCCATTTCTAAAAGTATTTTTGAGATTTCCCGATTTGGCATGTTTGTAGAAATTTACAAGCTTGTAGCGCAGAAAATTTCGCTACAAACATGACCATCCCGCCCCAATTTTACGGGCGGGAGGACATATCTACATTCTATCACAAATAAGCCCCGACCTCAGTCGGGGCTTATTAGTTTTCATCTGCTCTGGGGTATGTATAATTCAGGCGTATTTTTCGGCACCCTCGGCCTCACATACGGCCGTAAAAATAAAAGTATGAAAAAACCGATAAGCAAAAGGGTTCCGTTAATAAGATAAATTGAACGAATGCCGATGGCTAAAGCGAGAATGCCGGAAAGAGCCCCGCCCAATGCTGAACCAATTCCGTATGAAAAACTTGAACGAAGCGCCAATTCAGACGCTTCCTGGTCTTTATCAAGATGGCGGGTAAAAATCGCCTGAAAAGCGGGAACAACCAAAGCATCCCCGATGCCGATAAGGGCCTGAAGCGCGTAAATATGCCAAGCTGATTGCACAAAATAATATAAATAGACCGCCGTGATACTGATAGCAAGCCCGATAAGGGTTGAGTAATAATCATCAATTTCTCCGTGGTTCTTATCCAAATACCGCGCGACCGGAAGCTGTAATACTGACTTGATAACCCAATAAATGGCAACCGAAAACCCGACTACCGTGACCGGCGCGCCGATGTCTTTGGTGACAAAAATGGCCACAAGCGGGCCAATGAGTGCGGACCCGATGGTGAAAACGAATTCAGCAAAAATGATTATTAAAATCACCTGATTGATGGGCGGCATCCTTAATTTTTTAATTACACCATTAATCCACTCCATAATTTATAATTTTAACGACTAAAATACGCACATTTGTTATCAAAATTATAACTCACTTATCGTAAATAAAAAAGGCCGCGTAGTGCGGCGAAATTTATTACTTTGAAAGAACAACCAGGGCAACGCCAACAAACGCGACAACAAAACCGATAATTTTCTGCAACGTCATCGTTTCTCCAAAAAAATACCAAAGTGCGCCGGCGCTTACGAGCGCGGGATATGCCGCCGCAATAAGCATAGGCACTGATTCACGTTCTGGCGCGAAATAGAGAGCAAGAGCAAAGACCAAACTTCCCGAGGTCCAAAAAAAGAAAATACACCACCCCGACCAATGCCAGCTCCATACCTTAAGTGGCGCGCCCCAGGTTATAACAATCAAAAGAATTGAAAATACAAGATTGCCAAATGTGTTCCATAAAAACGGAAGTGCGGGATGATATTTATCGCCAAGCTCTTTCGTCAATCTTACCGCCATGGGCGTAATCATCCCCCACGCAAAACAAGTATAAGCGGCAAAAAGAACAGCCATACCATAACGCGTCATTATCCACCTCCGGTATTTTTATCAAAGATCACTATATTAGTATCACACAAAGAAAATAAAAACAAATCCTTTATTTTTAAGAAAATGTGACCTTAATTCGCACCAGATCGGAATTATCTTTGCCGCGGCTTACTTTCCGAGTCGTTTTTTTAAATCTATCGCGAATTTTATTGGCAATTTTTTGAGTCAGCTGATTCTCGGAAAGCTCAACGCGAATCGCATTTCCTTTGCTTTCTATTTTAATAATCCTATCCATCGGGTCGGCTCTATAACCGTGTTCCCCGCTTTTTTCTATAAGACGCACGAGTTCGGAATGATCTTTCACCGGCACATTTTCCACAATAAGCTCGCCCTCGTATTGCTTATTTTTTACCATCTGATGAAAAGGACAAAGTTTAAAAGAAAGTTTTTTCTTCTCTCCCAGATGCTTAAAATCCGATAATGCGTGGTGCCAACTCTTATGGAAATAGGCCTCTCCACCCTCCGAGCAGACCACAAATTCAACGCTTCCCGGACCGAATTCTTCTCCGGCATGGCGCGACTGTTTCTTGCCCATCATGTATCTCCCTTCAACTGAACGATTTTTGTTTTTCATTAAAATAAAATTTTATATTTTAAAATATTTCCCCGCTCTCTTTTTAGATAAAAGGCGCGGCAAATCCCAAAAAGAACAGAAAACCGAAAAGAACCACTGCCCAAAGCGGTACCGCCAACGCATACTCGGGAACGCGCGTGCCGGCAATTTTTGTCCTTTGGTATAGCCAAAGAATAAATATGCTGTCGATGCCAATGGCTATCGCGCCCAGAAAATTCATTATTTGAACGAAATTACGGGTAGGCAAAAAAAATAAAACAAGTGGGATGGAAACAAAAACCAGCCAAGCCACAATTTTTTTCAAACCGAAATCCGAGCGCAAAATGTCTTCAAACGTGAAACCAAAAACTATGAACGAAGTAAAGGCGGCGAGAAACCCGATGGCGTTGCCAAGAAAAAACAAGGGGCGGCCCAGGAAAGACCGGAGCCCTTCAAGCGCTTCCGGCGTAGTCAAGGCACCGGTTGCGCCCAAAACCCCGATGGCAAAAACAAAATATACCGCCGCCGGAATAAGAACGCCGAACACCAAGACCTTCGGAAGCAGCCGCTTTTCCGCGCCCAGAAACGCAACTATTTCAGGGATTATGGCTCCGCCGGCCAGCGCAAAAAGAATTACGCCATACGGAATAAAAATGTTTTTCAGATCAAAACTGGAGACAATATTTGCGCTTTCAAAATGCCGAAGCGAAAGACCCGAGAGAATAAGAATAAAAAACACTAGAAACACGGTGAGGATGTAGTTAATTTTTGTCTCGGTTTTCAGATTAGCAAGCACCAATAAGGCTCCGGCGGCAAAAAACAAAATCTGTCCCAAGCCGTGAGAAAGACCCAGAAGGTTTGCCAGAAAAATACCGCCAAGAAGAATGTAGACAAATATACCTCCCGAAAAACCCACAAACGCCGAGAGACTTTCAAAATAAAACCATTTATCGCCGAGATACATCCGGACGAATCCAGGAAGGAGGTGGCGGCCAGGGGTCCTTAAAATGACCTCACCGTAAAAGAGGTTCATCATAATCGTAACAAACGCAAGAAAAACAAGCTCCGCGCTTGCCACCCAAAACCCGGCTTTTGCAAAAACAAAGGGGAGGGCAAACATCCCCACCCCAATGATCGTCCCTGCAAGAAGAAAAGTCGCCTGTAAAAAGCGGTTATTAAGCAAGGTCATGACGAACACCCTCTTGGTTATTGCGATGAATACGTTTTTCAATGGTCTTTAAAATAGTGAGAATCAAAAGGACAAGTAGTGTGGCGAAAATCGCCGGCCACAAAAGACCCGCCCCCACCGCGGTGCCGAGCGCGGCAGAGACCCAAAGACCGGCCGCGGTCGTGAGACCATAAACGACATCGCCTTTTAAAAAAATAAGTCCCCCACCGAGAAACCCAATACCAACAACAATGTTTGCCGCAACACGCGACGGGTCAACGGGTAGCCCTCCCGACATCCCTTGAAATCCATAAATGGAAATAACCGTAAAAAGGCAGGCACCCAAAGAAACAAGGGCGTATGTGCGAAGTCCGGCCGGTTTGCCGTGGACTTCTCTTTCAAGGCCGACCACGGCGCCTAAAAGCATGGCCAGCACAAGCTGAAAAAAGATACGATACGTTTCAAAATCTATTGCCGGTAAAAAATTCATATAAATTTAAATTATTTTATTACTTTTTCTTTCATTACCATTTCCATCACGCGCTTGACTAGTTTCTGGGGATCATCATCAAATATTACCTTGCCCTTGCCGCGATGGGCCCGCGCAAGAATTCCCTCCAGTTCATCGGCCACCCCGCCGGTTTTTGTCAAAACTCCAATTGGTTTATTATCTTCAAAAGCGATAGTGAATTCATTCAAAGTTCCCATCCGCCCGCAAGTAATTATTACCGCGTCAGAACTTCTGGTAAGCATAAGATTACGACCGGCATAGCCAAAGCCGGTATAAATTATGATGTCGTGGTAGTCAATCGGCAAACGGTATTTTTTTACATGGTCAGCTTCGGAATAAGCCGGGGACAGGCCGATCACAAAACCACCGACTTCTTTTGCGCCCACCGCCGCCCACAGAGGGGCACCAGTGGTGGCCCCGGTCACAAGAACCGAGCCCTGCTTTATAATTTGCCTTCCAAGCTCTTTTGTCTTTTCCAGCGCGTCTGGGGCGCAGTGTCCGGTCTCCGCGGCACCCGAAACGCAAATTTTAATTTTAAGATGAGTATGGGGGGTTGGTTTCATCTGCTCAACTTTTTGGCGTGAGGCATCCGCATATATTGCGAAGGCTTCTGCGCCTTAAAGGTCTTTTTACTAATTACGGGCTACCCAAAAAATTGGGCAGATTCATGTTTATAATTATATCATAATTCAACTTTTTCACCGTACTCCGGGGCCTCGGCCGGAATTCCTAATCTGTCTTGAATTATATTAGTCATGTTTAGCGCGGCATCAAGCTCACCGTGAATCACAAATACTTTTTTTAAGCTGTCCCGCGCCTCCTCCACGAAAGAAAAAAGCTGTTCTTCGTCGGCATGGGCCGAAAATCCGTCCACCATTCTGTGTTCGGCTTTTACCGAAATTAATTCCCCGCGAATCTTTACCTCTTTGGCGCCATCAATAATCCGGCGCCCAATTGAACCCGAGGCCTGATAACCTACAAATAAAATAATACTATTTGGGTCACTCAAATAACGCCTGGCGTGGTGCAGAATCCGCCCGCCCGACATCATGCCCGAACCGGCAAGAATAACTTTCGGCGGCGGCAAATCATTAATTGCTTTTGATTCCTCAACGGTCTCGGTAAATTTAAGAAGCTTAAATTGAAAAAGACGCGGATGTTTTTTAAAAAGCTCTTGAATTTCGGGGCGATAACTGTCGGGATAACGCTCAAAAATTTTCGTAGAGCGAATGGCAAGGGGTGAATCAACAAAAACCCTAACATCGGGAACTCTTTTCCGCACAAACATCTCATTTATGGCATAAAGAATTTCCTGAGTCCGTTCTGTTGCAAACACCGGTATAATCAAAGCGCCCTTCCGCGTGACCGTGTCTTCAATGGCGCGCTCAAGCAAAAGCGTGCGATCATCAACATGTTGGTGGGTTTTGTTTCCGTAGGTTGATTCAACAAGAAGAATGTTTGTATCCGTTGCCGACGAGCGAGGCGGCATCAAAAGGGACGGCTCGTTGCCTACATCCCCCGAAACAGTAAGCACCCTCTCTCCAATCTGAAAACGCACCATAGCCGAGCCTAAAATATGGCCAGCGCTTAATAACTGAAAACTCAAATCTTTATCTATATAAACGGGCTCATAATATGAAAGTGTTTGGAAAAGCCCCATTGCGATTCCGATATCGTGGTCGTTATAAAGCGGCATTTCTTCGTCCGCCTCAAGGTGCGCGGCGTCTTTCCACATAATTTCGGCAAGGTCCCTGGTGGAAGCCGTAGAAAAAATTTTGCCTCTAAATCCGTCTTTAACCAACTTAGGCACTCTGCCGATATGGTCAAGATGTGCGTGAGTAATAATAACCGCCTCAATAGAGACCGGATTAAAAAGAAATGGGGTGTGATTCTTCGCCTCGGCCTCGCGATGGCCCTGAAACATTCCACAATCAATGAGAATTTTACGGGAATCGGTTTCCAATAAAAAACAACTGCCCGTAACCTCGCGCGCGGCTCCATAAAAAGATATTGAAAATTTCTTGTCGGCCATTATGTTCATTATATCCCCAAATAACCCCAGTACCAATTTCCCAGATGCCCGCTTGGCTCGCAAAGAAAATTGGGAAAAGTAAAAATCCCGCCCGAGCTCGCGTCTTAGATTAGACGCGAACCCGGAGCGGGATGCTTCTGATTGATGGAGTATAGCCGAGCTACACTTCGTCCCCTCTACTTACTTCCTCTGGGGCGAGGAGACGGCTTGTCGGATAGAGGCGCCGATGGCTTTGCCGCGGCCGGAGGCCAGAGAGAGGCCGGAGATGCCAGCGCAGGTGCTGATGTGATGGCGGTCGCGGTAGCTGACGACATGCGTCGTAGCATTGGGAACAGCGCGGCTATGGCTATGATGAGAGCCAACGCCGCTAACACCGCCAACAACCATCTCCGGTTCCATTGCGTATTGACAGGTGCCGGCTTCGGAGCCGATTTGACCACGGCTTTCTTCTTCGGTGCGGGCGCGGCGACGGCGGCCTTCTTGGCAGGAGGCGTGTTGACCGTGACATCCTGCTTCACGCTCACATTGCAGTGCGAGCAGGAAACCTTCGCGTCCACCGCCACACTGGCGGAATCCGCGTTCACGGTCACCTTGCTCTCGACACTGGTCGGAAGCATGATCGATTCCGGAACTGGAACCAGGGCTGGTGCGGGCACCGGTACGGGTGCTTGTTGCACCACGTACACCTGACGCGGCGCCGGCATAGGAACCTGAACCACGATGACCTGTTGCGCGGGAACCGGAGCCGACGAGTAAATCACGACCGGCGACTGGTGATGGTAGTAGGGGGAAGCCCACTGCTGAGCAGTGGCCACCACCGGAGCCCCGAGAACCCCCATCGCCGCGAAAGCGAACGCCACGAGAACGAATACTTTTTTCATCTCTCTTCTCCTCCCTTTCGGGTGTTGGATGTGGATGTTTTCGAACAATGATGGAAATGTGCTAGTATTTACTATGTTATCATAAAACAGCTAATTTGTCAACTGCTCATTGGGGTTTGCCAATTGCCCCCCTTATGTTGGCTACATTTTCTTCTTGCACCTTTTTCAGTCAAAAATTTCCTATCAGTTAAATTTGACTGAATGAACTAATAAATTGGTAAGGCTGGGGCGGGTTGACCACGCAGAATTATATTGCTATCACATTAATAAACAAGGTTCTTTAACAAAGTGGGGTCTAAAATGAGTATCTTCGGTAAAATTACGCTTATTCTTCTCATTATTTTTTTGCCCAGCTGTATAACCGTGCGCCACGAATCCCCGCCTGCGGGAGAAAGACCGCCATCGCGAAGAATTCCTAATTTCTCCTCTCGCCCGCAAATCCCCACCGCAACAATTACTCGCGGCTGGTCGCCCAATGAGGAAAAAATTTCCAGACACATCATCACCTTTCCGTCTATCAACGAACATGAAGTGGTGAAAGCCGAATACTGGGCCCAAAAAACTGGCGGAAAGAAAAAACTCATCATCGTTCTGCCGATTATGGATAGCACACCGTTCGTGGGTGCGCACTATGCGCATGTCATGACATCGTGGGGCGACAATGACGATTTTAATGTTCTCCTCCTTAAAGACACAAAAAAGATATTGTATCTTGAAGAAATGCAGAGAGCGAAAACAGAAACAAAATTTATGCAAGCCGTTGAAGCGTCGGCTAATGCCATCAATAACTACGTTATTGATGTCCGCCGCCTGATAACCTGGGCGGAAACCAGAGAAGAAATTGATTCAAAAAACATCGGCATCGTCGGCGGCTCAATCGCGGCATCAATCTCTGTAATTGCCATGGCATCCGACCCGAGAATAAAAGCCGGAGTTTTTGATAAAGGCGGCGGCGAGTTTCACAATGTGTTCGCGATATCGGACGAACCCGGCCTCAAAAGGACCCGCGAAATAACCATGAACAGATTCGGCTGGAATGCGGAAATGTTTGAAAAGAAAATTCTCTCGCAGCTCGCAAGCGTTGACCCCTCAACATGGGCTAAAATGATTAATCCAGCGCGCGTGCTTTTTATCAGCGCCGAGGACGACCGCTGGTTCGGAAAATACTCTGTTGAGTCGCTCTGGGAAGCGCTCGGCCGTCCGGAACGCGTTGAATACAGCACCGGACACAAATTCGCGTTTTTGCTCTCGCTCACCATTTTTGGAGGACACTATGCCGATTATAAAATTTTCAACCACTTCAACAACCGACTAAAATAAAAACACGCCAACCGGCGTGTTTTTTTAAAACTATTTTTGCACCCTCGGCGACCTGCCGGCAGGCAGGAATTTAAACCTGCGGCCTCTTCAATTCTACAATTGTGTCCTCGGGCAGATTCGAACTGCCATTACAGCCCTCGGATGGCCGCGCGGCACCTGCCCCGCACTAAAATATGCATTCGCGCCCGACAGGATTCGAACCTGTAACCTTCAGCTTCGGAGGCCGATGCTCTATCCAGTTGAGCTACGGGCGCATATTTTTAGTGCGGGGTCCACTGTCCGCCAAAAGTAGTGCCGCCTCGGGCGGAAGCTACGAAGACACAAAAAATAAAATTAAGTGCGAAGGTTTACCTCATTCCAATCTGCATCTCGTATAATTTCTTATACACCCCTCCTTTAATTTTAAGCAACTCGTTGTGGGTGCCCTTCTCAATGACCCGGCCTTTTTCCAAAACCAAAATCGTGTCAGCCTCTCTGACCGTGCTTAAACGATGGGCGATAATAAAGGTGGTCCTGCCGCGCATAAGAATTTCAAGCGACTCCTGAATAAACCGTTCAGACACGGCATCAAGCGCAGAGGTCGGCTCATCCAAAATCAAAATTTTGGGATTCCTAAGAATGGCACGAGCAATGGCAATTCTCTGTTTCTGTCCGACCGAAAGTTTAATGCCCCGCTCGCCCACAATCTGACCGTATTTTTTAGGAAAATTCTGAATAAAATCGTCGGCATGAGCTTTTTTCGCCGCCTCAACAACAGCTTCATCACTAGCCAGAAAAGAACCGTAGCGGATATTTTCTTTTACCGTTTCGTTGAAGAGCAAAATTTCCTGCGGCACTACGGCAATATGCGCGCGAAGCGTGGCAAGATCAATCCGCCGAATATCGTGTCCGTCAATATATACTTTCCCTTCCGCCGGAGTAAAATAGCGCGAAATTAAATCGGCAAGAGTAGATTTGCCCACGCCCGATTCTCCCACCAATGCCACGGTCCTGCCCTGCTCAACAACAAAAGAAACATTCTTCAGCACATATTGTTTTTTGCCCGGATAACGAAATGACACATCGCGAAACTCCACCGCTCCGTTAATGTCAGAAAGTATGACTGCCCCTTTGGGCTGATACGGCTCCGGGTCGCGATTTATAATTTTTTCCGCGCGGTCAATCGCTACAAAACCGTTTTGAACCAAATCCCAATTACGGCCCAGAATCACAAATGGTCCGACAACCATGGCCGCGTACGCGTTAAACGCCACAAGCTCACCCGGAGTAATAACACCTCTTTGAATAAGAAAAATTGAATAAAGAAAAACGCCGAACTGCATCGCGGTAACAATAAGCCGCTGATAGAGTGTCAACTGCTGCCAAATTTGCATATAGCGCGTCCACAAATTCGCCGCGCGCGTATGATAATATTTAAAAAATTGCTTGCGTTCATGCTTCTCGGCAGTCGCCTGCTTTACCGATTGCACATTCAAAACAACATCGTGCGCGTAACCCCAAGCATCGTTATAAGCGCGGTGCATTTTCCGTGAAATTGAACCAAGCTTCGGCGCGGTCTGTGTTAAAAGAAGCGCGTAAAGTAAAATAGCCGTGAAAAGCACGAGTGCCAAGCGCCATTGAACGAATGCCACGATGGCAAAAGCAAAAATAATGCTCAAAAATTGCGGCAAGAGATCAATAAACAAACGATTCACCAAATTTTCAAGCCAAGAGGAGCCGCGAGAAATCCGATTTATCACTTCGCCCATTTTTTGTGTTTTGTGAAACGAAAGCGGCAGTTCAAGAAGCCGCGAAAAACCGTGAACAAGATAGTCGGCTTCCAATTCGGCGCTTAACTTTTCCTGTCGCGCGCCTTTTTGCCAATCCATGGCATCCACCACTAACTGTAAAAATGTCCAAATTCCGAGCATTAAAAAAACAGAAGAAATTTTAATCGCTACAGCAGGGACTTCAGTCTCCACAGGATGAAGAATCGCATCAAACAACCGGCCGGATATATAGGGTACAACGGCATTAGCCCCGGCAAGTACAACGCTCAACCCGACCACGACTAAAAACTCCTTCTTATGGGGAAGGAGTGAACGGCGGATTACCCGCAAACCCTCTTTAATTGGTAATTTTTTCTCCGATGCCATGTTTAAATTATATCATCATATATTTGTACAACATATTCATTATCGCCATGCTTTACAGCGCTTCGTGCCTTAGTATCAAATAAAACCGACCGGTTTTATTTGATATATTTTATGAGATTAAATTAAAAAAACCGGCCACCGACTTGCCCCGCTTCGCGAGACTGTCGGTGGCCGTGTTACTTAGACGCCGCCTAGCGCTCGGCACGCCTTCCTCACGCAGCGGCGTAGTGTGGCCCGAGCCTCTGTCTCGGATAGACCAGCCGATTCGGCCACAAACACGAGATCGTCGACGAGCTTGGCCACGTAATTGGCAAGCGCGCGTTCCACGATTGATTCCAGCCCGCCGCCGGTGACAAACACCTCAAAGATTTTCGCTTCCGCACGACCCGTCTTCCTCACCCCCTCTCTCTTTATTTTGCGTTTAGCCACTGCCGCCAGTTTTTTGATACCGGAGGCGGGGGTTGAACCCGCACATCCTTGCGGACACCTGGGCTTAAACCAGGCGCGTCTCCCAATTTCGCCACTCCGGTATCTTTTCTCTTTTCTCTAAATTTGGTGTAGCCGGCAGGATTTGAACCTGCGGTCTCCTGCTTAAAAGTCAGATGCCTTGCCGGACTAGGCTACGGCTGCATAAGTTTTTGGTAGGCCCGGGGCGATTTGAACGCTCAACCTCGCGATTATAGATCGCGTGCTCTAACCGTTTGAGCTACGGGCCTACGAACCTTATTAAATTAATTTGAAACGAACTACCCTATCAGATTCCGCAAGAATACGCCTAATGTCTTTTTTATGGTTTCTGGACATGCGCATTCTCACAGAATCTGATAGAGTCCCGACGGCGCGCGATGTTTTGCGCGTAGTCGGGAGTTGGGGGCTACTTCGTAGCGCTGTGATCTCCACGGTTGGAATCGCGGAGATCGAATGGAATCGCCACCAGACCGGCATCCATACGAATGGGCCGGCGCCAAATGATGAACTTTTCGATCTCCTTCTTGGAAGTTACGGCCTGCGCTTCCTCCGCCATGGCATCTCCTTCCCGGTCTTCCTAAACCGAGGGTTTGCGGGCGAAGGGCCTCACCATCCTCGCCGCCAGTCGGCGAAGCATGGAGGCCGGGACGACCTGGACCCGCGGGCTCGTGGCCGGGCGCCGAGCCGGGGTGGCGAATGCGGACCACGAGCCGAAGAAGCTCGCTCGCTTCGGCCGCTCGGGCGTCGCGTCCGCGACACGCCGGCAAAGAGCAACCAGATCATGAAGCCAGCGAAAATCTTGAGCATCTCATTTCCCCTTTCCCAGGACGATGTCGCCTGTGATGACATGATGATTTCGGTGACCGAGCATCGCGTTCACGTCTTTGAGCACCGGTGCTTTGCAAAGGTCACATATGCAGTAAAACGACGAACCCCATCGCGGATCAACCGTGTAGGGCTGCTCGCCTTCTGCCGCACCGAGTACCCACTTCGGGAATGTTGTCGCCACAAAGGCGGCAACCTCACTCTGAAGCATGTTGTGCATAAACATCGTAGTGTCCCCCTTATTTTTAGATTTTTGGCAGAATAGGGGCCTCAACTCCGGTAGAACCGGAATTTGATCGCCGAGGAGGGTCGGGAACCAAATTGAAACCCCAATTCCGCCAAAAACCGACTTATTTAAAGAGCATTTTTACTATTACGGCAATTATACCCCTAAAATAAGTATTTGTCAACCCCGTTAGAAGTAGGACGCGGCCATAATATTTCTACCTTAAAAGCTATACATTTTCTTGATTGACACCACGCTATAGAGTTGCAAAAACTCCAGAAGCGTCCGCGACTTCTAACGGGGTCAATACTCAAAATCATCAAAAACGGCCTCTATCCGTTTTTTAAAGTCCCCCTCAAGCGAGCAATTCCTTTTTAGTGTTTCTTCTCCTAGCGAAGCATAACGAAAATTTTTCATTGCGGATGTCGCGGTCTTTATCCAAAGCGAGCCGCCTTAAAAATTTTCCATTGCGCAGGCACGAATACAAATCAACGAATGCGCAAAACAAAATCAGAGAAATTCGCTTACTTCGAATTTCCCTGATTTATTTTGTGAAGCGCATAAGGCAGATTTGTTCGTGCTGGAGCTGGAAAATTTTTGCAGGCGGCGAGCGCTAAGTATGTTTGTCGGCCACCACCGATGCCCCGAACGAATTCGGTTTTATTACCGCCTGGAAACCGAAACCCTTTACCATACCCACCACCTGGTCAATCAAATCTTTAGTCGGCCCGTTCTCACCCACATCAATATGAACAGTTATTTTTTTATCCCAAAGCGCGTCCTCTCCAAGTTTTTCCCGCATTCTGTCGCGCAATTCCTGAGCGAGCGTTATTGAGCGGATTGTTTCCTCATAAATGCGATCCTGTAAAGTATGAAAGGTTTTTTTCTCGGCATCAAACCAAAAATGAATTCCGCCGTTGCCCACACGCCATACCGTAACCGCGGTGACAACGCTGACCGGATTGGTTGTTGAAGAATCAGAACCAACAATAATTTGATAAGCCCTCTCCGGCTTAGATTTTATATATTGGCCAATCTCGTTAATCATCTCCGAAAGCGTTAAAACGCCACTGGTCCAACTATGAAAAATTGTTTCTGCCATGTTTTGTTTACGAGCGTAAGCGAGTAATTACAAACTTTAGCACCCAGCACATAACTTTACGTAAGGCAGCGCTGAATTCTCTCTTTTAATCTTCTTTTAGTTTGACCGTGTTGCTTTAATTTTATTTCACGCGTTCTGGCATCCTTTTCTGCTTTGTATGCTTCATAATACACAAGCTCGGGGTGTTTCCGTTGGTGTTCTTTAAGTCTTCTCTCCAAATCATCGGTATATCCAATGTATATCTCATTCTTTGTATTATTTTTCAATAAATATACGTAATACATAAAGTTATGTGTTGGGTAAGGGTTTTGTTGCTCCGACATAACGTCGGAGACAAAACTCCTTAAAAAAGCGTCTGAATTAGTTGCGCCGGCTCGTTTAAAACCCGTGCGTCAAGAATTCTGCCGAGCCTAAAGCGCCTGACATCCTTGCGAAAATGACAATAAGCCTCAACGCTATCGCCTAAAATCTGGCGCACTTCAATTTTTCTTTTCTTTTGATACCCTCCGCCGCTGTCTTCGCGCGACACATAATCAATTTCAAGCGCCTTTTTTTCTTTTACCGCTTCGTTAATGCGCGAAAGAATTTCAGCTTCAGGCGCGTGATTCCACTTCACCGGCACCGAGACACGCTTGCCGTTATAGTTGGAATCAAACATAAGATAGCCCTTTGCTTTTCCAAATTCATAAAGGTCGCGTGTAAGCCGGACATCCTGCAAACAATATTTCTCCAATCTTTCCCAATCGCCTTCTCTGTACCACTTTAAAGAATCAAGGCCGTGACCGAGCTTTTCCGCGCCAAGCGTGGCCTTGGAAAGCGCGTCCAGGCCGATTCTATGGCCAAGCACTTTCGTCACATCATCAAAAATATCCAATGCAGGAATTTTAGTCAGGTCAACGCTCACGTGCGGAGCCAGCACCGGCAAATCAAAATTATTTATATTAAACCCGATAACGCGGTCAGCTTCGCCAAAAATAGAATTCAATTTATCAAGTTCATTTTCGCGAAATCCAAAAAATTTATCTTCGCGATAAGAATAAAGCCCTATATAAGAGACCCCCAAATCCGTCAAATGGTCTCTTCCGCCAACCTCGTCAAAAGAATATTTAGTTTCAAGATCAAATACATAATCATTGCGCATTAAGAATTATGATATCAGACCTGAAGCAAAAAATCAACGCTCAAAAACTTGTTCTCACAAACAAAAAAGCGCGCATCGCCAGTAGCAATACGCGTTATTTTATTTTTTTAAAAATAGACGAACGCCCGAGCACAGCCGCTCACTTAACGGTAACATCTACCTTATCCCCGATTTTTATATCATAGCGGCCAGCCATTCCCGCTCTTACTTCCAAAACTGCGTCAGCATCTACATTTGGCGTAAAAATACGAATCCCCACATCGGGTGTTCCGGATTTCGGAAACTCGGCATCTTTTACAAGATACACAATCTGCCCCTTACTAAGCCAAATAATATCAATAGAAAAACGCATGTCTTTCATCCAAAAAGAATATATGCCGGGCTCCAGAAATTTAAAGAGCATGCCACCGAATTCCGGAATTAAATCACGGCCGGAAAGACCTTTCATCCGCGCCGAAGGACTTTCAGCAACTTCAGCAGTAAATTTAACGTTAGAGAACACCACTGAAGCATTTTTAATATTTGGCCCGCTTGAAGGAAGAAAAACAATCGCGCTAAAAAGAAAAATCAAAGCGAGTGCTACCGCCGAAGTGACAATAATTAAACGCGCAAACCAATGTTCAGAAAAAATCATTGCGCATTAAAATTTATTTAATTAAAACCAAAAAGCTTCCAGTGACCATAACCCAGAACCCATAACTAAAAGTGAAAGAGCAATAACAAAATAAGAAAGGTCAATCTCCCAACCACCCTGAGCCATAAATCCTACTTTGCCCCACTTTACTTTCCACATGGCAACAAACATATTAATACATATAAGAGCGGCAACCAGCTGGACAAAAATACCGACAACTAAAAAAATCCCTCCAAAAAATTCCACTATCCCCACCAAAAGTGCCCAAAACTTACCGGGCCTGAAACCCATTGATCCGAGCCAACCGGCAAATCTCTCCCGGTTTTCCGAATTAAAAAGCTTAGGATAGCCATGGGCGATAAAAGCCGCACCAAGCACAAGACGCAAAAAAAATAGCGCCAAGCTAGAATAAGAAGTAAAAAATATAAACGGACCAAAAAGATTAAACATAAAAAAATTTAGTTATTTTTATCTTACTTTATTTTAACTCAATAAGCCGTTTTATCAAAACATCCATAAATTCGGGCTTTTGCTTAAAAATAACAGTACTGCGCATAGCCCCATAAAACAATTATTTCTCTTTTTGCGGCCCCCAACATGCCGCGAGACTTATATAAGCCTTATAAATATGCCGGCAATAATTATATCAAACCGCCAACAATAAAATTTTTATCGGAGAAATTTCGTAAAGCGCATATTAAAGGCCGCGACACCGAAAGCAACGGCAACGTTCAAAGATTCTTTTCTGCCGAGCATCGGAATCTCTACAATTTTATCGGCTTTTTTAAGAGTCGCCTGGGAAATCCCCTTTACTTCATTGCCGAGTATGAGTGCTAAAGGAAAACGTGGCCGGAATCCTGAAAGCGGCCCGCTATCTTTTGTCTTTTCAAGAGCGATAATTTTAAATTTCTTCTTTTTTAATTCTTTTATAAGATCAAAAATTGACGCTCTCTTCTCCCACAGCACCCAGGTTTCGGCCCCAAGCGCGGTTTTTGAAATCTTCGGATGCGGTGGAGCGGGCGTATAACCGGTGAGATAAATTTTTGAAACACCAAAAGCATCGCTCGTTCTAAAAACGGAGCCGACGTTTTCACGGCTCCGAATGTTATGACAAATTACACAAAAAACGTCCTTCATTACATCTTAGTAGGAACACGCTTTTCAATGGGCGGATACAATTCAGGATCAATCGTCCGCTCAAAGCAAACCTGACCTGTTCCATGCATCCAATTTTCATCAATCTTCGCGCCATACATAACCGGCTGAGAAACTCCGCGCCCATCATTCGCGCTTCCCGTATTAAACGTCGCGCAAAGTTCAAGCTTTAAAGGCGCTAATACGTGATATTCATAAGATGCGCCTGTTTCCGGATCTCTTGGAACAGTATAGCCTGAAATTTCATCGCGCAACTCGTCAATTTTTTTCGGCAACCGTTCTTTCCTTTGCCAATAATTCACCACCTGCCATTGAATATTCTGCAAATCTTGAACCCTGCTCTCATCAAAACGACGCGCTCGCTCGGCAAATGGAGAGCCGGCCACAAAAAATCCGTAAACAGTGGCAGTGGCCACAATAGCAAGCACACCGAAAACCATAACGCGCATGCGCGAATCCTTATAGGCCATAACTTTGCTTCTCAAATTCCAAAGATAATAGCTAAAAACAGCCAAAGCTATAAAAAGAATAGTCACGATTTTAAGAAGAAATCTGAATGTAAGATCGCCGCTTAAAAAATTATAGATCAAAGCAACAAGGTCACCGATAATTACAACTGAAGCTAAAAACAGGGTGAAATACAAAAGCCACTTCCTAATTTTCAGTTCGCGTTTTTCCGGATAACTAACGACATCCTTCGCCAAGCGCCATGACAAAAGAACATAGACCGGAAAAACTATGACCAAAGACGCTATTGCCCATCTTATGGCGGAGGAAGTTACGGACACCGAATCCGTCAAAACATCGGGAAACGCGCGGTCAATAAACTGAAAAACGAGTACGCCAAAACTGACCGCCGAAATATAGAGGGTGATGATGGCCAAAAGATGCGTGAAAACATCTCTCGGCGAGCTCTTTGAATAACCAGCGTTATCTGAGTTCATAAGTAATATTAACGTTTGCCGTAATTTCATTTTCCCCGGTCTGAATATCGGGAGCGGGGACCGGAGCAAGCCCTCCACCCATGGCGGATTCGGCTTTAAAATAAACAGGCGGCGGAACATAACCGGATTCGCTGAAAGCCGTAATCCTGCCGAGCTTTTTACCCAAATCTTTAGCCAGACGTCCGGCTTTGGCTTTAACGTCATCAATCGCCTGCTTACGCGCCTGAGCTTTTAATTCATTAGGGCGATCAATGGTAAACTGCAAACCTGATACTTCGTTTGCCCCGGCATCAATGACGCCCGAAAGAATGTCGCCGGTTTTTGCAACATCGCGGACGGTTATTTCCATAGTATTGCTAATTTGATAACCGACAATCTTCGGCTTCTCATCTTCAAGACAGGGAAAAACCGTGCATGGACGCGGATAAGAATACTGAGGAAAAACATTATAGCCCACGGTCTTCATGTCTTTGTCCGCAAAACCATTTGCTTTAAGAAAAGAAATCACATCATTAAAACGCTTAGTGTTGTCGCCTTGGACTTCGGAAATTGTTTTGCCGTCGCTCAAAACTGTTGCCGTGAATTTCACCACATCAGGTTTAGCGGAAATCTTGCCCTCGCCGGAAAATGAAACCTGAAGCTTTGGCCCGCGAAGGGCTTTGGCCGAGGTCCAAAAATCCGCCATGTAAGACAAGAACAAAGAGGCAATAACTAAATTAATTAAAATTAAAAATGAAAGCGCTCCCCTTTTTGCCCATATTTTTTGATCTAAAGATAATTCTTCGTATATTTGCATAATATTTATTATATACGGCTACCTAATTATTGTAAACCAAACACCCCAGCACTAATTTTGCGATATATTCCACGGCGAAACGCTTCGCCCATAACGGGATGCGCTATCCGCGCACGCGCTTCGCTTTGTTAAAAACAGGCCGTTTCTCCTCCATGTTTGTTATTAATAAAAATGGCAAAATTAATGCGGGGTCCTCAATTTTCTACCTACTCACATTTGTTCGTAGAGAAAATTGGGAAAACAAAATCCCCTTAATGGGGACCTGTGATAGCAAGCTTTTTTCTAAAATAATCCACAATGCGTTCCTCAATCGCGCGCTGAAAAATAGCTGAAGTTAGGCCCGGAATTATAAAAATTTCTACAATATGGCGTTTAGGGTCGTATCCCGACGACTCTGCCAATTTGTACTTTCAGAAAAATCGTAAGAAGTTGCCTCGGCGCGTTGCGTCTCGGCATGGTATTTTCCCGCGAGAATCCAAGCATTTTTGAGGGGGAACGAAACCGTCCGCTCGGCAATGCGGAAGTTCGAACCAATCTTTTTGAGAAAATCCCGAATCCTTTCTGGATTTTCTTGTACAGCGATATTTTCGGCTTGGTTGGCCTCTTTTAGAAAGGCAATCATAAGTTCGAACCGATTATTGCTCTTTCGCTCAAAAAGGTGAATTTTTTCCTCTAAATCCTTTTTGGCGAGAATGAGCTTGTGCTTTTTGGTGGCATATTCCGTT
>JAUSHI010000006.1:0-23350 GCA_030648055.1 bacterium | reverse complement strand
CTTTGATGGTCTTTTTTCGTCCCGTACGAAATAAAATAAAACCATGTTCTACACTTATGTTTTACAAAGCAAAAAGAATGGTAATTTTTACACTGGCTATACTAATGATCCCGTACGAAATTTCCTATTTCGTACGGGACGCTTGAGAGAGCACAATGAAGATAAGTTTGGTTATACAAAAGGCAGGGGCCCCTATCATTTAGTTTACTATGAAGCATGCCTTGATGAAGGCGATGCAAGGTCGAGAGAATTATACTTAAAAACAGGTAAAGGCAAACGCTATCTGAAACATCGTCTCAAGCGTTTCCTATTTCGTACGGGATGAGTTTTTGCACCTGGGTGTGGTATAATTCCTTTATGGCTAATGCAGTATGGTTTACGGATCATACTCGCCATCTACAACACTGCTTACGCTTTTCTGGCGCAGGTAAATCGATCTTACGGAGTGCGCACATATTTATACAGGCGCGACATGTCCCATTAGCATGAAGCGTCGCTGACTCGGATGGAAAGGCGTATTGAGAAGAGCGCTCTCCCCTGACGGCAAGCTCGTGAACCTCGGCAATTTCGACGCGAGGGGCGTGAACGGCAACAGGTGGACGCCGGACAACCGCAATGGCAATCTCGGCGTGCTCCTCTCCCGAAGTGTCACAAAGCTCGTCTACACAATGGACGAGCTTTGTGTTTGCCTTATCCAACCGCCGATCATTTTGCCTATTTCTTGCAAGCGGCTTTCGTAATCAATGTAGTGTTGTTGCTCAATCGCTCTCACATCTTTCGCCAAACGTAAAAGAATTTTCACGCTTTCTGATTTTAAGTTAATCTGGAATAAGATTTCTCTTTTGCGGGACGCATCTTTCGTGTGGTAAGCGACCACCACCAGAGTCATAATCTCCAACAAAAGATTTTCCGTCTTTTGACCTATAGCGTATCTGTCCCTTTTTGGAAGCGTTTCGCAGCGGCGATACCAAGCAAGATACAATTTATAGGTTGCTCGGAATAAGGGGGTGTCATGGGCGGTTTGTTTTGATTTATTTGTGTTATTATCCATATTTATGTTTGATAAAATAATTTCTTTGGAGAACCTGTTCGACGCTTGGACGGAGTTCAAAAAAGAGAAGGGCAACAAAAATGACATAGCGGAATTTGAGGTCAATCTCGAAGATCATGTTTTTTCGTTGCACGAAGATCTCAAAAACGGAACATACAAACACGGTGGCTATGTCTCTTTTGTCGTTCACGATCCGAAGCGTCGTCATATCCATAAAGCTTCGGTCAGGGACCGCCTGCTCCATCACGCCGTCCACAGGGTCATTGAACCGACATGGAATAAAGTATTTATTTTTGATTCGTGGTCGTCCAGAAAAACTAAGGGCACTCATGCAGCGGTAAGACGATTGCAAGATTTTGGTCTCAAACTGTCTCATAATTACACGCGAACTTTGTGGTTTTTGAAGCTGGATGTAAAAAAGTTTTTCGACTCCGTCAATCATGAAATTCTTCTGAACATTCTTGCAACAAGGACTACGGACGAACGTCTTACGAAGCTCCTTCGGGAAATCGTTGAGAGTTTTGGCCCCGGTCTGCCCCTTGGAAATCTTACCTCGCAGCTGTTCGCTAATGTGTACCTGAACGAGCTCGATCAGTTCATCAAGCATGAACTGCGGATGCGCGGTTATGTGCGATACGCCGATGACTTCGTGATTTTGCATAAAAACAAAGATGTTTTGATTGATTGCCTTCCTAAAATCCAAACTTTTCTTCAAGAACGGCTACGCCTCAAAATTCATCCGAAAAAGATAGCACTTAAACCCTATGCAACCGGAATCGATTATCTTGGTTATGTGTGTTTCCCTCATCATCGTCTTTTAAGAACCAAAACCAAGAGGCGGATGTTTAGAAAAGTTAACAAAAAGAACTTTTCTTCCTACAACGGGATTCTAAAACATTGCAGATCACACAATCTAAGCAAAGCACTGCTTAAAGCCGTCGAGCAATCCGAATGAGTTTTGCTCATAATAAAACCGCCGTAGCCGCGTGTTCCCCTTACGGGGTTTTTTTGTTAGTATATAAAAAGCATGGCTTACGATATTGTAATCAAAAACGGGACAATAATTGACGGTAGCGGTAAACCAAGATTTGAGGGAGATATTGGAATTCAAGGAGTAAAGATTAAGGAGGTTGGAAAAATTGATGAAAAAGGAGCGAAACGCGTAATTGAGGCCTTCGGTCTTTTTGTAACCCCAGGGTTTATAGACATAACAAACCATTCCGATTCAAGCGGGTCGCTTTTTGACGATCCACAGCAGGCCGCGTGTCTGACCCAAGGCGTTACCACAATCCTCGTGGGCAATTGCGGCGTTTCTTTGGCACCCCTTGCTTCCTCGGAGGCAATAAAAGCCGTAGGTAAGTGGCAGGATGTTTCTAAAATGAATATAAACTGGGCAAGCTTTGGAGAATTTCTTGACGAACTTTCCCGTCATCAGTTTGGAGTTAACGTCGCGAGTCTTGTCGGGCACAATACTTTAAGGAGGGGAGTTATCGGCAGTGAAATCAGGCCGCTGACTATTGAAGAACTTTCCGAGATCCAATACTTGATTGAAAAAAGCATCGGCGAGGGCGCTTTCGGACTTTCCACCAGCCTTTCTAATGCGCATGAGCAGGTGGCGACAAGTGATGAGATTATTGCCATGGCCAAAGTGGTTAGTCGCTTTGGCGGGGTGTATAAAACACACCTGCGAAATGAATCACGCGAGCTTTTGTCTTCAATTAACGAAGCGATTTTGATCGGTCGCGAAGCGAGGGTTCCGGTAATTATCAGCCACATGAAGGCGATTGGCAGAAAGTCATGGCCGTTTTTCTTACAGGCAATCAAAATGATTGAAAATGCCCGCAAGACCGACGGGGTTAAAATCAGCTTTGATTTATTCCCCTACGCGCGAACCGGTTCATTTCTTTATTTCGTGCTTCCGTCATGGGCGCGTGAGGGCGGATTTGAAGAAATGTTTAAGCGTTTTCGCGACCTTGAAACGCGAAAGAAAATCCTGGATTACCTTAAGCCCGAGACATTTCATTTTGATAAGATAACTATTGCCTCCGCGGAAAATAAAAGCTTGAACGGCAAGACGCTGGAAGAAATCGCCAATGTTTTGAATCAGCCCGTTGAGGAAATAATGCTTGATATAGTTCTCGCAAGCCACGGGAAAGCGACTATTCTCGGCAGGACGCTTTCGTTTAAAAACATTCTATTGGGTATCGCGGCCCCTTTTTCCATAATTGCTTCTGACGGAAACAGCGTTTCGGAGGAATTTATAAAAAGCGGCAAGCTGGCGCATCCGAGAGGATATGGAGCGTTCACTCATTTTCTTCACCGTTTTGTGGCTGAAAAGGGTATTGCGACATGGGAAGAGGGAATTAAAAAAATTACTTCACTTCCGGCCGAAGCCGTTGGAATTAAGGAGCGGGGCCTTATCAAATCCGGATACCACGCGGATATCGCAATTTTTGATCCAAAGACAATTCATGACCATGCAACCTATCAAAGCCCTTTTGTAACGTCTAAGGGTGTTTCCTGGGTTATTGTCAACGGAGTGGTCGCGGTTGAGAATGGAGCAGTTACTAGCGTTAAAAATGGAAATGCGTTGCGGAAGGCATAAATATTTATGGAGAGTTAACCCCGTCATTAGAAAATGACGTGACGCGGCGTGTTTCAATCTAAAATAAACGAATTATCATGATCGCAATTAGAGCCGGACAGCGTCTTTTTATGTCAAGGCCGCGCAAAAACGCAACGCCATTTTTCAGTGCGGGGTTTAAAAATAAACCCCCACACCCAATGTATTTAATATGATGAAATTCGGACGATTAAAAAAATTTAAAAGCGGCCATGCATTAAGTACCCCACAGTCCAAGTATTGGTGTGGGGGTAAAAAAGTGCTTATCTTCGGGCTTGGCTTGCATGGTGGAGGCGCGGGTGCGGCCTCTTTTTTTGCGCGCCGTTTGGCGAAAGTTACGGTTACCGATCTTAAAAGAAAACAGGAGTTGAGGCCCGCGCTTTTGAAGCTCGCGCGTTTTAGGAACATATCTTATGTTTTGGGGAAGCACCGTAAAGAAGATATTATCGGTGCAGATATAATTATCAAAAATCCCGGCGTGCCGGATAATTCGCCATGGCTTAAGCTCGCGCGGCGGCACATAATACCGGTTTTAAGCGATGTAGAAATCTTTTTTAAATATTGCCCCGCGAAAATTATCGGCATTACCGGTACGAAAGGGAAATCAACTGCGGCCTGGCTTCTGGCGAAGTTTTTGCGGAAAGGCGGCAAGCAGCGCAAAGTGTTTCTCGCGGGGAACATAAGAAAATCGGTTCT
The DNA here is from genome assembly GCA_030648055.1 of bacterium. GTDB lineage: Bacteria > Patescibacteriota > Minisyncoccia > Sungbacterales > SURF-37 > JAUSHI01. The sequence goes on along the minus strand of JAUSHI010000006.1, from coordinate 18,980 downwards.
TGAAATTCTTCCCTTTGTGCGCGCGCGCGATTTGGTTGTGCTTGAGCTTTCAAGTTTTCAATTGGATTCGCTTCTTAATAGCCGGGTAAGCCCCAAGATAGCGGTAATAACCAACATTTATCCGGAGCATTTAAACCGTTATCGTGGTTTCGCGGATTACGCGAAATCCAAAACCGGCATTTTCCGTTTTCAGAAAAGAAACGACCGTCTTTTTATTAACCAAAGTGACGTGTTCGTTAAGAAAATTTCAGGGGGTGCTAAATCAAAGCGTGTTTTGGTTGATGTTGGAAAAATTACTGCGCCTTTCGGTTCTGAAATAGATAAACGATACGCGCCGCATCAGAAATCCTCGGTCGCCTTGGCAATAGCGGTTGGGCGTTTTTTGGGTGTCTCAAGCACTACTATAAACATGGTTTTTAAAAACGTCCGGCCTCTTTCCGGACGCCTTGAAACCGTTTATAAGATTGGCGGAGTCACCTTTATTAACGATACAACGGCGACAAATCCGGGCTCGGCTGTTGCCGCGCTTAAGGCAATTTCAGAGCGAGCTAAAGGAATTGTGCTTATAGCGGGAGGTGCCAGTAAAAAGCTTCCAATGAATGATTTTGCTAAAGCTATAACAAAATTTGCTAAAGCGGTTGTATTTTTGCCCGGTAACGTGACTCATGAATTAAAACTGAATGTTAAAAAGCAGAAGTTAAAAATTATTACGCGTGATGCAAAGACAATGCGCGAGGCTGTTGGGTTTGCCTATCGGCTTGCCGGCAGGGGAGACGCCGTTCTTCTTTCTCCCGGGGCGGCGAGTTTCGGACTTTTTCAGCACGAGTTTGACCGGGGAGAGGAGTTTGTGAGGGAAATAAAGAAATTGCACAATAAAATTTAATTTGCATGTAATGTGCGTTATAGTTAGCGTATGAATCGGCATGTTGATTATACATTTCTTACGATTATCCTCATTCTTTTTGTTGTCGGGGTTTTTGTGATGTCCTCGGCCTCAACCGTAATTTCCGACAAAAATTTTGGAACGTTCTATGGCTATACATTCCGGCACATTATTTACGGCGCGATTGGTCTAGGCGCGCTTTTTTTTGCCTCGCGCGTGCCTTATAAGGTTTGGAAGAAGATGGCTTTGCCGGTAATGGGTTTGTCTCTTTTATTGCTCGCGCTTGTTTTTTTTCCGCCAATCGGTTTCAGCCACGGTGGGGCTTCTCGTTGGCTGAATTTCGGCTTTTTTACATTTCAGCCATCAGAAGCTATAAAGATTTCTTTCATTTTATATCTGGCAAGCTGGCTTGCGAAAAAACGTGATGAAGACAAAGGCATAATGAACGGCCTGCTTCCTTTTTCGGTGATGCTGGGGATAGTCAGTATTTTTTTAATCATGCAGCCGGATATTGGAACGCTTATTGTGATCGCGCTTACCGCGATAGTGCTCTATTTCTTAGGTGGTGGCAGGTTGATGCAGATAGCCACGCTAGTTTTTCTTGGGCTCGTCGGTATTTTTGTTCTTGCGCGTCTTGCTCCGTATCGCATGCAGCGTTTTATGGTGTTTTTGGATCCGGGATCCGATCCGCTGGGCATGGGTTATCATATTAATCAGGCGTTAATTGCAATTGGCTCGGGGGGTTTTTGGGGCAGGGGATTCGGCCAAAGTTTGCAAAAATATAATTATCTGCCGGAGCCGATTGGGGATTCAATTTTCGCGATCGTGGGTGAGGAATTCGGTTTTTTGGGTGTTACAATTCTGTCGGCCCTTTTTCTTTTATTTTTGTGGCGGGCAATAAGCATAGCTCGAAAGGCTCCGGATATGTTTTCAAAACTTGCGGTTAGCGGTATTGCGTCAAGTATCGCGTTTCAGGCGTTTATCAATATGGCCGCTATTTCAGGGCTCCTGCCTCTTACCGGCATTCCCTTGCCTTTCATAAGTTATGGAGGTACGGCTTTGGTGGCGACACTTTTTGGAGCCGGCATCATACTTAATGTTTCGCGGTATACTTGATATAATTTGAAGGGTACTAATTTTATGCCTTAACATCCACTTTATTTACAGATTTGTATTCTTTATTGGCAGTATTATGAGAATTTTATTTACAGGCGGCGGCACGGGAGGACATTTTTTTCCGATAGTCGCGGTTGTCAGGGAGATTAAAGATATAGCCGAAGAAGAGCGCATTTTAGATACGCGGTTTTTTTACATTGGGCCCGAGACTCAAGGAGAAGAAGCTCTTGAAAAAGAAGGCGTTGTGCTCTCGTACATTTCAACCGGCAAGATACGCAATTATTTTTCTTTAAAGAATTTTGTAGATATTCTTAAAATTATTTACGGCCTTTTGCAGTCTTTTTGGAAATTGTTTGTTTTGATGCCTGATGTTATTTTTTCAAAGGGAGGCTATGGAAGCTTTCCCATTCTTTTTGTTGCGCGAATTTATCGTTTGCCGGTTATAATTCATGAATCAGACATAATTCCCGGCAGGGTTAACAGCTGGTCCGCGAAATTCGCAAAACGTATTGCCGTTTCATTTACTAAAACCGCGGAGCTTTTTCCGGCGGAAAAAGTCGCGGTTACCGGAAATCCGGTGCGGAAACGTCTTTTGGGCGGCAATATAGATGAGGCGCGTGAAGAGTTTAAGGTCTTCACCGGAAAGCCGGTAATTTTTGTTATTGGCGGGAGCCAGGGTTCGCAGACGCTAAACGACACCCTGCTTGGAGTTTTAAAAGAAGTGGTAGGGCAATATGAAGTAATTCACCAAACAGGCGTAAAAAATTACGAAGATGTGTTGCTTCAGGCTCGTCTAATTCTTGAAAACAAGATAGACGATTATCACATCCGTTCTTTCCTTGACGAAGGTCAGCTTCGCAACGCCTACTTACTCGCGAATATTATTGTGTCGCGCGCGGGAGCCGGTGAAATTTTTGAAATCGCAACATGGGGTAAGCCCTCAATTTTGATTCCACTGAAAGATTCCGCGCAAGACCATCAGCGTGAAAATGCCTATGAATACGGGCGGGCTGGGGCTTCTATAATAATTGAAGAGGCGAATTTAACGCCAAGGTTGTTATTACATGAGATTAATTCAACCCTGGCAGACAAGGAGCGCTTAAAAAGAATGATGGAGGCCGCCCAGCGTTTCGCGCGCATTGACGGGACCGAAGTTATCGCGCGGGAAATTTTAAAGTTAGGCATTCATTAAATTATGGATCAGATACGAACACGCATTGCGCCGAGTCCGACCGGCTCGTTGCATATCGGTACAGCCAGAACCGCCCTATTTAACTATCTTTTTGCCAAGAAGCATGGTGGCGCGTTTGTATTGCGGATTGAGGATACCGATTTGGAACGATCTGACGCGAAGTATGAAAAAGAGATTCTGGATTCACTTAAATGGCTCGGCATTGTTTATAATGAGGGGCCGGATGCGGGCGGGTCTTACGGGCCCTATCGACAAAGTGAACGCCTCGCGATGTATAAAAAATATCTTGTGAAGATGTTACATGGTGGTAGCGCGTTTTATTGTTTTCATACCGGAGTGGAACTTGAAGCCGAAAAAACAGAGCAGGTGGAGAAAAAGTGGCCCATTCATCATGTCTGCAAAGATTGGAGGAATTTATCGTTGGAAGAGGCTGAAAAGAAGCGCGAAGCTGGCGAAGCTTCAATTATCAGATTTAAGATGCCCGCTGAGTCCTTAACAACGCCCCCAAATTATCAAATTGTTTTTGATGATATGATTCGCGGTCAGGTTCATTTTTCCGCGCGTCTTTTGGGTGATTTTTCTTTAGCTAAATCTTTAGAGGCGCCCCTTTATAATTTTGCTGTTGTTGTTGACGACCATGAGATGCAGATAACCCATGTTATTCGCGGTGAAGACCATATTTCAAATACGCCTAAGCAGATACTTATAGCACGCGCGTTGGGGTGGGCACCAGAAGTTGGTGTGCTTTCTCAGACACCCTGGAGATATGCTCATTTGCCACTTATTCTTGGAACCGATCGTTCCAAGCTTTCAAAACGGCATGGTGCGACCGCAATCGTCGAATTTAAAGAACAAGGATACCTTCCGGAAGCGCTTATCAATTTTATGGCGCTTCTCGGATGGAATCCTGGAAGCGAGCGCGAAATTTTTTCGCTTTCCGGGCTTGTTGATGCCTTTGACATATCACATGTGCAAAAAGCCGGCGCGGTTTTCAATATTGAGAAATTAGATTGGCTGAACGGGGAATATATACGCAAAAAATCTTCACGAGAACTTACTGAATTATGCAAGCCATATCTTGAAGATTTTTTGAAATTCCAAATTCCAAATTCCAAATTCCAAATTGAATATATAGAAAAAGTTATAACGCTTGAACAACCGAGGTTGAAAAAACTTTCCGAGATAGGGGAGCGGGTTGGTTATTTTTTCCATTTGCCAGAATACGACGCGGAACTTCTTATGTGGAAGAACATGAGTGCGGATGATCTGTGTAAATCTCTTGATAAAGCAGTTGAAATATTGTTAAAAATAGAATCAGCTCAGCCGACAGCAGAAGAATTGAATTCGGTATTTATGCCGGTAGCGGAAGAGATGGGTGATCGGGGAATGCTTTTATGGCCTTTGCGCGCGGCACTTTCCGGTAAAAAGGCTTCACCGGGGCCATTTGAAATTATTGCCGTGCTTGGCAAGGATGAATCGTTCCTGCGCCTCAAGAAAGCCAGAGAAAAACTCGCCTAACCGCGGGTTTTTGGTATTATTTAAATTATGAACATGGGGAAAAGGCAAATCCGGGCAATAAAATTCGTGGCAGTTGCTGTGGGGCTTATTGCGGTTTCATTGGTTATTTTGGGTGGTCAAGCGGAGGCCGCGTTACTTGATGATTTAAAGGCGCAAATTGAGGTGAAAAATCAGGAAATCAAAAAACTTGAAGAAGAGGCAAAAGCGTACAGGGAAGATGTTTTGGCTAAAGGGAAAGAAGCGCAAACTTTAAAAAATCAGATATCAAAAATTGATCTTACGATAAACAAGTTAAGCGGTGATATCCGCCTGACCCAGGCCCAGATAACGCGCGCCCGACTGGAGGTTCAGGATCTTGGTGAAGATATTACCGCCGAAGAGCTTTCAATAAAAAATTCTAAGAGTGGATTAAAAAACCTTCTGACTGCGATTGCTCAAAAGGATGAGGAGGGCTTGCTTGTAATCGCAACCAAGTATGATTCAATTTCTGGTTTTTTCAGCGCCGTAAATTCCATGCTCGGAGTTGGTAAGGGTGTCGGAGGTAAAATAGTTGATTTGCGAAATATAAAAACACAGCTTGAAAATTCAAAAACGAAGGCTGAAAAAAAACAGCGCGAGTTTGCCTCGTTATCTTCTACACTTAATGATCAAAAAGCAATTCAAAACGATCAGCGTAAAGAGCGCGCCATGCTTCTGACTGAAACAAAAAATCAGGAAAAACGCTACCAGCAGCTTTTGGATACTACTGAGGCTCAACAGCAGGCAATCCAAAAAGAAATTGAGGATCTGGAAAATAAATTGCGTCAGACCGTTGACCCCGGGTCACTTCCGCCAAAGCGCGGTGGAGTTTTTGTTTGGCCGGCCCAAGGGCTCATGACGCAGGGCTACGGGAGGACGGCTTTCGCGCGTCTAAGCGATTTTTATAGTTTTCATAACGGTATTGATATAAAAGTGCTTGTCGGTTCACCTGTTTTTTCTGCTGACAAGGGAGCGGTAATCGCTACGGGGGACTCCGATCTTTATTGCAGGCGAGGAGCTTACGGTAAATTTATCGTCATACGCCATAATAATAATCTCACGACCCTTTACGCACATTTATCGCTCATACGAGTTTCCGCCGGTCAAAATGTTGACCGCGGAGAGGTGATTGGATACTCGGGTTCTACTGGTTTATCTACCGGTCCGCATCTCCATTTCACGGCGTACGATTCGCGCACGGTTGAGGTGCGGCAAAGCAGGGTTTGTGGATTCTTGCCTTACGGCGGTTCGGTAAACCCCCTGGATTATCTGCAATAGCTTAACCATGGTGATTGTTGTATAATAAATATATGGCTAAATACACTATTTTATTTGTTGTTTTGGTTTTTGGGTTTTTTGGTATGTTTATGTTTGGCACGCCAACAACACGCGCTCAAAATACCGAATTAAATTATGGTTCGGAATCAAGTCCGCCACCGGCAAAAGATGCCATACTGAAGCTTTTAAAGCCCGACGAGCTTTTTAAGACACTGCAGAATTATATCAAAGTGCCTTTGCCTGGAACCGGTGTCAAAGAGGTTGAGATTAATAAAGGCAAAGTTTCCGAACTTAATCAGCAGGTTAATGAACACACCGGCGTAGATTTGATAAAATTTTTTAAATTTACGGGAAAGATATTGGTGATTATTCTTGAGACCGCCGCGCGTCTTATCCGGGGGTTATTAAGTAGTTCTGGAATCTAAGGGTTTGCACAACGTCGCAAAAGTAACATTGTGCGACATTGGGAAGACTTGTGGTGAGCCCGTCGAACCATAAGAAAAAGGCCGATTCGGCTTATCGCCTTTTTATGTGGCTATGACGGTCATTGCAATCAGAAGGTCTATTACCAACAGCCCATTATTTTTGGGCGCGATGGAACATCGCTGTCGTCTTTTTTTTCCGTTTCCTCTCGTTTACAACTAACGCATATTCGTCCATGGTGCGTGCCGGTGTCATCGCCAAATTGAACTTCTTGCCATTCACACCCTTCACGAAACCAACAACGGATTCTGCCCAAAAATTGTCCTGAATGCCTAAATACAAACCTTATCGCGCGTATGGGCATCTATCTGCTCCTTTCTAAGCGCTTTTTGCGGAATGTTTTTAAATAACCAAAGTAAAGCACGTTTACATTCAGGCTACCCTATCATAGAATGATATAGATTTCAACTTATGCCCAGTAATACAACTTCGCATTGTTCCGCACAATAAAAAGGAGAATTTCTATTGCTGGGTATCAAATAATAAAACATCAAAACGCTATCACCTCGTAGAACGATATATGCCATGCGAGGTTGATATACTTGGTATGCGTACTTCCTACTCGGCGTTGGATACTTATAAACAATGCCCGCAAAAATATAAATTTCAGGAGATTGATCGTCTACCCGCTAAAAAGAGCAAAGAGGCGGTTTTTGGGACTCTGTTACATTCAACTCTGAAGTTTATGTTTGACCGTAGTCCCCTTTACCCTACTCTTGATCAGGTATTGGGGTATTATCGGACGCGCTGGCCGAAGTCGGGAGAATCGGTTACTGGTAAATCCGGAATTTCTTGGGCGAGCAAAATAGAAGAAGAGGCTTATTTTGACGAAGGCATAAGGATGTTAAAAAATTTTTACTCTCAAAATGCGCCGTGGAATTTTTCGGTTGTTGATCTTGAGTCGCATTTTGAAGTACTGATTCCTGACGCGAAATCCGGCGAGCAACACGTGCTTGCCGGCAAAATTGACCGTATTGATAAATTAAGCGATGGTAGTTATGAAGTAATTGATTATAAAACCGCGCGTAAACTTCCCTCTCAGGATAAAGTTAATAGCGATTTGCAGCTCTCTATTTATGGCTGGGGCCTAAAGAAAAAATGGCCGCATCTTGCCGCAGAGCAGATAAAGCTGTCGCTTTATTTTTTGAAACACGGAGAGAAACTTTCAACTTCACGGAGCAACGAGGAAATGGGCGTTGTTGAGAATAATGTTCTTGCCATCATTGGTGAAATACAGCAGAAAATTAAAACTAGAGAAGGTTTTGAGGCCACCCCCTCCCCTCTTTGTGACTGGTGCTCCTATAAGCCGATATGTCCGGCTTGGCGGCACTTGTATAAAAAAACAAGCGCAAGTGGTATTTCTCAAGATGAAGTTTCTGGAGTATTAAAAGAATATTTTGAGCTTTCAAAAAATAATGACGCGGCCAAAAAACGGACGCAAGAGCTTAAGCAAAAAATCCGCGAATATATGGAGCGCGAAGGATATACGCGAGTTTTCGGCGAAGACGGCTCTATTTCTAAATCTTTGCAAAAAAGATTTTCGTATGATTTTAAGCGGGTTCGCGAAATTCTTGAGCCGTTGGGAAAGTGGCAGGAAATTCTTGAAGCGGATGAAAAAAAATTAAAAACGATTCTTAAGGAATTGCCGCTTGATATTTCTGCTAAGATTGAGGCTTTTAAAGTGCTAACCAAAGAGTTTACCGTTTTGACAGCGAGTACTAAGAAAACCGGCACACCACTTCAATTGGAGTGATGATTGATTTTATTATTTTGTTATAATCCCGGGCAATTCCCTGCCCCAATAAGCCCCGCATGTTCCGCCTCCCCTTTTGTTGCAAACCAAATCCTGTTTTCTTCCTTTATTCTTGATACTCCGGCGCAGGACGGTAGATAATAATTTTTTCCGTTTTTTGAAGCGACATATTTTCCAAGTATTGTTTTGCTCTGTAAAATATCCCCCGTCGTTTGCGGTTTTGGGCCCGAATTGTTGGTTGAAATGTAATTGTTTACTGGGACAATTTTCCCGTCTTTTTCAATAGCAATCGGCTGTTTTTCGGGCCATATAATTAAAATGTGGATGAGGCCTATGCCTGAAATAACCACAAAAAAGATAAGTAAAGCAATATAAATATCAATCTGCCAGCTGGCGGTAAGGGACTTGATTTTTTTAAGATAGTTTAGTAACATACGCATGTAATTAAATGGTCCTGATCGAGTTTGATATACTCAACAGAATCTGGCAAATTTTTTAAATATTGGCAATAAAGCAGAAGAATAGCTATGGCGCATACAAAATCCGCAGGTGCGGCAAAAAATAATAGAGATTCAGGGCCGAAATATCTGGGTGTCAAGAAATATGACGGCGAGCGCGTGCAGGCTGGCTCTATTTTAATTCGACAGCGTGGAACTAAATTTTTTCCGGGTCTTAACGTAAAACGCGGCGGTGATGACACATTATATGCACTTAAAACCGGTGTTGTAAAGTTTGGAGAAAAACGTCGGGTTAGATTTGATAATCATCTTCGCAGGGTGAAGGTTGTAAACGTCGTGCTGGCCTAAAGCCTGACGGCTCGGCTGTTTAAGGCTTAGTACGGTGTTTTTGGAAAATAAAAATAAGTCGGGCTTGCCCTTTGATAATTAAATAAATATTTATCTTCAAAACCAGAAAGGAGGGACCAAGAAATGGTTGAGGTGCTACGTCGCTCAATTTTTGCGTCTGACACCCACAAAGATGCTAATGGAAACAAGTGTTCTTGCAAGATCGGGTTAAGCCATCATAAAGACAGTTTTGGCAAAGACTGCACATGCTTTATCTTTAAGAATCACCACAAAGATTTTAAGGGCATGGAGTGTACTTGTCGCATCGTGCTTGATCATGATACCAAGCCCTCGCAGCACAAAGATAGCGATGGTCGTCCTTGCGCCGGGCCGTTTCAGTCGGCATCCTTATCCGATAAACGCGTATGTAATTGGTGCAGGCGCGAGGAGGATTACTATCCGGATGAGATAGTTGTTGTGTTTAAAAACGGTGTTTCAGCGGGTGTTGTGGGGAAATTCATCACGGATTTCAAGTTGAGTAGTGGTGCATTACTTTTTTCCGCAAAAGATAAAACGAGCGGTATTTCAATGGTAGCCGGTTTTGCAGTGGCCGTTGTTAAGATTGCGTTTTCCGAAGGGACTATGTTGGATGGGATTATTGGAGAAGTTGAAAAATCCGAGCTCGTAAGATTTGCAAGCCGCGTAATGAAAGTGTCTTTTCAGTCCTTTCCGGCCGTTGGTGACCAGTAGGGCGGAGCAAAATCCGCGTGGTGAAGACGCGGATACGCTACTTGAAGAATAGAAAGAAAATTTAAACAGCCGAATCACTCGGCTGTTTTATCATTATCGTGTTTGACCGTGATTTGCAGTGTTCCTTCAATATTATGCGGAAATTTTATTTTTATTTTGTGCTCGCCCGTCTGCTTTATCGGCGTTTTAAGATCAATCCATTCTTTTTCTACATTTATTTTTTCTTTTGTGAGCTCTTTCATAATTTTCGCGGCCGTTACGGAACCAAACGCCTTTCCCCGCTCTCCCGTTTTTGTGCCGATGGTCAGGTGTTTTTTGGAAAGGATGGCGGCAATATTGTGGAAGTGGCTTGCTTCGTTCTCCGTTTTTTTAATATCGGCGGCCCTAGACTGTTCAATCTCTTTGACGGCGTCTTCTGTCCCGGGTTTGGCAAGATTATTCGGAAATAAAAAATTGCGCGCGAAGCCGTCGCTCACTTCTTTTATTTCATTTTTATGGCCTAAATTTTTAATATCTTGAAGCAAAATAATTCTCATCACGTTAGGAGCAGGTCGTGGTCAGTACCCGCTGATTATTAATCTGATAATTTACTTTTTTCTCACATTGCGTTTGTGATTCGTTATCTAATATCAAACTGATCAAATTCCCCAGCCGCATCTCCCCAGCTTACATCAACCTTTAGAATACGAGAAAGTTTTGTTCCGACATGGCACCATTCAGCCAATTTATCCAAATGCTCTTTTTTGCCTTCAGCTAAAATTTGCACCGCCCCGCCACTTTCGTTTTTTATCCATCCGGTTAAATCAAATTTATCAGCTATTTTTTTTGCTTTTTCTCTAAAGAAAACCCCTTGTACGTGCCCATGCACTATTATTTTGGCTTGCCTCATAATTATTCTTAGAGCGTTTTTAAAATTTCTAATGCCCGGTTAAGCTGTGGGTCGTTGCCGGTATCAATATCTTTTTGAGTTATTTCAATTTTTTCATCCGGTTCTAGGCCCTCGCCTTCTATGGTTTTTCCGGAAGGCGTAAGCCATTTCGCGATAGTTACCTTGAGTGAGGCTCCACCCGTGAGGTTCACTAACTCTTGAACCGACCCCTTTCCGAATGACTTTTGTCCGATAAGTTTTATCTTGCGGACATCTCTTAGGGCGCCCGCAAGAATTTCCGAGGCCGACGCGGACCCCTGGTCAATTAGAACTATCGTAGGGGTAGCCTCTAAAAGCTCGTAGCCGTTTGAGCGGTAGAGATCCTCGTTTCCGTCGGCAAAATGTTCGCGCGAGACGATTTCCCCCGCTAGCAGAAACCAGGAGCCGATGTCCACCGCGGCGTTAAGAAACCCCCCGGGGTTTCCCCGAAGATCTAATACCAGTTTTTTGCTGCCGGAATCGGTGAATTCTTTAACGGCTCCGCGAAAAGCTTTTGGTGAACTTTCACTGAAGCTTAGAAGGTGAATATAGAAAATGCTGTCCGGTTCTTGCTTTGTGCTGATAACCGGCACGACGATTGTATCGCGGATAATTGTAAAATCTTTTATTGACGCGAAAGAGTCGCGCATTATAGCAAGCTTCACTGGTGTTTTTCTCTCTCCCCTTATTTTTTGTACGGCCCGCTCAAGTGTAAAGTCATCAGTCGGAGTGTCATCTATTTTAACAATTCGGTCTCCGGCCCTGATTCCCGCGTGTTCGGCCGGAGAATCTTTGAGGGGGGCAATAACTGTCAGAGCGCCTTTCCGTATGCCGAGCTCCGCTCCGATGCCGCCGAATTCGCCTTTCAGGTCCTGATGGAATTGCTTGTTTTCTTCCGGAGAGAAAAATACGGTATAAGGGTCGCCAACCGATTTCACCATTCCCGATATTGCTCCATAGACTTCTTTTTGGGAATCAATTTTATTTTTATCTACATACCGGTCCAGTAACGTGGCCCACGTTTCCCAAAAAATAGAAAAATCAACCGTAGCTGGTTTCGCGGTTTCTTTTGAGGTAAGGGATGTGATTTTTTCTATCGCCGGCCTCCGTTCAAAGCCCACAAAAATACCGGCAAAAAATACCGTGAAAAGAAGTACGGCGGATAGAACTATCGCGAGTATTGTTTTTTTATTAAAGAATGTCTGGTTTTCCATGCCGAATTATTGTACTACATTTTTTGTGTATTTCCAAATTGAGCCCGCTCCGAGCATTAATATTACGGAATCGGCATCGGCCTCACGCTCAAGAAATTCACGAAGCTGGCTTGGGTAAGGAAGATGATAAGAATTGTGTCCGTTTTCCGAAATTGTACGGGCAAGATGGAATGAATGAACGCGCGGGTCTTTTTGTTTTTTTTCACGGCCCGCAACCTCATAAATATCAAGCAGGCATACTGTGTCCCCGAGCGAAAGAGCCTTTTGAAGTTCCGGGAAGAGAGCGCGCGTTCTTTCGTAGTGGTGCGGCTGGAAAACAACAATGATTTTCTTTTTTCCAAAGCGTGCTCTTGCCGCCTGTATCGTTGAGCTTATCTCCGTGGGGTGATGGGCGTAATCAGCAATGACTGGTGCTTCGTTTATAGTGCCAACCCTTTCAAAACGCCGCCAGGCGCCCTCAAAGCTGGCTAACACGCGCTTCACTAGGTCATCCGGTATATTCAGAGCACTCGCCACAGTATAGGCCGCCATGGCGTTTGAGGCGTTATGTTTGCCCGGCATGGCTGTCACCTGCATAATTTCAACAGCCTTAGGCGAGGCAAGCGAATAATAATGAATACGGCCGGAAAAGCGTTTTGGGTGTGATTTGGCAAGAAGGGCCGCAACCTCGGAGGCGTGTTTGTCATCGGCATTTATTATTATTTTTGAACCTTTAGCGTTATTGAGTAAAAACTTTTTGAAAGCGTTTTTAACTTTCGCGTGAGTTTTATAAAAATCTAAATGCTCTTTGTCTATGTTGGTGACAACCGAAAGCGACGGGCAGTAATTCCAAAAAGAACCTTTCCATTCATCAGCTTCAATTATCCATATTGGCGACCCGCCTTTCCGGAAATTAGAGCCCACGCTTCTTCCGGAAGAAAGCCAGGCCTCCCGCCAAAAGGCGGGTTCCGTAAATTCCCTCAACTTTGTTCCCACGATAACCGTCGGGTCAAATCCCGCTTCAATTAAGATAAGAGAAATTAAGGCGGTTGTAGTGCTTTTTCCGTGAGACCCGGCAACCGCTATGGTCAACTTATTTTTTGTAACGTCTCCCAGGGCTTCGGCGTAGCTTCTTGTTTTAATTTTATGTTTTTTCGCGAAGTTTATTTCCGCGTTTTTGTTTGCCGCCGGCGAATAGATAACAAGCTTTGTGTCCGTCGGCACATTTTCTGATTTGTGCGGGCCTACGGCTATTTTTATGCCGCCGCTTTCAAGTTTTTGCGTAATTTCCGAGGATTCAAGGTCGGAGCCGCTGACTTGCCAGCCGTCGGAAAAAAACCACTGCGCAAGGGCTGAGACACCTATGCCGCCGATACCCACAAAATGTACTTTCTTTCGTTTCATACACATTCGGGTCGCCTTCGCGACCCATAAATTATTCTACCATTTTTAACGGCGTATGCGCAAGATTTTTTAAGAGTTGGGACGCAATAAATTATTGACACACAGATGTTAAAATTGTACAAATAAGACAGTTTTTTAAAATATTATGGGGGTGGGTCTCATGATGAAAGCCGCGCTTGGAAACACGCTGGGGTTTATTACGCGGTTGCTTCCAAAGTGGTTGGTCTGGTGTTTTGTAAAAAGGTTTATTGCCGGGAGGACTGCAGAAGAGGCGTTAGCGACCGCGGAACGGTTGCGCCGCGATGGTTTTGCGATGTCGTTGAACTACCTTGGGGAAGATGTCTCTGACAGATTGAGTGTAAAGCATACGGCGATGAATTATCGTTTGCTTCTGGGCGGCATTGATTACTTAAAACTTTCGGCCGATATTGCGTTAAAGCTTAGTCAGTTTGGCATTTTGGGAGATGGTGTGCCGGATATTGTCCGGGGACTTGGTATAGATAAAGTCTTTGAGATAATGAGGATAGCGAATTGTAGAGGGATTCATGTGTGGATTGATGCCGAGCGTTTGCGATGGCGCGAAGAGACATGGCGGTTTGCCGCCCGGTTTGTAATAGTAAATCCCAACATTGGAATTTGTGTGCAAGCCTACGCCGAAGACGCGGTAACGTTTGTCAGTGACCGTATCCATGATGGCTGGCGCGGTTCGATCCGGGTATGTAAGGGCGCGTATCGGGAGCCGGGGTATAGACTTTTGAGTGGCAAGGGACTTGATGAGAATTTTATTAAACTTTGTGCGCTTGTGTTGAGCCACAATATTTCGCTTCAGGTTGCGACCCACGATGAGTTGCTTATTAGTAAACTGGACCGTTTTTGCGGGCCGAGGGAGTATGGTTTTCTCCTTGGCGTGAATCCGGGCCTTGCGCAAAAACTTCATGATGGCGGAGCACGTGTGAATATCTACGCGGCTTACGGCAAAGATTTTAAGGGATATGGCGCGCGGCGTCTTAAGGAACGGCCCGGATACGTTCTACTTCCGTTTCGCGGGTTTCATGTGGGCGCGCGTTAATCAAAATTAGAGGGCTAAAAGCCCTTTTTTCTTTTGTCTTTGTCGCAGGGCGCAATGCCCTGCGAAGGTGTGGGGGGTTTGCTTCATTTTAGCAAGAAAAGGCGCTATAATAGTTAATAATGCCGATATTTAAGCGCAATACTCATTTACATTCGCGGGAACATGTTCTTGCCGACGATCTTTCACGCTCCATGGGCGAGCCCAAAAGATTCGCGAGTTATCTTGGTATTGCGAAACTTTACAACGAATCGGACTTGCGCGCGCTTGCGCGCTATGTGGTTGAAAAAAAAGATCTGCCTGTTGAGGTGAGAGGCAAATATTTTTTTGGAGCGTTAAGGCGGCTACCAAAGAAATTCATAGCCCGACCCGCGAATAAAATAATTAAAAAGTCCCGATATCGCCCAAGCAAAGCGCGGACGATATCGCGGATCCGCGATTTTGTTTCTCCGACGTGGGCGGAGAAACAAAATCGGGACAAAAAAGTGGTGCATGTTTTACCAATCATAAAAGAGCCAAATAAAGTTCTCCGCAACAAAGCTCGGCCGGTGCCGGTCTCCGACATATCAAGCCCTAAAATACAGAGGTTGATTTTAGACATGAAAGAAACCCTCAAAAAAACCACGGACGGCGTTGGATTGGCCGCTTCACAAGTCGGTGAATCGCTTCAGATTTTTCTGGTGTCGTCCGAAGCGGAAGCGATTGATAATATTGAAAAAAAGCCGGCCGTTAAACCGGTGGCTTTAGCCGAAGAGGGTGATGGGGGAAAACCTTATGAGACAAAAGCGTGGCAGTATTATGTTTTTATCAATCCTGTTGTCAAAAATATCTCAAAGCGCAAGCTGGACAGGGCCGAGGGGTGTTTATCGGTGCCGGGGAAATTTGGCAATGTCTTGCGCACCGAAAAGATAACTATTGAGGCCCATGATGAAAACGGTAAAAAATTCACACGCGGTTCTTCCCGTTTTTTTGCCCGCGTAGTTCAGCACGAGTTGGACCACCTTTTCGGGATCCTTTTCATTGATAAGGCAAAAAAAGTGTTTGTAGTAAAGTTGGATGGGAAAACGTAAAAGCAAAAAGACGAAAATAAGTGCCTATGGAAAAAGATGTTAGAATAATTTTTTGGGGAACGCCGAAATTCGCGATTCCCGCGTTTGAGGCACTTTTAAATAGCGGCTACAAAATTGTCGCGGTAATTACCAATCCGGACGAGCCAGTTGGGAGAAACCATGTTCTTACTCCCCCGCCGATGAAATCATGGATTATGAATCATGAAGCTTGGAACAAGATACCCGTTTTACAGCCAGTGAAACTTGATTCAAACTTCATGGTTCAGGTTTCAGGTTTTATGTCGGATGTTTTTATTGTCGCCGCGTACGGCAAAATAATCCCAAAAGAAATAATTGAGTTGCCAAGACTCGGCTCATTGAACATTCATCCGTCTCTTCTTCCGCGATGGCGCGGTCCTTCGCCTATTCAGACGGCAATTCTTGAGGGCGATACCGAGACGGGCGTTACATTAATGCTTATGGACGAAAAAATGGATCACGGGCCGATAATTAAAAATATAAAGTTTAGAATTCAAAATCACAAGATTACACATACGGAATTAAGCGCTGAACTCGCAGGTTTGGGAGCAAGATTATTAATAGAAACGTTGCCGTCGTGGTTAAGCGGTGAAATAAAACCGGCCGCACAAGACGAAAGCCGCGCCACATATTCAAAAATTCTTAAAAAAGAAGATGGCAAGATTGACTGGGAAAAGAAGTCCGCGGTAGAGATAGAAAGGATGGTTAGGGCGTATAGTTCATGGCCTGGAAGCTATACATTTTGGCAGCGCGGGGAAAATAAGTTACGATTGGAGATAGAAGAGGCAGAGGTGGCAACAAAGGATCATGATAAGTCGTGGCCCGGGCTTGTCTGGAAAATGGATGAATCCCCTATTTTTTTTGTTCAGACCCGTAAAGGAAGTTTGTGTCCGTTGCGAGTTCATCCGGAAGGGAAAAAATCACTTTCGGCCGAAGTTTTTTTAAACGGCTATAAAGATATTATTGGCATTGGGTTAGAATAAATTAATTTTTATGGAGCAACCTTTGGTTTTCTTCATTATTGTCGGTATTGCGCTGGTGCTTACTTTTTATTACGGTGGAGCTTCAATTTTTAATTCAGGCCCGATTGCCACCGGTCCCGGGCAGGGCACCGGCGTTCAGACAGAAGGTATTTACAGCCCGCCGCCACCTCTTATTTTTGGAACAACCGGGCCGGCTAAGGAAAAGCCCAAGCCAGGAATATCGCCCCTGCAAGGCGCTGTTCGCGTTTCCAATATTAATTATTCGGAAGAAGATTTTCAAAGGGAGTATATGGTGCTTTACGCGGGGGGTTTTTACGATTACGGAACAAACAAGCAGAAATCAATAAGTCTTGACGGGTGGACGGTTGAAAATAATTCAGGCAATCGCCGCTTGATTCCACAAGCTTCCAGTGTCCAGCTTATTGATTCACCGGGTCCGATTCTTTTAAGCCCTGGCGAGCAGATATATTTGTTCAGCGGAGATTCGCCTTTTGGCGCATCTTTTCGTGAAAACATCTGCAGTGGTTATTTTAATGAATCAAGCGACTTTAATCCCCCGCTTCAAGAACGGTGTCCGGAGTTTACTAATGAGGACCTTCTTAAACAAAAGTTTAACAGTTTATGCGTTGATTTGATTGATAGAGTGCCCGTCTGCCGCCAGGTGAGGATTGGTTTTGAAGAATCTGCCGCTGGGAACGACTGCATTCAGTTTACAAGCGAACACATCAATTATGCCGGCTGTGTTAAAGACTACATGGACAAGGATGGATTCTTTACAGGTCAGTGGCGGGTATTCATGAAATTCGGCCAAAAGTTATGGAATCCTCTGCATGATAGAGTAATTATTAGAGATAAAGACGGGTTGGTTGTTGACGAATATAGTTATTGATTATGTGAGGTAATAAAAAGCGGCTATTGTATAGTCGCTTTTTATCATAGAAAAGGCGAAATTTTAATGATTGATACGAAGACATATCACCTTTTTTGCTGCAAAAATAATCAAAAAAATAAATTGAGCCCAATGAATTGAAACTGTATCACCTCCAAAGATGAAGAGCGCAAGTCATAAATTTAGTAATTAACCTGCTGGATTTAAAAAGAGGCACAATTTTAAGAGATTTCTGATTAAAAAATTGTGCATTTACGCCATATTTTTATAGAGCTTATATCAAAGAGGAAATACATCTGCGTTAGCAAAAAAAATTCATGATTGTATCTAAAAATTATTGAAAAACAAATGATTCAGTTCCGGATCAAGTATATTGTGAAGTTGAGTTATCCACATTTTTTTATAAATTTTTTTGATGCGGTGTGATATAATTGTAGCACATGCCTTTAAAATTTTTTCAAAAATATAAAAACAGCGATGCGCTATCGTATCGTGGTTATATTTCGCTGTCAGATGCATCAAAAAAATATGGATTGAACCAGAATTACTTGCGTGTTCTTATTTTGCGGAATAAATTGCGCGCCGTGAAGATTGGAAAAATGTGGGTGACTACAGCAGAATGGATTGCCCAAAATCAGGCGCTCGCGTTAAAAATCAAAGTATCGCAGAGTCAATTATCTACAGCAGATCTTTCGCACCCCCCCCCCCCCCAAGTCGTACCTGAAAAACAAGTTTGCCAAAGCGTAAAAAAGGAAACATCATTTGCTAAAACAGGATTTGCGTATTATATTCCGCGTCAAAAAACGCCTCGCGTTTTATTTTCGGTAACTTTACTTTTCTTTGTTTTTTTGTGGTTCATTATTTCAAACGCTTACATACGAAATTCTTATGAAAGCACTATCGCGGAAGTTATCGCTTATGTAAAGCAGATTGCGGTAAGCAGTGATTTTTTACACCGGAACATTTCTTTAGTTTTTAACCCCCAAAAACTTTCCAAAAACTTTTTGGCTACGGCGGCCTATTCAATCGCGAATACCGCGAAAATAGGGAAAAATATCGGCGCCAATCTGGACTCAGCTCTCGGCAACTTTTTTGTTACAACCCCCGCCCCGCCTTCTCCCCGTGAAGTTATTTCCGGTATCCGTGAAGATCTCGCGCGCATATTCACCAACGCCAGCGTACCGTCCGTTACGCCCATAATCACGGCACTTCGCGATATGTTCGGAAACGCGCTAGATTTTCCGTCATTAACAAAAATTTTTGGCCTCTCCTCGCCGCCAGAAACGCCGATGGCAAAATCCTCCGAAAAACTTTTGCCGTCTCTTCCCGAAGAAGAAGTTGCGAGGAAGACCTTGCCGGTCGGACCCGCCATTATTGTGTCTCCCGAAAAAGCAGTGGTCCGCGAAGTTGTTGAGCGCAAAGAAATCATCTCCACCGCCGACACCTCCGTCTTCCAGAAGAAACTGGATGAAATAAACCAATATGTCCTCACCCAATTTTCAAAAGTCATCACCGAGCTGACCGATCTCGGCATCAGGGTGGACTCCAAAACCCCGTTTTCAGCATTTGCGATTTCTCAAAAAATTGACCAGCTTATTAATCCGACCATAAAGAGCGGACTTACTATTGACTCGGGAACTCTTACCTCAAACGCCGGTTTCTCATTTGCAAGCG
>JAUSHI010000008.1:0-8883 GCA_030648055.1 bacterium | reverse complement strand
ATGATTTCAAAGAAACTTTTTGACCAAATTCAAATAGCGCGTATAGCGAATGGTAAACCCCGCAAAAAGCGAGGACCATAGAATTTTCAGTTTTTAGGTTTTGCTACTTGTGGGGTATGTGGCTATGCAATAACCGCAGAGCGACATATCAAGAAAAGTGGTTTGAAATTTATTTACTATCGTTGCACCCACAAGAGCAAAACTATTGCTTGTACTGAAAATCGCTTTTTGCGGGAAGAGGTGCTAACCGAGCAAGTGAAAAATCTTTGTCAAAAAGTTTCTTTGCCCGACGAATGGCGGGAAAAATATCTTGCTCGCCTTGAAAGCGAGCAATCGGAATCCCGCCATTCATCAGACCTTTTCGCTCAAAATCTCCGCGATAATATTTCCGCCATTAAAATACGGCTAGAACGACTGACAGACGCGTATCTTGGCGAGGCGTTGGAACTTGCCGAATATCAGGAGAAAAAGAATGTTTTAATGGCGGAAAAAAAGACATCGGAGGAGAAATTGAGTGATTTTGAACGAAAAGGCAATCATTGGCTCGAACTCATGCGAAACTGGATTATTGAGGCCAACCAAGCCGAAAATCTCTCTAAACAAGAAAATCTTTCGGGGATGAAAGATTTTCTTGTGGACATCGGCTCGAACCGCCGCCTCTCGGCGGGAATGCTTTTGGCGGAATTCAAAACCCCTTGGAATTTCTTGGCGGAAATGCCAGTCCAAGCCCGCGCCTCTGGCGCGGGCGCGGTCAATTCTGATGCTAATCAATTTTGGTGGACCTACGGGGAGTCGAACCCCGACTTCGTCCATGCCATGGACGCGTGATGCCGCTTCACTATAGGCCCTAAAACAATTTCGGAGAAATTGATTGTTCGTGCGATCCCGCTTATGGCGAGCTTTAGTCCCTCAACCTTTTAACTATTTTATTAATCTGCGGCTCAAGCGGGTGCGCATTATTAATAACAAAATCGTGCGCTCTGCGCAATTTCCGCGAATGCAATTTTTTCCGCAAAAAATACACCCCAACTGCCTCCTTCGCATTTTTAAAAAAATCATTTTTAGTATAACGATGTTCCCTTAAACGCTTAATGATGATTTTTTCTGTAGTATTAACTCTGATAAAGAAGATTTTTGCGCCGAATTTTTTAGCAAACTGTCTCAATTCAAGCTGTCGTTTTGGATTTACCGCGTCAAAATCAAAAACAACGGACCTGTTTTTGCTAAAAGCGCTCTTCGCCAGCGCTTTGGCAAGCTGGGGCGCTGATGAATATGTCTTGCCTTTTTTGCGTAAAAAAATGCGAATGCTGTCAGTTCTTATATGAAGTGCTTTCAATTTTCTTGCCAAAATGCTGGCAATATATGTTTTACCTGAACCCACAACGCCGATAAACGCTATAAGAAAAAGTTTTTGACGCATAACTACTTAGAAGCGCGAATTAGGTCATACTCACCGCGACGGAATTATGCATAAAATTTTACAAAATCTCAGATGCCCTCGCGAGGAATCGAACCTCGATCCGCGCGTTAGGACCGCGCTGTTCTATCCATTGAACTACAAGGGCTTATCACATAATGATATAGATACGGTATACCAAAATTGCTTCTTTTTCCAGTGCCCTGTATAATAATTCTAGATTCTATTTTCTAATTTCTTAATATCATGACCCACGAAGAACAAGTCATTAAAACCGTTAAAAAAGCACTGCCGTCGGTAGTGAGCATTATCGTCGCCAAAGACCTTGACGCTCTGGAAAAACAAGGATTTCCCTTTTTCGGCATGCCCGAAGAACTTTTTAATGAATCCGAAGAAGACATTATAGAACAATTGCCAAGAACCGATGGGGGCAAAATACGGATAGGTGGAGGGTCGGGATTCATTGTCCACTCCGACGGAATAATTCTTACCAATAAGCACGTGGTGATTGACAAAGACGCCGAATACACCGTTGTAACTCCGGATGAAGAAAAATATACAGCACGAGTCGTTGCCCGAGACCCGATTAACGACGTCGCCATACTGAAAATTGAAGCCACAAACATGCCGACTCTTGCTTTGAGTGACTCAAGAAAAATAATTCTCGGCCAGACCGTAATTGCCATAGGTAATGCTTTGGGCGAATTTAAAAACACGGTTTCGGTGGGCATAGTTTCCGGCCTTTCACGTTTAATCACCGCAGTAACGGATGCGCAAGGCCACACCGAACGCCTGCGCGGGTTGGTTCAGACTGATGCCGCAATAAATCCTGGAAACTCCGGAGGACCGCTTGTAAATTTAAATTGCGAGGTAATAGGGATTAATTCCGCGGTTGTTTTCGGCGCGCAGAACATCGGTTTCGCCATTCCCATAAATAAAGCCAAGGAAGACCTGGAAGATGTAAAAAAATACGGCCATATTAGAAAACCTTTCTTGGGCGTGCGCTATATGCCCCTAAACAAAATATTGAAAAGAAAATTTAATTTGGCTATTGATTATGGATGCCTTATTTTGAGAGAGCAGGCCGGAAAAGGAGTAATTAAAGGAAGTACGGCTGACATCGCCGGACTTCGCGACGCGGATATTATTTTGGAAGCAAACGGAACAAAACTTGATGAAAATACCGCCTTAGAGGATATTTTGGATAAAATGCAGATCGGCGAGGAAATAAAAATAAAAGTGTGGCGTAAGGGAGAAACATTTGAAACTTCCGCGAAGCTGGGCGAGCGAAGTTAGCTCGTTTTCACAAAATTTTTCCAGCTTCGCTTGAGACAAAACTTTCTCGCATATTTCGCAACACAATTAAGGAAAATTTGAACTCAACCAATATAAATCCGCCAATGAGGTGGATTTATATTTGGGATTCAAACAGCGAATTTTCCTTGTGTTGTCCCGCAACTTCCGCGACCGAAGAGAGCGTGAAGTTGGCGAGGATCCCGTACCCTCCCGAACTGCGTCCTTGGTAAAACACAGAGTCAGTTTCGCGGAAGTACGGGATCGCGCCTGCCCAATCTCACTATCGTTCGGGATGGTGCGGTGACTTATGTGCTTGTCACTTTGTTTTTCGCGCTCCGCAATGGTAACTTTTTTATGAGAACTCGCATTATAATATTAATTAATGAAAAAAAGGCTTATCGCCTTTTTTATTTTGTTTTCTTACGGCTGCCGTCTATGCCTATGGCCGACGGTTTGACCGCCTCCAAACCCTTAAGGTCTTCGTCAATTTCCTTTTGAAGTTTGGACCCTACTTTATAATCTTCAAGAATTAGCAGAAGAATCCCTTTTTTATATCCCGGATCGGCGCCTTTTGATAGCAGGTAAAGAGCTTGGGCGCCTATTTCTTCATCTACCCACGCAAATCCGCCGATGTGGGGTTTTTGCATGGCGTATCGCCTGGCATGGCCATGATTTTTTATCAGCTCAAGTAAGAGTGCTACGGCTTTCTTTGTATAAACCGGGTCGCGCCACTTTTCTGTTTTCTTATAAAAGTCCTCAATACAGATCTTGCGCTCTTCAAAAGTTCCTTCGTGTTCTTGAGAAAATTTTTTAGTGCATTCGTAAAGCTCAAGACGGAAAAGATAGATTCCTTCTCTTTCAACATCTTTATAAATTTCAGCAAGACGCAATTTAACCTCAGTAACTAAAAGTGAATCTGGAAATTGCGTCATGTATGCTTCATACCGCTCTGCCTTTTTTAGGTACAGGGCGCGCCAGTTGGGAATAGATGCGTCGCGCGAATCTGAAAAAGGCGTTACGACAAGATTTTCATATTCAATGTATTCTTTTTCGTCGGTTGCGCGCGGTACGGAATCATTCCCACGGACCTGTGGTTGAAAAATAACAAATAGCACAGCAAAGACAAGCCAACCTAATAAGGCACTTTTTTTCATTTACCCCCCCATTTTGTTAAAGAACCAGGCTTCTTCGTATCTATTACAATAAAACAAATCTATATTTTTCTCAACCCCGTTAGAGATCCAAGCCTTATATAATTACGCTTATGAGTCACTGTGGTGTGGATTGGTATAACCTAAAACGCGGATAACCCGCGGAGACGTCTTAAGACGTCTCCTACCTGCCCGCCACATGCCTGTCTCTGGAATTAAAATGTTAATAATAAAGCATTGTGAATGTTAGGCTATATCTTTCCTTCGTTCGGAGGCGATGGCAGGCGGGTCTCTAACGGGGTCAAGGTCGCTAAAAAATATGGTAATACCAAAAAGGCGACTACTACTTCTTCAAAAATATCGTAGAAAAAAAGAGAGTTTTTAATCTCCGAAAAGAAAAATAATTCCGGCACAAATACAGCCAAAGCGCTACCTAAAAACAGCCATACTATTAAAGGGTGTTCCTTAAGAGAACAACTTGCTTTCAAAAAAATAATACCAATAACAAACGCAAGCGCGGCAAAGCTTGCCATATCAAGATTTAGCTGGCCGCCGCGGCCGGTGACGGCAACAAAATTAATCGGCAGAACAATGGCCCATAAACCAATCGCGGAATAGTAGATTCCTTGAAACAAAAACAGCAAACGGAGAAAAACACTCTTAGACAGCACGCTTTGTTCTCCCGTAGAATTATGTTTCCAACACCACATCTTTTTTCCTTACGATATAACGCACAAACAAAAAAATTAATAACGAAGAAAGTATAAACCAGAAAATAACGGTAGCGCCGGAAGCGTTCTCCGGAGAAGTTTTTGCGGCAAAAAAGGAAACTACGGCGGCTAACGCTACAAAGATCAAAATGGCGGCAAGCCACCATTCTCGCGCGGCAGAGGCGGAATAGTAACGAAGCAGACTATAATCAAGCAGAGAGAGCGTCGTCCGCTTTGAAAGTTCTTGACTTATAACCCCTCCGGCGAGCGTTTTCCATCGGGGAATGACATAAAAATGCCCGCGCCCGAATTTATCATTGGCCAAAAACACGAGAAACTGCCCGCGGCCCCCAAAAAGCCGCTTTTCGCGAGATGCTATCCGCTGTATGGATTTATAAAGTATTGAATAGGAGCCAAAACCGCTGTAAGTAAAACGGTCACTGGCGAAAGTAATTTTTTCAGTAAGCAATATCCAAACGCTCCATGCAAGGGGTATAACCGACAAACCGACCAGTAACGCGAAAATCGTGAACAAAAAACCGATTTTAATGTGTCCGGTATCGTATTTAAACGTAAAATAGGCGCCGTAAACCAAAAGAAAAAAAATGATAACCCAGCCAATTAATAAGGGTATGAGGAAAAACACAGTATGCCAAACACCGTCAGCCCAAAAATCTTTTTTAATAACCGTATTTTCTTGTTTATCAACGGCCATCTCTATATTATAATACAAGAACTAAGAATTAGGAACTAAGAATTTGAAACTGGGAGGTAGAACGCATTTACCTAGTTCCTCCGGCCCAGTTCCTAACTCCAATTCAATGGGCAAATACAATAAAGATTATCAGGGGAATTGGATTCACAAAGAATCCTTTGAACAGAAACGAAAACGGGCGCTAAAAGTGCTGGCCTTGCTCAATATTGCCTATCCAAAGGCAAAGATCGCGCTTCGCTACGGAAACACTATGCAGCTCCTTGCGGCCGTAATAATGTCCGCGCAGGCGACTGATAAGAAAATAAACGAAATTACGGCTTCACTTTTTAAAAAATATAAGACAGTTGACGATTTTGCGGGCGCGAATCAAAAAATATTTGAACAAGAAATCAGACAGGCCGGCTTCTATCGCCAGAAAACGAAGAGTATTATTGAGTCCGCGAAAATCATCCGCGATAAATTCAACGGCAAAATTCCGCGGACAATGGAAGAAATACTCCAGCTAAGAGGCGTGGCCAGAAAAACCGCGAACGTGGTTTTGGGTAACGCGTATGGAGTTGTTGAAGGTATCGCCGTTGATACTCATGTTCGCCGCCTAGCGCAAAGGATAGGCTTTTCTACTGAAGACAACCCCGTTAAGATTGAACAGGACTTAATGAGGCTTTTTCCTAAAAAAGATTGGTTTAAATTAACATATGTCCTTATCAATCATGGCCGCGCCGTCTGCGCTGCAAAAAACAGAAAATGCGAAATTTGTCCCCTGAAAAATATCTGTCCGTCAGCGCTTGTGTGAAGAACCAAGAGCTAGGAACTAAGAGCTAAATCGGAGAAGCTATATTGCTTCTCCGATTTTTGTCATAAGAGAACTGACCTGCCGCACTAAAGACAGTGTGTCTTGCCGAAGCTTATTATATTCGTGCTCGCTAATAAAATGAAGCCGCAGTGCGATTTGTAACAAGGTATTAATTTCTTGGAGCGAACCTTTGCTTATTGATAAAAATCTTCTGAAATCAGCCCGTGATGTTTTTCCGTGACCTTCGGCAATATTAGCTGGGACAGAAATCGCCGCTCTACGCAATTGAGAAGTGAGCCCAAATTGTTCTTCGCGTGGAAAATCTTTTGTTGTCTTGTAGATTGACTCCACCAATTCCATAGAGGCTTGCCAGATTCTTAATTTTTCATAATTTGGCTGATCTTCGTTTTTCATAAATCTAGTTCATAGTTCCTAGTTCTTAATCCCTGATTCTTCACACCAATCCAAAATATTTTTTGAGTTCAAATTCTCCGTCCACTGATTCCGCGGTCGCCATTCTAATGTACGGCGTGATATTAAAGCGTGCCCCGAGTTTATCAATTTCATTAGAGCAGGAAAACGGAAATATAAATGTGCTTTTATGGAATTCTTTGAACCCGAGACGTTTAAGATGATAACGGAACGCTTCCCGTACATTTTTTTTATCTTCGGGAATATCAAAAAAAACTAAGCGCCATTTTTTATCCCAATGTAGCGGTCTAGAGATTATTTCGTACGCTAAATTTTCTTCGGCGACCCGCCTGCCATCGTCCAAAATCGTTATTTCCGTAACACCGTCAAGGGTCTCAACAATGGAAATAAGCTTGTCTTGGTATAGCTTTCCAAGCGCGGAATAAAGACTTTTCTTATTAAATGATTTCCACGCGGTATCGCGCGGCTCAAGTATTTTGAAATATCCCTGCGGTGAACGGGTGAATTTCAAGGTGTTAGTCCCAGCAAGAGTAATAAGAACCTTTCGTGTAATTTTTGTGAGAGGTTTCAGCATCTTTTTATTCTAAGTCAGCATGGAGATTAGGTAAAGCATTCTGCGAACACAGAACTAGTACTGTTTTATATTTTATAAAACTCCCTTGCGCGCAAATGTTTTTCCTGATTTTTTAGCATAAAAATACGAAGAAAACATCGGTTTTGATGTCTTGTGCTTGTTAGGGCGGTGCGAGGTTATCCACAAACATTCGGCACCTGATGATATGCTGTAAGTAACAACAGACCGGGTGTGGATAACTTATGCCGCGCACAGCGCGCAGAAAATAATGATCTATACGATAAAATTCATCGGATATGCGATACCAGATAGGGCTAGTCGCTTTTTCATTTCTTAAGCATAAATAAATTGTTCACAAAAATTTAAGAGATTATTGTGAGTTACAACAACAAAAAATATATAAGTTTACGAGAGGCAAGCAAGCGCATTCCGTACAGCCAAGATTATCTTCGGCTTCTTATCCGTCTTGATTATTTGAAGGGAGTGAAACTTGGCAGAAATTGGTTTACCACAACTGAATGGGTCGGAGAGTATCTTGATAAATATTCGCGCAAGATGAATTCGGCTGGGCATTTGCAAAAGCGTGGAATTGACGACTCCGCGCCGGAAGCATATATGCGCTATTCGCCCGCCAATTTTTTACGCCGTATCTCCGATTTTATCCACGCCGTGTTTGCGACCGCGCTTTCACATAAATACGCATTCATTATAGTATTATTCTTTATCGCGATTGTCGGTATTGTCGGGAATATCCTTATTTCACCGGAGACCTTAAAATTTTCCAAGAGCATATTTGACGCGGCGAATTATTCGGTTACGAATACCGCGAAAATAGGAAAAAATATCGGCGCTAATTTAGACTCGGCTTTCGGTGATTTTTTCCTTACTGCTTCGCCTCCATCTCCGCGCGCAGTCGGAAAAGTAATAAAAAATCTTTTTCCCGAAAACGTCACGCTTGCTTCACATGCCGTTCCCTCGTTACACATGGATATCGTTCGCCGAGGATTTTTCAAGATTGAATCAGACATTCTTTTCGCGCCCCGTGACTTTTTACATCGGAACATTTCTTTAGTTTTTAACGCCCAAAAACTTTCCAAAAACTTTTTGGCTACGGCGGCCTATTCAATCGCGAATACCGCGAAAATAGGGAAAAATATCGGTGCCGATTTAGACTCGGCTCTCGGCAATTTTTTTCTCACAACCCCCGCCCCGCCTTCTCCCCGTGAAGTTATTTCCGGCATCCGGGAAGATCTTTCGCGTATATTCACCAACGCAGATATTCCGTCCGTTACGCCCGTGATTACAGCGCTTCGTAGCATGCTGGGAAACGCGCTTGATTTTCCGTCATTAACAAAAATCTTCGGCATTAGACAGCCGCAGAGGGAACTAGGAACTAAGTTGGAGGAATTAGGAATGAGGCCGGAGGAATTAAAACCGGAGCTAGGAGATAAAAACTTGGAACTAGGAAATGCAACTACGGTTCCTAGTTCTTCAAACCTAGCTCTTAGTTCCATTCAGGTTCGTGAAGTGGTTGAGCGCAAAGAAATCATCTCCGCCGCCGACACCTCCTTATTCCAGAAGAAATTGGATGAGATAAATCAGTATGTCCTCACCCAATTTTCAAAAGTCATAACCGAGCTGACTGACCTCGGCGTCAGGGTGGACTCCAAAACCCCGTTTTCAGCATTTGCGATTTCTCAAAAAATTGACCAGCTTATT
Source organism: bacterium (assembly GCA_030648055.1). Classification (GTDB taxonomy): domain Bacteria; phylum Patescibacteriota; class Minisyncoccia; order Sungbacterales; family SURF-37; genus JAUSHI01. Next base: position 76 of record JAUSHI010000008.1, on the reverse strand, counting down.
AATCCGACCATAAAGAGCGGACTTACTATTGACTCGGGAACTCTTACCTCAAACGCCGGTTTCTCATTTGCAAGCG
>JAUSHI010000007.1:0-117725 GCA_030648055.1 bacterium | reverse complement strand
ATATTGAGAAAATAAAAAGATTGAAACAATGGTGCGAGGACGCAAGCGAGAGGCAGAAAAAAATTGCCTACAAAATGCTATATGTGAAGCAGGAAGAATGGGATAAATACAAGCCGACGAGCTTTAAGCAGTTGGCGGAGGTATTTGGTAAAAGCAAGATATAAGATTATGAAATTATGCCAGATCAAAATTTACACGACCAGCAATCAATAGAAAGGGATAATTATACTAATTTAATTGTCCAATCAACCGCCAAGAACAAAATTATCGTTGCCGGTCCCGGAACGGGCAAAACTACAACTTTTAGGAAACTTCTTGAAACAAAAAATGGTGATAAATTGGCACTAACTTTTATTAACAGCCTTGCATTTGATTTACAAAAAGGTCTGGGCGAACTTGCCGAATCATACACTTTTCATGGCTACTGTAAAAAACTTCTACATAAAATTTCAGTTGCGGGCATAGATACAAACTTTCATTACTACCCGAAGTTGCCAATCTTAATAAAAACGGACGCGGATTTAATTGACATTGATCTTGATAAATTTGATGAGGCATTTCAAACCTTGACCGAAGATGACAGAATAGGTTTTTATTTGGAGCGTGGAGATTATTATAATGCAGTTAGTCATAACGACGCGGTTTACAGGGTTCTCAAACATTTTCAATCCGGCTCGGCTTCGCTCCCTTCTTTTTCGCAAGTGGTCGTTGATGAATATCAGGATTTTAACTCCCTCGAAATCGCTTTTATTGATGAATTAGTAAAATCCAGCCCTGTTTTAATCGCGGGAGATGATGACCAAGCAATTTACAATTTCAAAAACGCCTCGCCATACCATATCCGCGCTAAATCTTCTCACCCCGATTTTGAGAAATTTGAATTGCCATATTGTAGCCGTTGCCCGCAAGTTATTGTTGACGCTGTTCACGATATTACAAGTAAGGCAAAAACGATAAGCAAACTTCAAGAACGAATTGAAAAACAGTATTTATGCTTTTTGCCGGATAAAGATGTGGACAGTCTTGCACACCCCAAAATTATTCATGCAAGCTGTTCAACACATACAAAAAGTGCTCCCTATATATCAAAATTTATAGAACGAGAGATTGTAAAAATACCACAAACAGAAATTGATCTTGCGCGCGAAAAAGATTATCCGTGTGTTTTGATTGCGGGACCATCGCACTATACTAAGCAAGTTTATGAATATTTGAAAACAAGATATACAAATATCGATTATCCCGAAGCACAAAATAAAGACATCGAGATTTTGGAGGGATATAAAATTTTGATGTACGATCAGACCGCCAACCTCGGTTGGCGGATAATTTTAGAATGTTCCAGTTTGAGGCAAAAAGCAGACATTATTAAAACAACCCGCGAATCTAAACAAAAATTGGCTGACGCATTAGACGATAGTTTCAAAAATGAGCACCTGGAAATTGTTGCGCTTTTGATAAAAATTAAAGCGGGAGAAGTAATTACTGAAACGGAGACAAATGCCATTGTCGGAAAATGTGAACAAACAATTGATCAAGTCAAAAAGTTTTTGAATATTGACCCAGAGGATGAAAATCAAGGTGATGAAGTAGAAGATACCAGCGTTTCAATAAAAATGACCACCATCAACGGATCAAAAGGAATGTCGGCAAATTATGTCTTTTTGATAGGTATGAATAACGGAGAATTTCCGAAAAGTGCCCCCAATCCAACAGACAACGAAATTTGCCAACTGATTGTCGGCCTTACGCGAACTAGGAAAAAATGCTACCTGATTTCAAATGCTCGCTTTGGTATAGCTTACGGAAAATCAAAATCGGTTTTTATTGATTGGATAAATCCCGAAAAAATTGATAGAATAACTGCTAACGCTGTCTTTTTCAGAAGTTGATGTCCGCCGAAAAATCCGTCCGTCCGAAAGTTTTGGGGGCGAAGCCCAAGCAGGCGGGCAAAAAGGATGGGGGTTGGGGGGAAGGAATTTTTGCCCGCCTGCTTCCGTTCCCGTTCCGTTTGAGCAAGAGAAAAGCGGAAGGGGGGTTTGGGGGGAATTCCGCTTTTCTCTTGCGAAATCAAAATGAGGCCAGTCCCGCCACCTTGCAATTCATTGCAAGACACCACAGAAAAATACTCTTTTCATTAGGAGAAAAAGAAATCGGGCGCGCGCAAAATGAAAAGAGCAAAGAGTATTTTTCTGTGGTGTGGCGAGCTTGTCGAGCAGTGGCGGGGCTGGCTTCCTTAGTTGGGAGTTTGCTCAAAGAAAGTTCGAACATCAGTCAAAAAACACTTCAAACGCCTGATCTTGAGTGACCAGAAACGGGCGAAGTGCGGGGTACCGGGCCGCAAGCTCAAGGGTAATCGCGAGCACTTCCTTATCGCTTACGCGATGAAGCCCCTGTTTGCCGTTTCTGTGTATCGCGCCGTTTAAAAAAATAATTTCAGCATAAGGCATGCGGGGCACAAGATATTCCCGCATGGGAGCCGGCATGTTCGCGTCAAAAAACACAACGAACCGCTTTCCGGTCTCGGCCAATATGCTCCCCCTTGCTTATCGTAAATTGAACGAACTGCGGCTATCGTAACAATTTTATTATTTTTTTTCAACCTCTGGAACATTTTGCTCGGCCGAACATGGTATGTTTTAGGCCACAAAATGTTCGGGCGACCACTCCCGCTAAAGCGGGGGTGATTTAGCCCTTTTAATCAAACCGCTCCTTGGCTCCCGCGGATCTTAAGAACAAGTTCGCTAATTTTTATTTCCGCGTCAGTTTCATTGGGAATTTCCCGGCGCAAGCGCGCCTTTTCTCTCCGCAAAAATATTCTTACAGATTTAGGAAGTTTTTTATTCGTCATATCTTTTCTCATGAACAAAACAGTCAAAATTATGATTATATAATTTCAGCGCCTTTAAAATTCATAGACACTCAAGGGGGCACAAGGGCATCGTCTCTACCGCTAATCCTTGTCAGTACTATGGATGACGAAACAGACGATAATTCAACCCCTACGCCATCATGCGGCCGATGCCGGTGGGAAGCAAGCGACTGGCCGGAGAAACTAAAACAGCAAACACCGCTTAGCGTGCTCGCCCCTTGCGGGCATCTTGGAAACATTCCCGGCTGTTACTACTGCGGAACAAAAGATGACGTCGCGCTTTGTTATTATTATTGACAGAACTTTGCTTTATGGAGGAACCGGCCATGGAAGGTAAGGTGGTTAGAGTCCATCTTTACAGTCAATCAGAACCGGTGGAAATCAAAAACGTCCTTAATACTTATCAGAAGGGTGATCTTTTCTGTGTTTTTCTGACTGATAAAGTAACCGTCTACAAGTTTCCCCTCCAACATATCTTTCGCATTACTGAAATATCTGCCACCAAATAGGTGGTTTTTTCTTTGCTGTTATCCCTTATGGCACTTTTTATCCATTCGCCTCGCCTTGCTCGCTCAGGATAAACGATAAACATTGTCACCCTCCATGACAATGTTGCTTTTTATTCACTGTCCCGCACGGACTTTCCTTTATTTTTCAGCCATAGCTTCTTGAAGAATGGCATTGTCAGTGTTGACAGCATAAATGCAATGGCAGGCACTACTGCGTTCAACCACGGGCGCGCTATCTCAATTGCCCACATATACACTCCGATTGAAATATATGTGAATATGGTCAATAAAATCCGTCTTATCCAGCTCGTTTCCCATGCCTTATCGACTTCAACGCGTTCATTCCGTTCTTCAATTTTTTGGATTTTTTGCTCTAAATTTTCCATATTATTTCCCATGACACTTTTTATATTTCTTTCCAGCGGCGTACTATTGCCTCTTTTAATTTCGACACAATTTCAGAAACATCAAATCCATAAGTGAAAAAAGAGGCAAGCTCGGACCCTCCGTCGCGATCGGTTTTTATGGCCTCATCGGTGTGAAAATCCGAACCGGCGGTATATAAAATTCCGTATTTTATTGCGAGCTCCCGCAAAAATTCCGCCTGAATTTGAGAATGCGCCGGATTAAACGCTTCAACGCCGTCAATGCCGTATCCTATAAATTTTTTTAAAACCTCCTCCAACTTTTCAAAATCTTTAAAATGCAAAGCCGGATGCGACCACACGGCAACCCCTCGCGCCTGATGAACCAAACTTATCGTTGATTGCACCGATATATTTTCATGACTAACATAAGCTCCTTTTCCGGGCACAAGATAAGCTCTTATAAAACTTCCGACATTATTAATTCCTTCAAGCATTTTTTTGTTCTCGGGGTTCGCGAGTATGGCTGAGGCGATATGCGGCCTGCCTACCGATGAGCCGGTGGCATAACGTAGCACATCCTCATAAGTTATCTGAAAACCGATTTTCTGAAGCCACCCAACCATTTCTTTTGCCCTCCCAACCCTTACGCGCTGGGCTTCTTCCAGTGCCTGAAGAAGTGCCGGATTTTTATAATCAAAGCCAAAAGCGAGTATGTGAAAATCGCCGGCTTCATCGTGCGCGGAAATTTCAATTCCAGGAATAACTTCAACGCCGTAATCCTCGCCAGCAGATAGCGCCTCGGAAACTCCGGATACGGTGTCGTGATCGGTTATGGCTATGGTTTTTAATTTTAAAAGCGAGGCGCGCTTAACAAGTTCGCGCGACGTGTATCGGCCATCAGAGGCCGAGGTTTGAATTTGTAAATCAAATGTATTCATCCCGTAGTAGAAGTTCAAATTATGAAACAGTTCACTTGTCCATAATCTTATTCAATAAATTAGTTAAATTTGTTTGATCCCAATAGCGATTTCATATTTGGTCGCCTACAGCGACAAATTCGAACTTTCACTACAGGATCAAGAAAATAAATCCCAATAATTATTTAAACATTCTCTCAATAAATAATGATAGGTGTATTACGCCCGCCGCTATTTTATTTCTATAAATTTCCCAATTCCTCTCTTACAACCCTCCTGTCATCCCATGGAATTTTTATGTTTGCCGGACCCATAATCCATTGCTCGGCACCCTTACCGGTGATAATAACCGTGTCATCGGGTTTCGCAAGATGCAACGCTTCGTGAATTGCCATTCGCCTGTCCAATATCCTTCTTAAATGCTGAATGCTGAATGCTGAATGCTGAATGCTGGAAGCGATTTGGTCTACAATTTCACGGGGCGATTCATCGTACGGGTCTTCGTTGGTCAAAATAATTTCGCCGCAAAATTCTCCGGCTATTTTTCCGAATTCCGACCGCTTCCATTTATCCCGCCCCCCACCGGCCGCCCCCAGCACACAGATAAGTTTTGAAGAGGGAAACGCGTCTTTAAGAACGCCATAAACACTTTTGAGGGCGTTGGGCGTATGCGCGTAATCAACCACGACGCGAAACGATTTTTCCGCGACAATTTCCAGCCGGCCGGGAACGCCGGAAATTTTTTTCAACGCGTCAGCACTTCTCATAAAGGAAACGCCGAAAGCATGAGCCATGGCCACTGCCGCGAGAATATTCATCACGTTAAACGCGCCAAAAAGATTTGACTCAAAACGAACCCCCTCAATTTCAAAAGAAATCCTGCCTTTCCGCTCTACGCCGCTCACCCGATGAAAAGTTCCGTTTTCGCTTATCGCTTCTTTGCTATAAAAAATTTTCTGGGCCCTTGTCGCGTCTGAAAAATGCTTCCACGACGGGTCGTCGCGGTTTATGACGGCAAACCCGCCCCCCGGAAGCGAGGAAAAAAGTTTTTCTTTTGCCTCGCGATAATTTTCAAAACTACCGTGCGATTCAATATGCTCCGGCGTGAGATTGGTAAGCAGGGCGCCATCAAACTCAATGAATTTATGGCGAAACTGCCTGATACCCTCAGAGGTCACTTCAAGTATCGCGAAATCGGTGCCGGCTTTTACCGCTCTCAAAAGAAATCTCTGGGTGAAGAAACGCCCGGGCATAGTCATTTTCTTCAAATTCACCTCTTCCTCGCTGTTTATTTTGAAACGAAGAGAAGAGGCTGAGGCAACGGAAAAACCAGCGTTGCGGAGAATTTCGTGCAAAATCTCAACCGCGCTTGATTTTCCATCCGTGCCGGTCACGCCAATCACTTTTATCTTTTTAGAAGGAAACCCGAAAATGAGTGCCGCCAAAAACGCCAGCGCAAAATGATACACCGGCTGTAAAACACGAAAAAGGAATGGGGGAATAATTTTTTTGACGGCACGAAGTATAAATTCCATTTCTTTAAAACACCTTACGGGCTAACTTATATATCCTGTACCACACCGGCCGAAAAATAATATCAATTGATTGCGGATATTCAACAATATTTCCGCCGAAGCCGGTTTTGAACCTGCTTATACCCGGCCATTTTTTTTCATCAATCCCCCAGAGGTCGTACGACAAAAACCCGTTTTTTTTAGCGTCCTGAATCGCGCGCCAATGCACGAGATGCGGGGCCATCATGTCGCGATGAAAACTGGAAGAGGCGCCGTGCAAATAAGTCACGCTCTTCTCATAATAATTGACCAAGGCGGCCGCAAGCGCTCTGCCCCTGTATTCGGCGAGAAACAAAGCATTTTCAAAACGCGTTCCTCGGATTTTTAAAAGCTTATGATAATACTCTGCCGGATGAAGACGAAATTTATCACGACGTGCCGTCTCTTCCATAAGCTCCCCGAAGGTTTCCATAATGTCTTTTGCTATAAATGGGTGATATTTGGCGACATTGACTCCGCGCTTCTCGGCGAGGCGTATGTTATAGCGGGTTTTCGGATGCATTTCGCCGAGCAATTCTTCTTCCGATTTCGCAAGATCAATAATTATCGTTTTCCTCGGCTGCAAACCGTGCGATTCGTGAAATTGGAAATTGGAAATTGGAAATTGGAAATTTTTTATAGGGTCAACTTTCAGAAAGAAGGACTTTTCCTTAAATGCTACTTCGCGGACTTTTTGTAAAAACTCGTCTTCAAGCTCGGGCAGGCGCGGAGCATAAAGGTAATTAAATCCGCCAGCCAAGTCATGCCGGATAACAAGATACCCGCATATCCGCCAGATTTTTCTGCCAAGCTGCTCCTGCAATTTTTCCCATTCTTGGGATTGAAGAAAAGATTGTTGCATTTCGTTTCTTGTGGTGTTAATTTCAATCAAAGAAGCACCTTAAAATAACTTACTGGAGGAATTAGTGAATTACAAGGATGAAGTGCCGAAATCCAAACAAATCCGCCTAGACCAATTCCGCCTGCTTCCGGGTGATCTCGTGCAACTAAAACATCGCGAATCAATTTCCTCCGTGGCCTACATAAACGGCATCGTAGAAGAGGTGTGGCTGGCAAATCCTGAATATGTTTTGAGTGGCCCGAAAGCAAAGAGTGCCGGCGTAATACGATGGAAAAAACATCAACGAAAAGAGTGTAAAGAATTTTTGCGTGGCAAAGGGCATCGGCCGGTGAAAATTCGCCTCAAAAAAAGCGCCTGGGCCGTAATGAGAGCTGATATCCCTTTGGATCTTTCCGGTGGCGGCACGTTTTATTTCAAAACACGGCTGCCGCTTTATACCTACGATATTGAAATGCTCTACAAAGAAGGCATAATGCGCATTTTCCCCCAAACCGATATTTCTCTCAAAAAAACCCGTTCCTAAAAAGGAACGCTTTTTTATCTCCTAATTCCTCCTCCTAATTTTTTTAAGGCCTCTTTTATCCGCTTCTCCGGACTCTTAATATCGCGGGACACTTCCTGCAGGGCCTCGCGCGCTTCTCTTTGCGAATAGCCGAGCGAGACCAGTGCCTCAAGCGCGTCGGCCTCTTCTTTAAGTTCCGGGGCTTCAACCGTAATTCCCTTGCCGGCCATTTTTTCTTTAAGTTCCAAAATTATTTTTTCCGCAATTTTGCGCCCAATACCAGAAACACGGGTAAGATATGAGGTATCCCCGGAAGCAATAGCGCGCCTTAATATATCAACCGGAGCAACACCCATAACACCGAGCCCGGTCTTGGGGCCGATGCCCGAGACATGAATAAGCGTTTCAAAAAGTTCAAGCTCCGACTGATGGATAAATCCGTAAAGCTCAAGCGCATCTTCCCGAACATACAAATTCGTCCAAAGTTTGACACTCTCACCTTTTTCTGGTATTTTTTTAAGCGTGTCGGCTGAAGCAAAAACACGGTAACCCACGCCACCGACGTTTATCACGGCAAATTTTTCTCCTTTAAATTCAATTTTGCCTGCAAGAAAACTTATCATCTTATTCCAATTATAACACGACTTTGGATTTTAAACTCGCCTCGCTATTTAAACCAACCGGCGATCAGCCAAAAGCCATTGACCAGTTGGCGGTAAATTTGCGTTCCGGCGTAACGCATCAAACACTTTTGGGGGTCACGGGATCGGGAAAAACATTCACTATGGCGAATGTAATTGAACGCGCACAAAAACCGGCCCTCATTATTTCGCACAATAAAACTCTGGCCGCCCAACTCTATCAGGAATTTAAAGAATTCTTCCCCGAAAATGCGGTACATTATTTCGTTTCTTATTACGATTACTACCAGCCCGAGGCCTATATTCCGCAGAGCGATACCTACATAGAAAAGGACGCTAAAATTAACGAAATCATCGACGCATTGAGACATGCCTCAACCGCCTCGCTTCTAACAAGAGATGATGTAATAATCGTGGCGTCCGTTTCCTGCATTTACGGCATTGGCGACCCGGAAGAATACGAAAAAATAGCGCTTGAACTGAAAATAGGTGAAAAAATGACCAGAAGGGACCTACTCCGCTATCTAATACTTTTACAATACGCCAAAAACGATTTTGACCCGCGGCAGGGGCACTTCAGGGCGCGCGGAGACGCGGTTGAAATTTATCTGCCGTCGGGAGAAGAAACCATTACCGTTGAGCTGGAAAACAATACTATTACTTCACTCAAAAAGCGCGCACAGCAACATCGCGCTCTAGATTCTAGATTCCAAATTCTATATTCTGTAAAAATATTTCCAGCAAAACACTTTGTCACGCCCCGCCAAAAACTTAAACTTGCCATAGAGAATATAAAACAAGAGTTAAAAAGGCGACTAAAAATACTTAAGGAAGCCGGGCGATTGTTAGAGGCCGAGCGGCTGGAACAACGCACAAACTTTGATTTGGAAATGCTGACCGAAACCGGATACACCAACGGCATTGAAAATTATTCGCGCCAGCTCTCCTTCCGTGAGCCAGGCTCGCCACCCTTCACCCTGATTGACTACTACCGCCACCGCTTTGGAAAAGATTTTTTGGTATTTCTTGATGAGTCGCACGTCTCGCTTCCCCAAATCCGCGGAATGTACAACGGAGATTTTGCGCGAAAACAAACTTTGGTTGACTACGGCTTCCGTCTGCCGTCGGCAATTGATAACCGCCCGTTAAAATTTACGGAATTTGATAAAAAAATAAACCAGCGTATTTATGTCTCGGCCACGCCTAATGATTATGAACTTGAAAAATCAAAAGGATATATAGCAGAACAACTAATCAGGCCGACTGGCGTGCTTGACCCCAAAATAGAAATCCGCCCGACAAGAAGACAGATAAAAAGCGTGATCACCGAAATTAAAAAGCGAATAGCGAAAAAAGAGCGCTCGCTTGTTTTAGCGCTTACCAAACGCCTCGCGGAAGACATTGCCGAATACCTTAAAGAGGCGGGCATAAAAGCCGAATACCTGCATTCTGAGATAAAAACACTTGAACGCTCGGATGTCCTAAAAAAACTCCGCACCGGAGAACACGATGTAATCGTCGGCATCAATCTTTTGCGGGAAGGACTGGATCTGCCCGAGGTCTCGTTCATTGCTATTTTAGACGCGGACAAAGAGGGTTTTCTGCGAAACAAAACCACTCTTCTGCAAATTATAGGCCGCGCCGCGCGCCACATTGACGGCGAAGTAATTCTTTACGCCGATACCATTACTGACTCCATGAAACGCGCGATGGAAGAAACAAAGAGACGCCGTAAAATTCAGGAAGAATATAACCGCGAACACGGACTGACACCGACAAAAATAGAAAAAGCCATCAGGAAATCACTTTTAGAAGAACTCGCCCCGAAAAAAGAAGAAGACGTATTTGCGCCACCAAACGCGCCTACGCGGGAGATTATCTCTGCCCTTGAACACGAAATGAAAAAGGCGGCTAAGGCGATGGATTTTGAGCTGGCGGCAAGAATACGCGACCGAATAAAAATGTATAAGAATAAATAATATCTATTTGACAAAATGTCCATTTTTGCTATCCTGAATCAAGTATGCCAATAACTCAATCAGCTAAAAAAGCGCTCCGCCAATCATTACGACGACAAAAACGGAACCTCCAACAAAAAGAGGCTTTTAAAGATGTCCTTAAAGAAATCCAAAAACTTATAATGAACAAAAAAATAAAGGAGGCCGAGGCTCTCGTACCGAAGGCCTATAAAGCGCTGGATAAAGCGGCTAAAAAAAATGTAATCAAAAAAAATGCCGCCGCCAGAAAAAAATCACGGCTGATGAAATCTATTCGCAAAGCAAAAGGCGGCTAAACCCCGCGGGGTCGCCCGAACATTTTTGCAAAAATTGTTTTAGGGCGGATAAATATACCAATAAAAAACCGAAAAGGAATTGTTAACACCTCTACAACGATTATTAATTAATTGTTAACAATCAATTTTTTACGAAAAGACTAAGAAACGCAATTGGCGCCGGGAGTTTCCCGGTTTTTATGTTTTCATCCGTGTTAAGCAAAAGACGATAGTTGCCGGCAAGAGTTTCCGGCTTAATGTCGCGAACGACGCGCGCCTGCTTATTCGCCACAAATGGCTTTAACTCAAGTTTCTGCGCTACATCCGAAATGGCTATTTTCTTTTCAATCGCGTCGCGAAGAGCAAGGGTCGCGCGAAGTGTTTTGCTGAGAGCGCCCATAAGATAAAGCATGTCCGCGCCACCGGATAAAAGGCGGACGGCAGACGCGAGAGCCAAGCGCTTTCTTACCAAAAATGCATCGGTAAAATTCCACATCTTCTCTTCACTTATGGTTTTCCTTTCCTGAAAAAGTCCGCCGACCTCGTATTTATCAAGGTCCATGGAAAACTTCCAAAGATCCCCACCACTACTCATTAATAATGCCGCCTTAAGTCCTTGGGAAAGTTTAATATCGCGCCTTTTAATTTCTTCTTCAGCGCATTTTTCAAGAGATGCGCCATTAAGCAAAGAAAATTCTTCAACTCCGTGCGCGGATTTTTTAACCCGCGAAAGGGCCGCGCTTTCCACGCAATCGCCATCCCAAAAAACAAAAGTGGTATCAGGAGAAGACACCCATTCTTTAAGCAAATGTTCAATGCTTGAAAACACACTCTTCTTCGCGGAAAAAACACGCTCAAGCACGATAATCCTTTTTGCACTGAAAAGCGACAAACTGTTATGCATTTGCAAAATACGCGAAAAATCGCTTTCTTCGGCATCAAAATAAAAAACAGCCGGAATTCCGTCTCCAGCCGATTTTACAAAATTACCAACAATATTAGCAAGACAGCGGCGGCTCCGAAAAGTATCCGGACCGTAAATAAGATGAATCATTAGCTTGTGGCTTGTGGCTTGTGGCTTTAGGTTTTTCCTACCAGCTAATTCCTACAAACTGGCTTATACGTACTCTTCGCGAATGATGCGTCTGACCTTATCAACAATTTCACCCGGAGTGAAATAGGCCTTGACCATATAATCCACCGCTCCCAAATCTTTCGCCCTCTTAATGTCACTCTCTTGTCCAAGATTTGAAAGCACTAATACGGGAATACGTTTTAACTCCTGGTCTTCTCTCATCCTCCGCAAAACCTCAAACCCGTCAACTATTGGCAAAAGAAGGTCAAGAAGTATCACCTGCGGCTGGGGGTCAGCTTTCATTTTAATCAACGCCTCTTCGCCATTTTCCGCGCTAACGACAAAAATTCCTTCTCGCTGAAGCTTTTCGGAAAGAAGCGTGCTTAAAAACTTATCGTCTTCAACAATAAGAACAACTGTTTTAACGCGCAATGTTTCGTCAACCATAATATCACTATATAGTATATAATATATCACCCAAAAAACGGTAGCAAGCCCCCCGCTACACCTTAAGCCTTTCCCGGGTTTTAACACCACCCGCCAGATCAAGCGGAAGCTCAACCAAATTTGTTTTCCTTGTGGGGAAATACACGGAAGCGGCTATGACCACGCAAAACGTGGTTTAGTTCTGGGTTTTAATAATGATCGAACTAAGTATGGGCGTACTGACCGCGGAATTTAGGAAAATAGACTCTTACGGCCGAGGGAATTTTGAAAGCGAAACAACGAACGGTTTTTGACCGGGAGCAGAGAGTACGATAACAAAAACAAATTCGTAAAAAAATTAGCGTTCATCCCAAGCACCCGCTGATTTTTATCTTATAAATTTTATATTAGCGCTTACTCCAGCTCCGCCCAATTTTTTCCGGTCTTCACATCAACCCTAAGTTTCACCTTGCCGTGCCAAACACTTTCCATTGCCGTTTTAATAACAGGGACAACGGCCGATACCGCGCTTTCTTCTATCTCGCATAAAAGTTCATCGTGAATCTGCAAAAGCATGCGCGCCTTCGCGTAATAATTCTTTTCAAGAAGTCCGTGAACGCTGATCATAGCAAGCTTCATAACATCTCCCGTCGCTGTTCCCTGTATGGGCATGTTTACCGCCATGCGTTCGGCTTCACTCCGTATCATGGGATTGGCCGAAAGAATGCCCGGCAAGTAGCGCTTGCGTCCAAACGCGGTTTTTACAAATCCGTGATCATGCGCGAACTTTTTTGTTTTTTCAATAAACTCGGCAACACCCTTAAAATCGTCAAAATATTCTTCAATAAAAATTTGCGCCTCGCCGATATTTATGCCTGCCGATTCGGCAAACCCCCTAGCCCCCATTCCATAAAGCACCCCAAAATTAAGCGCCTTGGCCTTACGCCTCAACTCCGGGGTTACTTTCTCAAGTGGCACATTGTTTACTTCAGAAGCGGTTAAAGCGTGAATGTCCAATCCTTTCTTGAAGGCCTCAATCATTTTTTTGTCCCCCGACAAATCCGCAGCAATTCTCAATTCAATTTGTGAATAATCAAATGAAACTAAGGTCCATCCAATTTCTGCAGCAAACGCTTTCCTGACCTCGCGCCCAAACTCTGTTTTAATCGGAATATTTTGCAGATTGGGGTTTTCCGAAGACATGCGCCCAGTCTGAGTTCCGGCCTGATTAAATGTGGTGTGTAGCCGGCCGTCTTTGCCCAAAAAAGAAGGCAGAACATCAACATAAGTGCTCTTTAATTTTGAAAGCTCACGAAAACGGATAAGCTTTTCAATAACAGGATGCCGTCCGATAAGTTTGGAAAGCTCGGAAAATTTTGTAGAAATTTTCCCGCCACCAGTTTTTCTTACTCCCTTAACCGCGATGCCGAGCTTAACGAAAAGAATTTCCGAAACCTGCTGGGGGGAATTTATGTTAAACTCTCCTCCGGCGTCTTTATAAATTACTCCTGTAAGATCGGCAAGCTCTCTATCAACTTTTTTAGAAAGCCTTTTGAGCAAACCCTGATCCAAATAAATTCCAAAAGCCTCCATCTCGGCAAGAATGGGTGTCAGGGGCAATTCAATATTTTTAAAAACACCAGTTAACTCCTCTTTTTCAAGGCGTTCTCGCGCAATACTCCCGGCCTTAAAAAAGCTTTTGAATTTTTCCATCATTTTTTGCGGCACCTCGTTAACACCGAGGATTTCCGATAAAAACTCATCAACGGCGTACTCACCACGCCCCGAGTCAAAAAGGTAAGCGGCAAGTAAAAAATCAAAAACATTTTTAGCTACAACCCCCGAGCCAACAAGCTCCCGATAAAGAGGTTTTGCGTCAAAAATATATTTAAGCGTTTCAGATTCAAGAAAGTTTTTTACTTCAACGGAAAAAGGTCCTACTATCTTTAACGAAAAAATTTCGCCGCCTGGGAAACTTGCCAATAATGTTTTTTTATCCGGAAAGAATTCCAGAGCTGCTTCCTTGTGATTTTTTTTTGCGATAAATTTTTTAAATGCTGCGCTTCCCGGAAAAGAAATTTCGGTCAAAAGCGAGCCCTGCGCGAGAGCGGGTGTTGCGGCCGCTTTTTTATTACTTCCGGTGTTTTCTTCGCTTATCCGCTTCAACAAACTGAAAAAACCAAGCTCACGGAATAATTTTTCACGCTTGTGACTTTCAGGAGCGCGTTTCAAAGCAAGGGCCGCCAAATCAAAAATAAGCGGCGTATCGCGCCTGATTGTTGCCAGAGTTCGCGAGAAAAAAGCACCTTCTTTGCCGTCGCGGAGCTTGGTTTTAACCGAAACTGATGCCAAAAGGGTTCCTTTCTCAAGCGCCTGATACAGTTTCTCCAAAGTTTTATACTTGCCCAAAAGCTCGGAGGCCGTTTTTTCACCGATACCCCTGACGCCGATTATATTGTCCGAAGGATCCCCTCTTAATCCTTTGTAATCGGGCATGGACTCCGGAGGGACGTTAAAGCGCTCCACAACCGCTTTCGGGTCGTAAAATACCGTGTCGGTAATGCCTTTGCGCATCGTCCACACTTTTGTTTTATCGTTTACAAGCTGAAGTGTATCCATGTCGCCGGTAACAATGACAATTTCAAGGCCGGGATATTTTTTCCCCGCTATTTCCACAATTGTGCCAATCACATCATCTGCTTCAAATCCTTCTTTTTCAAAAACCGGAATTCCGAAAACGCCGAGCATTTCTTTAACACGGGGAATCTGAACATATAGTTCGTCGGGGGCCTTTGTCCGCGTTGCTTTATATTGCTCATAAGCGATGTGGCGAAAAGTCGGTTTGGGTGTGTCAAAAGCGCCGGCAATGTAGTCGGGTTTTAATTCTCTTATAATGCGAAGAAGCATGGTGGTAAAACCATATACGGCGTTGGTCGGCTCGCCCTTCGGGGAAGTAAGAGGAGGAAGAGCGTGAAAGGCGCGGTGAATAATCGCGTTTGAATCAATAATCACCAGCCGTTCCTGTTTTTTTATGCTTTTACTTTTTGCCATAAATATCACGAACAAATATATGACGGTGATTTTCCCCGCGATGCAGAAACTCAATCCAAAGCGCGTTTTTTGGAATAAGCCGGCCCAGTTTTTCCGGCCACTCAATAACTACAAGATTTTGCCGATTTTTAAAAATTTCTTTTACGCCAAGTATTTCTGCTTCCTTAGCGCCTCTAAAACGATAGGCGTCAATATGCACTAAATTTTTCCAAAGTAATTTTTTTTTAGGGAAAACTTTATAAATTTTCATGAACACAAAAGTCGGACTGTGGATTTTTTCTTTTACTCCCATAAGCCGGGCAAGGCCCTGAACAAGAGTTGTTTTACCCGAGCCCAATTCGCCGGATAGAGCAACGATACCGGCCCGCTTAAGTTCTTTTTGGGAAAGAAGTTTTTTTAAAATTATGCCGGAAATTTTTTTAGTTTCCTCGGAATTTTTAGTAATAATCCTTTTGCTCATCATTTCAAGCGTAGCAAAGAAAAAATTTAAAATAAAACGGCCCCGACTCGCCTCCGCCAACTTTCTGGCGAAGAACGAATCGGGGTCTTGAAGCTTCTACCTGGGGATCACGACGACCTGCCCGTTGGAGCAGATCAGCCGGTAGGGGTTGGCAACCATCCGGGCGAGACCCGGATTGAAGGGGTCGTCGTAAATATTGTCATACGACGGCCTGCAGTTCGTCCCTTCCGGAACAACCACGACGGGCGCCGGTTGCGGATAACCGGGGTATACCACGACGGGCGGCTGCGGGTACTGCGGACCATAGACCACCGTGGCCTGCTGCGACCGCCCGACCAGAACGCCGAGCACGAGCGCGAGACCGATACCGACGGCAGCGCCAGTCGAGATGCCGCTATGGCCGCGATACCCGCCGTGGTTGCCACCGTGACCGTAGTGGTTACGGCCGCCACCAGCGAAGGCCGGTAGCGGAGCGAAAACGAGCGACACGAACGCGATGATGAGCGCGAATGCGAGCATCTTCTTCATGATTTAGGCCCTCCTAAGGCCTGTTTTTCTCAAGGAAAGGAACTGACTTTCTTGGCTCAAGTATAGCAAATTACAAAGAATTTGTCAAGGGCAAATTAAGCCCCATAATTGACCCCTGGAGTGAAATGCGCTACGAATTAAAGGCTTACTCCAAATTTTGGAGTCCGCAGGACGAACAAAATTTGACCAGCAAACCTTTACCCCGCCCTCTAAGCCGCAAATATTCATTAGCCTCTTTTTATACACCCTTTTCTTAATAAATTTATTTATTGTCTGTGGTCAAACAGCATAGAGGGCGGGGTGCTGAATTTTATAACTATTCGCTACACTCATAGACAAAATTCGCATGTCACCCCAAGACCAAGCCATAAACCTAATACAAAAAAGCCATTCTATCGGCATCGCTCTTCCGGAAAAACCCGGCGTTGACGAAAGCGCTTCTTTTTTCGCACTCTCGCGCGTTCTTGCAAAACTTAAAAAGGAAACCGGAATAATTTTCTCGGGAGAATTCCCTAAAAACTTATACGAAGTACTGCCAAAAGAATCATTTAATAATTCCAGCGATAACGCGCCATGCGAATTTATAATTGCCATTAATAATCAAAATTCTCCGGTAAAAGAACTACGCTATGAACATGAAGGAGGCGCACTTAATATAATTTTGACTCCGAAAGAGCACCCAATAAAAAAAGAAGACATCTCTTTTCGGCGGGGCAAATCAAAATTTGACGCCATAATCACGCTTGGGGTCCACAACCTAGAAGACTTGGGGCGAGCTTTTGAAGAATCTCCCGAAATGTTTTATGAAAACCAGACAATCGCCATTGACCCCAGCCCCAACCACGGTCCTTACGCGGAAATCAGTTTAACTGATATGACACAAAGTTCCGTATCTGAAATAACTGCCGATCTTCTGCTTTCGCTCGCACCCGCCCTTGTGGACGAAAACACGGCAACCGCGTTGCTATTCGGTATGATAAATAAAACAAAAAATTTCCAAAACAGCCACACTAAACCATCAACTCTTAGAACGGCCTCTTCGCTCGTACAAAGGGGGGCAAAAAAAGATGATATCGTGAGGATTTTATGGAAAACTAAGCCCTTGCCCCTACTCCAAATTTGGGGCCGCGCTTCGGTGCGCTCGCGACTGGACCAAGAAAGAGGAATTTTATGGTCCGTGCTGACTAAGGACGATTTTGCCAAAACCAAAACCGCGCCCGAAGAAGCAATTCCCTTTGTAATAGACCATATTGAAGAACACTTTTCTCTGCCGGAAACGCTCGTCCTTCTCTGGCAAAAAATTGAAGACGGCATGATACAGGCAATTTTAAGGACATCAGGAAAAAATCCAATAAACGCGGAAAAGCTCGCGCCTTTTGAATCAAGAGAAAACTGCCAAATTTTAAAAACGCAATTTAAATCATTCCCTGAGGCTGAAATAGCAATCACTGCCCTGCTTGGCCGCTAATTAGGTCTCTGCCGACACATTAATAAAAAAGGCCTCGCCTATATTAAAATGCTGAGTTAGAATATAAGTGTGGCGATATTTGAAGAAGAAAAACAAAAAAAAGAAATAAGCCGCCTCCTGCGGGAAGAAGAGGAGGATACTGTTAAAATTCTCTCCGAGAAATACAAAATTCCTTACCTTAACCTGGCAATAACGCCGGTTAATATTGACGCCCTGAAAGTCGTCCTTGAAAACGAAGCCCAGAACGCCGAACTCGCGGCATTCCAAAAGACTGGCAAGCATCTGGATATCGCGGTCAGAAACCCAACAAAACCTGAAACGCAAGCGATGCTAAAAAAACTGGAAGAAGACCGATTTACTTATTCTTTATATCTTGTCTCCAAAACCAGCTTAAAAAAAGCATGGGAATTTTATAAGCAAATCGCTGAAGCTGGAGGAGCCATAACCGGCCAAATTGAGGTCTCCGCGGCAAGCCTTAGAGCATTCCAAGGGCGCGTATCAACCACAAAGGACATTGAAACTATTTTACAGGAAGTAGCACACAAACGCATCACCGAAATTCTTGAAGTAATCATCGCTGGCGCTCTCAAAACCGACGCTTCAGATATTCATCTTGAACCGCAAGCCGAAGCGGTGCGCATTAGATACCGCCTAGACGGCGTGCTTTCCGACGTTTCTGAAATTACCCACCCAACTTACAAATTCATGCTCTCCCGCGTAAAACTTATATCGGGGCTGAAACTTAACATCACCACAAAAGGCCAAGATGGCCGCTTCACCATAAAAGCTGGCGAAACGGAAGAGCTTGAAGTCAGAACCTCAACTTTGCCTGGCCCATATGGTGAAAATATAGTCATGAGAATCTTGAACCCGAAGACAATCGCTCTGGAATTTGAAAATCTCGGCATGCAACCCTGGATTCGCGAAATAATGGAGAAGGAGCTCAAAAAACCCAACGGAATGATTCTTACCACTGGTCCTACCGGCTCCGGAAAAACCACGACGCTTTATGCCTTCTTAAAAAAAGTTCACGAGCCGGGCATTAAAATAATCACCCTGGAAGATCCGATTGAATACCATCTGAAAGGAGTAGAGCAGACCCAAATTGAGCCAAAAAGCGGATATGATTTCGCGTCAGGTCTCCGCTCTATCCTGCGCCAAGACCCTGACGTTATACTCGTCGGCGAAATCCGGGACCTTGAAACTGCCGAAACGGCAATGCATGCCGCACTCACCGGGCATTTAGTTTTTTCAACGCTTCACACTAATAACGCCGCGGGCACAATTCCGCGGCTCTTGGACATAGGCGTTAAGCCAGCCATAATCGCGCCAGCCATCAATGTCGCCATGGCCCAGCGCCTTGTGCGCCGGCTTTGCGAAACTTGCCGTAAATCTTATCCGGCCTCAGTGGAAGAAAAAAAACAACTTGCGGCCGAGCTTGCCACGTTACCTCCAAAAATAAAAAAACCGGATATTTCCAAACTGACGCTCTATAAAACTGGGGGGTGCCAAAAATGCAACTTCACCGGGTACAAAGGCAGAATAAGTGTATATGAAATAATACTTCTGGACGACAAAATTGAACACATAATTTTTGAAAGCCCCGTGGAATCGGCATTAAAAAGAGGCGCATTTGATCAAGGCCAAATCACTATGCGCCAAGACGGCATTTTGAAAGTGATTGCGGGTATTACAAGTATAGATGAAGTAAAGCGCGTAGTCGGAGCCGGCGCGGAGGAAACATCACCTGAAGCATGAGGCATAAAAAATGAAGCAAACAACATAAGTGTTTCGTGCTGCGTGCTCTATGGCACAATTCCGGCCGCTCATCTCTGGGCAATACTCCGGTTTAGGAACGCGGAGGTCAGAATTTCCTCGTGGTATACCCCAGTACCCCGCCCTCTAAGCCGTCTATAAATTGCCGAAACAGCCGGAACAGAAGTTCATGCCATAATAAGCAATACTGATAATAAACAGCATAGAGGGCGGGGCCCAGAATAACCTGACAAAAAGAAATCCCCATTAAGGCCCTTCGAGAACCTTAATTGCCCAGAGATGAACGGACAAAAAATGTTTTAAGCCTATTTGCGGGGTTATGGCTGGCACCCACAAAACAATGTTTCGGCCCAATATCAAAAAACAGCAAAATAAAAAGAAGAGAAACCCCCCTCCTCTTTTATGCCATTTTATGTAAAGTAATTATACCAAAATAATAATAATAAGTCAATAGGCAAAACAATAGCAATACATGCTAAAGTTACCGCCATGGAAGAGGTAGTAAGCCCCAAAAAAGAAAAGGAAGATGCGTCGCTTGATGCGGCCCTCCGCCCCCAAAAATGGGACGAGTATATAGGACAAGACCGCACCAAAGACAATCTGCGGATTTTAATAAGTGCCGCAAAAAAAAGGGGTGAACCAATTGAACATGTGCTTTTATACGGACCAGCGGGTCTGGGGAAAACCACGCTCGCGCACCTGATCGCGCGCGAAATGAACACGAACATCCGCGTAACTTCCGGACCGGCCATAGAGCGAGGCGGTGACCTTGCTTCCATCCTTACCAATCTGATGCCTGGCGATATTCTTTTCATTGATGAGGCACACCGATTGAATAAACTAATTGAAGAAATCCTCTACCCAGCGATGGAAACGCGGATGCTTGATATCATAATCGGCAAAGGACCCTCCGCGAGAACTATTCAACTTGAATTGCCGCCATTCACGCTCATCGCCGCGACAACAAGAATTGGACTTTTATCCTCACCCCTCCGTTCGCGTTTCGGCGTCACTTTCCGGCTGGATTTCTACAATGAAAAACAAATTCAAGAAATTTTGAAGCGAAGCTCGGCCCTCTTAAACGTAAAAAACGAGACGGATGCTTTAAAAATTATTGCCCGGTCTTCGCGCTTTACTCCGAGAGTCGCCAACCGCCTGCTTAAGCGCGTGCGCGACTATGCTGAAGTTCACGGCAATGGAGCCATTACCGTCAACGATGCCCAGTCAGCGCTCAAACTTCTTGAAATTGACGAACTCGGCCTTGAACCGACCGACCGGAGAATCCTTGAAACTATTATCAAAAAATTCGCCGGCGGTCCCGTAGGCATCCAAACCCTCGCGGCGGCCGCGTCCGAAGAAAAAGATACCATTGAGGAAATTTATGAGCCATACCTTATGCAGCTTGGCTTCATTGAAAGAACCCCGCGAGGCCGAAGCGCTACCCTATCTTCTTATTCCCATCTCGGAATAACGCCGCCTCAACAGGGCAATCTTATTTAATATTTAAATCTCGTTGCTATGTTTTTAATCGCCGCCGGAGTTTTCATGGCTTTTGCCGGGGTCTACGCATTTCTGACGGCCGCGGTAATTCACCATCTTTATCACTACACCATGGCCGGCTGGACCGCGGTGCGTTTTGTCGTGCCGATTTTTTTCTTTCTCTCCGCGATATTTTTCGCCTTTGCTACTTATTTCTTCTTGCACTTCCCCTGGCAAGCGCTAGGGAACTAAAAACATGATAACTCTTGCGGAAAACGAACGAGTACTTATGATCGTGCGCAGGCACTGGTTCGCGCTAGCTAGGCCCACCGCTTTTTTATTTTTTTTACTTATTATGCCCTCGCTTGTCTTCGGTTTCGCGGGGGCTACGGCCGAAAAATTCGTACAGCCGGAACTTCAACCGGTTGTTAATTTTATTTTCAGTTTATACGTTCTTGGAATACTGCTTTACGGCTTCATTTTATGGGCTGATTATTATCTGGATGTCTGGATAATTACATCAAAACGCCTCATAGACATACAACAAAAAGGGCTTTTTAACAGAAGTGTATCTGAACTTGGAATGGACAAAGTGCAAGACGTCACAATTAAAATCAACGGCTTTGTTCAAACAATGCTGAAATTCGGAAACCTGGAAGTGCAAACCGCGTCACAATCAACATTTATTATTAAAGACGCGCCGCATCTTTATGAAGCAAAGGAATTGATCCTAAGATATTCCCAGGGGCTTAAAATGAATTCCAATGGTTCTTAAATAATCTTCATGTCGGGACATAGCAAGTGGGCGCAAATAAAACATAAAAAAGCGGCATCAGACGCGAAAAAGGGCACCCTCTTTTCAAAAATGGTGCGCCTTATTATGGTTGCCGCGAAAGACAAGGGTGGCGGCCCGACCATGAACCCAAAACTGCGCATGGCCATAGAAAAAGCCAGGAGCATCGGTATGCCCAAAGACAATATAGAACGAGCGATCGTCCGCGGCTCAATCGCAATGGAAGCCGGAAGCCTTGAAGAGGTATTTTATGAAGCATACGGCCCCGGAGGAGCTGCTCTCCTGATTCATGGCATTACCGACAGTAGCAACAGAACGACTAACGAGATCAAACACGCGCTTTCAGAACACGGAGGAAAGCTTGCCGGAAAAGGAAGTGTTGAGTGGTTATTTGAAAAACTAGGTGCCGTGGACATACCGCAAAATAAAAATACTATCCCGCGCGACGACTTAATGCTTATTCTCATTGACGCCGGCGCTAAAGATGTAAAAGATTATGAGGGCGGTGTTACGGCCTATATCGCGCCGCAATCAGCCGAATCATACAAAGAAACGCTTGATAAAAAAAATATAATTTCGGAAAACGCGCGCATAGACTATCTACCCAAAACCCCCCTAATACTAAACGAAAAAGATGAGGCACTACTTGAAAAACTAATTACCGCGCTTAATGAAGATGAAGATATACAAGAAATATATACCAACGCGGAAAACTAAATCCAAATATCTAATTACAATAGCTTATGATAATTTTAGGCATAGACCCGGGAACGGCGATCGTCGGATATGCGCTTATTAAAAAAGACGCGCGCACCGGCTCGGCTTCACTCATTGACTCCGGAGCCATCCGCCCCGAAACAAAAGATGCCTCGTTGCGGCTTCTTGAAATACATTCGGCCCTAAAAAAGCTCATGAATATTTACAGGCCGGACCTTATAAGCCTTGAAAAAATATTTTTTTCTAAGAACATAAAAACAGCCCTTGGGGTGGCTGAAGCCCGGGGAGTTATCCTCTTGACGGCTAAACTGGAAAAGATTAAGGTGTGCGAATACGCGCCAAATGAAGTAAAATTAGCCGTGACCGGCTACGGAAAAGCCAACAAAAAACAAGTGAAGGAGATGATGAAAATTCTCCTAAAAGAAAAAGAACTGCCGACCCTAGATGACGTAACAGATGCCATGGCGATTGCTTTTACCGCCTTGGGGGCGAGTATCCAAAAAATGTCTTAACAAAAATTAAAAGGTCGAGTATTTTTAATTTCAAATCAAAATCAACCAATATATCAAATCATGAGCATGATTGATGCACTTACACCAAAAACGCTCCATGGTCTTTGGGTTATAAACCAGGAAGAAGAGGAAGAAGAGCCTCACGAAGACGAAGACTATGAAGACGAAGACGACGAAGAAGGAGAGGAAGATCTCGGAGGAGTGGAGGAGGGCGGCACAGACAAAGGCGGCGAATATTAATTCCAAAACTTCCGCGGCATGCCGCGGAAGTTTTATTTTTTGCTTATTTGGGAACTATTCTAAAAAACTTCTTTTTTCCAATGCGAATAATGCTTTCTTTTTGGAATTCAACTGAAAAATTTGGATCAGTTATTATCTTATGCTCCAGCTCAACCGCTTTTCCAAGAACCAACCGCCTTGCTTCTGATTTGGATGAAGCTCCGCCAAGCCCAACGACAAAATTCACCAGCGAATACGCTCCGCGCGCAAAAGTTTTTTCTTCATAGGCCTCCGCGGCGCTACCCTTCCTGGCAAAACGGGCAACAAAAACCTCCTCTGCCCTCTTGGCACGCGCTTCTCCGTAAAATTTCTTTACAATTTCAAGCGCAACCCGCGCTTTGGCTTTCCGCGGACCAAGAGCCGTGATTTCTTTTATTTCTAAAATAGGAACCCGGGTGCAATTAATAAATAATACTTCGGTCATTTCATCTGATTGAGCCATAATGCTTCCGTACATTTCTTCAGGCAAAGAAGAAAGAAACACTCCCGCTCCTTTGCTCTTTGACATTAATTCACCCGTCTTTGGATTTTCCATTAGGTTAAGTGCTAAAACAAACTTGTCTTTGTTTTTGAGCCGCTTTAGCAGTGTTCGTCCGGCTAAAGCATTAAATATCTGATCCGTCCCGCAAAGCTCAACGTCAACATCAAGCGCGACACTGTCGTACCCTTGCATGATGGGATATAAAAATTCATGCAAATAGATCGGCTTTCCTCCCTCCACCCGCCGCTGAAACATGTCCCGCTCAAGCATCTGCTGTACGGTAAACTGCGCCGAGAGCGAAACAACATTATTAAGCGACAACCTCGCTAGCCACTTGCTGTTATAAGTAACCTTCGGTGGATTTTTTTTATCTTCAAAATCCATCAGCGGTTTAATCTGGGTAAGCCAACTTTTAACATTTTCTTTTACGCGTTCTTCAGTTAGTTGCATTCTGGTTTCGCTTTTACCGGTCGGATCCCCGATTTTCGCGGTAAAGTCCCCCACCAACACAATAACTTCGTGCCCAAGCTGGCGCAGTTCCTCAAGAAACATATAATTTTTAGCGTGACTCAGGTGCAGGGCATCTGAGGTTGGGTCTGCGCCGATATAAATTTTTAATCTCCGGCCGCTCATTAATATTTTTAAAAGCCCTTCCTTAGACGGCAGAACTTCGGCCACAATGCCACGATTAAAAATCTCGTCAATGCGTTTTTTATCGGTAATTATTTTTGAATTTTTTAAGTTTTGGTCGGTTGATTTATGCAGTGGTTTCATTACTACTTATTGTAAGGCGCTGGCCCGGTTTTGTAAATTCATTATTAAACCGCGCCTATTTGGCCTTAAAAATTTTTTAAGTCCTGTGCGCTTGAAAAAAACACCGATAATGCTATTATTTATTCTTAGGCAACCCGGATATGCGCCGAACAAAAACACAAAAACGCTTGTTAATACTTCTGGCAATTCTTCTCCTCGGATTAACCGCCGGCGGTTTTCTTTTTGCGGCACTCATCAAGGACATGCCAGATCCGTCAAAATTGAAAGAAAGAAAAATCATTGAATCCACGAAAATATATGACCGCGCCGGCACAACCCTTCTTTATGAAATCCACGGCGAAGAAAAAAGAACCGTTATTCCGTTTGACTCTATTCCTCCGGAGGCCAAAAACGCTACCATCGTTCTGGAGGACGCAAGATTCTATTCGCACGGCGGCATTGATTTCAGGGGAATAGCGCGGGCTTTTTTTGCCGACCTAACTTCACAAAATCTTTCCCAGGGGGGTTCCACAATAACCCAACAGCTCGTTAAAAACTCGCTGTTGGGCCGTGAACGTACCTTCAGCCGCAAAACAAAAGAGGCTCTTCTGGCAATGCTTCTTGAATCTCGATATTCAAAAAACGAAATACTGAACATGTATCTCAACCAAATCCCTTATGGGTCGAATGCTTACGGCATTGAGGCCGCGGCCCAGACATATTTTGGGACATCTACCGCCCATATTTCTTTGGCCGAATCCGCACTCCTCGCCTCGCTACCCAGAGCCCCCAGCTACTACTCTCCGTATGGCAACCACTTAAACGAACTTCTGGACCGCAAAAATCTTGCTTTAGACCGCATGGCTGATACCGGTTACATTTCAAAAAATGAGGCCGCGCTCGCCAAAAAAGAAAAGTTGGAATTCCTGCCGCAAAGCCGGTCGAGCATACGCGCACCCCATTTTGTCATGTATATTCGCGAACTATTAAGCAAAAAATATGGCGAGCAAACGATTGAAGAGGGCGGGTTAAGCGTTATAACCACGCTTGACGCGCGGCTTCAGGAAGAAGCTGAAAAAATAGTAAACGAAGGAGCGGAGTTCAATAAAAATGCCATCAAGTCCTATAACGCTGCCCTTGTTGCGATTGATCCGAAAAACGGAGATATTCTCGCCATGGTCGGCTCAAAAGATTATTTCAAAAAATCTGAACCGGAGGGATGTTCGCCGGGGATAAATTGCTCTTTTGATCCCCAGGTGAACATTGCGTTGCAGTTAAGACAGCCGGGGTCGGCCTTTAAGCCGTTTGTTTACGCGACAGCCTTTAAGAAAGGACTTACTCCAGATACTGTTCTTTTTGACGTTCCGACGGAATTTAATCCGCTCTGCTCGCCCGGCGGCCAGCCGGAGTCTTCAACCGTCAAAGAAGAAGATTGCTACAACCCGGGAAATTACGATGAAAAATTCATAGGACCGGTAACCCTCCGGAAATCAATCGCGCAATCAAGAAACGTGCCGTCAGTAAAAACGCTTTACCTGGCCGGCGTGCAGGATTCAATAAAAACCGCCCAAGATATGGGAATCACAACCCTTAACGATCCTGACCGTTACGGGCTGTCACTTGTCCTTGGAGGCGCAGAAGTAAAATTACTTGATATGACGTCGGCTTACGGCGTTTTTGCCGCCAATGGAATTTTACACAAAGCCAACCCGATACTTAAAATAACGGCCGGAGAAAAAATGATAGAAGAAAAACAAGACCAGCCACAACAAGTAATTGATACCGAGGTCGCTCAAACAATCAATGATGTCCTTTCTGACGACAACGCGCGGGTTCCTGTTTTCCAGCCGCACGGCTCGCTTTGGCTTCCAGACAGGCCGGCTGCCGCAAAAACTGGAACCACCCAGGAATATCGCGACGCGTGGACCATCGGTTACACTCCATCGCTTGTCGTGGGGGTGTGGGCGGGCAACAATGACAACACCCCGATGCAGCAAAAAGGTTCCGGGGTCCTCGCCGCAGCCCCGATTTGGAATAAATTTATTAGGTTCGCGACAAAAGATACTCTGCCTGAATTTTTTACAAAATCTGAAAATAAAAAATCTTCCAAACCGATTTTAAACGGCCTGTGGCAGGGCGAGACAATAATACGCGTAGATAAAATTTCAAAAAAAATAGCTACCGACCTGACTCCGGAAGAAAATATTGAGGAAATCGCTTTCGGCGAACCACACGATCCTCTGTTTTGGATTTCAAAATTTAACCCGGCCGGAGAGCCGCCCGCGGATCCTTACCGTGACCCCCAATATAAAAATTGGGCCGCGGCTTTTTCTATATGGCTCAAAACATCGGACTTTGTAGTTCAGCCCCTAACCAACATGCCCACAAGTTACGATGACGTTCATACCGCCGACGCAAAACCTAAAATTACAATTGAAAAGCTGGAAGATTCGGGAGAAAATTATAAGTTTGTTATCGCGATAACTTCGCGCTATCCCATAAAAGAAGTTAACGCGACCGTCCTTGACTCTCTTATTGCCAGTGGCCAAAACACGGCTGACGGAAAAATAGTTCTCGAAATTAAGAAAGCTTTGTTGGGCAACCCGCCTTCACCGGTAATTTTTAAAGCATATGATTCTGTCGGAAATTCAAGCGAGATCTCTCTTCCGTTTGGGCAATAAAATAAAAAAAACATCATCGGCGGATGTTTTTTTAAAACTTTCTGTATTACACGTTTCTAATTGGCATTACTACATATCGGAATGAAGAATTTTGAGGGTCAGTTATAAGTGCCGGAGCAGAATCGCCGTTTAAAGATATTAGAAGTTCTTCTCCGTATAGCGATTCAAGGCCGTCCAAAAGATAACGAAAATTAAACGAAACACGCGAGTCCTTTCCTTTTATTTTGGAGGAAAAAATAATTTTGCTCTTGCCAACTTCTGAATTTATGGCTTCAACCGATGATTCCCCGGAAGAAAAGCTAAGCGACACATCGTTTAATTTTGAAGCCAGAACGCTGGCCGCTTTTATTTTTTTTACAAGTTCGTCGCGGGCAACAGAAACATGCGCGTCAAATCCTTTCGGGATAATAGCCGTATAATCCGGATAGTTTCCGTCAACGACACGCGAAACTATATGCGTATCGTTTAATTCAAAAAAAACCTGATTCTCGCTTTCGCGCACTAAAACGTCATCGTCTGAATCGGAAAGAATTCGCAAAAGTTCTTGCGCCGTTCTTGCGGGGAGAATAAACGAAAAAGACTCTCCTTGAGACGAATTTAGATTTATTGTTTTTTCAGCAAGCCGGAAAGAATCGGTCGCGGCAAGAATAAGCGATTTTAGCTCTTTCTTAAAAAAAATTCCGGATAGTTCTGGACGAAAATCCGACGAAGCCACGGATGGTGCCACCTGAGTAAGGCTTGTTTTAAGCTCTTTCGACGAAATAGAAAATTCTTTCCCTTTTTTAAACTTAGGCAGTATGGGAAAATCCTTGGAAGAAATTCCTTGTATTAAAAAATGGGAGGAATCGGTTTTTACGGTCAGTGCGCAATCTTTTTCTTCAAAAGTTATTATTTCGTCGTCAATGGATGAAAGGAGAGAATTTATAAGCTTCCCGGGCATCGTTACAGAGCCCTCTTTGATTATTTTACATGGTACTGAAACCTCAACGCCAATTTCAAGATTTGTTGCCACACAGCGGACACTTTTTCCGATAGCCTCCAATAAAATATTTCCAAGAATAGGAAGAGTAAGATTCTTTCCAACAAAGCGTTCGGCAAGCTGAAAGGCGTCACGTATGTTGTTTCTTGTACAAACTAATTTCATAACAATAATACTATTTATATATAACTTATTGTTTTTATTATAGACGAATAAACAGGGGAGAACTTAATAAATCGCGGTTTTTGTTCTGTTAACTATCAATAAATAGTTTAGCAGAAAGGGGAAAACTATATTATTACCCTAGAATTAAATCCTGAGCTGGGAAACCACAGCTTTTTTGTTAAGCAACAGTACCCATTTAATTAAGCGCGCGCCGGTATTGATCTGCACATAAAACGCACAACCAATGCACCGGTTTATTTATGCGGAATATATTTTTTCTTTTATAATTTTTAATTCGTTTTGAAGGTCGGTGTTTTTTTTGAGTTCTTCGTCTATTTTTTTGTAAGCATGGATTGCCGTGGTGTGATCTTTTTTACCAAGGCGATCACCTATAAAAGGAAAGGAGCATTTAAGTTCGTCCCTAAGAAGATACATCGCAATTTGTCGCGGTTTAACTATTTCTTTACGGCGGCTTGTGGTAATAAGCTCTTTTTCAAGAATTTCATAAAAATCAGCAACAGTTTTGATTATTTTTTTGGGAGAAGTAAACCTTTTAGGCGCTTGAGTAACCTGAGCCAAAATTCGTTTGGTTTCTTCGAGATCAAGCGGCAACGAATTCATTTTGGAGTTTAAAATTAAACGATTAAGAGCTCCTTCTAGCTCTCTGATGTTGTTTTTAATGTTAAGCGCTATGTATTTTAATGATTCTTCCGGTATGGACACCCCTTTTTGGCTTATTTTTGCTTTTAAAATCGTCAGGCGTGTTTCAAAATCTGGTTCCCCCACATCAGCGAGCATCCCGCCCTCAAAACGCGATCTTAGTCTGGCATCAAGCGTCGGCACAGCAGAAGGCGGCCTATCTGAAGAAATAACAAGCTGTTTGTTTAATTGGTATAGAGTATTAAATGTATGGAAAAATTCAACTTGCAATTTCTCCGTTTGTCCCAAAAACTGGATATCATCAACTATAAGCAGGTCAAATTTGCGATAGCGGTCTTTAAATTGGTTCATGGTTTGGTTGTTGAGTGCTTCAACAAGCTCCCCCATATATTTTTCCGAGGTCATGTATTTTACTTTTTTAGACGGATTTTGCTTTAATACTTCATTGCCAATGGCTTGTATTAAATGGGTTTTTCCAAGGCCAACCCCCCCATGAATAAAAAGCGGATTATACGCGGACCCAAGATTTTTAATAATTGCCTGTGCCGCGGCGTGCGCGAGGTCGTTAAAAGAGCCGACCACAAAACCGTCAAAAGTATAACGCGGATTAAGACCGGTTTCTGGGTCAATTTGAAAATCTTTTAACGGTACTTCTTCCGCGGTAACTGATATTTCATTTTTTACGGCAAGAGCCGCCCGATTAGTCCGGTCTTTTGATTTTAATGATGTTTCCTCAGATGTCTTGCCGATAACGTAAGAAATTTCTTTTACAGTTTCTCCCCCAACACCCCGCAATGCTCTAACGATGTATCTATTGTATTTGTTTTGAAGCCATTCTTTGGCAAAACCGTTAGGTACCGATATAACTATGGATCCATTAGCAACTTCCGCAATTGAAGTCCCCTTAAACCACGTGACAAAACTTGCGCGAGGAATCGCAAGCTCAATTTCGGCTAGTGCCGCCCTCCATAAGTCATGGTTTTCCATAGTTTTTTGGTATGACATTTGGCAACCCCCACGTTAAACGGTTTTGGTCGGTTTCGTGTCACACCTCGCGAAAGGAAACCAATTTACTTGCAGTCCCCTTATTTCTGCCGTTAGACATGTAGCAAAAGGTTATGGATAAAGTCTATACTTCAATTTTATTTTTAAATTCAAACAGTATGTTTGTAGTATAGCAATAAGATGACGTTAGGGTACAAACAGCAAAACAGCTATTTAACTTAAGAACCTGTTTATATGCTGTTAGTAAAAAATGCGAATACTTTTGTTCGGCTTTTGTTTTTTAAATGGTTATTTCTTCTTTCCCATACTCATATTAGGCACGGGGTTTATTTAATTCAAAAAATTAAGTATACTCTCTTCATGTCTCCCCGTAGTCTTAATAATGGGCAGACATGAAGTTAAACTATGTCGATTACTTATCAGCCAAAAAAGAGGAAACGAAGCCGAACTCACGGTTTTTTGAAAAGGACACGAACTGCTCCCGGGCGGCGGGTTCTTGCGAGACGCCGCAAAAAGGGACGCTTTAAGTTAACTCCATAATGGCGCTTTCTCCAGCCAACCGGCTTTCCGCAAAGGAAGTAAAAAGCCTTTTAAGGAGGGCCAACATTGCGTCAGACGATGTCGCTACCATTCGCTTTATGCGACATCAGGGCTCGGAGAGTCGTTTTGCCGTCGTGGTATCAAAAAAGGTTGCTTCATCCAGTGTTAAAAGGAATGTTCTTAGGCGAAGAACCAGTGGGTGGTTTTCGCGGAATATGGAGCGGATGTTCCAAGGGTTTGGTGTAGTTATAATATACAAGCCAAAAGCTTCGGAATTAACTCGCAACGGATTATATTTTTCTCTCGAAAGACTTTTTAAAAAAACCCCACTATGGTCATGACCAGACTCATTATTCTACTTATACGTTTTTATCAAAAAACATTTTCACCAGGTCACTCGGATTTTTATCCCGGCAGTTTTAGAAGGTGTCGTTTTTATCCCTCCTGTTCAGAATACGCAGTGGCGGCCGTTCGTCAATATGGACCCTGTAAAGGTTCTGTGTTTTCATTGTTTAGAATTCTTTCCTGCAATCCCCTGTCGCGGGGCGGCTACGATCCGCTTCGTTAGATTTAAAATTCAATGAGTTCTGCTAGAGATCCAAGCGTTATGTGTCGCAAGCAGTATAAATTATATTATAAAAACTAAGACTATTTATTATTTTAACGTTAATAGACGCAGACTTTTGACTTTCTATCTCTAAACATTATGAACATTGTCTATTTTTTATATAATGAGGTGTTGTATAGGCCGCTTTTTAACGGCCTTATTTTAATTTACTCTTTTTTGCCCATACACGATATTGGGATATCTATAGTTATCCTCACTTTTTTTGTGCGTCTTGTTCTTTTTCCCGCGACAATTAAAGCTTTTAAAAGTCAGGCCGCACTTAGAGTCATACAGCCCAAATTAAAAGCAATACAAGAAGAATTTAAGGGCAACAAAGAAGAGCAAACCAAGCGCATAATGGCACTTTATGCCGAGCACAAAATGAATCCCTTTTCGGGTTGTTTGCCCATTCTTATTCAGCTACCGATTCTTATTGCTCTTTATAGGGTGTTTTGGGTCGGGTTGAAGTCCGGTGAATTTGGAGTTCTTTATTATTTTGTCGCCGCCCCAGCCGCACTTAATTTAATCGCTTTTGGTTTTATTGATATAGCCAAGAGCAGTATTCCACTGGCGATTCTTGCCGGCGTTTCACAATTTTTTCAAGCACGGTTCATTCCGCAACTTTCCGTGCCCACACCCCAAAGCGGGAGTAGTAAAGAGCCGGATCTTTCAAAAATATTAATGTTTCAGACTAAATATTTTCTCCCTATTTTGATCGCGGTGTGGTCTTTTTCGCTTCCGTCGGCCTTGCCGCTTTACTGGACAACCATGAGTTTACTTGCTATAGTAGAGCAAATTTTAATTAAAAAAAGGTTTCAGCAAGGCCGTTAATATTTCAATATAATGGAAGCGAACGAGGTTATAGTTAAAAAAACAAAGGAGGTTCTTGGATGGACAGGCATTGAAGTTGAAGTAGAATCTAATCTCAATTTGGAAATAGCAACTAATTATATAAATATTGTTGCCAATGATGCCCGTTTGCTGATTGGCCCTGGCGGGGAGAGTCTTTTTGCTTTGGAGTATCTTTTAAAGCGGATGCTGGAAAAAGAAATGGGCGAGTCCCCGAAGTTTTTTTTGGATATCAACGGGTATCGTTTGCATCAAATTGAAACCTTGAAAGAAGAAGTAAAACAGATGGCTAAAAAAGTCCGGCTTTACAGAAAGGAGATGGTGTTGAAACCTATGGCGCCCTTTGAGCGGAGAATTATACATATGGCGCTTGCTGAGTATCCCGATATCACCACCGAATCTGTCGGCGAGGGCGAGCGGAGGAGGGTGGTAATTAAACCGTATCCGTAAAACTAATTTCTAAGCTCTTGATCCTAATATCTAAATAAAACCAAATATCAAAATTTGGAAATTTGAGATTATTTAGAGAGTAGAAATTAGGATTTAGAAATTCACTCGGTGGATAGGCCGTAAAGAAAGCCCGTTTTTTTGTCTATGAAGAAAAGATTTTTATAGTCATCGCTTATGACAAGACTTGTGGCATCGTAATCACCCTCGTTGAATATTTCTTCCGCTTTGCTGGTTGTAAGATCAAGCTTATAAATTGAGTCGGAAAATGTTGTTTTACCTTCAAACCATGCCTCCGGCAGGTCGCGCAAAAGAGGGTTTTTAGGAACTGCGCAGAAAACAAGTTTAGAGTCTGGCGAAAACGCGCATTTTGAAGCCAGGGTTTTAAGTGGCCAGAAAGTATCTTTTCCGGTTTTTAGGTCCAGAAGATGTATGTTATCAAGGGCCCCCCCCCGGCTCGTGTTTGTGTAGAGGATATTTTGCGTTTTAGGGTTCGGGTCGCGAAGTGCTGTGAGACCGAATGCTGTGAGGATCGGGCTAAGAGCCGAAGTTTTTAAACTAAATAATAGTAATGGTGTTTCAAAATAGGAAACGGTTTTGGGGACAAGCATAATGGTGTCTAAGGAAATAATTGAGAGCTTAAGTTCCGGTATGGGGGTGGTAAAATTTTTCCTGCTTTGGTTTTTGCCATTGGTGTCAGATGAGATAAGCGCGTAGGTTTGATCTTGTTTTTGGAGCCACCAGATTGTTTTTCCGTCCAGCGACCAGACCAAAGATGAGCTTTCTTTTGGGAGAAAAGCCACTTTCGGCGTTGAGGTTGCCTCACTGATGAATTTTTTAATATCGGCGCTGTCTTGATAGACGATAACTGTCTTTTTTTTGTCCGGAGACCAAAATACTTCAAGTATATTCAGGATGGTCAGGTTGGAAACCGTTTCTTCGTTGCCGTTTGACGGAGTATTTGATACAAGATGGCCGTCTCTTTTTTTGTAATAAAAAATCTTTTGTGTTTTTACGTCAAACGCGGGTCCGATTACGGGCTCGTCGGTAAGTTGTACGATTCGTCGTCTTGTCTCTGTGGTTGATGGCGGTAGAGTTTCATCCTGCGTGGTAGCTTCGTTTCCGGATGGTGGTGTCGGACCAACGCGGCCGCCAATAAGCGGCAATCTTCCGAAGAGTGATGTTAATGGCGTTTCGCCCGTAGTTGTGCCCGAAGGGCGGGAAAGAAGGAAAAAAACAACGCCGCCAATAATTAGTAGTCCAACGATAACTGAAATTATTATAATATTTCTTCTATTCATATTTAAATTTATTTGTTCAAAACCATTAGCGGTTATCTATTTTTTTGGATAATGGTTTGCACATCAAATTTTTTAACCAGATCTGGGTTTATGGTGCGAAGAATAACGTAAGAGCCGCCGGCAATAAGGAGGCCTATAATGGCGTTGGTAATCCACCTTCGCGCTTCAGCGGTTGACTCAATAGCCCCTGAGAAAATATAAAGCACTCCGCCATAAACTATAGCAAAAAGCGCGGCAATACCCACAAATCCCAGCATCCATGTATAAAGATAATCAAGGTAGCCTGTTGCTGTGGTGGGTTTTGCGCCGGTGGTTCCCGATGTTATTGATGTGGGTACAACTATGCTCGTGGGGTTAGGTTCAGCCAAAGATACATGGCTTGCGGCAGGGGCAAGAACTAACACGGCGATAAAGGCAACGGAAAAAAGAAAGAATTTCATCCCGTTAGAAACAGGTCGCGGTCAGCGCCTGCTGGTTATTATATTGATGGTTTATAATTTTTTCCTTCATAATTTTGATGATATTTATTTTACGTACTGCGACCGCGGTTTCTAACGGGATTCATAAGTTTGTTAACGGAAGTTAGCTGTAAAAAAGGTTGAAGATTCTTGTGTGTTTGTTCCTAAGCCGCTGGCATCCACCTGAACCGTGTTTTGCGAAGTTCCGCCGGATGTTGTTTCCAAAGTTAAAATATTTGGTTTTGTAAAATCTCCCTCAAGAGTTTTGTCGTTTAATTGCCAGGAAAATTTCAACACTTTAATCTGGTCGGGACGGAAGAAAAAAGGTTCGGCGATAAAGTCATATGTTTCGCCCGAGTTTCCATTAAAGATTGAAAGCATTTGTGAAAAATCAACCCCTCCGGTCGGGGTAAGCTGGTAGACCATAAGTTCCGGCGTTTTTGTTTGGAGCAAAACCATGGCCTCCTGCGTTATGGTCTGGGTGGCATTGGATATGCGAACATTTATTTGATGCGTTACGTTTTCAGCCAGCGAAACTTTCAAGTCAAAACTATTTCGTCCGACGCCCGAGACCTCCGGGTGTGCTTCAAGGTTAATTGTCCAGAAGTAAAAAAGAGTTGATGGATTTTCATTGAATCCGGTTCCGGGTATCGCGTATAGTGTCGCCGTTGAGCCAGTGCTTGAGATTGCTTTGCCTTGATACCAGATTGGAACAGATGTGTCTGCCCACCAGACGATGACTGCCTTGGCCAATGTTATGGCTTTTGTGGCCTCAAGGCGAGTGCCATCGGAGGTGACGACAACGACATCAACGGCGGTGCGGCTTCCTGTTGGCATGGTAAACGTAAAAGTATCTTTTCCCATGCCGGAAGCAGATGGTACACCTTTTCCGTTCAATAGCCATTGGAATGTGGCTTGAGCCGGGTTGTTTGTTGAAAGTAAAGCTTTTGCGTTAATGGTCTGGCCGGGCTGAGGAGACGCGACATCAATAGCAATTGAAAGATTTTCGGCAAATTGCGCCTTAACCGCGGCCCCTGATGCAAAAAGCAGAACCCCTAATACTAAAAGTGAAAGGAAAAATTTCATTTGTTTTTTTGTTGTGCGAGCGCCAATACCCGCTCTTTTACTATTACGATTACGATAGCCGCGGTCCACGCCGGGAGCATGTTTACGAAAGGTATTATTTCAATGCCCAGGGCAAACGCGATGATAACAAACGGCGCCTGATTTAGGGTGGTTTCTCCGGGTCCGCCTTTCTTTATTGTACCTAATCCGAGGGAGTGAAACCATAAGAAAAAAGTTAGCCAAGCAATCGCGTCAATTGCCCAACTAAGAGCAATTCCAAGCGGTAGAAGAACGGCGGTAAGTCCGGTTAAGGCTTCAAGAACAAACTGTCCGCCGTCAAAAAATAAGGCGGTTGCGATAAGAAGTCCGCCCATTGCAACGGAAATTTTGGTTTGAGGCGATGGTGTTTTTGCTTCCGCTTGCTTCGGCGCGCGCGCAAGTTTTTCGTTTTGCCACGGGGTATCGTTCGCCGGAGATTTTTGATTTGTTGGTGCCTGTATGCCGTTCATTGGGGTAAAATTTAATCCCGTTAGAGATAGGAAATCAAAGATTTCCATTTATTAGTGAAGAATAATAAACAATCCGGATTTTTATAGTGTATTTTATATTAATTGCAGTGTATAACGTTTGGATCTCTAATAGGATTAATTTTTAAGTCAGTTGGCCAGTTTTTTGGAATTCTTCTTTGGCTTTCTGAATCTGCAAGAGCTGGGCCGGGTCGGAAGTTATAATCTGGTCTTCAGTGTACGAAGCGATAATTTTGATGGCTACGTGTTTAAGCCCCGCGAAGAAAATTCCCTCTCCCACCCCAGACTCAAGGAGCAAAAATTTTTCTTCCTCGGTAAGATTAAAGGTGTCTACCAGAGTTTTAATTGTTGCCGGGGACTGCTTTAGGAGAAGTTGTACCGAAGAGTTGGTAACGATTGGTTTCCCGTAGGGTGAGCTTAAAAAGTCGGATACGTCCTGGGTGATGGTTGAAAGCCCGAGATAATATTTGCGCGCGCGCTTGGCAATACCAAAAAGAAAAGAGGCGCCGTCTTCGTGCCGCATCAACCACCAGGCCTCATCCACTATTAGAAGCCGTTTTTTTAATTCGGAGCGGACGATATTCCAGATATAGTGAAGAATTATATACATCGCGACTGGTCGCAGTTCTTCTTCCATGTCTCTCACGCTGAAGACGACTAAACGGTTGCGTACATTTAGATTGGTCTGCTGATTTAGAAATCCCGACCACGTTCCTTCGGTGTATTTTTTTAGTTTTATCGCAAGTTCGTCTCCCCCTTCAGTGTTGGCAAGTATGAGCGCTAAATCTGAAAGAGTCGGCGGCGAAATTTTTGAAAAATCCGATTCGGAAGTTATGTCTCGCGCCGCATAAGTTTCGGTAATGGCCCGGTCCAGAACCGCGTCTTCGGTCGGGGTTAAGCCGCCGAGCATTATTCGGAAAAGCCCGACAAGATTTATGATATTTGAGCGAAGAACGTCGGAGGGCGCTTCGTCTTCGCGCGGAACGGGCAGGTCAAACGGATTTATGTGGTGGGGTGAGGTGAGCGAAATGTTGAAATAAGCCCCACCTATTGTGTCCGAGAGGTGTTTATATTCTCTTTCGGGGTCAATAACTATAACTTCAGCCGCAAACATAAGAGAGCGCAAGATTTCCAGTTTTGTAGCGTATGATTTACCAGCACCTGAGACGGCAAATGTTACCGAGTTGGAGTTTTCAAGAGACCAGCGGTCAAAAAGGATCAAGCTGTTGTTGTGTCTATTTATGCCGTAGAGGATTCCTTTGTTTGAGGTGAGGTCAAAAGAGACAAATGGAAAAGTTGAAGATACCGGACCGGAGTTAAGATAATTGTGCACGAGCAGGCGGTCGGTATTCAGGGGCAGGGTGGAGTTGAATCCTTCTTCTTGCTGGAAGAGCGCGGGTTTTATATAAACGAGTTTTGATTCCATCATGGATCGTATTTCATTTTCGGTTTTATCCAGCTCGTTTTCGTTGGCGCCGTAGAGGGTAAAATAAAGCCCGACATTGAACAATCTTTCCTGGGCTTGTTGAAGTCTGTCTCGCAGGGACTCAAGATCGCGGTAAGCGGTGTCTAACATCGGGTCCCGCACCAGCCCTTTTTCTTCGCGAAGCGAGATTTGAGACTGCACTCTGGCGACCTGCTTTCTCAACTCGCGCATAATTATTACGGTGTCTACCGGATGAATAAAAATTGCTATGTCAAAAATCTTGTCTAGATTAATAATCGGTGAAAACCAGTTGGTATGTAAAAAGCGCGGATATGAAAAAACAAACAATGTACGGCTTACTCGTTCGCCCAGCCGAAGGAAACTTGGATTGATTTCAAGGGCCGCCGGGGCGATAACATCTTTGAGCGTTACTTCCGCCGCACGGTAAATTTCTTCCGGGAAAACCGGAAAAATTTCCTTTGCTGTTGTATCTTTTCCCCCAAATCCTCCAAAAGTCATTTTTATTTTGTTTCGCTTAATTTTTGGCGTTCGGCTTCGGCCGGGTTATAAAGGCCGTAAAAAAGTTCAATCAATTCTTCGGTGTTCAGGACCGCGCTTCGCAGGCCAATCCGTCGAAGACCGGTTGAAACGGCGTCGGTTCTTTGCGTGAGCTGATTTTTGTATTCATAAAATTTTTCATCGCTTGTGAGAGCGGGTGCTGTTTTTGAACCAATTAGCGAACTTAGAAATGAAGCAACACCAGCTTTCTCAGCTATGGTAGGTGTGAAAGGTATAACGACAAAAAAAGTTTTTGTTACAACGTTGGTAAGTTCCACGAAGCTTTTAATAAATTCAATATATTCGCCTATTTGAATTTTAAGAAGTTCGTTGAATTCTTCTTTTTCCCGCGCCTTAAGGAGCTCTATATAAGGCAGAATATTGAGACGGCGCGATTGAATGACGAATTGTAGCGGGAAATCAATTGAGTTTAAAAAATTTTCATATTGGAAAATAATCGCATCCTGTTCTTCGGCAGATTTTAGCGCGAAGTTCAGAGAGGAGGCCATAATTACAGCCCTCATGCCCTCGTTGTTTTTAAGGATAATTATGCCGTCGCGTATTGCGTCAACTGCGAGAAATTCTTGCGCGGCGCGCGCTCCTTTTGCTTTTTGCGATTCAGTTTGTTCTTTTGGGGGCATTTATATCGGAATTAGGAATTAAGTTGGAGGAACTAGGGGACTTATTTCTCCAGCCCCTTGTTCTTGGTTTCTATCTCTTAGTTCTAATTAACGGCCGATTTTTTCTTTTATGTCTAAACTCCATGAAAGATCAGAAAGTTTGCTTTCTGTAAGCGACGGAGTTTTCAGCTGTTTTTCGTTTATTTCTAAGGGTTTTGGTGTAGCCATTTTTTTATTCGGTGCGCGCTTCCATATATATAAACGTGGTTTTAGATAAAAATTTATTCCGTTAAATAATACTGTGGGAAATGGTCGGCCGCCTATTGTTAAAAAAGCCATAGAGCCGGAAAAAAGAGCCACCGGTACGGCAATAACAGAAAAAAAGAAAGGATTTAAAAAAAACCAAGCCAAAAGTATCGCGGCTGCCCCCCCGAGAAGGTATAGAAATTGTTTCATGGTGAGCGGACCGATGATGCGGTCTTCTATATTAATATATTGCGGAACTTGAAATTGCTGCATGCCAATGTTGTTTAAATTTATGAGCGAGCCCAATGCGAGCGATATGCAAGCTACCGCTTGCGCCCAGCACTTATTTTTACGATCGGACGCATGAAAATAAGTGCTGGGTAAAGGTTTGCTAAATAAATTTTGTTCGCCTGCGAATTTCAGAATTTAGAGCAAGCCCTTTATCCCCACACCTTCCAGAATACCCTGCGGTCTTGCCGCGGGGATGAATGGCGGTTTCAAGTCCTGCCCGCAGGGTTCAATACCCCGCGGGAAGGTGTGGGGATTTATTCAAGCGGCTCTTTATAGGGGTCAGAACTTGGTTGGTGTTGGGGCGCGGGGACAAATATTTTTTGCTGCGGAATAATCGGTTTTGGGGCCGATGGAATCGTAGGTGCTGGGAAAGCGGGTTTGGGCGTGGCGTAAGAAAATGGAGAGAACGGCATTTCCTGTTCTTTTTCTGAAATTGGTAAAGCTGATGGCGGAAGTTTAATTTCTTGAGGTCTTATTTCAGGAGTTATAATTTTTTGAGCAATGGGAGGAATCGTAGGAACAGTTCGCGCTGGCGCGGGTGGCAATGTTGGGGTTGGGAGTAGCGCGGGCGGCATGGTAATTTCTTTTGCGCCGAATCTTTCTTCTTTGGGTAGCGGCGCGGGCAGACCCATTGGTCTTATTATCATCGGTTCTTTCGGGGCGGGTAGCGCTGGTGGTTGCGGTTTTGCTTCGGGTGCGCTTACCGGACCGGAAGGTTTTATTTCCGGAACGGGGGGCGCGGGTTTAAATTCGGCAACTTTTTGTCCTTCAAATTTTACCGGGGGCTTGGTGATTCCCTCACTCCAGGAGGCGCCATGCAGGCGTTTCAATGATTCGCGTATCGGTAAAAATATGTGCTGGTTTACTTCATTTGCGATTTCCGCCGCCTTTTCCGCATCTATATCAAGCACGGTTTTGATATCGGAAATAAAATTTGCTGATGGAATAAATCCCAGGATAATAAGCCCCACTTCTTCAGCCAGCGCCCCCATCTTTTCTATATTTAGATTTGTTTTACGGCCTATTTCGCTAATTGCGTCGGCCGTGGAAATGCCCATCATTGCGTCTTTAAGGTCTTGGGGCAAAGACTCATAACGCTTTAAAATTTCTTCTTCGTTTATGTGTGTTGTGGGCATGCGAATTTTATTTATGAGTGTTAGCGAATAATTATAAAATTCAGCACCCAACCCTTTAAGCCGGCTGAATTTAATTTTAATTTTGATGTTGATATGCTTTTCATATTGACATTGAAGTAATTTTTACTGCATAAAGGGCTGGGTTAAGGTTTTATGGCTGTATTTGCCGCGACGCTGTCTTGCAAATACAGATAAAACACTTAAAACCAAGGCCGCACCTCTTTACCCCGTTTAGAAGTCGCGGACGCTTACTCTCGTTAGAGACAAATTCTCAAGTATGGGCAACTTTATAATCATGAAGAATCTCTAATGAAATGTGCACTCGCGTCCTACTTCTAACGGGGTTTAATTAAACTATTTCTACATACCTTCTTTTGAGGGCATTATTTGTATTATACCACACCCCGTACTAAAAAATGGCACAGTTATTTTACCTTTCTGCTAAGTCGTTTCATAATGGAGAATTCCAGCAATCGGCTACAAAGACGCGTGGGAAAGGCCATTTTTAGTACGGGGCAAGAAAACACTAAAATATGCACTTTTGGGGTGGTGTGGATAAAGCAAAAGAGGCGACCGGTTGGTCGCCTCTTGGGGTGGGCGTTATTAAAAGAGCTTGGAAAAGAGCGCGGGGAGCATTATCAGTGACCCTCCGGTGAGAGCTATGGCGATGAAGATGCCGTAGCCGGTGAAAAGACGCCGTAGATAGCCTTCCATCACCGAAGTGCCAGTGGTTAAAAACTTGTACATCTTGCGGAGGCCCATGAACATAGGGACTCCGAAGACGAGGACGAGCGGGAGGAGGGCCGCCGGGCGCTCCATGGCGGCGATTGCGGCAATGAGAATCAGGCCTACCACTCCGCCGATGCTGAGCGTCCAGAAGACGGTCATGTCCGCGGTCGGGCATTCCGGCGCGCACTTTTTCGGGTTTGCCGCTTCTTTGTTTTTCCTCACTTGGGCAACGATCTCTTCTGAGGTCATCTTTAGCCCTCCGTCTGGCTATAATTGCGGGTTGTTTTAAGCGCTGGTTTTTAAGGTATTATATGAATTATAAACTAATTTTAGTTTTCTGTCAAATTATCATAGTGTGCACACATGCGGTGGTTTTATTAAACAAACCACTTTTTGTGCGGTTTGTTTAATGTTTAAGGCGTTGGCGACTACGGCTGTGCTGGTGGAGTTGACCGTGTTGGTGGAGTCGGCGGTGGCGTTGATGGCGGTGGTACATATGTTACGCGTGGTCTTTCTGTTGGGGGGATGGGTTTTGGTGATGGTGCTGATGGCGGTAGTGGCGGAGTTGGTCTTGTTGGCGGAGTTGTTATCGGTGGCGGCGGCCGTGTTGGCGGAGCTGGTGGTGGAGTTGATGGCGATGGTGAAGTTGGTTGTGTTGGCGTAGGTCTTCTTGGTCTACTATTGCCTTCACCTCCACCATCTTCACCTCCTTCGTCGTCTTCGTCTTCATAATCCTCGTTTTGTTCATTTCTCCTTCTGCCTTGGCGCGCTATAAACGGTCGCGCCGCGGCTCCATCTAATACGTTCATGATTAAGCTAGTTAGAATATCTTTAGCGCCTTGGTCATTTCCACGGTTTTTCATTTCTTGCGCAAACGCTCTTTTTCCTCCCGCCGCTTTAATTATTTCGTTAAGTTCCTTTATTTTCTCCGGAGTGTCGAGGGTGGCTCGTCCGATTCGCATTTCGTTTTTGAAGTTTTTCAGGATATATTCCGACACAAATGCGTTTCCTGAAATTGATTTAGCGGTCATGGCCTGCGCCAGTTCTGGGTCGGTTAATCCACCAAGATAATTATTAACGTGTTGTTGGAATTCTGCGCGGTTGTCGCTGGTTTTGCCGGTTTTAGCGACAACTCTTAAGGTAAGCCCATTTGCCTCGTTTACCATTGCTTCGCCTACTTTTTTATCAAGAATGTCGGTAAGTCCATAGGCTTCTTTATTGGCAGAAAGTCTTGATATAAAGTTTTCCTGGGCTTTGGCATCGGGCATTGCTTTTAAGAGCTTGCCCAGATTTTCAGGGCTTGCTGATTTTGCGAACGCGGCTTGTACTCCTATGGCCTCGCCATTAAGGCGTGCGAGAGCAAGGTCTGGAGATACGGCTGATGCCCGCTCAATTTGTTTTGCGCGGTCGGCGTCAATTTTCTCTCGCTGTTCTTGTATGGCAAGCGCCGGAGTTGTTAAGGCGCGAAGACCGGGTGTTCCGGCAAGGAACCGGCCGGTACGGCTTTCGGTAAGTGCTTTTGCCATTGGTGCCGCGCCTCTGACCGCTCCACGGTAGGCGATACCGCGCGCTGTTGTGCCGGCCCATTTTTGCGCGCTTTTGCCCCATCCGGTTACCGTGCTTGCTCCATAAATACCCATTTTTTGCGCGAGCATAAGATTTATAACCATCATGGCGATTAAAAGAATCATATCAAAGCCGATGCCAAAGAATCCTTTACCTTGGGCGACATTTATTTTGGCAAGCTGATCAAATGTTTCAATAGTAAGGAAGAGCAGGAAGAAAAAAGCCGGCGCGAAGAACGACCATTTTATTAAATTGCTCCACCATTCGGTCCAATAGTGTTTGGTGGTGGGAAGAATGAAAAACAGGAAAACTATCGGCGCGAAAACCAAAAGATAGGAAAGCATAAGATAACGGGCAAGGAAAAAGATTGCTCCGGCAAAAAAAACAAAGGAAAGTATGGGGATTATGACAATAAGCCAAAGGGCTTGGTAGATGGCGCTCTGGACGGCACCCTGTTGACCGGCCCTAACTGTTTGTGCCACGGAGTCATATATTAAACATTCGTAATAAAGCTTTGCTTTATCAGCGCCGCCTCTTGACGCAGAAGTAGGATACTCTTTTTCACAAATTGATTTCCGTTCAGCGGCGGATGTCGGTTCATTTGTGACTTGCTGTATGTGAGTAAAGGCCAGCAGTTTAGCGGATATTGCGCACGATAGGTCGTTGCCTATTACACAGCTTCCGCCGCGAAGAGATCCTAAAAAAGCTCTTCCAAGCGCGTTGGTAAAGTTTATAAAAAATCCCCCAATAGCCAAACTAAAATTAATAAGAAGAGCGGCGATAATGAGTTGGCGCAGGAGGTCTTTGGCGCCGTAACCGGAAATATCAAAAATAGTCGCCAGAGCGATCCACAAGAGAATAAAGATAAAAAACAGGTTGGCAATATCGCGTACTATTCCCCATCCGACTTTTACAAACGGGCTTGTGCCGGCTATGTCCGTTAAGTTGTACGATATTGATATGTCAAAAATATAAGTAGCGGCGGCAAGAAATGTTCCAGCCAAAAATTTATCTACAAGCCAGACGGTGTTTAAGATAATGCAGTCTAGCTTAATCTTTAAAATCAAGTTCCATCCGTTGCAGGCCTCTCCAAGTTTGTCCACATTTTCTTTAATCGTGCTTAGCCCTGCACTACTTGCGTTAACCTCGGCTTGGGCCGGAAGTGGTGAGAGCGAAAACGCAAAAACCGGCAAAATCACGCTTGTGAGAACGAGAGAAAAAATCAATTTTTGGATTAAGCTATTTTTCATGGCTAACCAAAGAAGAATTGTTGTTGCTATTGCTGTTATGGCGAGATAAAAGGTCCAATGGTAAATAATCCGGTACCCGCCGGATTGCAATTATTAAGTTCATCTGATTCGGTTATTACCCGGCTTGGTATGTCGGCGCATAGAATTACTCGGTGTGTGCCCAGAATTGCCGACCAGGATGGAGAAATAATTGTTTGTGTAGCACCCGCGGCGAGACTGGCTATGGTCGGATTCGGGGAGAGAGTTATATCGGTTGTACCGTCATTGTTGAGGTCTATTTGGAAGCGATTTTCAAATGTTGATGTTGCTGTTGCCGCGGCTCCGCCTTGGTTTTTAATTTCGCCTTTGAAAATTATTAATTGACCGGGGTTTGGTATTCCTGAATATATTGATGGGTTTTCGGATATTGTAAGATCGGGTTTTTGCCCCACAGCGAAAATTCCGGTCCCGCCTAAACTGCAGTTATTTTCTTGCAATGCTTCCGCAGGAAGAGCCTCCGCGCAGAGTATAACTCGGTGCGTACCGTTGGACGCTCTCCATGATACTGAAGTTACTTTCACTTCTCCGCCGGCAGGAACATTAAAAATTAGTGAAT
The DNA here is from genome assembly GCA_030648055.1 of bacterium. GTDB lineage: Bacteria > Patescibacteriota > Minisyncoccia > Sungbacterales > SURF-37 > JAUSHI01. The sequence goes on along the minus strand of JAUSHI010000007.1, from coordinate 73,730 downwards.
TTGCGTTTATTGTTTCATCAAAAGTTCCGTCATCATCCACGTCAATCTTAAACCTTGCGTTAAACGGAGTATTAATTGCCGTTCCCCCTTGGTTTTTTATTGTGCCAGAAAACTCTATCAAATCTCCGGCGAGGATGTTTGTTTGAATTGGTGTCGGGCTTGTGGAGATATACAAGTCGGGAGGCGTTCCTTGAGGCGTAGGCATTGGCGGCGTTCCTTGGGGTGAAGGTATGGGCGGTGTTTCTTCAGGCGAAGGTATTAATAGAAGGTCGCGATCAAATAGTCCGCTTTGTTCATTGTTTGAAAAAAGACCGGCTTGCGCTGAAGTGACGAGTTTGTAGATGAGCGCGCCGATTATTGCGTCAAGCGCCTGGCCAATATCGTTTATGTTGACTGCCTGATCAATGCCCGAGCCGACAGCTTTTGATAATGTATCGGCAACGAGTCGGCCGGGCGTTGTTTGTACATCCACGGTTTCGCAGATAAGACTTCCGTCATTATAGGTGTTATCCGGTAGTGCATTTCTACAGTCTTGCTTTTTGACAGTTATGCCTAGGAATCCTTGTCCCGCGTCAAATCTTGCCTGCACTATCGCTGTTCGTCGCGACTCGGCTTCAAGTTTTGCGTCAATTGAATTAATTAGGCCATCAATGTAATTGTTACTGCCGTAAAATGTTGATTCATAAGCAATCCAGCCGCCACTGGTGAAATCGTTCAAAAATTCTTGGTAAGTTGTTTGGAGATTCGCGAAAATGCCTGTCGCGGTACAGCTTAAGCGGGAGTCCAGACTTAATCTCGGTATTCTTAGTATGCCCCGCAAGGGGTTGGCTATGGGACCGCATAAGTTTATTCCTGCAAAATAATTTAGAAACTCCCCAGCGGCCTCATCCGCGGCTCTCACAAGCGCGCCCTGGAGATTTGATACGAAATTGGTATTGCCTCCGTCTTGGATCCACCTGATGATGCTTTCGGTGAGCGCTTTGAGAATCAAGGAGGAAAGAAATTTTACCGCCGGCTTCCAAACAATAAAGTAGGTGTTGAGAGAACTAAGCTGGCCACTTTGAAAAATTAGCTCGGCAAGTTGTTTAACCGCGTTGCCGATGAGGGTTACGAGTTTGGCAATTTCCGATGGGCTTTCGGTTGTCACCACGGCTCTTATGGTGAGTGGCGCCAAAATTAAGCCTGCCATTACTACGAAGAGAAGTACCCCCGCGATTATTGATTTGTGGTCAAAAGAAAGTATACTCATTTTATTTTAAGAAATAGGCCATAAGCCGGCTCGTTTTCCGAAAAATCTATTCCGGTGAGTTGTAATTTTGTGTCCTGATATAGGTTCGCGAAGTCGTCAATAAGTTGTATGCGGCCCTGAAGGATAAGAAGAGACGAGACCGGATCATTTTCGGTGTCGCGGAGTATTTTTACCGCGGCGAGAGTTTTTGAAAGATACCAGACGAGATTTTTCGCGAAAGAGACCCATTTGGTCGGCACCGGTGTTTGTTTTATTTCCGCGATGACTTTTTCAATGGTGGCAATATTTGCGTCAAGCCGCCGGAAAGCCTTCACGTTTCCGGAAGACTGGGCAAGGTATAAAATGCTTATGTCGCTTTCCATATTTAAAAAGTTAACAAGCTGAATTTTGGCGATGGTGTTGAAATATTTTTTTACCGCCTCCGGGGAATTATCGGCAGTTGTGATGAGTTCTTTTAATTGGGGCTGGATAACTTTGTCTAACGGCTGTTCTTTACCCAGAGATGCAATCAGATTGTCTATTTCTTTTGGGTCTTTGAATTCATCAAGCGCGTTGTTCACTGATTCTCCATTCGCGGCCTGAATTACAATTTTTGTAAGCGATTTGCTGGCAATACTGCTTGCGAGCAGTTCGGTTTTATTGTTGTTTTCAGGCTGGGGCAGAGGTATTTCAAGTTTGTCGTCTGGCCCGGGTTTTAAAGGGTTTCTGCCGTCTTTAAGTTCTTGGCCGTCAGGAGTGCTGTCGCCGTCAGTATCGGCGTTGGCGGGGTCGGTCGCGTAAATTTTTTCTTCCCAATCTTTTAGTCCGTCATTGTCAGAATCTCTATTGAGATTGGCTAATGCTTCTTCTTTTGTTTTAGGGGGCGTGAAGGCAATATTCTTTTTTCCGCGCGGTCCAAAAGGTACTACCAGAATAACCACGGCTGACATTGCGACAAGCAGGACGAGAAGCAAAAGCAACCTCTTACCAAGGATTAGAGTTTTCCAAGAAAACCTATTATTTCTCATTGGTTTAATTATAGTACAATTGTGTATAAAAAACGCTTTTCTGTGGATAACCAATATGCTTTTGGAGCGGCTCACGGTATAATTATTGTGTCATGGATAAGCGTATTGTTGTTTTGGCTACGGTGGTGTTGATTGTGGGCGGCGTCGCTCTTGGTATTTTGTTTTTTCGTTCTTCCGGGCCAGTTGCGACACTAAACGGCGACGGCCTCCCGGTGTCTGGGGGCGGAAAAGCTCTGAATGTTCCAGAAAAAGTAGGGAGCACATCGGAAGGTGTTCAGGACCCAGGGAAGATAGGCTTAACTGGTGTTTTTGAAACACAAAAACGGCCGCTTTTTGGCATAACAACGGATTTTTACGGCGTAATTACTCAAGATTTGAAGCCGTTAATTTCGTCAGCCGTAGCGCGACTTACTTCCCAAAACGTTTTAGATTTTCTTAAGGAAAGTCAAGGAAATCCCGCCGGGCTTTTTGAAGCGAAAGAGTTAAATAGCGCTTTGGTGGGCAATGATATTGAAAGAGTCATTGCGAGCTTAACCAAAACTCTCACCAAGGAGGAGGTTTTTAACACCCTTTATCCAGATTATTACATAGCGGGCCTTAGGCAGGTTCAGGATTTTCTTATAAGCGAGGGGGTGATGCAACAGGAGAGTAAGTACGAATTTAAGTCTGAGCAAGAAATGAGGGCGTTTAATCTTGTGGTGAGGAAATATCTTTTTGACAAGGGGTATATTACGAAAGAACGGTATGAAGCATTTAAGAATGCGGAGAATTTTTATGATCGTCCGTATGAGTTTAAGTTGAGAGAGGCGGCTGTGGCAAAGGCAATAAACGAAGGGCGTATTTTGGTTCCGCCTTCAGCACAAAAGGTTTCGCGCGAAGAAGCATTAAAGGAATTTCAGGAGTTGATGCGCTCGCAAGGATATAATGATGACATTAATGCCATATTAAACAGCGGGAAGAGCGCCTTTTTTAACTCTTCGGCTGGGCTTCTTTCTTACGACACCCCGCGGGGGGTTATACTTTCGTGGAATTTGAGAGATTACATAAAAATGCTGAAAGAAATTTTTACTATTCCTAATGCCAATGCGTATTGTTATTTTTACTGTGGTGTCATGCCGGTCTGTTACGTTGAAGGAGGAAATCCAAAAACACCCGGAGTGAATCTTGCCGGGAAAACCTGCTGTTACGTTGTAACTAATTGCTCAGGATTAGATACGTTGGGGTGTATTAATTCTTGTTATGATGCTGGATATCAGGGTGTGATTTGGGATCCCATGACGGAAGTATGCGGTTGTGGGTAATTTCGCCTTACTTATCAGAGAGTTTAAGCCATTTTTTGAGCGTAAGCTCTTGCGGGCGGGCGTTTTTAGAGAGGCCCGTTTTTTTTATTTTTTCTTCGGCGATTTTTTTGTCTCCGTAGAATTTCGCAAGCGTATTGGCGAGGCGCTTTCTTTTTTGAGAAAAGGTGGCGCGTATTATGGCGAAAAACTCTTTTTCGGAAATTTTATTTTTAACAAAAAATTTTTCAGAAATTCCCGAAATTTTTATTATGGCCGAATCAACCTGCGGCGGCGGAGAAAATTCTTTTTTTGAAACGTGTTCCATAATCCGCGGCTTTCCGAAAGCCTGTACCGACAGGGCGAGCATATTCATTTCCGGCGGACCAGCGGTAATTCGTTCGGCGACTTCTTTTTGCACCATTAAAATTATGTAGGAGGGCCTATGTTTTGTTTCTAAGAGCAGGCGAATAAGGCGGCCGGTAAGGTAATAAGGGATATTTGCGATTACCGCATATGGAGCCTTGCCAAGAAGTTTTTGGAAATTTATTTTTAATATATCGCCAGCGATAATTTTGCAATTTGTTATTTTTTCAGTGTTTAATTTTTTTGCCAACTCTCCGGCAAGCCATGCATCTTTTTCTATGGCGATAACATGCTTAAACTTTTCAGCGAGGGCTCGCGTGAGGACTCCGTGGCCCGGTCCGATTTCAAGCACATACTCAACAGCAGGCTCGTTTTTTGCGGCCCTTATCATTATTTCAATCACCTTTTTGTTTTTTAAAAAATGTTGTCCGAGAAGTTTGTTTGGCTTCATCCCGTTAGAAGCAGGCCGCGGTTAGTACCCGCTGATTATTGATCTTATAATTTTCCTCAATTATAGTCATATTTTGATGTTTTTCGTACCGCGACCGCGGCTTCTAACGGAATTAAAAAATAAGAGATTCGTCTTCGTATTCTCCGCCGCCTTGTTCCGTGTTTCTTGTTTCAGAAACCTCCAGATATTTTTCCGGTATTTCTTTTATGAAGCGTGAAGGAATATTAGCCTGTATTTCGCCGAAGATTGTTCTTCTTCCTGCCCATAAAAGATAAAGTTTTTCTTTGGCTCTGGTGATTCCCACATAGCAAAGGCGCCGTTCTTCTTCAAGTGAGGAGGGCTCTAAAAGTGATTTGGAATGGGGAAAAATACCCTCTTCAAGTCCGGCGATAAAAACAACCGGAAATTCAAGGCCTTTTGCCGCGTGCAGGGTCATCAGTGATATTTTTTCTTTCGGGCCTGTTTTGTCCGCGTCGTCGTAAGACACAAGCGCGATATCGCTTAGAAGTTCCACGAGCCCCTCTTTTGTTGGGACATTGTCAAAGCGTTTGGCTAAACTTACAAGTTCTTGAACATTTTCCCAGCGCATCTCGGCCTCATTAGATCCGTCATCAAGATACTCGCGGTAATTTATTTTTTTTATTAATGTTTTTATGAATTGTGAGAGATTATTTTTTTCCAGTTCTTCGCGCAATTTTTCAACGAGGCTTTCAAATTTTTCTAAAATTATTTTTTCTTTCCTTCCGTTTTTTCCGCTTACTCCCCCGATGTAATTTAAGAAAGCAACCCTCCCGATGCCGCGCGGAGGAAGGTTTATTATTCTTTTTAAACTGATGCTATCCGAAGGATTTTGCAGAAATCTTAGATAAGCGACGATGTCTTTGACTTCTCTTCTTTGGAAAAATTTAATGCCGCCGATGATGACATAGGGTAGGGAGGAATCAAGTAGTGCTTCTTCCAATGATCGCGATTGAGCGTTGGTGCGATACAGTACGGCAAAGTCGTTTGGTTTGCGCTTTTCATTTTCAATTGAGTGAATTATTTCTTCAGCGATTAGCCCTGCTTCATGCCGCTCGCTTTCGGTTGAAATCAGGGTTATCGGTTCTCCGGCCGTGTTTTCCGTCCATAGATTTTTCTTTTTTTGGCTGGGGTTGTTGGTGATTAAATCATTCGCCGCGCCCAAAATCGTCTGGGTTGAGCGGTAATTTTGTTCCAAAAGTATGACTTTGGTGTTAGGCCATTCTTTTTCAAAGTTATAAATGTTTCGCATGTCGGCTCCGCGCCATGAATAAATTGATTGCGCGTCGTCTCCGATAACAAAGATGTTTCCTCGCGATTTGGTAAGAAGGCTGACCAGAAGATATTGGGGCATATTGGTATCTTGAAATTCGTCCACGTGGATGTAGGAGAAGCGTTCTTGGTATTTTTTTAGGACATCCGGATTTTCTTTGAAGATACGCACCACGCTTGTTATTAAATCATCAAAGTCAAAAGCGTTGGCTTTTTTCAGGCGCGTCTGATACTCGGCATAAACTTTTGAAACATTTTTTGAGAAAATTTCTTCTCCGGCCGTGACCGAATATTCTTCGTCGCTTATTAGTTCATTTTTTAGGTTAGAGATCGTGTGTCTGACCATGCCCGGCGGGTATTGTTTGGTAGAGATGTTAAATTCTTTTATGATTTCTTTTAAGAGTGAAAGCGAATCATCCTCATCAAAAATTGAGAAATTTCTTTGAAATTTTATTTTGGAGCATTCTTCACGGAGGATTGATACGCAAAGAGAGTGAAAAGTCCCGACGAAAGGCGATGCCGTTCCTTTTTGGAATAGTTTTGGAGATTCTTTGGCAGTGTGTTTTTTTAAGAGGTCGGCGATTCTTGTCTTCATCTCATCCGCCGCTTTATTGGTGAAGGTGACCGCGAGAATTGATGATGGGTTTATCCCGCGTGATATTAAATGGGCCACCCGGTGCGTGAGGGCCTTTGTTTTTCCGGAGCCGGCCCCGGCAATTATCAATACCGGTCCTTCTACGGCCGTTACCGCTTCAAGCTGTTTGTTGTTTAAGCCTTCCAGGATGGAGTCCATGAGATTAGGCAGGATGATCGGTGCGCCGATTTTAAAATTTTATGTTGATATTTTTGCCGCCGATTATTAATATGTCGCTATCGTAGCAGGAAAAAACGCAAAGACAAAGAGGATTTTGCGGCAAGTCCTGTTTCGGGCGGTACTCCTTCTTGTGGATATTTGAGCTTGCCTAAACCACATTTCTGGCTTACTCTATCCATAGACGGATGGGCTATAAGTAAAGAGAGTTAATCTTAAAATGTGGCTTAAAATCTGGTGTTTTAATGATTTTAGTGTAAAAGCCGCGTTATTAAACGCCTATTAGTAAGATATCAAATCCAGTTACGCGGCGGTTCATTTTCTGGCGCGGGCCTGGAACATCAAAAGAACAAGTAAAAACTGCACAAATGCTTCTTCTTCAAAAGAAGCATTCGGCTTTTTTAAAGCTAAATCAGCCGATTTTATCGGCTGATCGCTTGACCAATCGCAGAGCGACTGGTTTAGAGGCTAAAACCGCAATTACCTCGGTTTTTCTTGGCTTTTTAATACTTTTTGCTTTTCCGGTCCATGCACATGCCGGATTTTTTTGTGACGTTTTGGGGATCTTTTGCAATTCTAAGCAGATAACAGAAGAGCGTTCTCCTCTTTTTATAAAAGAAACCCGGGCGGCGACAGTCGCCATGCCTGTTTTGGATTCAACCCCTAATCCCGATGTAAATTTAAAAAGTGCCGAAAACACAAACTCAATAGTTGTGCAGAGTAGTGCTATTGTCGCCCCACAGAATCCCAATAACATTATGCGGGATGATTCATTCATAAACGATGGGCAGATTTTTATCCACACAGTAGAACTCGGCGACACCCCCTCGTCTATTGCTAAAGCGCATGGCATTACGGTAAACACCCTGCTCTGGGCCAATGATATTTCCGATGTGCGTAAAATTCAGGTTGGAGACAAGCTTGTTGTTCGTTCCATAGATGGCGTAGAGGTCAAGGTAGAAAAAGGAGATACGATTAATTCCATAGCCCAAAAATACAAAGGAAATATTGAAGATATTTTAAGTTTAAATAGCCTTTCTATTGATGAGCGGTTAGTTCCCGGAACCCTTCTTTTTATTTCTGACGGAGAATTGCCGTGGACGCCGTCAACCCAACCGAGCGCGCCAACACAGAATTCCAAACTTCCAACATATTTTGGGTACTACATCAGGCCTATTCAGGGCGGGGTGAGGACGCAGGGGCTTCATGGAAAGGATAATGCAGTTGATTTAGCAACTTCGTGCGCGGAGCCAATTTATGCCGCGGTTGAAGGTACGGTTATTATTGCGAAAGGGTCCGGCAGGAACGGTGGTTATGGAAAATACGTCGTGATCGCTCATTCAAACACACAGACGGTTTACGCGCACTTATCGCAGGTTTTTGTTTCCGTCAGCCAATATGTGTCTCAAGGGTTTATTATTGGAACGGTTGGTTCTACCGGCAATTCGTCCGGCTGTCATGTTCATTTTGGTGTGCTGGGCGCAAGAAATCCAGGAGCTGATAATTCCTGGGCAAGCAGATAATTTATATATTTTAAGGTAGAGGAGCTAAAAAATCTTTTCTAAGGCTATAGTTGACAGGCGCGCCCTGTTTAGGGATTTCGCCCGACCGTTAAGCGGTTTAGGGCGAAGAATCCGTTTTTAGATTAGAATTTAGAAGATAGGGTCTAGAAAAGAGAATAAAAAAACTAGCAAACACTGGTATTTTTGGATTTTTGCTTGACAGAATTTTTGTATATGTTATAATGCCTATGTACCTTGGAGACCTACCGGATGAGTGCGGGCATTCGGAGATGGGCGCCACGGGAGACGGTTATCTTGAAAACTAAGAACCTCGGTTGCAATCGTTGCAACCGGCCATGCTCCACTCCCATGGAGCGGGCTCCTCATACTACAACCCGGTGAGAATCGGGAGTAGAGAGGAGAAAAAGATCGCCCTTAGAGCAATCTATTGGCGGAAGGATTAGGAAAACTGATAGTCGGTTACGGCTCAGCAAGAGGAGCGCGTTTTTTTCACCCGCACATAATAAAAACATCTTCGGCGCAACATGATGTGCCGCAAAAACAAAATCCTCGTGAGGTCATGGCTTACGAGGCAGGTTTGAAGCATGGTTCGGCAAAGCCGAATAAGGCAGACGGGAAACCGTTTACCAAAACCCATGTGGAGGCTACCTGACCGTGTCCCTCGGGACAAGGTAAAAACATGCAGTGGGGTAAACAATCCCCACACCTTAACCCCGGATTCGTGCTAGCACGGTCGGGGTTCGTTCTTTTATATCTCAACCTTTGCCCGATATTGCAGCGCCTCCAAAAGATGAGGCGTTTCTATGTTTTGGGATTCGGCGAGGTAGGCTCTAAATGCCATTAGTTATTAGGATTAGGATATTAGTAAATGCCGTTTTAACAAGCGATAGCATATTTAACGGGAATTTGTGAAGAACCGTAATTGTTAAATTTCTACTCTGGCTCGATACTGAAGGGCTTCAAGGAGATGGGGTGTTTCTATGTTTTGAGATTCGGCGAGATCGGCGATGGTGCGCGCGGTTTTGATGGTTCGGTAATATGAGCGCACCGACATGGCGTATTGTTCGTAGGCCTGGCGCAGGATTTTTTTAGTTTCTTCATTAAGCGGGCAGTATTTTTTAATTTCGCGAAGGCCCATTTCGGAGTTGGTAAGAAGTTTTTCGTTTAAAAATCGTTCGCGCTGGATTCCCCGCGCCTTTTTCACTCTTTGCCGGGCCGCTTCCGCCTCGTTCGTTTCCTGGTGTTCTTCATCAATTTTTTTGATTTCTACCGGCGGCACTTCAATAAATAAGTCAATGCGGTCGAGCAACGGGCCTGATATTTTTCTTTGGTATTTTGTAATTTGGCCTGGCGTGCAGACGCATTCATGGGGAGGATTATTCAAGTGTCCGCACGGGCACGGGTTCATTGCCCCGACTAAAATTATATGTGCCGGAAACGCGACGGTTCCTTGCGCGCGCGATACGGTGATGACGCGCTCTTCTAGAGGTTCGCGAAGAGCCTCAAGCACGTTTGATTGGAATTCCGGCAGTTCATCAAGAAAAAGAACTCCGCGATGGGCAAGCGTTATTTCTCCCGGGCGCATCGGGTTTCCTCCTCCGGCGATTGAAACGGGGGAGGCGGTGTGGTGAGGCGAACGGAAGGGCCGTTTAATGACAGCCTCATCGCTTGCTTTTAAAAATCCGGTAGCGCTGTAAATTTTTGTAACTTCAATTGTTTCTTCGTATGAGAGTTTTGGAAGGATTTCAGGAAGTGAACGGGCAAGAATGGTTTTGCCCGTGCCCGGAGGCCCCTGCATTAGAAGATTATGCCCCCCAGCGGCGGCGATTTCCAGAGCGCGTTTGGCGTGTTCCTGTCCCTTGATTAATGAAAAATTAGAAAAAATAATATCTTCTCCTGCTTTTTCTTCACGGATGTGCGCGGCAATTTCTTTTTTATTTTCCAGATCATCAAGAAGTTCCAGTATGCTTCCCACTTCTTTGACCTCAATGCCTCCGACAAGGGCGGCCTCGTTTCCGTTGCCTTTTGGAACATAAATAGTTTTGAAAGAATGTTTTTTTGCCTCAATTGTTGAAGCGAGCGCCCCGCGTATCGGTTTTACCGAACCGTCTAGTCCGAGCTCGCCTAAAAACAGTTTTCCTTCCGGATTGAATCTTGTCTGTTCCGAGGCAAGCAAAAAACCAAGAGCAATGGGCAAATCAAAAGCCGGCCCTTCTTTTTTTATGTCGGCCGGGGCGAGGTTGACTATTATACGCTGGGCTTTTTTGTGCGGAGCTCTGCCGCCGATATTTTTTACCGCCGCGCCTATCCGTTCGCGGGACTCCTGAATTTCTTTATCGGCGAGGCCGACAATTGAAAAAATGTGAAGGCCGGGCGATAGGTCCACTTCTACTGTTATGATTGTTGCGTCGAGTCCGGTAAGTTGCGCGGAGGAGAGTTTGACCATAAGTGTTATAACACATATAACATAAAACATGGAGCACGCGCCTGTTCTGTGTTAGATGTTTTACGCAGTGTTTTTTATGCTATGAGCTTCATGTTCTATGAATTGTGATAAACCATTCGTAGCAAGGCGCAATGCGGTTGTCAAAATTGACAGTATCATTAGCCCTATTTATACCAACCAGGCCATATCCGGACGATTGTCTGGTTTTTTCAGAGAGATAGACCGGTGTCTTTAAGAGACGGGTGAGAGGAGCGATTGCGATTACGGGTCGCTTCGCGCCGGATGTGGGCGCGCTTATTTGCGGTATGTTTTGGGAAAATTAATCCATGTAAAAGTGGTTTGTGCTTGTCGCATGCTTGTGTTCTCTCGAATATTCACACAACAATAATACTCGTGAGATTGGTGAGCGGCTTATTGTTCGTTTTCTTGAACCACTGTTTTCTTATAGTGCTAAAGCGGAAAAATGCGCAGGGCGCGCAACACAAAACCCCGAATGAATCAGGGCTTTTTTATTTCATATTATATATTAGCGGAGCAGTAGCAAAAATTTTTCATTGCGAAGGCGCGGCTACAAAATAAAAAGTGGCGCTTAAGCGCTTCCTTTAATACTCTCCCCAAAGCGAGCAATTCCTTTTCTCGCACAATAGCGGAGGTTTTGGAAAATATGCGGTGAGAAAAGCAAGAAGGGAAACCCGAGCCGCAGCGTAAGGGAGGGCTCCCCGAAGCTTTTCGGCTTCGCATATCCAAAACCGAAGCGTCGTGCGAAAAAGGAATTGCGAGTATTATTCGGCGTGTTTAATGTCCGTTGCCGCGGCAGGATTGGCCTGGAGACGCTCAAGCGGTATTTCTTCTCCACACCTTGCGCACGTTCCGTATGTTCCTTTCTCCATTCTTTCCATCGCCGAATTTACTTCTTTAAGGCGCGATTCCATGCTAAATTCTTCGGCAAGCTCGGTGGAATATTCTTCAATTTCGTCTGCTCTTTCTTCCAGCGCTCCCGATGAAAAACTTGATTTATCGCCCATGCTCGGAAATTTAGTATCCCAATCCCCTTTCATTTTCGGGTCGGGCGAGGCAATAGAGGAAAGGGTTCCTTCCAGTATCTTTTTTTCCGACAGCAATTTTTGCTTTAATTCTTCAATTGTTTTTTGGTCTAGTGTCATACCAGTTTATTTTAACACTAATAAGGCGCGGTGCGCTATATTTACCTTGATTCAAATAGCCGATTGATGGCGACCTGAAGCGCCTCATCGGAAGTCGTTATAACCAGGAAGTTTTTCGCGGAAAACATAAAGTATCCCACCTCGGTTCCGGGTTCTAAGGCAAGGGTGCGGTAATCTATGTTTCTGAATGTCTTGTCAAAAAAGGGGGCGACAATTTGATTTGGTGTGGCACCGAGAAAAAGAGTGTCCAAGTCGCGCTCCATAGAACTTTCCCAAGCGAACATTCCTCCGCGCATACGTTCGGGGTTGCGTGAGGGTGCGATAAATATCGCGCGCGGGAGGCCGGTTGAAGTATAGTAAATGTATAAGAATAGCTGGTCTCTAAGGGTGTCTTGAACTTGCTGGGGTGCGGGGATGTTAAGAATATCAAAAAAATCTTTTGCCGTAAGAAAACCGGTGCCGCCGTCGGCTTCTTTAATTTTGATTACCAGGCGCTTGAGGGACTGGGGGCGTTCTGCGTTTTGAGCCGCGTCAAAAATTATTTTTTGCAATTGAATCGGGTTTCGCAATGAAGTCGCGGTTTGTGTTTTTTCAGTCAAAATTGGAGAGGCGGGAATTTCTTCGCCCGTCGTGGTTTTACCCGCGGAAGTTTTTGCCTGTTGTGGCGGGGTTTGCGGTGTGAGCAGGATATAGCCAAGCCAACCCAAAACCGCCAAGACAACCATGGAACCCGCGACTATTAAAATGATTTTTGTCGGGAACTTTTTCTCCTCTTTCTCTATTTCCGGGGACCGGTATTCCGCTTGCTTAGTCATCATTTGAATAAGCGAGGGTTTCGTATCCTTCATGAACTTATCAATATCCGATTTCATGGTCCGAATTTTTGGTTCTGGCCGAGCGGAGCTTGGCTCGGGCCTTTGTCCGGAGGGTTGTTGATTTTGTCGTCCTTGATCTGCCATGATTGTCTAAATTTTAGAGCTTTAGCGAATAAAATTTAGTTACAATCATGAGCATCCCCTTCCAATTTTGCCGTCAGAAATTGTAAAAATTGGAGGAAAGATGCGCATGTATAACTTGTGCGAAGCGCGTGTGCGAATAGCACATCCCATATGGGCGAAGCGCTTTGCCGGGGTACGCCCTGCAAAATTGGCGGGGGGCCATATTACATAGGATATCTCAATTTAAAAATCTTATTAATGATGGCGCCTCGGTCCGCTACTGTGTCCTCGCGGGCCTCCTTCGTGGCTCGGTCTTCCGAAGCCACCCCCCTCCGAGGCGTGTTTAGCCATCTCTTCTTCAGAATAGCGTCCCGGTACGCGCTTTAGCGATAAGTTGATTCTGCCCTGATCATCAATTTCTTTTACTATAACAGGAATTATGTCACCCGCATTAACTATATCGGTTACTCGTTCAACTCTCCATGGGGCCAGTTCAGATATATGCACCATGCCTTCAAGCCGCGGTCCGATTTCTACCATCACTCCAAAATCAAACATGCGCGACACCCTGCCTTCAAGCAGTTCGCCGGCCTTAATTTCTTTGGTGACATTTTTTACCATATTTACCGCTTTGTCCATTCCTTCTTTAGTATCCGATGTAATAAATACGGTGCCGTCGTCTTCTATGTCTATTTGCGCGCCGGTTTGGGCGATAATCTCGTTGATGACCTTGCCACCAGGGCCAATGAGCGCGCCGATTTTTTCAGGATTTATTTTAAGAGTAATAATGCGCGGGGCGTAGGGGGAAAGTTCCGGTCTTGGGGCGGGCAGGGTTTTTTCCAACACATCCAGAATTTGCATTCTGGCGGCTTTTGCTTGAGTAAGAGTTTTTTCAAGCATCTCCAAGGTTACGCCGTCAATTTTGACGTCCATCTGGAGTGCTGTAATGCCGTCTCTGGTTCCCGCGGCCTTGAAATCCATATCTCCATAGTGGTCTTCTGGTCCCTGAATGTCGGTGAGGACCGCGTATTCTTTTTCGTTTTTCATCATAAGGCCCATAGCCGCTCCGGCCGCAGGTTTTTTCATTGGTACTCCTGCGTCAAAAAGCGCGAGAGTAGAGCCGCAGACCGAAGCCATGGAAGATGAACCGTTAGAAGAAAGAATTTCCGAAACAATCCGTATGGTGTAAGGAAAATCTTCTTCTGAAGGGATAAGAGGCGTTAAAGCCCGTTCGGCCAGGGCCCCGTGCCCGATTTCGCGGCGTCCCGGGCCGCGCATCGGCTTAACTTCGCCCACAGAAAAGGGCGGGAAATTATACTGGTGTATGAAGCGTTTTTTCTTTCTGACCTCCATGCCCTCAATGATTAATTTGTCCCCCGGACCGCCAAGAGTTAACACAGAAAGGGCCTGCGTTTCTCCCCGCACAAAAAGCCCGCAACCATGCACCCGCGGCAATATCCCGACATCAGCCGAAAGGGCGCGCAATTCATCAAGTTTTCTTCCGTCGGGCCTCTCGCCCTTATCAATAATTCTTCGGTGTACTATGCTGTCTATTTCTTCTTCCCACATATAATTTGCCGACTGCGGAGTAAAAGTATCGGCGAAATTTGTTTTGGCATGCTCCATCCATTCTGATTTTATTGAAGAAAGTTTGGAGTTTCTTTCTATTTTATTTTTTTCCCAAAGCGCCTTTTCAAGCTCTTTTGAGAAATTACTTAACAGCGCCTCATGCATTGGGCCGGTTTTTTCGGAAAGCTTAACGGAAGTTTTTTCTGGTCGCACGAAGTTAATTATTTCTTGCTCAAACGCGATGAGTTTTTTGATTTGTTCATGAGCGAAGGCCATGGCCCGCAGTATCTCGGCCTCGGGTTCTTCGTTGGAGCCGGCCTCAACCATGTTGATTTTTGATTCAGTGCCGGAGACAACTAAATCAAGCGTGGAGGTTTGCCGTTCTTCAAGCGTCGGGTTAATTATGAGTTCTCCGTTTATTTTTCCGATTCTCACTGCAGCCACTGGACCGTCCCAAGGAATGTTTGAAAGCGAGAGCGCCAGAGAAGCGCCGAGGAGTGCTGGGATATCGGAATCGTTCTGCTCATCAAAAGAAAGAATGCTTGCGACAATTTGCACTTCGTTTCTCATGCGGAGGTCAAATCGCGGGCGGATGGTGCGGTCAATCAGTCGCGCGGAAAGAATTGCTTCTTCCGATGGCCGGGACTCGCGCTTAATAAAGCGGCTTCCGAAAATTTTTCCTGCGGCATAGAACTTTTCTTCGTATTCTACAGTTAACGGGAAAAAATCCCCGCTTTCTCTCGGGTCTTTGGACATTACCGCGGTAACTAAAACTGTCGTATCGCCCAGGCGCACGATAACATGGCCGTTTGCCTGCCAAGCGAGCGGAGTGAGTTCAGCGAAAATAAGTTTTCCGCCGATTTCCATATTGAATTTTTTTCCTTCCATAAATATATGATTGGATTCGTGTCCGCAAGCGGAAGAGCTTTCTCTAAAATTTCTTTTATCCTCCGAAGCTTTAGCGAAGGAGGACTGTTTGAAGAACAAAAGAAATTTTAGCGTGCACTTCCCTTTTCGGATTACGATTTCTTAAATTAATTATTTAGTTTTTTAATTATTGATTTCGCAGTAAGAATTTTTGCGGTTTCGCGCCAAGGTCGGTAAAATCGTCCGCCGCCTCTTTTAGTTTTTGCGAAGCGGTGCGGTCAAAGGCGATTACCTCAACCCTGCGCCCTCTTCCTTTCAAGTATTCAATTAAGGGCACAAAATCTCCGTCGCCGGACACTATAACAATGTTATCGGCAATTTCGGCGGTGCGTACGGCGTCCATCGCCATGCCCACATCCCAATCGGCCTTTTTTGCGCCTCCAAAAAATTCCTGCAGGTCTTTTACTCTGGTTTCTATTCCCGATTTGACGAGCGCGTCAAAAAAAGCTTTTTCTTCCCCAGTTTTAGTGCGCACCACATAAGCAAACGCCCGGATGAGTTTTCTTCCGGCCACCGCCTCCTTTACCACTTCCCCGAAATTTACCCGCGCGTTAAACAGATTGCGCGCCGAGTGGTACATATTTTGCACATCAATGAATACGGCGACGCGTTGTTCTTTGTGTTTTGCCAGAGCTGTCTGCATTATCCGGTTTTACTTTTTTAAGCCGAGTTTTTTTGCAACCGTATTATAGCGGCGCGCGTTTTCGCGCTTGAGGTAATCCAAAAGTTTTTTCCTTTTAGCCACCATTCCCAAAAGTCCCTTTCTTGAGTGATTGTCCTTTTTATTTTTTTTGAGGTGGTCGGTGAGGCGTTTGATTTCCTCGGTTAAGAGCGCTATTTGTACATCAACCGAGCCGGTATCGGTCGCGTGACCTCTAAATTTTTCGATTATTGTAGTCTTTTTCTTGGTAGTAAGCATGTATTTAAATCATAACATAATCATTATGATTCTGCAATGCGCGGTTTAGAATTTTTAATTAATAAAAAACCGCGCATTGCGCGGGGGGAATTAAAGATATTGGCCGCATTCCGTTTCCTTTTTTGATATTTTTTGTATGAAGAGAGGGATTGAGAAGAGTGTATCCGTGTGCTTTTGGATTAGAGCTTTCTTTTCCTCTTCGCGGAGTGTGATTGGCGAAAGACCGTTTCCGTTCGATTCTTGTTCTGCGGAATTTTCGACCGCCGCCTGGTCGATTTTTTGTTGGAGGAACGTATAGATCTGCACAAGGTCGTCGGTGAATTTGAGCACTGGCCCTGCGGGGGTTTCGATGATCGGACCGAATATATCGAAAACGATTTGTTGGGCGACCACAGCGCCGGCATGTTGGAGGATGTCTTCTTTTTGGAGTTTGTTCGGGGCGGAGTGGAACTGGAACATCATTGAGCTACCTTTGATGTTTGCAAAGGCATCTTCAATGAGGACTTGCGGGTTTTTGGTTGTTTCGAGGAATCCGAGGAAGCGTTTCGGCACTTTTTTCCCGCGGAGGCTTGTTAGCATACTTGTGATGCTTTGTGCGCGTTCCTCGGAATCGAGAGGTGTGAAATGTTCGCCACAGAAACTGAGAATGGCTTCGATTGTTTTTGCTATGAAGTCGTCAAGCGACATAGCTGTACGGGCCATTGCTGCCTCCTTGTATGTAAAAGTTCAATACTTGGATAGTACTCAAGAACTCGCAAATAGGCAATCCCCCGAATATTGACAGGGGTAAGGTTCGCATGTTATTTTGTGAAAGCGGGTGTTTACACCTGCATTTGTTTGTTCTTTTGAAAAAAGAAAGGAGGAAGCATGAAAAGAGTGCTTGTACTGGCGCTTGTCGCGATGCTGGTTTTGATTATCCTGCCCGCATCTCACTTTTCCATTTTCGCCGCCGAGAAGGATGCCCAAGCCGAGAAGGCGGATGAAAAGGCGGTTATGGTGAGAAGGATGAAGGAGACGCCACAGAAAATTCAGAAAGAGATCGATGGAATGGTGAGGCGGCTTGACAACGCAGGCCAGATCGTGGGCATTGGCGTTAAGTTTGAGCTCTTCGAACTGAACGGCAAGACGCTTCCCGCAATCTACAGCACCATAAAGGGGAAGCCCGCGGAAAAGGCCGGTATAGAGGAAAATGATCTGGTGCTTTCTGTCAACGGCAAGCCGTTTACGACATCCAAAGAGTTTATGAAAGAGATTCGTGGCGACGGCAAGCCCGGGCGAGCGGTGGTCTTTGAGCTCCAACGGAAGGATGCGAAGATAAACATCACTGCGAACACGGCAGTGCTTCGGCCCGACAAGACCGCCGAGGCGGAGATTTTGCAGGCGCGCATACGCAAAGAAGGCGCGAACCTTATTGCCAAGTTTGTGAGTGCCGCCGAGGCGGCGGTGAAAGTACTTGAGGCCGCCAATGCCGCTCCGCTTACCAGTAGGGTGGATTCGCGCATTACGCCAGTCGGACAGATCCTTGATGCATACTATCAGTGGGCCGATAAGCAATATGCGGAGATTGATGAACTGCTCGCGGTGAAGTAGAAGACGCGCACGCAGTACACCCCGAATCATTCGGGGATTTTTCATTGTTTGCCTCCGACGTTTAGTCGGAGCGGCAAACAATAGAACCCCGCACCAATTTTGCTTTCTAAGACAGCAAAATACCAGGCATAGAAATTTCAGTAAACAGCGCGAAGCGCGGGTGCCGAATAGGCACATCCCTTAATGAACGAAGCGCTTCGCCAACACATTATTTCGCAAAATTGGTGCTGGGGTATTTCACTTTAAATATTTCGCCTTCGCGATGTTGTGTTCTTCAAGCGTTTTGGAAAAAATAGTTCGGCCGTCGGGCGCGGAAAGATAATAAAGATACGGCGAAGATTTCGGATATATTGCCGCGCGTATTGTTGAAAGTCCGGGGTTTGCGATCGGGCCGGGGGGCAAGCCGCGATATTTGTAGGTGTTATACGGTGAGTCAATAAGAAAATTGTCCGGCGATATGTGTCCGGCTTTTTTATTTGCGATATATAAAATAGTCGCGTCTACCTGAAGCCCCATTCCTATTTCCAGACGCTCCCACAATATTCCGGACACAATTGCGCGGTCTTCGACCTTGGCCACTTCTTTTTCAATGAGCGAGGCCACGGTGATTATTTGAAAAAGACCCTTTTTTTGTTTTTTTATTTCAATAAGCATTTCTGGAGTTATTTTTCTTTGAAAATTATCCAGCATTTTTTCCGTTATTTCTTCCGCGGGTGAATCTTTAAAAACGCGGTAGGTGTCCGGGAAAAGATATCCTTCAAAACTTAGTCCCGCAGGCAGTTCGTTTAAAAAAGCAAAGCGCGTCTTTAAACGTTTTTTGAGCTCCGTTTCTTTATTTAAAACGCGCGGCGCGCCCGTAGCAACAAATAAATCCTTTTTTGCAGTTATGTTTTGCGATTCAAGATATATGCCGATATCGTCTATATTCCATCCTTCCGGTATGGTTATAATTCGTTCATTGGGCAATTCTTCGCCTCTAACTAACCGGTTTATGGTATCGGGAATATCGGCAGCACTTTCAAAAACATAATTTCCAGCTTTTAAATTACGCGCGTTTCCGCCGGTAATAGCCCAGCCGATAAAAAGCCAGCGCGAGCGGATTGTTTTTTTATTTTTTAGTTCCGAGGCAATTTCACGAAGGCCCGCGCCTTCTTTTATTTCAATTTCTGTTTTTTGCTGTTCAAGTTTAAGCGGAGCAAAAAGTTCATAAAATAAGTAGCCCGCAATCATGGTCAGCACTAAAAAAGAAAATGCGATTTTTATTTTCGCGGGTTCATCGGGCGCGTTCCCCCTTTTTGGCAACACGAGCCTCTTTTCTTCCGTGATTAGCGGAACAAATGAAAAACCCGGAAATTCTTCCTCCTGCCATTCGCTTTTGCTTTTTTTAGTGAAGCGCCATATTGAATTGGCGATGGGCGCGACAATTATTCCGCCGATCTTAAGTTCATTTCTCCATTCTTTGGGAAGTTCTTTTGTGGCGGCTAAAGCCCGATGGGCTAGCCCGGGCGCCGGGCGCCCTAGGGCTCGCCCATTTAGGGACGCGGCGGCAACTATTTTATCAAACGGCGCCTCATTTGGGATTCCCCCGCTTGCGTCCCCGCAGATTGTTTTTACTATTCCTTTCTGAGTAAGATTGTATTTTTCAAGATTTTGTTTTCCCAGCTTGCAAAGCGCGGGAAGCCGCTCAACGGCGATTATTGTTCCTTTCTCCCCGACAAGTTTAGCGATGAGCGCCGTTTGCCATCCGGAGCCGTGGCCGACATCAAGTATTTTTTCTCCTTTCTTTGGTTGTAAAAGTTCAAGAATGAAAGCGACGGTGAGCGGCTGGGAAATCGTCTGGCCCTCGCCAATCGGCAGGGCGCGGTCTTCGTATGCCATGGCTCTGTATTCTGGCAACACAAAATCCGCGCGGTCTACAGTTTTGAAGGCATCAATGATAATGGGCGTTTTTAGGTAGCCCATAGAAATAATGCCGTTAACGAGTTTTTGCCAGGCATCGGTCATTATATGTATCGTATCGGAAAAGATGGGCGGAGCAAATAAAAAAGACCCGGAAAGGGTCTTATGATTGGATTATGTTTTAGATTAAAGAGCGTTGGGAAAGAGCTGTTTTACGTTGATTGGCCAGGGATTCTTCAGGTACTTGAAGAATACTTCGTAGGTAAAGCGCGTAATGACGATAGGGCCTTTGCGGTCTTTGGGTACGCCGATGACTTTTGTCCCGATGTCGCCGAGACCGAAGTCAAGGCCTTCCGCAAATGGGCTTCGGAATTCCTGAGCCGGACTCACCGAGTAAAGCGAGCCGCGAGAAATGAAAGAAGTGTCGCGGTCAATGTGGCCGGCGACCTCAAGGGCAAAGCGCCCTTCGTAAAGAGGATCCGTCGGGCCGCGCTCGGAGCGGGCTTTGCGGAGTGATTTTACCGGCAGGCCTCTGGTAGAAGTGCCTTTGCCGGAGGGCTTATGTTTTGCTGAAAAGCAATACGGAAAAAGTTTTTTCAGTTCTGCTTTAGAAAGCTTCGGAATGTCGTCGCGACTCATGCCTTCCGGAAGGATTCCGAAAGCGCCGAGGGCCCCCGACACGCCGGAGATTTTGTGTGCAACGACAAGTCGCTCGAGGTCTTCTTCTGAAAATTCACGGCAAACACGGAGTGCTTTGATGATATATTCTCGCACGATCTCGGCTTCATTAAAGTGTTTTCCTACTCCACCAGGATTTTTACCTCCAGTATTTTCGAAGTGGTTTCCGCCGAGCAGAGAAATGATGTTTGCTTTTTCGATAAACTCAAGTCTGGCCTTTTGGGCGTTTGTGAGCACCATGCAGAAATATTTGGCACCCGGAATGATCGCGCGCTCTTTGTAGTTCTTAAGCTGATCGTCGACTCGGGGCGTGCCGCCGAGAATCGAGTTTGTCATTGAGAGTTTCGCGATTCGTTCCGTTTTCTGCTCCCAAGTGAGAGTTTGATCGCGGAATATCTTGTCGATCTCTTTTTCGAGCTGGTGCGTGATTTTGAAGTCTCCGGGAACCTCGAGATGGTAGTCATGGTTTTCACCCTGCACAATGTCGCCGAGGTTGGCGTAGTAATGGATAGGTGCGGCAGTATCCACGAAGAATTTATGATGGATCACATAAAGCGGCACCTTGAATGGGAATTCCGGAATGGTGTAATAGGCCTGATGATGCGCGCCTTCCTGCATGTCGCTTTCATACTCGCCGTAAACTTGATACGGGCTGAGAATCATCTTCTCGATCTCTTCGGATTTAGAAAAGATTTCTTCGTTGACGAGATCCGTAGACGACCAGAAACGAAGTTGCGGAAATTCGCACGGCCAGCAGTAGTCAACAACACCTGAAGTGAAGTCCTCGTCTTTGACGAGCCGGGTGATTTCTGAACCGATCTTCACTCCTCTTGTGGTAATTCTTCTGATGAAGTCGTTATCCAGGCATGTCGGGAGCTGAACTACCGCAACTTCGGTGATTTCTCTCGGCAGGCCTTCGGCTTTCGGGTATTTGACCGAAAAATCCGTCGGAGCAAGATTTAGTCCGCCGACAAGAATAAGGTCAGGTTGTTTTCCTCCGTTTTTGAGTTGTCGCTGGATTTTCTGCGCCTGCTTATCCAGAAAGCTGTCGGTTGGCAGGTCGGAGTTGTCCTGAACTATCTGAATAATCTTTCCGCCAAGATTCATGAAGCAGTCCCCCGTAGCGATGACCTTCGCGTTGGGTACTGATTCTTCAACCATCTGCTTTAGCCGCAGTTGTCCTTCAAAGAACCAGCGCTTGAGGTCCGCATCGTCAACGTTCGTGGCGCGCGTGATTTCAAGCTGGTCGCGCACCTTTTTCAGTTCAGCTTTGGCGCTAACAAGAGCATTCTGTGCCGACACGAGTGAGCTTTCCAGCCCTCTGATTTCACCAGGGACGGCTTGGCGCCGTTCTTCCGTGATACTCGGATTCTGTGCCTCAAGACGCAACATCTCAATGTATTCTTGGAAGTCGCTTACCTGCGCGGTAGCAACACGAAATGCTTTGCTGAGTATCGTGCGTTTCGCGCGAAGCTCGTCCTGCTTTTCAGCAGTGACCTTACGGACATGCTCGTCTACCCAGAAGGTGACGATTTCTTCTTCGCGTTTGCCGTAAAGGTAGTAAATAGGGCCGTTATAGAGGGGACGCCCTTCTTCATCGGTTGCCGCTTTCTTCATCATTGCAATGCGGTCTTTAATGCGGTCTTCAACGCTTACAAAGTTAACTTCGCGGTCTTCTTCCATTGTGAGATCGGAAAGTACAATCGGCCTGGTTTGAGAAACGAGTGAACGATGCGCCCGGAGCTTGGAATATTTTAGCGTGTCCACGTGAATAAAGTTGCCGGTAACAACAACCACTGGAAATCCGGCCGTGTCAGCGTGCCCACGCAATACTTCGGAGAGGCGCAAAGTGTTTGAAAGCGGATTCCTGAAAGGATGCGTGTCTGCGCAAACACCTATCATGGGAGTGTTAATACAGCGGATAATAGGCATCTGTCCGGAAGGGATTTCAACCACGAAAGGATTTTCAAGCGTCGTCTCTTCAACAATCATCGGAAAAACCGACGCTTCAATAAGGTGCGTTTCTGAAATCTTTTTTTCCGGCATGGCTGTGGCCTCTGCAATGAGTTGGGCCGGGTCAATTTCCAGGTTCAGTTTTGCAACCGTAACCAGTGATGCTTTTATCTTTTTCAAGGTAATACCCATTTCCGATGCGGTATTACGGATGGTTTGAATGGAGCGGTTGACGCCTTTTTTGATAAGCGCTTTCTGTACTCCGCGGGCGCCCTCCGCCGGGAAGACATCTTGAATGTACTTACGCATCACCTTATTGTTGGCAAGTATCTTTTTGCGTGATATGGCCATGATGGTCTCCTTTTTAGTTTTCAAAGTACACACTTATTTACATCTACGCATGTAAAAAACATCAAGTCAAGTTCCGTTTTAAGCTTTTTTGTGGTGAAAAATTTTGTTTGCGGTACGCTTTAAAATTCAGACAAACAAATAAAAATCCCGCACAATGCGGGATTTAGTTGCTCATTTTTAGAACACATCATGCGGTTTGCCCTCTTCGTACCCCGAAGATGTTTGGTGTCTGAAAAAGGCCTTTTCTTGCAATTCATCAAGCGATTCGGCATCAACATAACTCATAGCGGAATAAAGATGCCCCATGAGTTCCTCAATTACTTCTTGGACCTCACCTTTAGGCTCTACTCGTTTCGGCACCCCTTCCGGCGCCCTGATGAGGCCCTGATGGTCTTCCCGATCAATTCGCGACATTTGGAATTCTACTGAAGCTGACCCTCTGAATATTTTCCACCGTTTGCCGTCTTCATAGAATGACCTACCCGGTGTTTCCTGGGTGCCGGCGAGTATTCCTCCAAGCATAACCGCGGCCGCGCCGGCAACAAGAGCTTTACTTAGATCGCTTGAGGTTGTAATACCGCCGTCGCCAATAATCGGAATATCGTAATGGCGGGAAACCGCAAAACATTCAGCGATTGCTGAAAGCTGCGGAATGCCGATACCCGGGCCTTCCCGAGTTTTGCACGCGGAGCCTCCGCCGATGCCGACCTTTACACAGTCCGCGCCCGCTTCAATTAAACGGATACAGCCATCAGGCGTGTCTATGTTTCCGGCAACAAGAGGCAGTTTTTTTCCGAATCGCCTCCTGATTGTACGGAGTGTGTCCACCATTCTTTTTGAGTTGCCCCGCGCGGTATCAACGAGGATAATGTCCGCTTCCGCGATTAAAAGTTTTTCGATTTCACCAAGAAAGTTGCCGGTGATACCAACGGTTCCGCCGACAATCAATCTGCCTTTGGCGTCGCGCGCCGCTTTCAGGAAATGTTCCGCCTTCTCAATATCTTTTGATGTGATGAGGCCGGCGATTTTTCCGTCCGCGTCAATAAGCGGCAACTTTTCAATGCGGTGTTTCTTGAGAATTTGCCGTGCCTGTTCCGTCGTTGTTTCGGGGTGCGCTGTGATTAGATTCTTTTTGGTCATGAGCTTGCCAATAGGCTTGGTGTTATCAGTTTCAAATGCATAGTCGCGGTGAGACAGAATGCCAATGAGGCGCTCGCCCGTTGAATCAGTCACAAGCAAACTTGAGATTTTGTAACTCGCCATAAGAGTTTTTGCCCCACCCAGCGTTATGTTTTGTTTTGCCATCAGGGGCTGCTCAATGACGCCTGAATCGGCGCGCTTCACGAGTTCAATCTCTTTTGCTCGTTTTTCAATTGGCAGGAATTGATGGATAAAACCGAGTCCGCCGAGGCGCGCCATGGCAATGGCCATTTGTGATTCGGTTACCGTATCCATATTTGCCGATGTAATCGGAATGTTCAGATATATATCTTGCGCGACGCGTGTTCTGGTGCTTGAAGGCATTTTTTCCTGGAGTGTGTATCGTGTTGGAATCCTTGAATAGCGGTCGGGAATTGTGACGTTTTTGAAGGTAACCGCGATATCGGGCGGCAACCCTTTTTTCTTGAGGTACGCTCCAACCGTTTTTTTAATCCAGCGCTTGCTTTTGCGCATGTGTTCCTCCTATTAGAATGTGAAAGTTCTAAACCTCGTCCATCGTATCCGTTTTTTATTTGTTTCGCAACCGTAATTCATTTCTGCGGGAAGTGGGATGTTCTTGCGGGCGAAACAAATAAAAAACACCCCGGGTGGAGTGCTCGCCTCTTTTTCTTAAACCGTTGTCCGGGTCCCGCTGTTAGCGAGATCCATCCGCGGGTTCGTTACTTAAGAGACTGTTGTTCAGAATTTGTTTGGAGGAAGAGGGGGCCGCTTATTTTATGGTCAATGTTATATATTTTATGCTTTATGACAGACGCTTCTCTGGTTATTCGGAAAAGCAGTCCGATTCTCTTGTCTTCATTGCCGCCTCCCACTTATTTGCCGGAAGGTCTATCAGGCCTACACGTATAGGCTTCGCCAGAAAATCCTTGACCTTCTTGAGGGTTACCAGATTCCCCACTTCGTCTTTGATGAATGGTTCATCCATTACTGCAATAAGTTGGCGGCCGGTGAGAGCGCGGAGGTTTTCTATTACTTCTTTTCCGGAATCATTTTTTGAAGTTATTGGCATTAAAGCCATTGCAAGCAATAAAAGAAAAATAACAGCGGCCAGAGTAATTGTTAGTAGCACAAGCAAATTGGAGGTTATTTTCTGAGCGGCGTTTTGGCGTTCAAGTTCGGTGATGCGTTCTTTGTAAGATTTTTGCATGCGCACGAGTTCGTCCTTGGTCGTCACGACGAGGGCGTTCACAGTTACTTCATCAAACGGGCGCGGTTCCAAACGAAAGTGCAGGATGCGAATTTTGTCATTAACGTAAATCTTTCCGTTTTTTCGTCCTGCGATTTTTGGGTTGTTGCTTTTTGAAGTCAGCTCTTCAAGCGGCACCTGAAAACGTTGCGCGATGCGCGTGAGGTTATCACCCTTCTTTACCGTGTAGACGAAATCGGTTGCAACCCAGATAATTCCTTTGATTTCAATTCCGTCGCCGGTGTCGGTCTTTACTGCTTTGTCGGTTTGGTTTGAGACCGCGGAAGGAGTTACGGTACCGGTCTGGTTCTTACTTGCGGAATCCGCGATTGCGGGTGCAATAATAGATAGAGAAAGAATAAAAGCGAAAACACTGATTGCCAGCGTGCTTTTTTTTGTCATTTCCCCCCCTTAGCCGTATTTTTAAAGAACTTTTTTATTGTAAGCGATAGCGTCCGGCTGTCAACCCCGTTAGAAGCAGGTCGCGGTCAGCGTCTGCTGTTTATTATGTCGGTGGTTTACAATGTTATTTACTATAATATTGATAAAATATATTTACAGTACTGCGACCGCGGCTTCTAACGGGGTCAATAGTTGCAAAAAAGAATGCTGCGTGTTATTTGTAAAAGGTTCTTTGTTACAGAAAAAAAGGAGGGGCCAATGGGTTGTGACGCTCCGCACGTGCGTTCTCGTCTTTCAGTGGGCGATATTGTGCCTGTTTATTCACTAATTGGAAGCACAAAAACTCTTGCCATGGTTGAACGTGTGATTGTGGGCGACATTGCGGGTGAGTGGTATGAGGTTCTTTATAATGACGGCACTTTTGGTTACGGGTGCGAACGCGAAGAATTCGGTAAAATAATTACAGACAATTCCCGGCCACATAGCGACGAGGCGATAGCGCAACTTCTATCATGCACTCTTCGTGATTTTTCCGGCCGCGACCTTTTCAAAATCTTGATTGCCATGCGCAAATATTTTCTTCAAAAAGTAGGAGAGGTAAAGAGCCGCTAAGATAATAAAAATTAAAACCGAGCGATGCCCGGTTTTTGTTTTTTTATTTTATGGAAAGGTTTTTCTGAATTACCATTCGTTTTTGAATGTCGTGCCGTCGCCTTTTTCGGCGTAGTGTTTTACGCCGTAACGCTCGTGATCAGGTTTGCGCCAGCATCTTGTTGGTGTTGACAAAGGAAAGCCGAAGTTTGTGATTGCCTCGCATCGTTCATGCGGCGCGGCGGGACTTTTTGGCTTCTTGGTGAGTTTTCTTAAATAAATTAAGCCCGCGATAATAATAATCATAGTAATGCCAAGCATAGCAATGATTGAAACGACTATGGCTGTATCTGTGCTCATGCCCCCTCCTCTTTTGTAAATGTACTTTTAATTTATTGCATAATTGTTTTTGTTTGTCAATGCTTTGTAATTGCCGAAACTAATCGGTATATTAAAAAACTGCCATTGGGGGCAGTTTTGTTTTTGTTTCGGATTTCTTATTTTACTTTGATGACCGAGATGCCGACGGCCTTGGAGAGCGGAAGCTTTGGCGCTTTCGGAAAATCGTGGTCGCCAGAGTGTCCCACATCAAGCAGACAGCGGCGCAGTGTCGGGATGGGCCAGCCTTTTTGCTGGGCCCTCCGACATCTTTCTTTCTCATGTTTTTCCATACATCCTCCTTTTTTCAACGAGCGCTTTTTATTGTTTAGCGCTATTTCGCGGCGTGGTCAATGGGGCGGTTTGCTGTTTAAGTTTTCAGTTGTGATGGCTGAATGGGTATTTCAATTATTGTAATCAAGAGCCGCAGTTTAACAATTATTTGGTTCTTCGGCGGCCTCTTACAAATTCAGTTAATTCGTAAAGAGATTTTCTAAGAAGATTGGCTATAGGAATTGCAATAAGGAAGTAGAAAAACGAAAGCACGGCGAACTGGCTAAAAATAGTTGGTTTTATGTCTAATTTAAAATCACCCTCGAATTCTATTATGAGCTCCTTTTCTTGGTTTAAGTCTGTCCATTTATTGCTGTGGACTTGGCTTATAGTGCATCCATAATCGAGTTTGTCTATAGTAGTTAATCGAGAAAAAAACCAATTACTGGAACCTGAAGGAATGATGACGCTTTCTCCGTTTGTCGGTGTGCACTTAATATCAACTAAGGCTTTAGAAATTTGCGGTGCGCTGGTGCTTGCAATTTTTAAATTATTATTCAGATCAAATTCGTACCATAAAAATGGAAAAAATATTTTTTCAAGTATTTTCTCATTATTTTCAATATTGTTTGTTATTCGTTCTTTTAGCTCGTCGGAGATATAAATAAATCCGGTTTGATTTTTCCCAAAAATTGTAAGGCCTGTTAAATTTTTTGGAAGAATTGCGATCTTTGGCAGCGTTAAGGACTCCGGAGATTTGGTGGGTGACAATGACAAAATGCCCGCAAAGTGCAGATAAAGGTATGAAGCAACAAAGGGTAAAACAAAGACAAAGAGATAACGAAATAGTGTTGCTTTATTTTGATATAGGATTTTTTCATTGGTGGCCCCACCGGGATTTGAACCCGGGTACCAAGCTTGAAAAGCTTGTGTCCTAACCAGGCTAGACGATAGGGCCAAGTATTTTTATAAAGAAATGTCCATGTCCTCGATTGCCTCCTCGGCAATCGCCGGGGCGATTTTTCACGCTCACCGCGGAGGGTTCGCTAAATCGCCCGCCGAAGCCAAGCAGTTGGCTTCAGCCCTCGCGACGATGGGGCCGATAAAAAAAGAGTAACAAAATTCTTGAGAAAACTCAATATTTTCACTTTGTTTATTTTTGCTCCGAATAGAAATGTTCCAAATAGAAAGCGGTCGCTTTCTATTTGGAACATTTAATAATATACTACTTTAATATGCGGACATTAGGGGTTGTTACACAAAAAACTTTGCTTCTTTTGCTTGGAGGCGTAGGCTTAAGTTTGTCAGGGCCACCAGATCGTTATAGACGAGTTTTGAAAGCGGTTGCGCGGGAATGGCGAGAAATAGACAATCGGGAGCTACACCGAGCAATACGGCGGTTATATGAATCTAAGCTCGTATCTTATAAAGAAAATAAGGATGGTACTGTTTCTGTCGTTCTTAACAGAGAAGGACAAAAAACAGCGTTACGCTATAAGTTTGATGACATGAAGATACCGAAGCCGTCGCGGTGGGATCAAAAATGGCGTGTTATTCTTTTTGATATTCCTGAAACGCAAAAAAGATTGCGCGATGTTTTGCGAATAAAATTGCGGCAGCTCGGGTTGCAGGAGTTGCAAAAGAGCGTGTTTGTTCATCCTTATGAGTGCAAGAAAGAGATTGATTTTGTTATAGAATTATATGATGTGCGCCGCTATGTGCGTTTTATAGAAGCGTTTCATATTGATAATGAGCTTCATTTGAAGAAGAAATTCCAGCTTATTTAGAAATCTTCCAAATAACAAGCGGTCGCTTGCTATTTGGAAGATTATGGAACTAAAGAAATTAGTGGTTTTCGTTTTAAGTTTGATTATATGCGAATCTTGGGAATAGAGACTCCGAACCAAAAACTTAGTTTTAGTACGGGGCAGGATTCGGCAGTAGTAATTTTGCTCGATAACTTATCAAAGGAAAGCGATGGTTATTTTAGGAATAGAGACAAGTTGCGACGAAACCGCGGTTGCGGTTATTGAAATGAGTCCGTTAAAACGCTCGGTGCAAGCGGCTGATATTAAAATTTTGTCCAATGTTGTGTTGTCACAGGTTCCTATTCATCGGAAATTCGGTGGAGTGGTTCCGAATTTGGCAAAGCGGGAACACCAGAAAAATCTCGTGCCCGTTTTAAAAAGTGCGCTGAAAGAAGCTAAATTGTTTCACGCGAAAAAACAAAAAACAGAGCAAAAATTTTCTTCGTTACAAATTAGAATCCTGCATGAAATTTTTGAACGCGAGGCTGAACTAATCAAGAGGTTTTTAAAAGAAATTCCGAAAATCGTGCCTCCGCAAATTGACGCGCTTGCCGTAACGGTTGGTCCCGGTCTTGAGCCCGCGCTTTGGGCGGGCGTTAATTTCGCGCGAGCTCTTTCATATATATGGAATAAGCCGGTTACTCCCGTTAACCATCTGGAGGGGCACGTGTATACTGTAATGCTTGGTGAAACGCAAATTCAGAAACACGGGTTTCATTTGCGTACAATGAAACTGCCAACACTGGCACTCATAGTTAGTGGGGGGCACACAGAGTTAGTTTTAATGAAGAAATTTGGCAATTATAAAATTATCGGCGAGACACGTGACGACGCCGCTGGAGAAGCGTTTGATAAAGTAGCCAAGATGATGAAGCTCGGTTATCCGGGCGGGCCGATTGTTTCGCGGCTTGCAGAGAACGTGAAACAAAACAAAAAAATAAAAATCAAACTTCCGCGTCCGATGATAAATTCCGGTGATTTTGATTTTTCTTTTTCCGGCCTTAAAACCGCGACACTTTATTTGCTTCGTGATTTAGAGAAGAAATATTCTCTTGCAGAACTTCGGCCGTTAATCGCGAAAGAATTTCAGGATGCGGTTGTTGAAGTGCTTGTAGTCAAAACGATTCGTGCCGCGAAAAAATATAGAGTAAAAAGTGTGATTCTTGGAGGTGGTGTCGCGGCAAACACAAAATTGCGTGAAACACTTGTAGCCGCGGTTAAAAATAACATTCCTAATTTGGAGTTGTATCTCCCCTCCCGCCATTTAACCGGAGACAACGCTTTAATGATCGCGCTTGCCGGATATTTTTCGGGTGACAAAACGCCGTGGAAAAAAGTGCGCGCCGAAGCGAACTTGCGGCTTTCGTGGCAATAAGAAATTTTTTTTAAAACCTAAAAATAAAAAATCCCCGAGTCAGTCTCGGGGTTTGTTTTTTAAATTATCGGTTTATCGTTTGCCCTGCGTGCAATTGCATGGTCTGCCGCAATGCGAGCATTCACGACTGATAAGAGGCAGACCTCCGTCGAGTTTACCTGAGAAAAGTTCTCTTATAGTGCTCGCAATATATTTCTTCTTATTTCTTTTCACGTCTTTCTCCTTTCTTTTTTCCTATTCCATATAGCTCAGCATTTGGGTTTTTAATATCTTCCAGCGGTGATCTCTCTGCCGAAAATACCGCTTTCATTTGCGCTTCGGCGCCGGATTGCGCCATGCGCGCTTTGCCGTGAAAGTCGTCGGTGACCTGTTGGATTTGCGTCCAGGCATCCAAGCCCTTGCCTTCGCGGCCCCAGCCCGAAGCCTTCACACCCCCGAAATATTTGTTGACTTCGGCTCCGGCAGGTCCGCGGCCGATATAGAGAAGGCCGGTCTTGAACCTGCCGGGTGCGCGTGAGGAGAACCGGCGATCGTTGGTAAGGAGCGCATTGGAAAGTCCGTAGTGGGAAGCATTTACGAGTTCCACCGCGTTCCAGAACGCCTGCTCTCTTGTATCGCCTTCCAGCGGGTTGATGACGATTACCGGGCCGAATATTTCTTCGTCCATCGCGGTAACGCCATACGGCACTTCGGCGAAAACCGTCGGCGCGTAGTAGTAGCCGCCGCGGCTGATCGCGTCTTCATCAACATTTAGTGCTTCGCACCGTGGTGTGCCTTCTTTGCTTATCAGCGGATAGCCGCCAAGAAGCGGCAGTTTGCCGATTTGTTCCGCGGTCGTGCAAACCATTTCATCCACACGCGCCAACTGCTCCTTTGAAATAAGCGGCCCCATTTCCGTTTTGAAATCCATGGGGTGGCCAATACGGCGCGCTTGAGCGTGTTCCAGATATTTGGCAAGGAATTCCTTGTAGCGGGATTTTTGTACGAAGACGACGCGGGCTGAGACGCATCGCTGTCCCGAGTCGCCGAGATTTGCGGCGATGGCTTCGGCAACCGCAAGGTCAATGTCAAAATCGTCTAACACAACCATAGCCGCATGCCCTCCAAGTTCCAAGTGGCACGGTTTCAGGCGGCCTCCGGCAATTGAGGCGACGATCTTGCCGACGTTTCCGCTGCCGGTGAAAGTGGCCTTGTCATAATCAAACTCTTCAAGAAGGGTTTTGCCATTTGTCTCGCCCGGCCCTTGCACGATTTGTAGAAGACCTGCCAGCTTGAACATGCGTTCATCGCTTATGGTCTCGTTAATAGCTTCATGAATCAGGCATGCGACATAATACATAGTGAAAGGCGTTTGCTCGGCCGGCTTCAGAACAATGGAATTGCCGCCGGCAAGCGCTCCGCATACCGCCCACATCGGAACGGCCAGCGGAAAGTTCCACGGCGAAATCTTGAGTATTTTACCGTAAGGAATTCTCAGCGAAAAGGCATTTTTATCGGGAAGTTGGCATCTTGTGAAACCGTCATGAGTATATGCGCGCGAGATTTCGCCGTGATAGTGCCAGAGCGTATCAATCGCTTCTTGCGCTTCGGCGATAGCCCATTTCCAAAGTTTTCCGCTTTCAAGCGTCATAGTCCGCGCGAGCGGCCCCATATGCTCTTCTAGTTTTTTGATAATACTGCGGAAGACCACTTCTTTTTCCTGCTCCTGTACTTCCCAGTGCCAGCACTCTTGGGCAATATGCGCCCAATGTGCGAGGTCTTCCACGGCGTGTGAGTTGGGTAATAGAACCGACATGTTGCCGATTACGGCGCCGGTTGCCGGATTTCGTACAGGCATACGCTCGGCAGATTCGGAATAATGTCGGCCGTCGGCAAGCAGATGCGGAGCACTATTGCCTTTAAAAGCGACAGATGAAATTCTTGGCATGACTTCCTCCTTTATTTTAGTTTTCAAACAGCAGATTTTGTGCGATAATCGCACCATGTAACATAATAAGTAGCAATTTAGTTTGGTCATGTCAACGCAGAAAAATTCAGAAAAACAGCAAGAATTGCCGCCACAATACGATCCGAAGGCAACTGAAGACAAAATTTACCGCCTCTGGGAGGAGTCGGGTTTTTTTAACCCTGACAAACTTCCCTCGCCATCGGCCGGACAGATTGATAATCGCAAAAAAGCTTTTACTATCGTCGTTCCCCCGCCGAATGTTACCGGCTCTTTGCATCTCGGGCACGCGTTGAACGCGGCTATTCAGGATATTTTAATCCGCAAAAAAAGAATGGAGGGTTATAAAACGCTTTGGCTTCCGGGCACGGACCACGCCGGTATTGCGACGCAGAATGTCGTTGAGAAAGAATTAAAGAAAGAAGGAAAGAATCGCCACGACCTCGTCCGCGAAAAATTTATTGAGCGCGTCTGGGAATGGAAAGAGAAATACGGAAATATCATTCTTGAGCAGTTCAAAAAGCTCGGCTCTTCTATGGATTGGTCGCGGACCCGCTTTACCATGGATGAAGGATATCGGAAGGCAGTGGAGGCGGCATTTTTGCATTATTACGAAAAAGGATGGATTTATCGTGCGGAACGCGTCATCAATTGGTGCCCGAAGGACCAGACAAGCCTTTCGGATTTGGAGATTGAATATAAGGAAGAGGAGGCAACTCTTTATTACATCCGCTATCCCTTAATATTGCAGGAAAACAAAGAAGCAATTGTTAAACTACGGGAAAAATGGCCTCTTATAAAATCTGTAACTGGTGGATTATATGAGTTTGATCCAAACAAATTCAAAGCCATCACTGTCGCAACAACGCGGCCCGAAACGATGCTCGGAGACACGGCGGTGGCGGTTAACATTAATGACGAGCGTTTTAAGAAATATGTTGGCGAAAAAGTCCTTTTACCTATTCAAAATCGCGAAATTCCTATTGTTGCTGATGATTCGGTGGAGAAAGAATTCGGCACCGGTGCTGTAAAAGTAACTCCGTCGCATGATTTGCTGGACGCCGATATCGCCGAGCGGCACAATCTTCCGCGCCATACTGTGATTAATAAATATGGAAAGATGACTAAAAAAGCGGGAGTGATTTGCGAGGGGCTTAAAGCCAGCGAGTGCAGAGGTAAGGTAGTGGAAGAGTTGAAAAAAGCAGGATTGTTGGAAAAAGAAGAGAAATACACGCACAATGTCGCGGTTTGTTATCGTTGCGGGGCGACAATTGAGCCGATTCCGAGTTTGCAGTGGTTTTTGAAAATGGGAGAGCTTGCGAAACTCGCGATGGGTGCCGTAGAAAACGGAAAAGTAAAATTTCATCCGGAGCGATGGAATGAGTCGTATCTTGAATGGCTTCGTCATGTTCGTGACTGGACGATTTCGCGGCAAATTTGGTGGGGGCACAGGATTCCTGTTTGGTTTCATGAGCCGAAGTGCGAACCACGGAAAGACCATGAGGCCGATGTTGCAAAGTGTTTTGAATTTATTGTTTCCGCGGAAGAACCAAAGTGCGAGTTTTGCAATGCAAAGTTTGTTCAGGATTTAGATGTGTTGGACACCTGGTTTTCTTCAGCGCTTTGGCCGTTTGCGACATTGGGCTGGCCCGATAAAACGGAGGATTTAAATATGTTTTATCCAACCGACGTGCTTTCAACTGCCCGTGATATTATTAATTTATGGGTTAGCCGCATGATTTTTTCCGGAATGGAGTTTATGAAAGAGCCGCCTTTTAAGGATGTAATAATACATGCCACCATTCTTACGAAAGACGGCAAACGCATGTCCAAGTCGCTTGGCACAGGCATTGACCCCATGACGCTGATTGAAAAATATGGCGCAGATGCTACTCGTTTTGGCATTATCTGGCAGGCTATGGGGACTCAAGATATTCGCTGGTCGGAAGAGCATGTGCTAGCTGGCAAGAAATTCGCGAATAAGCTTTGGAATATAACGCGGTTTGTTATTACTAAAACAGGCGGAAAGGTGGGCGCGGGATCGGTGGCTCCGTCAGGTGATGATAAAGAAAGCCATGAATTACTTGAAAGATTAAAAGAAACCTTTAATTCGGCCAATGAAGATATTGAAAAATTTGATTTCGGACAGGCGCTCCATACTATATATGAGTTCGCTTGGCATGATTTTGCCGACAAATATATAGAATATTCAAAAACAAAAGAAGACGATGGCGTGAAAGAAACGCTCGCCTACACTCTTGAAATATTATTGAAACTGCTTCATCCTTTCATGCCTTTTGTTACTGAGGAAATTTGGTCGCACTTGCCGATAAAAAATAAAAAACTTCTCATGGTTGAGGAGTGGCCCGTGATTAAATAATTATGGCCGCCATTATATCTGCCTACACCGGTTACGTATTTATAAGCTTTTTGCCGCCTCTTTTGTGGCTGATATTTTATTTACGGGAAGATCGCAGGCATCCCGAGCCCAAACATTTGCTTATCGCCGTTTTTTTAGGTGGCATAGGTGCGGCTCTTCTTTCAATTGTCGTTGAACTTTTTCTTCTGGGGGATATCCGTTTAGCGCGCGGAGGATTTTTGACGGATTTTTTCCCGAACATATTCGGCAATGTGTTTATGATTTTTTTGGTGATAGCTGTTGTGGAGGAATATTTGAAATACTTAGCCGTGAAAGGGCTGATTATCGGGCGCTCGGAATTTGATGAGCCGATTGACGCTATGATTTATATGATGACCGCCGCCCTGGGTTTTGCCGCGATAGAAAATGTTCTTTTTGCCTTACCCCTTTTCCATGCTGATTTTGCGTCAGGAGTGATGCTTAATGCCAATAGATTCATCGGCGCGAATCTGCTTCACGCGCTTTCTTCCGGAATTGTCGGTTATTTCCTCGCCCATTCATATTTTCGTCCGCATAGGAAGCATTTTATCTTCATAGGTGTTATACTTGCTTCAGTATTGCACGCTTTTTTCAACTATTTTATTATAATAAAAGAGGCCGTACCGCAGTTTTTGAATTTATTGATTTTTCTGCTTTTTATGATGGCGTTCGTCGTATTCATTGAGTTTGAGCGCTTAAAGAAGGATAATCCCGCCGATTGTGACTGATTATTTTAATTTATCGCCGTTAAATTTGTTTGTTAGCTTATAAGTTTTAAATATTATGGCAAAATCATTTTTCGAGCGTCTCACGGGTTCGGTTCGGGTTACTGACGGAGTGGAGATAGCGGATGAAATAGCCACGAGCGTAAAAAAAACAACAAAGCTCAAAGAAATTAAACTTAAAAAAGAAAAACCCCAACCGGTAGCAGAGGAATCTTTTGCTGAACTCGAGGGGGGCGAGGTAACATTGGTAAAAGTCCCCGCGGCTCACGAAAGTCGCATGGAAAGGAGGTTTTTTGCGACTCGCGGAGAAATTCCCGAGCCGGAAAAAATTATTGAAGAAGAAGCCGTAGAACTTGATGGTGAACTCACGCTTGATGTTCTTGATGAAGGCACGCACTTTACGGTTCAGGCCATGGTGGCCGGAGTTCATCCGGAAGATATTGATATTTCTTTTAATGATGACACATTCACTATTCGTGGCGTAAGAAAACAGCACCACGAGACGCATGGTAAAAATTATTACGCGAAAGAACTTTATTGGGGAAAGTTTTCCAGATCAGTAGTGCTTCCTGAAGAGGTAGATAGTGAAAAAGTTGAGGCGAACCTTAAGAACGGTCTTCTAACCGTAAAGATTCCTAAAAAATCTTACGGCGGAACAAGAAAGATAAAAATTAAGGCTGAATGAGATTGCAAAACAAAATCCCCGCGGAAGCGGGGATTTTTAGTGCTCGGGATGGTTATTTGCGGAGAATACCAAGCAGGCTTTTGCCGCTCATTTCATCGGGTTTATTGAGTTTCATTAGCTCAAGTATAGTCGGGGCTATATCAGATATGATTCCTTCGGTTTTCTGTTTCTCGTTTTCAATATTTGTTAAGTTCTTTTCCTTTTCTAATTTAAATTGGCCTCCGACAAGATAAAATGGCACCGGGTTTGGTGTGTGTTCCGTTACCGCCTCTCCGGTTATAGGATTTACTTTTTGCTCGGCATTGCCGTGGTCAGCGGTTATAATACAAACGCCATCCATTTTTAATATGGAAGGAATCAGTTCGCCGATAACACCATCCAAGATCTCAATAGCTTTTACAATTGCTTCAAAATTTCCGGTGTGTCCAACCATGTCTGCGTTAGCGAAGTTTGCTAAAATAAAATCATATTTCCCAAGGTTTTCAAGAATTCGGTTTTTAATTTCATCAGCGCGCATTTCCGGTTTATCGTCAAAGTGGGGTACTGCCACGCTTTGGACGAGTATTCGGTCCTCACCTACGAATGGCTTTTCCTGGCCGCCGTTAAAAAAATAGGTAACATGGGCATATTTTTCAGTTTCAGCTATATGGAGCTGGTTCTTCCCCGCTTCAGATATAACCCGGCCAAGCGGCCAGTTTATTTCAAGCGGCGGAAATGCCGGAATTGCGGGAATCGTTTTTTCATATTCAGTCATCGTAACCAGTAAAAATTTTTGAAGGGCTTCTTTCGGAAATAGATCAAATCCAGGCTTAACAAAGGTTTCACTGATTTCACGCATTGAGTCCTCGCGGAAATCAAAAATGATTAAGGCGTCATTATTGTTTATTCTGCCCATCGGCGCTCCGTTTTCTTCTATGTATGCCGGTTCAATGAATTGGTCAGTAATTCCTCTACTGTAGGAATCTTTAAAGTATTGTCCAATATCAGAAATAGGTGTTCCTTTGCCATTTACAAGCAATTCATAGGCGGTTTTTATGCGATCCCATTTTTCGTCTCTGTCCATCGCGTAAAATCTGCCTATAAGTGAGGCAATTTTTACTTTAGGATAAAGTTTTTCAATCCGTTCATTAATGGCCGATATGAATTTTCCTCCTTCTTGAGGTGGCGCGTCTTTGCCGTCGGTAATTAGATGTAAATATGTTTTTGGAATGTTTTCACGTGTAACAAATTCTAATAGTGCGTATAAATGGTCTATATAACTGTGTACGGATCCCGATGAAGTAAGCCCCATGATGTGCAGGTTTGAATTGTTCTGTTTCACGTGTTCGGCGGCCTTGAGAAAAGCGCTATTTTGGTAAAAGGAGCCATCGTGAATTGAAAAGATAATCCTGGGAAGATGATGATAAAGCGCGCGGCCTGCCCCCATTGTCAGGTGGCCAACTTCAGAGTTTCCCGCCTCACCCCACGGCAAACCAACCGCGATTCCGGAGGCCTGAAGAGTAGTAAAAGGGTAGGTTTTCTCTATCAAATTAATGTTTGGCGTTTTTGCAATATCAATAGCATTTCCGCGACTTTTTGGTCCGACACCATATCCATCCAGAACAATAAGCACTACTGGTTTTTTAGATGTTGCCATGGTTGGTATCAAATTTTATTAAATAGAATTTATCCCCACAGCTTGCTATAAAATATTGATTTCCAGAAAGGAACTAACCGTTTTTGTCTATTAATCCCCCATGAAGATCGCAGAGTATTCTAAGAAGATGTGGCGATTTATTAATTTAAATATAGCACTTTATAATATAGTGTGCTATTTAAAAAGAATGAAATCGTAAACGACACCTAAAAGACATGTCGTATTGAAATCTCTGGGCTTTTTAAATTTTAAGAATTAGAAATGTTACACATGAAACTTTTTATCTCGGTTTATAATTTTATGTTTCATGTGAAACATGATAGAGGCAAATACCTATAAAGTTTCATGTGTAACATGTAACATATTAAGTTGGGGTTGGTTGGGTTTCACATGTAACATTTCTTTATGAAGTCTGAATCTCGGAAATTTGGTGATATTGGTGAGGAGGTGGCGAAAGAGTTTCTTGTGAAACTTGGTTATTCTATATTAGGCCTCAATTACGCAAAACGATACGGCGAAATAGATATTATTGCTGAAAAAAACAATATATTGGTCTTTTGTGAGGTTAAGACAAGCTTGTATTTCTGTGAAACAAGTTTCACGCCTGAAATAAGAGTTGATGGGCATAAAAAGCGTAATTTAATAAAAACATGTGAAACATATATCTTTGAAAATAAATTACCTATAGATAAAGAATGGCAAATTGACGTTATTTCTGTTATCCTTAACCAAGATAACTCTATTCACGACATAAATCATATTGAAAATGCGGTTTTTGGTAAGAAATATTGATTTGTAAAACGTGAAACACTCGCCTTCGCGATCTATATAGCGGGTTTTACCCGCCGTAGCTCGCTTCGGCGAGCGAAGGCGGGCCGTAGTATACCGGTAGTACGAGCGCTTTGGGAGCGCTTAGACTGGGTTCAATTCCCAGCGGCCCGATTGATTTCAGGTTGAAATATTGATAATTTTGTATTATCGCGGGTATCGTATAACGGCATTACTACAGGTTGTTTGTGCATGGCGGAAACTGTTATGGCTTGCAGTGTTATTGCGTTGTTGAACCCCCAAGCTCAGAATGGTATAGTATAAGTAGATGAACAAACTTAGGGGGAAAGCAGAAAAATTAAGACGGCTCGGATATTCCTACGGAATGATCAACGAGAAACTTGCTATTTCGAAAAGCACGCTGAGCAACTGGCTTAGCAAAGTTGAATTCAATCCAAATCGGGAGGTAATAGAAAGAATTGGAAAGGCGAGACTTAAGTCCGCGCTCTATCGGCATGGGTTGAAGCTTAAAGACATAGCGCAACGAAAACAGGAAGCGGCTCAAGAAGTCGGGAGGATTGCAGAGAGGGATCTTTTCATGCTTGGTATTGGGGTGTATATGGGCGAAGGATCAAAGGCGATTGAAGAAATTAGGATAGCAAACTCCGATCCGGTTATTATAAAATTAGCTCTCAAATGGCTACGAAGATTTTGTGAATTAGAAGAACATCATTTTCGAATTACGATTCACGGTTATCCTGACGTTGATAACAGGAAGGCATTGCGGTTTTGGTCTAAAGAAACCGCGATACCAGTTGCACAATTTACAAGAACCGTTACAGATAATCGTGGGGGCAAGTCGGCGCTGAGGCGAAGGAAATTGCCCTATGGGACCGCCCATCTTTATGTAAGAGGGGGTGGAACTCTCTTTCCCGGTGTCAAAAGCTTACACCGTAAAATTATGGGCTGGATAGAAAATATAGAAAAGCAAGTATAGGCGCGGGTGTTGTATAATGGTAATACGCGACCCTTCCAAGGTCGAGCTACGGGTTCGATTCCCGTCACCCGCTTATCGGAAAATTGTTAAGAAGGCGTTTTAGTAGAGTAAATTTATGTCGGGAGCAATCCTTTTTATCGGTAAATTTCTACTTGGGGCAGTATTGTTTGTTTTACTTCTAGTTTCTGTTCTTAATCTCTTTATGCGGATTACTATATGTTATGAGATACGACAAGATCCATTTTTCCAATATAATCCAGAAGAATCATTTGATGAATGGTTTGCCCACAAAAAGCTTTGCAGAGATCCTCTAAAGTTGTTATTTGCTAGTGCCTTACCAGTTTTTTTGGGCTACAGCATTTACTCTTTAATAAGGACAAAAGTAAAAGAGAAAGATGACTGATAGTTTAAAGTTCTGAGGATTTGATAAATAGTGAGTAGCAGAGTAGGGTGAATAATGCGTATGGATACGACAAAACCTAAAATAGAAATCAGCAAGGAGCTTAACGACAGAATTAAAGCGTTTAAGGAAGTAATTGAGGCAGTTATTGACGGAGAAATAGAACTCAACGGCTGTATTGTGTTAGATTAAGGATATGCCATCATTTGAATCACCAGAAAGACAACTCTCTGACGAGGAGTGGTACGACACCGCACGAGCAAAGTGAACTCTTTTATTAATGAGTTAGACCCTCATTTGAAAGTAAGGGCGGCACCCGTAGAAGTTATAACCAGAAAAGGTCAATATGACACGCTCGCGCTTTCCTTTGAAAGTGAAGAAGACCCTGATTTGAGTTGGACAATGGAGATAGAGAGGAACAATGATTATATCGAGAATGAACTTGAAAGTATTGTGAGAAAAATCTACGCCGAGAAGAAGGGAGGGTAGCCATTTGCGCCCTGCGCAAAACAGGCTCTAACGTCGTGGCATAACCCGCTCAAATTTTATTAAAAAATTTGAGCGAGGCGCGCTCATTTCGTAGAAATGAGCGGCCCGCTTTTTAATAGAAA
The DNA here is from genome assembly GCA_030648055.1 of bacterium. Classification (GTDB taxonomy): domain Bacteria; phylum Patescibacteriota; class Minisyncoccia; order Sungbacterales; family SURF-37; genus JAUSHI01. The sequence goes on along the minus strand of JAUSHI010000007.1, from coordinate 33,924 downwards.
TACCTTCCAAAGTTGTAAAAATAGCATGTAAGTGTTACGCTTATTTTAGCTCCTTGAAAAAATCAGTTGGAGGTGGACGTGAGAAACGAAGCAATTCAAGGATGGAGAGTAAGAAGTCGTATTGGGGCCGGGTGCCATATCTTTGATATACCAAGCGACTATCGTAGCGTTACCATTCCCAAAGACGCGGTGGGAACTCTTACTGGTACAGTGATGATACTTCAGGAAGGCATAAACGAAGAGGTGTGTAATTTATTTGCACAAGACCCAGATCGAATCAAGGCGGCACTGAAACGAGATATTTTACCAAACAGCGCGGACTCAATTCGCAAAGGGCAAAGCTATTGGCATCAAATAAAAACCCTTACCGGAGATGATTTATTGGCCTCAAGAGTTGCTTTTGTCGTTAAGTGGGACGGTATTTACGAACGGGAGCCAGGAACACTTAATTGTGGAAGTTATATACCGTGGCTTGAACTAATTGAAGAATAGCGGCAACTTGCCGCCTTTTTATTTATAACCTGGTCAACAGAAAGAACCCCCATAGAAGTTGTAAAAATAGCACGGAAGTGCTATTTTTGATTTGGTTCATTTTAAAAATAAGGGAGGGCAAAAATGCAGACAGTAAAGTATGAACAGTTGAGGCTGTCACAACGAGAAGCATTAGACGCCGCGCAGGAGGTTCTCAAAAATTCGTATAACCCTTACTCCCACTTCTATGTTGGGGCAACGCTTATTGCACAAAACGAACAGTTAGTATCAGGAACAAACTTTGAGAACGCCGCTTATGGTTCAACGATTTGCGCGGAGCGGTCAGCGGTATTGAGGGCAAATGCTATGGGCGTTAGAAAGTTCAAGGGAATTGCTATTATCGCCCGTGGCGAAACCTTTGACACCACAGAAGTTACTGGGCCTTGTGGAAGTTGTAGGCAAGTGCTTTACGAAATATCCCAAATCTCTGGTTGTGATTTACAAGTCATTCTTTCAACCACCCAAAAAGACACAATTGTTTTAACCACCATCCGAGAACTTCTGCCGCTCGCTTTCGGACCGCTTGATTTAGGGATAGACATCGCCAGGTATCAGAAATAAAGCCGCTCTGCGGCTATTTTTTTACATAAAATTCAGCATTTTGCCGTTACCCAGTATTGAAGAAATTGTTGACGCCTTAAATAGCTTAATCGCGGAAAAGAAACTATACTTCGACAAACTTCAGGTTATCTTGGGGAGGGTCAATGTTCGGCTTATAAGTCCTTAAAATTGTGTAAATAATCATTCCTGCGGGATGTATGGCTGTAAGCATGGCATCCCGGAATTAAAGTTTTTATCACTGCGTGGATAAACAAATAAAAACAGCTCATTAAAGGCTGTTTTATTTTTATAGGGGTTTTATTATACAATCTTTATTACATGAAATGCTACATACGCGGCAAGCATAGTGAGAAGCAACCCTATTACTTCAAAGACTCGGTAGTTGTAGTGGCGGTCGCACAAAACAAGTTTTCCTCCGACATTATAGCACCCACAATTCCACGAGCGGTGTTTCGGGTCGGCGCAAAATTCCGGCTTAGACTTTTCTATTCCACAACGCATTTCACAACCACAGAAATGTACTCCGTACATACTGTCGCCTTTACGACTCATGTTTTCTACCCCCCAATTTTTAAAGAACATTTAAAACTTTCCGCAGTGTTTGTATAGCACTAAACTTAAGAACTGTCAATTTTAAAAAGTGTTTATTAAGTTATTTTGCCGCGCAAGTTTGCTATAATCAAAATTTACGCGGAGTTTTGACTTAGCCCGTATTTAGCGGTACTTCTTAGAGTAAGGTCTTTGAAAGCTTAATAAGGGTGAGGTTAGTAATGGGGCGAAAACGCAAGATTTTCTCATATGTAGTCTTATCGTTTTTGCTTGTTGTGATAATTTTCGCGGGCACGGTTTTACTTCTAAACCCAGGTCTTTTTGGTATCGTTGATACTTCTCTTCTTACGAATTATCGGCCGGCAGAGACAAGCTGGGTGTTTGATAACCAGGGGAATTCAATCCTTTGTTTCGCGGTAGAGCGAAGAACGGTAATTCCGTTGAAAGAAGTTGGCGGACTTTTATCAAGCGTCGTGATTGCCGCGGAAGACAAGCATTTTTATTCGCGCTGGGGTCCGATTGATATGGAGCGCTCGGTGGTGGCTGTGTGGCAGGGCAAAGGTGGTTCAACCATTTCACAACAGCTCTCCAGGCTCGTGTATCTTCAGGAAGAAAGGCGCCAGGAAGATTTTTGGGCTTCAAGGATAAAAGATGAAACGAATGCGCTCAAGGAAAAATACACAAGGCGGGCTCGTTTTTGGCAGAAAACGAAGATTACTTCGTTGAAAATGAGAAAAACATATGCGAAATATACCCGTAAAATTCGCGAGACTTACATCGCTTATCGTCTGGAGAAAATTCTTGGCCGTGAGCGCGTTCTTGAGATTTATTTGAATCATGTTTATTTTGGAGAGCGCTACGGCGTTGCCGAGGCATCAATGTCGTATTTTGGCAAGTCTCCGACAGAGCTTAATCTTAGTGAGGCCGCTCTTCTTGCCGGCCTAATCCGTTCTCCTTATTACTCTTCTCCGTTCCAAAACCTCAAGAAAGCAAAAGAATTGAGAAATAGAGTTATTCAACAGCTTGTTGATTCCAAAATGGTTGATCCTGAAGAAGCGGAAGTGTTGAAGGAAAAACCTCTAGGCGTAAATCGTCCGACGGCTTGCCGCGAATTCTCGCCGCATTTCGCGGAGCTCGTGCGAAGAGAACTCACTAAGCGCTATACCACTGAAGAGATTTGGAAGGGTGGCCTTAAAACCTACACTACTCTTGATATGAGAGTTCAAAAAATTGCCGAGGATGCTCTTCGCGACTCAATTAAGAAATTAATTGAGCGCAATTCCGATTTGTCCGGAGACATCCGGGGTGCTGCTGTGGTTATTGACGTGTTAGCCGGCGGAATATTGGCATGGGTTGAGGTGCCGGAATTCAGCGAAAACGAGTATGACCTCATCAGCCAGGCAAAGCGCCAGATCGGTTCTGCTTTTAAGGGCATTTTCTATGGGAAGCTTTTGGAGCGCGGATGGCGTCTTGGTTGTGACGATGAGGGTAGCGGTCCCTGCACCCTTTATGACATTGAGCCGCGGCCTATTGAAAATCCGAAAGTCGGTCTTCGTGTCCCAATGGGGCGCGGAAAGCTACCGCATGCCATTCAAAACTTCCCGTATGAGGGCATTCCGCGCTATCGTGGCTTTATTTCGCCACAGATTGCTTTGACTGAATCAAGGAACGCGGCCACCGTGAGTGCGGTTTCTGGAATTAAGGGCTCCCCAGTTCCTCCATTCTGGAGAATTAAAATAGTCGGAGAATTGGACGAGTTCGCTAAAAGAATAGGTATTGAGAGCAAAATTGACCCGTCGCTGACTACGCCTATCGGTTCCACCGAAGTAACGCTTCTTGAGATGACACGCGCGTTCGCTACATACGCGCGGGGATGCAAAAAGGTAAAGGAATACTTTATTGAAGGGATTAAGAATTCAAAAGGCGAGCCGGTTGAATGGCACACCGCGAAAAATCCGGAATTAGTGTGCGACGAAAGAACATATTTGCAGATTGTAAGAGGCCTTCGCGGTACGGTTGAACTGCCGCACGGAACCGGAACACAGGCCAAAGTTTTGGAGTTCCAAGTGTTTGGCAAAACTGGAACCGCGACGAACAATGCGGGTGAGGCCACTGATAACTGGTTTATCGGATGTTCGCCTTCATATTGCATGGGCGTTTGGGTCGGCAGGGACAAAAAACTGCCGCTCGGGTACAAAGAATCAGGTGGAAAGAACGCATTACCGGTTTTTATTGCCGTAATGAGAGCTATTTATCAGGATAGGGAAAAAGAAACTTTTCCCGAGGCGACAAATCCCTTAAAGCCCTTTGTAATGTCTAAAGAATATCTTAAGGAGCAGTTAAAATCCGAAGAAGTGGCCGAACCGGAAACGCCGGAAGATCGGGACGGTTATTAACAAGCCCCGGACATAAGTGTCTGGGCTTTTTATTTTATAGAGACAAAACAAAAAACAGTCCCACTTACAGCGGGGCTGTTTTTTATTTCAAAATATTGTTTTTGCGCGAAAACAATGACTGCTGAAGCAGTAATCCCGCCATAGGCGGAATAAAAGCACTGCTTTTACTGTACCATTTCCTTCAACTGCTTTGCTGCGCGGAATTTCGGCGCAACTTTCGCGGCGATTTGTATTTTTTCCTGTGTTCTCGGGTTGATGCCTTCGCGTGCCGCACGTCGCGCCACTCGGAATACGCCGAATCCCGCGATTTTGACTTGCTCACCCTTGACCATGGCTTTCGCGATTTCACCGAACATTTCTTCCACCGCCTCTTGTGCCGCTTTTTTGGTGGTTCCGAGTTTGTTCATGAGCCATTCCGCAAGCCATTTTTTGTCGTATTTCATTGCCATAAAGTTATTAAGAGAAAATTCACATTAATTTATACGACCTTTTTATTTTGAAAAACCGTTTTCACGAGTTTTCCACACGTCTTGAGTATAGCTAAACTTGCTTGTTTACTCAATTTTTTTATGCACACCATTTAAACAACCGCAGTTTGTGCGGTTGTTTTGGAAATCATTCTAAAATTTCGCGTAAACGCTGGATATCTCGCTTTTCTATGCGAGTGTTTTGCGAGCAGTTAGAAAAGCGAAGACCCCGCATTAATTTTGCCATGTTTTGAAAATGAAGCTTTTACGGAGCAAAATAACAAAATTTTCGCGAAGCGCGGGGGCCGAATAGGCCCATTCCGTTATGGGCGAAGCGCTTCGCTTTGTAAGTCCTCGCAAAATTAGCGCGGGGTTATTCTAAAATTTTGCGTAATCGTTCAATTTTTGTAGCTCTGCCGTTTTCATCATCAAGCTCAATGAGAACTGCGTTTGTTTCGTAGGGCGGCGCTGACGCTACGTCAACTCTAACAGGGGAATTGGTGCGGTATCGCTTAAGATTTGTTTCTATTTCTTGGCCGATAATTGAATAATGAGCGCCGGTCATGCCGACATCAGAAATAAAAGCTGTTCTTTTGGGAAGAATGCGTTCGTCCGCCGTTGGGGTGTGCGAATGCGTTCCGAGAACCGCTGAAACTTTGCCGTCTAAATACCACCCCATTGCTATTTTTTCCGCGGTTACATCGGCGTGCCAGTCAACTATTATGTGTTTTGCATTTTCTCCGGCTTCGTTTTGTTTGAGGATGCGGTCGGCCGCGGTCCACGGCGAATCGTAGTTTTGGCGCATATGCACCTGGCCGATGAGATTGATTACAAGCAAGTTTTTATTGTTAATTTCAAAATATTTAAATCCACGGCCCGGAGAACCTTTGGCAAGATTTTCCGGTCTTACAATCGGTATTTCGTGATTATTTAAAAGTTCGGCGGCGTTTTTTCCTTCCAAGCTGTGGTTTCCGCCGGTCATTATGTCAATTCCCGCTTCGCGAACTTCGCGAATTGAATTTTCAGAAATCCCGGCACCGTGTGAAATATTTTCAGCATTGGCAATGATAATATCGGGCGAATACTTCGCTTTCCACTCGGGGATTATTTTTGCGAGCGCTTCGCGCCCGGGTCGGCCGAATACATCGCCGAAAAAAAGTATTTTCATGTAGTTATTCGTTTATTGAAAGTTCCAAATAACAAGCGGTCGCTTGTTATTTGGAACTTTTGGTTTGGCTGTTTGTTTTATTTTCTTTTTGTTCTTCATGCTAATTGTTAGTTGAGCATCATTCGGGCTATTCGGAGATCGTCGTATGAATAAGCGCCATTAAATTTTTCAAAAACAGGCCATAATTTATCGGTGCCAAGTTCTCTAAACGCGGTATGGATTTTAGGAAGCGCATTAGAGAGCGCGGGCGTTACAAGGCCTAAAATATCGGCAGGGCTAATTTTCCTTTTTTTAACAAGCTCCTCGACGTGACTTAAAATGGTCCGCTCTTTCAATCCGCGTATTTCAGCGATCTGCAAAATGGTTTTTCCCTCGTTCCAGAGCGCATGGGTTTTGTTATATGTATCAAGATTCTCTTCCGTCTTTTCGTAGATGGGGCAATTTTTTGTGTCAATGCCGGCTAATTTAATAATATTCCCTCCACACGCAATGATGAAATTTTTGTGCATTTTATCAAGTTCAGTCGGCGGAATTTTCCCAAAAACCGTTTCGGCGTCGCCCGAGGCCGAGCGAAACGCTTCGTCTTTGGCCAATATTTCCGGGTGCACTTGAAACGCGAGTTCATTCCAGCCGAGAAGATACAGGCCGGAAAGTCGCCTGACGCGCGAGAGCGCGACATAGCCCTGACCGAATTCAAACGTGTCGCTTAAATCCATCACCGCCGCGTCTAAGCTCATTCCTTGGCTCTTGTGCACTGTAATCGCCCAAGCAAGGCGAAGTGGCAGTTGCGTTATTCGTGCGTGAATCTTGCCACCCTCTTCCATCATCCAGTCCATTGGCTCAACTTCAATTTGCACTCCGCTTCTGGTCTTAACGATTGGGTAACTGCTATATTTATTAAATCCTTCAATAGTGCCAAGTGTGCCGTTTACAAAGCCCTCTTTTGGATTGTTTTTTGTGAACATCACTGCCGCTCCGACCTTAAGATGAAGTGCCTCGGGCGAAAGGCAACCTCTCTTAAGTGTTGCGGTGAGCATGCTTGGGCCCTGTGATGACATGGCAAATGAATGCGGCTCGCTAGAAAGTTTGGCGAATATTTCGTTATTAATGCGATCCACGTCGGCATTGTGAGAAAAAAGTTTCGGCGCGCCGTTAGGCGCGGTATGGGCCTCAATTTTTCTAGTTTTAATATGGCGTAAGTGATCATCGCCAAAGACATTGTGCCGAATTGCCGAGAGCACGGCAAGAAAATTATTGTCGTCTTGGCGATACTGTTCGGCAAGATAACAGATAACCGGGCTTGTTCGCTTCCACGCGGGAGAATCATACGCAAAACGGTCAGACGATTCTTCAATGAGCGCGGTTTGCCGGCTGTTTTTCGTTTCTATTTTCATAATCGGTGGCAGTTGGAAAAAGTCACCGACCAAAACGATCTGAATACCCCCGAAAGGCTCCGTATTTTGTTTGATTTCGCGGCATACTGCATCAACCATGGAGAGTGTTTCGGGGGGAAGCATTGATACTTCGTCTATTATAAGGATTTTGGTGCGTCGGACGCGCTTTGTGACATATTCTCGCGATGCTATTGCATCAAGTTCATATTTATCCAGCTTCGTTTTAATTCCTATGCCGCTCCACGAGTGAATGGTCATTCCGCCTATGTGCGTAGCGGCAATACCGGTTGAAGCCGTTATTGCCGACTCAATGCCCCGTGCGCGCAAATATGCCACATATTCGTTAATCGTATGCGTTTTGCCGGATCCGGGTTCGCCGGTTAAAAAAACATTCGCGCCAGTCTGCAAGATTGATAGTGCTTGAGATTGAGTCATGTGTTGATTCGGTTCGTTTTTCAAAAGTTCCAAATAGCAAGCGGTCGCTTTTTATTTGGAACTTTTGATTTGGCTACTTGTTTGTTTATTTTGCCTACTTATTTTTTCTACCTGGCAAAATCAATCACTCTCGTTTCTCTTATGACGTGTACTTTAATTTCACCCGGATATTTCAATTCATTTTCAACTCTTAAAGCGATTTGGCGCGCCAGGTTTCTTGCTTCCATGTCGCCTATCTTTTCAGGCGTTACGAACACGCGTATTTCGCGTCCGGCTTGAATGGCGTATGACTTTTCAACGCCGTCAAAAGAGTTGGCTATGGCTTCAAGATCTTGCAGGCGCTTCAAATAGTTTTCAACACTGTCTCGGCGGGCTCCGGGCCGCGAGGCGGATACGGCATCAGCGACCTGCACTATAATTGATTCAAGAGTTTCGTATGGATATTCCTCGTGGTGCGATTGCATGGCTTGGATGAGGCGGTTATCAACCGCGAATTTTTGCAGAATTTTTCTTCCGATTTCTACATGGGTGCCTTGCACTTCGTGGTCAACGGCTTTGCCGATGTCGTGGATGAGCGCTCCTTTCTGGGCGATGGCTTTGTCCGCGCCGAGTTCTTCGGCAAGCATTCCGGCAATATGGGCCATTTCTACCGAGTGGAGAAGCACGTTTTGTCCGTAACTGGTCCGGAATTTAAGGCGGCCGATGAGGTTCAAAAGCCGTTCATCAATATCAAAAGCGCCGATTTCATACGCCGCGGCTTTGCCTGCCTCACGGATTTGCTTGTCTATGTCTATTTTGGCTTTTTCTACGAACTCTTCAATGCGCGCCGGTTGTATTCTCCCATCGGCAATCAAATTTTCCATCGCGAGCTTCGCGATGTGCCGACGTACCGGATCAAAGCCGGAAATAATTATGGCACCCGGCGTATCATCAACTATGATTTCAACGCCCGCCGCGCGTTCAAAAGCGCGGATATTTCTTCCTTCGCGTCCAATAATTTTTCCCTTGAGGTCGTCCGAGGTGATGTTGACCGAAGTCGTGGTTACTTCAGAAGTGGTGCTTGTGGCGAGGCGCTGAATTATTGAGGCAAGGATGTCTTTGGCTTTTCTTTCCAGTTCCTCAAGGCCGCTGGTTTCAAGTTTGCGCAGGCGGACCATCATGTCTTCGCCTGATTCCTTTTCCATATTCTTAATAAGCGCGGTTTTGGCGTCTTCTCTGGTCATTCCGGCCACAGTTTCCAGTTTTTTAGAGGCCTCTTCTTTCAGTATTTCAATTTCGGTTTTTACGCTTTTAACGCGCTCAACTTTGGTTTCAAGTTCTTTTTGACGCTCATCAAGTTCAAAAAACCTTTTATCCAGTACTTCTTCGCGCGATCTCACGCGGCTTTCTGCCTTTCTAAGGTCGTCGGTCAGGGTTCTGGATTCTTTTTGGGCTTCCTCAAGAATTTTTACCGCCTTATTTTTTGATTCAAGGGTGACTTCCTGCGCTTCGCGCTTTGCGTCCTCAACCAGTTTTTTGAGTCTGGCCTCAATTGAGTTTTTGCGCTTTTGCGCTATAAGCTGGCGGATAATGTAGCCGATGCCTATTCCGGCGCCAAGCGAGAGAACAATAAATAGAAAAATAGCTGTTGACATATTTTAACAGCGGGAAGTATGAGATTTTTAGGAAGCTTTGTTTAGCCCTTCGATTTCGCTAAGGACTAACCCCGAGCCCGTCGAGGGGTTAAAGAGACAACGCGAACGCCAAATTACCGAAGACCTTTCGGTCCATCTTCACATATATTTCTAAATTCTTTAAAAAGTTGAAAGACATTTAGTAGTAGTGTGGGTTCTAATCGTTCTTAATAGGTGACTTTACTAGAAATCGTGGTTTCCCGCTTAAGTTTAAATCTTTAGCTTGTTTTGGGTTTTTGCCCCAAAAGGCGGATTATGACTCAATTACAATAAATTATACCTAAGTATACAGCTCTTTGGTTTTTTTGTCTACCCCGCAATAGAAAGCGGTGTTTACCCTCGCTATTTTATGTTCATTTGGAAAGAGCCAACTAGCAAGCGGTCGCTTGTTAGTTGGCTGTTTGTTTTTGGCGTATTTTTGCCATATAAACAAAACCGCCGCCAATCGGCGGGGGTTTTGCATTTTTTAAAACGCGGCCTTTGCTATTTTGTTTGCGTGTCTTTGCAGACAGGTGCGTCGGTCGGCGTTTATTTTTTGTTCAGTTGAATATGATTAATATGAAGGGATAACGAGTTTCTGGCGGATGGAAATAAGACGATTTAGTTGAGTCCAGACATCGCGAACAACAATGATTCCGAATATCGCGCCCAAGACTAATGCGAATTTTGACGGATCGGAAAGGTGCATGAACGCTCGGACAAAAAACATCGCGAAAGTATTAAGTCCGTCCGACGCTGAAAAGGCGTTAATAAGAATGTTTTCAGGCGATACGTATTTTAGCCCCCAATTAATGAAGAGCCCAAAACCGGCAAGTTCTCCCGCCGCCGGCGTGGCTTTTCTGATAAACCAAACCGTGTAAACCCTCCGCATTACGCGCTTTTTTAGTGTGTTTTGCATATCTGTACTTATTATTACTCCTTGGCTTATGACTTGGTTTGCAAGCCGTAGGGTTAGGCCTCTTTTCTGTCTTCCAGTACCTTTTTAAGACCCTTTCTAGCCCTAAAAAGTTTCATTTTTAAAGCGCCTATTGATAGCCCCTCGTTTGTGGCTATGGCTTTGTAGGATTTGTCTTCCAAATAATAGGATTTCAACAAAGAATTGAGGTCTTCAGGCAATTCCTCAAGCGCGGAGGCAATAACGCTTTCCAATCCTCGGTTTCTTTCTTCCGATTGGTGGTTGCGATGGGCCTCAACAACGGTCGGGTCGTAATCTTCCGGTATAAGCATGGCGTCGTGTTTTTTCTTGTTGTAATGGGTTATGGCCACATTGACCACGATTTTATAAGCCCAGGATTTGAAACGCGCTTGTTTTCTGTCAAAATGATTGGCAAATCTATATATTTTTACGAGCGCTTCCTGCACAACGTCCTCGGCTTCTTCCGGACTTCGCACAATTCTCTGGGCGACTCTTATGAAAGACGCTTCATAGCGGTCAACGAGCATGCCAAAAAACTCCGGTTTGTCTTTGGAGAGTTCTAAAACTGTTTCGTCGTCTAATTGTTCGGGTTTTGGTGCCTCGGCGTTATCGCCGAGGCTAAGATATTCTTTTTTGCGTCTTGCCATGTTTGCCGTAAAATTACGAGTCCGTATAGCATTAAAATCAGACCGTTATTTGCTGCTTACCCGCAGTTTCCCTATTTAAACATATTCTCCAGAAATTTCTATATTGACGAATTAAACAAAAATGGTGTTGTAATAACAACAAAATCCTGCTTTGCGGCGGGATTTTATGTTTTGATGGGCGCATCTGGATTCGAACCAGAGACCTTTGCAATGCCCGCGCCCTCCCACCTTTTTGTTTTGGGCACTATAGGGATTGAACCTATGGCCTTTGCAATGTGAATGCAACGCTCTACCACTGAGCTAAGTGCCCGTAGAAGGTAGTAGGGTGAAAATGTTCCGACGGCTTAGCCGTCGTGGATCATCGATTTTGCAGTCCCGCAAAGTGCGGGAGCAAAATCGGGACAACGCTCTAACCAACTGAGCTATGCGCCCGAGCTAAATGCCGAGCTTGTTGATGAGTTTTTCGTGAGGGAAATCCAGAACATCGCGGATAAACCTGTCTTGCATGTTGAAGCGATAGTTAAATTCCTGCGAAGTCATGACCGCATAATTTAATTCTTTACCTACCTCTGCCTGGAGACCCCTGAAGAATTTGGAAATTCTTTCTTTTTTTAGTTTGTCGCCGACAAGGACTAAGTCGGCTCTCGCGGAGTCGGTATCCGTGAATACTCCGGAAACGAGCGCGAGTTTTATGTCGCCAAGTTTTTTGATTTTTGAAAGAAGCGCGCCCCGTCCGTCCGGCGCCATCTTAAACACCAAACTTCGCAGTTCCGGATAGAGGAGAAAAGTTTTATCGGCAAAAAACACCTTTTTTCTGGATATTTTTATTTTTAGTTTTAACGCTTTTTTGCGGCCTTTCTTTATTCTTCCGGGCATTTCAAATGTAAAGCGGTCAATTCGTGTAGCCACAAGGCCGATTTTCATCAGCTTATTGAGTTCATTTTTAAACTGCCTGCCTGAAAGCCGCGTATGTTTTTTGGCCTCGTCAGCCGTAAACGCGTTATCCGGGTTCATCAAAAATAACCGCAAAGTGCGTATTTTTGCCGTTGATTCAAACAATTGTTCAAGGGTTTTGTCTAACATGGCTGTTGATTTGAGATTATCAATTTCGGCAAAGGAAGGCAATCCTTCAGCCCGGCTCAAGGTGTTTGCTATTTTTCCACGAGTTTTAAAAGTTCCGGGTATTTTTCGTGGATTTTTTTAAGCTTCGGTTTTATAACAGCTTCGGAATATGTCTCATTAGGATGTCTTGCGTAAAATTCCTTGTGATATTCACCGGCTGGATAAAATTTTTGTAGCGGAACAAGCTCGGTTACAAGCGGGTTTGAGTATTTTTTAGAGTCAGCGAGTTTTTTAATATAATTTTCCGCCCCTTTTTGCGCTTTGTCAGAAGTATAGAGAAGAATTGAACGATATTGGGTTCCTATATCGTTTCCCTGGCGGTTCAAGGCGGTTGGGTCGTGGCTGTCAAAAAATACTTCAAGCAATTTCCCGAAAGAAATAATTTGCGGATCATATTCAACCAGAATTACTTCGGCATGTCCCGTTTTACCCGAAGAAACTTGTTCGTAGGTTGGGTTAGGGGTTTCTCCGCCGGCATAACCTGGAGTTACGGCAGCGACCCCTTTTAATTCCAGAAAGACGGCTTCAGTACACCAAAAACATCCGCCGCCAAAAGCGACTGATTCTACTTTTTTTGTTTGATTATCCATGTTCGGAATTTATCTATTTATCCTGAGCGGGGTCGAAGGATTTATCCGGCTTGAAATTCAGCGCGATTGAATTTATGCAATATCTCTTGCCAGTTGGCGGCGGGCCATCATCAAAAACATGCCCCAAATGCGACTTGCATTTCGCGCAAATAACTTCGGTGCGGCGCATACCCAAAGAATTATCGGGACGCTCTTCAGTGTTTTCAGGGTTCACCGGTTTGTAATAGCTTGGCCAGCCGGTGCCGGATTCAAATTTTGCATCCGTTCGGAATAATGGCAGATTACAAGCGGCGCAGTGATAAGTGCCGCCGGTTTTAAATTCTTGTATAGGGCATGTAAAAGCCGGTTCGGTTTCTTTCCGCCGCATAATCCGGTATTGTTCCGGCGCAAGAATTTTTTTCCATTCTTTCTCCGTTTTATGTATTTTTTCCATAATTTTTTCTGCAAGCGGCTGAATTGCTAAACAGCACAACATATCAAATCTTTTCTGTGTCCATTTTAAAATTGTAGCAAAAAGGAAGAGCATTCACAAAAAAGTCGTTAAGGGTGCTACGCCCTCTTTAGAAATTTGGAAAGTTGAGATATGCTTGAAAGGAATTCCAAATGGCCAAACAAATAAACAAAATTATATCGGGTGCCATTATTTTTGCCGTGTTTTTTTTCTCGGTTTTTTTAATTTACGAAGATGAAGTAAATAGTTTTTTAAATCTGGAAACAAACGAAACGGCTCCTTTGGCCGCGATGGCTACTGAAAAAAAGGAAGATTCTCCACCTTCTTATATTAATATTGCGGTGCCATTTTCTTCCCAGGCCCCGTTTGGAGATTGGAGTCAGCCCTGGCAGGATGCCTGCGAGGAGGTTTCGGTAATGATGGCGGTAGCTTGGGCGCGCGGATGGTCTGCTTTTGCCCCCGAACTTGTCCGAGACGAGATTTTAAACCAAGTCGCTTTTGAACGCCGGACTTTTGATTATCATCGCGACACGAACGCCGCGGATACCGCGCGTATTTTAAAAGAGTTTTATCATTATAAAAATGTTGAAGTTCGCAGTGAAGGAATAAGCGTTGAAGCTATTAAAAAAGAATTAGCGAGCGGTAATATTGTTGTTTTGCCCTTGGCCGGAGCGCTTTTGAAAAATCCTTATTTTACAACTCCTCCGCCATTTCATATGGTTGTGGTCCGTGGGTATGATGATAAAGTTCAAGAATTTATTACCAACGAGCCCGGAACAAGGCGGGGCGATGGCTTTCGTTACGGCTATGAAAATCTTTTTAGGGCGATACATGATTGGACCGGATCGGAGAAAAATATTTTGGACGGCAAAAAGGCCATGATTGTGGTTAGTCGTCCCGTGCCAGGTTACCGCTAAAGAATTGAAAAAATAGGTTAAAATGTGCATTATTGGGCTATGGCGTCAAATTTGATGGTAAAAATTGTCGGGGGGGCGGGTATTTTGTTGTTTTCGGCGGCGGCAGTTTTTGGCACAGCTTCTCTGGCTAAAAAATTTATAAATTCTTCCGCAAGTCAGAATATAATAACGATTGCCGGAGATAAAAATGAAATCAAAGGAAAAACTCTTGAAGAGCGCGTTAAAGATGCCCACGAGCGGGCCGAGCAGGCAAAGGGTGTTTATATGACCGCGGCTGTTGCCAATGACAAAGGGCGGCCGGCGACTCGTTTGCGGGATTCTCTTTTGAGTTTGATTGACGCGACGGAATTAAACGCCGTTGTGATTGATGTTAAAGAAACTGATGGCATATTTTTACCGGAATCGTTAAAAGATTTAATTTCCGAATTTCATCAAAAAAACACTTGGGCCATCGCCAGACTTGTAGCGTTTAACGATACGGTTGCCGCCAAAACTCATCCGGAAATTGCGCTTAAGCGCTCAAACGGTTCGTTGTGGCTTGATAACAGAAGAAATGCGTGGCTGGATCCGGCAAGCCAGGACGCCAGAGAATATCTGGCCGGAGTCGCGAAAAAAGCCATAGATTACGGTTTTGATGAAATTCAATTTGATTATATTCGTTTTCCGTCCGATGGCGATGTAAAGAATATAATTTATCCGGTGTTTAAGCCGAAGGAACAGCAAAAATATGAAGCGCTCGGCGGATTCTTTCAATATATAAACCATGAATTGAAAGCATATAAACCGGAAATTATTCTTTCGGCGGATCTTTTTGGTTATGTCGCGATACAGAAAAGCGATCTTGGCGTGGGGCAGAGGATGGAGGATTTAGGTAATTCTTTTGATTTTATATCGTTTATGGTTTATCCGAGCCATTATTACAACGGCTTTTATATGGATTCCGACACTGATAGAGGATTGGCGGCTCTCGCGTATCCGTATCGCTCAAAAAATATCGCGATTGTTGCGTCCAATCAGCCCTATGACATAGTTTATCGTTCTTTGCTTGTCGCTAAAGATTTTTTAGCGGGTAAAGATGTTTTCAATAAGGCAACCACGACAAAAAACAATACAAACGCGACGACTACCGCCGCTGAAACGCCGAAAGAAATTAGACCCGTGTCAAACGCAAAGCTCCGGCCGTGGCTCCAGGATTTTAATCTTGGTGCTGATACCAACAGGGGAATTTATTACGACGCTCTAAAAGTGCGGGCACAGATAAAGGCTTCCGAAGACGCGGGTTCTTCTGGCTGGCTTTTATGGAACGCGAGCAATGTTTATACCGAAGCGGCGTTGAAAAAATAACGCCAAGTTTCGTTTGCGCGGCAATAAAGAAATGGTATGCTTTTTGTGTTCTGTCATATATTAAAAAGGAGGCGGGATAATGCCGGCACGCTTGAAGAAACGCCAAAAGCTAATTTTGGCCACGTTGGGAGATTTGGGCGGGGTCGCCACATCCAGACAAATAGCGGAGAAAACAAATTTGCATGTTAATGGAGTTGCTCAAACATTAGGAGCTCTTTCAGATAGGTATGTGCGATGTATTGGAGGGCGTGCGGGCGAAACTAAATGGGAATTGAAAAAAGCGTGAATGAGCGGTATAATTACACCGCTCATTTTTTATGCCGATGTAGCTCAGCTGGTAGAGCAACGCTTTCGTAAAGCGTGGGTCGTCGGTTCGAATCCGACCATCGGCTAAAATAATTTTGTGCGGGGCAAGTGTCGTGCAGGCCCCCGGTTCAATCCCGGAGTATCTTTACGACTGCGCTCAAACCCACTTTTTTATCAAAAATTCCTGACAAAATCCGCTCACTTCGCCCCGCCGCCGCGAGCTGTCGCTCGCGTGCCCCGCAGAAAAATGTTCTCCGCATTTCTGATTTGCGCGCTCCACCCAAAAATTCTTCTAAAAAGGAAAAGAGTATTTGCTTGGCTCTGCTCTGAACGAGCAGGCGGCGGGGCTGGCCTCTTTTTTTGCTCGGACGGCGCGGGAGGAGGGGTTCAAGGGGAGGAATCCCGCGCCGTCCTCGCTTTGGCTGGCGAATTTTTTGGCGGTTGCTTCATTATTTCAATCAACTTGATATAATAAAGTTGATGATTGGTCAATTCGTTAAAGGCAGGGTTTATGTTTTTGTCGATGCTGCGAATATTCTCTACTCGCAGCAAACTTTGCGTTGGCGGGTGGATTATAAGAAACTGAAAGAATACTTTGAAAAAGAGTGCGATTTAAAAGGGATATATTTTTACACTGGTCATGTTGGTGAAAACCACAAACAAAATTCATTTTTGGAGAAATTAAAATCTTTTGGGTATCAAGTCAGAGCAAAAGAAGTTAAGCGAATAAAAATTAGCAGGAATGTTTATGAATGGAAAGGAAATCTCGACGCTGAATTGATTATTGACGCACTAAAAAATGCCGATAATTTCGATACTTGTATTCTTATGTCGGGAGATAGCGATTTTGCGCCCTTGCTCGACGAGCTTAAAGAAAAGAAAAAACGAGTGATTGTGATGTCAACGAAGCATCATGTTTCCAGAGAACTCATAGAACGCGCCAAGTATGTCAATATAAAGAAGCTAAAAGATCAGATTTCTTACTATAAATAAAAAATCCCCTCGCCGAAGCGAGGAGAGGTTTGACATTATTAGTATAGCAAACCCATATTCTATGTCAAGAGCCAAGCTGTGGAAAACTAAATTTAAAATTTTCAGATTTTTTCTGGTGACAATTTTAGTTTTTTCGTGGATTTTTTCCGGCTGGCCGCAGATTTTCAATTTTCCGCCGGGAATTCAGAAAGCACTGGCGGCGTTGCCGGGATATCGTTCATCAGGCACTTTTACGGCAGGAACCGGCGCGATAACACCGCCGTATCCCGCGGACATGGCGGCTAACGATGTTTGTCTGCTTGCCGTATCATCAGAAAACCAAGCGATTACACTGACCACAGCAAACGGGTTTGTTGAAGTTCCTACGTGGTCGCCGCAAGGCGCAGGGACGGCTGCCACAGACCCGGCTTCTATGTTGGCATTGTATTGGAAACGCACAGTCGGTGGTGATTCCGCGCCGGTAGTCGCGGATTCTATCAATAACACCGAAGGCCAGATACATTGTTTTACTGGAGTAATAACCTCCGGTGATCCGTGGGATACGGGCGCTGGCGGAAATGACAGTGCGGCCAATGATACGAGTGGTACTATCCCCGGTGCAACAACTTCTGTAGCAGACGCTTTGGTTGTTCTCATAACTTCGACAAGTAGGAACGCTAACAGCACCACTGAATGTTCTGGCTGGACGAACGCGGATCTGGCAAATATACAGGAAAGAACGGATAACTCCAGCACACAAGGTCTGGGAGGAGGACATTGTTTGGCAACGGGCGAGAAAGCAAGTGCCGGCTCATATACAACAACGGCTGTGACGATGGCAAACACCACATATAAGGGCGCGATTTCTTTGGCGCTCAAGCCCGCGCCATCAACAATTACAGTAGGAACAACTGGCACCCAGACCGCCAATATGAATATTCCTTCAACCAACCAGTATGTGGGCGGTGCCTTTACATTTATCAGGAATGAGGGCACGGCAAATGTTACCGCCATAACTATTAGTGAGACGGATGCCTCGCTTGTCGCCCAAACTTATCTTTCCAATGTAAAATTATATTACAAAACAGAGGCAAGCTGTTCCGCTTCCATTCCCGGCGACGCCACGGCTTTTAACGCCACGGGTGTCGGTTTTAATGCTTCAGAAAAAGCCGCAATAACCGGCGATGCCGCGATGACGGTCGGCACTTCCCAGATTTGTGTTTATGTTCAATTAAATGTTGTGTCCGGCGCGCCCAATGCCGATACTTTTGAGATTGAAATTACCGATCCTTCCACGGAAGTGACCGTTTCTGCCGGCGTGGTGAGCCCCGCCACCGCTGTAGCGATTTCCGGCGCGACAACGCTTAATCTTCTGCCCAATGTTTTCCAAGACCACTACCGCTGGCGAAATGATAACGGTCCCCAAGGCGACACAAATCAGACACTCTATTTCAATCCGACCGGCAACGGATTTGGGGCGGTAGGTTTTAGCATCGTTAGCGGATGTTCTGCTGGAAGCGAGTGGGATTGTGTAGATGACGATACTGCGGATACTTCGGCAACCGCACCCACAAGCGACTTGGAAACTTCTCAACTTTTGCTTGCCGCCGCGACAGATTACTATACGCTTGCCAATGACGCTCTTCCGGCAGGTGTTACGGTGACCCAACTTGATATTACGGTTGCCGGCGCAGACGATATTGGAAATCCGAACTCCAGCATCACTTTAGGATATTGCATCAATATAGCCAGCGACGCAGTTGAATGTGGGGTTGCGGATTCAATGGGGTCAGCCCAAGCCATCAGTGGCGCAGATCAAACTAAAACCCAGCAGTTTACCGGCTTGAGCATCAATACAACAAGAATGAATGCTATGGAATTGGTGCTTACCGGCAGCGGCGCAAAAGCGGAAATTTCAACTTTGTATGTTTTAGTAACTTACACAGTTCCCGCGGCGACTTGGGCGCAGGCGGAGGATGCGGTGCATACGGGCCTCGCCAAAAGCACAAATATCCGACTCCGTTTTCAAGTTGACAATACTGGCGGCAGCGCTTCCGCTTACAATTATCGTTTGGAGTGGGCGGCGCAGAGTGGCACTTGCGACATTGCGTATTCGGGGGAGAGCTACGCCGCGGTTCCTGATACGGCGACAACCGAACATTTTGATATGACTTTGAGCGGCAGCAGTTTCTATGTTGATGGCGACCCGACTACGGCCCAGCTTACAAATGCGGAAGCATACACTTTTGTGGCCGGCGATCAGGTGGAAAGCACTTCTAACCAATCAGGCGCAATTACCTTGGCTCAAAACCAATATACCGAAGTGGAGTATGTTTTTCAGGCAAATACAAATGCTACGGACGGAGGCGTGTATTGTTTCAGAGTGACGAACGCAGGGACAGTTTTGAATTCAGCCGATGTTGTTGCTCAAGTGACGCTCGCGGGCGGCGGTGGCGGGCCGACTCTTACTTTCAGCTTAGGGGCGAGTTCTGTAAATCTTGGAACATTGTCAAGCGGAGCGGTTTCAACGGGTTCGCATACGATTACTGTCGGAACCAATGCTACAAATGGCGTAGTGGTAACTTACTCTGGTTCAACACTTACTTCGGGCGCGAACACCATTACTGCTATGTCAACGGCTGGCGCGAGTTCTGTTGGAACGGAACAGTTTGGCATCAACGCGAAAGATAACGCAACACCGAATGTTGGCTTGGAATGTTCAGGAACACCTACGATTGCCACGGCGGCAACAGGGTACGCCACCATTGACAACTTCAAATTCGTGTCGGGCGAGACGATTGTAAGCTCTGCGGGCTCAATCAACGACACCACTTGCACAATATCTTATATTGCCAATATTACCGGCGCCACTGAAGCCGGGAGTTATAGTACTACTTTGACTTATATTGCTACTGGTAATTTTTGACTTGTGTATAGCGGGCTATGGATAACTTACCCCTTTTTGTAGTACAATCAAATCAAAATATGAGCAAAAATCACTCAAAAATGTGTTTTGTGATACGTGATATGTGTATCGTGCCGTCTCTCTCTCTCTCTCTCTCTCTCTTTACACAGATAAATTCTGGAGAAGTTTCTTGCCCCGTAGTGAACGCAAGGCGTTCTACTACTGGGGTGATTTTGAGTCCAATCGGCTATGGCTGATTGGATTTTTATTTTCGTAAATATAAGGTCGAACGAAAATAACTAACAAAGACGAAATTAATTAACAAGACATGAGACACATTACAATAAAAACAAATACAGTAGTAAGTTTGGGATTAATTCTGGCAATGCTTGCGATTTTTGCGGGGCCGTTTTCGCAGGTTGCTCTTGCCGCTGCTTTGACCGCTAAATCGGACACGATGTCAAGTTTGAAAATAAGCACGCTGTCAAGCCATATGATTAAATTCACTACCCCAACAGGCGCGGAACAATCCACGGACACTATCATAATAACCTTCCCGGCGGACTTTAACTTCACGAGCAAAACGATAAGCACTGTTACATTCACTCACGGCGCCTCAACTGGCGCGGAAACTACAGAAGTTCTTGCCGCGACTCCAGGTGTCAGCGATTGGGGAGCGGTCTTTTCTGGTACGCAAAATCGTATTCTTACCTTGACTGCGCCAACCGACGGAGTCGGTGTCGCGACATTGGCGGCAACTCAAAAGATAATCATCACCTACAACAGCACCAATTCCACCAATCCTACGACCAGCGGTGCAAAGACAATAAGTATATCAGGTACTTTCGGAGACACCGGCGATATCATTGTTTCAATTTTGGACGATGATCAAGTCGCGGTTTCAGGAACCGTAGCCGAGTCAATGACTTTCACTTTGGGCGCTACTTCCGTTGCCTTAGGCACTTTGTCCAGCGCGGCTGTTACGAGCGGCTCGCACACGGTTACGCTTGCCACGAACGCCGCATCCGGCTTAACGCTTTCGTATTCCGGCACCACGCTTACTTCGGGCGGAAACACAATTACCGCTATGTCAACGGCCGCCGCGAGTTCTGTTGGCACGGAACAGTTTGGCATCAACGCCAAAGATAACGCAACGCCCAATGTGGGCGCGGAATGTTCAGGTACCGCTCCGATTGCCGCTGCCGCGACCGGCTACAGCACCGCTGATAGCTATAAATTTGTGACGGGTGAGACGATTATAAGCTCTGCCAGTGGAATCAACTCAACTTCCTGCACCCTCTCCTACATTGCCAACATTTTAGGCTCTACTGAGGCGGGAAGTTACACCACGACATTAACTTATAACGCAACCGCGAATTTCTAATCCCCTTAGAGGCAGCTATGTTTATGTATAGCTACGATCGCATAAAGCGATTTACCTCTAACGGGACAAGGCGGGGCGATTTGATATTATAAAATTTTTGTTCAGTTTACCCCGTTAGAAATTGTTTCCATCTATGATTAAAAGTTGCACAAAAAAGTCGTATGTAATAATAGCCCTATGTGTAATGGGGGGTTTTGTATTTCTAACGGGGCCTGTTTTGGCTTTGACAATCTCCCCCGTGAGGATGGAGATCGCAGGCGATCCGGGCCAAACACTGCGTGGCGAAATTGAACTTTTTAACGAGCAGGGCGAAACAAAAACTTTTTATTCTTCCGCGGCAAATTTTGAAGCGCGTGGCGATTCGGGCGCGCCTTATTTTTTACCCGACACAACAAAGGGGCTTGCTTCGTGGGTCACTGTTCAAGATAATGTTGTTTTGAAGGCAGACGAGCGCAAAATAATTCCCTACACGATTCAAATACCTCAAGGCGTTGAAGCTGGCGGGTATTTTGCCGCGATTTTTTGGGGCACCTCTCCGCCGGGGCGACAAGGAGGAGAACAGGTGTCTGTGAGCGGAAAACTTGGCATGCTTGTTCTCTTGAGCGTTACCGGCGAGTTGAAAGAAGGCGGCGGTCTTTTAGATTTGAAGATAGATGAAGGTAGTCGGGTGGCGAGTTTTTTCCCCATAACTTTTGCGTATCGTTTTTCAAATGATGGGAGTGAGCGAGTGAAACCAACCGGCGAACTAAAGATTAAAAACTTATTTGGTTTTACCACGGCAACGCTGGATGCCAATAGCGGGAATGGCAATGTTTTGCCGGGAAGCATTCGTAAGTTTAAGGTCGTGTGGTTTGAAAAAGGGCAGGATAAGCTCGCGGTATTTTCGTCACCGGCAGAGGGCGCAGAAGAAAACCACGGATTTTTCTCGTCCGTCAGCAATCAATGGCGCAATTTTGCGTTTGGATTATACAGCGCGAAATTAAACCTGACCTACGGTAACGACAATAAAACCGCCGAGACAAGCTACCGATTTTTTGTTATCCCGTGGCAGTTGTTGAGTATCATTGCACTTATCTTGGCCGTTTTGGGTCTGGGCGGCTGGTTTGGACTTAAAAAATACAACCGCTGGATTATTAAAAAAGCGCAAGCTGGCAAATTTCAATAAAATATGATGCGGGGTAAAAAAAAACTAAAAATTTCCTATTTTTAATAATTATTTTAGCGGGTGGTTTGTTCTATGCCAATAATTTTGTTTTTGCCACAACTGGGTCAGTAACCATCTCCGCTTTTGTTCCTGAAAAAACCGCCACCACAACCCTTTCTTTTAGCAGTGGCGGGGATTTTACATTTACGGCAGTTGACAATACGCAAGTTAACTTTACACTCCCGGCAAATTTTTATTCAGAGAATCTCGAACTAAAAATATTTCAATACGATCAAGCCACTTTTGAGTCGCAAAAACCTCCGCCTTCCGGCAAAAGCTTTGTTGGTAAGCCATATGATTTCATTTTTTTTACTACTACAGGAGGTTCGGTATCAACCTTATCTTCCGCCCCCACGATTGTAATGCATTATTTGGATTCTGAGGTGAGCGGACTTAATGAAAGCACAATAAAACCGTATCGCATGGGCGCCAGTGATTCTTCATGGAGTTTAATTTCTGGAAGCACGGTGGATACAACCGCGAACACTATTACTTTCGCCACCTCAACTTTCAGTTCGTTTGGTATTTTGGGAGCGCCGGCATGCTCCGACGGCGTTGATAATGATGGGGACGGGAAAACAGATTATTCTGCCGATCCGGGATGCTCGTCAACAAGCGATAATGATGAGGCCGATCCTGCTCCCACGCCTACGCCCACTCCATCCAGTAGTGGGGGCGGTGGAGGAGGCGGGGGCGGTGGCGGATATAGCGCGCCACAGACCGCTGTGAGTTTTAGCGGAAGGGCTTATCCAAAAAGTTCTGTCACTATTCTTAAAGATGCCCAAATAGCCGCGACCACGATAGCTAACGCCAACGCAAATTTTTCTACGACCATTAGCGGTCTTTCTGGCGGAAATTATATTTTTGCCATTTATAGCGAAGATTCAAAAGGCATAAGGTCTTCTCTTTTGACTTTTCCTGTGAGCGTAACGAGCGGCGCCACGACTAATATCGGCGGTGTTTTTATTGCGCCAACTATCGCGGTTGATAAAAGCGAAGTGAAGCGCGGAGATAACATTGCGATTTTTGGACAAAGCGCGCCAAGTGGCGAAATTACAATATCTGTGAGTTCGGACGAGGAATTTTTTAATAAAATCAACGCGGATGCAAACGGAGCGTATCTTTACAATTTTGATACAACCCAACTTGATATGGGTCAGCATTTTACAAAATCTAAGGCGGCCCGCGACGGAGCGATTAGCTCTTTTAGCAAAGCGATTAGTTTTTCGGTTGGCACAAAAAATATCGCGGCCGAACTTCCAAAGGCGGCCGCGAAGGGCGATATGAATTCTGATAAAAGGGTAAATCTGGTTGATTTTTCTATCGCGGCTTATTGGTATAAGCGTCCTTCGCCGCCTGCCAACATTGATCTTAATGGAGATGGGAAAATTAATCTGGTTGATTTTTCAATAATGGCATTTTATTGGACAGGATAAATCAAATATGAAAAAGATTTTATTTATTTTGTTAAGCATATCGTTTCTTTTTCCACACCATCTTTTTGCGGCGGAGATTTTTTATGACGCCGATACCAGAAAAGTTAAGGCGAATACCGAATTTGAAATCGGCGTTTTCTTGAACGCGGAAAGCGAGAACGTTAATGCTATTGAGGGTATTTTGCGATTTCCGGCTGACATTTTAGAATTCAAAGAATTAAACGACGGGAACTCTCTTATTAATTTTTGGGTAGAACGGCCGACGCTTCGCGCCGCAAACGAAATCTTTTTTTCCGGCATCACGCCGGGCGGATTTATTGGCAAAAGAGGTCTTATCTTTAAAATTACTTTTTTGGCGAAAGAAGAAGGAATCGGCAGGATTGCAATGCAGAGCATAAAAGTCCTTCGCAACGATGGCTCGGGCAGCGAAGTTGATATTTCCGCGTCTCCTCTTGAGGTTGCGGTTACAGCTCAAGCGTTGCCTTTGTCTCTGAAAAAGATAAAGGACGAAGAACCGCCAGAATCATTTAAGCCAGAGATTGCGCGCGACCCAGCCATATTTGACGGTAAGTGGTTTTTGGTTTTTGCGACACAAGATAAAAAATCAGGCATTGACCGCTACGAAATAAAAGAGGTGCGGCACAGAATTTTGGGGTCGTTTTCAAGGTGGACTTCAGCGGAAAGCCCGCATGTATTACGAGATCAAAAGTTGAAAAGCTATGTTTTTGTGAAAGCGATTGATAAAGCTGGCAATATACGAACGGAAAAAATTCCGCCGCAGAATCCGCTTCGCTGGTACGAAAATTACGAGAATTGGAGTATTATTATAATAGGAGTCGTCATTGCGATATTCATGACAAAGAAATTATGGAGAAAAAAGCGTACATAAAAATATTCGCATCTGCCTTTTTTGCTTTTACGTTTTTGATAATAGCACCGCAATTTGCTCAAGCGGCGGCTTTATATTTTTCTCCTTCTTCGGGAACACACGCAGTCGGCACTACCTTCACGGCGAGTATATATGTCTCAAGCGCGGATCAAGCAATGAATGCGGCTTCCGGTGTTATCTCCTTTCCCAGTGATAAATTAGTGGTGGAATCGCTTTCAAAAACGAGTTCAATTTTTAGTTTATGGGTCCAGGAACCGTCGTTTTCCAACAGTGCCGGCGCGGTTAATTTTGAAGGTATCGCGCTTAATCCGGGGTTCACGGGAGCCAACGGAAAACTCATTACGGTAAATTTTAGAGTAAAGGCGGCTGGCGTTGCCACGCTGAACTTTTCTTCCGGCTCGGTGCTTGCTAACGACGGACAAGGCACCAACATTCTCTCAAGTTTAGGGAACGCGCAATTCAGTTTGGGAGGAGCCGTAGAATCCGGGGCACCAGAAGCAGTGACGCCAGGAGAACCGGGTACGCCGTCCGCGCCAGAAATATCGTCGCCAACGCATCCCGATCCAACAAAATGGTATCCATTGAGTACTGCCAAATTTGCTTGGGCGTTGCCGGCGGATGCGACCGGGGCCCGTTTGCTTGTAGGAAGAATACCCAACGCAGTTCCCACTGTTGCTTACATTCCGGCAATAAATTCAAAAGAATTGGACAAACTTGAAGATGGCATTTGGTATTTTAGCATTCGTTTGCGTAATGGCGCGGGATGGGGATCAATTTCTCGTTTTCGCTTTCAGATTGATACTGAAAAGCCGAGCCGTTTTGATCTTTCCGAAGTAAGGCGAGTAGATTTGACCGAACCTAGAGCAAAATTTATTTTTGACGCGAGCGACAAAACATCTGGTATAGGCCACTATGAGGTTCAAATCGGCAACGAAAGTCCGCAAGTATGGCGAGATGATGGAAGCCATAGATATGAAACTCCTGCTTTAGGGCCAGGAAGCTATACATTGATCGCAAAAGCAGTGGATAAAGCCGGCAACTCTTTTGCGAATTCTGCGGAGTTCATTATTCAGGCGTTAGAACCGCCAACAATTACTGATTATCCCAGGGAGCTCGCGAGCGGCGAAATTCTTAGTATCAAAGGAAAAACCAAATATCCAGACGCTCAAGTAAATATTTTTCTTCAACACGAAAAGGATGAAGCTAAAAGTTATTCAGTGAAAAGCGACAAAGATGGAAGATTTACTTTTGTCGCCGAGGATAGATTATCAAGTGGCATTTACACAGCGTGGGCGGAAGTAGTGGATGAGCGAGGCGCAAGAAGTGAACCGAGCGAAAAAGTCACTATAGCGGTGGAGCGACCCGCGTTTCTCCGCATCGGTTCATGGGCTGTAGGATTTCTTTCGGTAGTTATTCCGCTTATTGCGCTCGTGCTTCTTCTTGTGTATTTGGCGTGGCATTGGTGGCATAAGTTTGCGACTATGCGGAAAAGAGTAAGAAAGGAAATCCGCGAAGCCGAACATGCGCTTCATAAAGCATTTGATTTATTAAAGGAAGCCATTCGCGAACAGATTAAAATGCTTGAAAAAACGCGTACCAAGCGTCAGCTCACTGAAGAGGAAGAAAAAATCATTAAACAATTACGGAAAGATTTAGACGACGCTGAAAAATTTGTTAGAAAAGAAATTGAGGATATTGAGAAGGAAGTAAAATAATGTAATGCAATCAGGGGTTTCCTCTTGTTGCCGCCCGTACACAGGCGTAGTGGGGCAAAGGTGGTTTTCTTAGTTTACGAATTTTTGATAAAGTAGGTTCAAGCGCAATCGTAAATATGCTCCATAATTAGACTTTTTGATTTTTGACCCATGAATCAATAGGCGGCTTCAATAGCCGCCTATTGATTTTTTGGTTATAATAAAGTTAATTAATCAAGTCATATGAAATTTAACGCCTTGTTTATTTTAATAACCGCCTATTCCGCCTTTTTTGTGATGACGGTGAGAGGTTCTTTGGCTTTTGAAAATACGGGCCACGGCGATTTAAAAGATAAATACAATGGAAGTGAATTTAAGATACTTATTGTTCCGGGGCACGACAATGAAACGCTGGGCGGGGCGAGATTCAAGAATTTGCGGGAGGCGGACTTGAATTTAAAAGTTGCCGAAAAACTTTTTAGGTTTTTTAACGCCAATCCGCATTTTAAAGTTTTTATTACCCGGGACAATAATGGCTATAAACCTGAATTCGCGGGGTATTTTCAAAATAATTATT
Source organism: bacterium (assembly GCA_030648055.1). Taxonomy (GTDB): domain Bacteria; phylum Patescibacteriota; class Minisyncoccia; order Sungbacterales; family SURF-37; genus JAUSHI01. Next base: position 7,396 of record JAUSHI010000007.1, on the reverse strand, counting down.
CCGATATTTTATCTTTTCGCGACCGGTTAAAAAGCGCTTTTGAAAATCTTTTGAACGGGGGATTGATTACAAAAAATACAACCGTTCACCATAACTACGCCACAGAAGAAAATTCGGTTAAGCTTTATGGCATAAATAAATGGGCAAACGAAAACGGCGTTGACTTGGTTTTGCACGCGCATTTTAACGATTACCCGGAGCGCATATTTAACAGGGAAGGAAAGTATACCGGGTTCGCGGTTTATGTTCCGGAAAGGCAGCTGCCGAATTTTGACGACAGCATGGAATTCGCGCAGTCCGTCTTTGGGCAATTGCAGAGATATTTCGCGATAAGCAATCACCCGCAGGAAAATACGGGAGTTGTAGAAGACCAGGACCTTATCGCGGTCGGCTCAAATTCTTCACGCACCAGTGCTTCGTTGCTTGTTGAATATAGCTACATATATGAGCCACAAGTTAATAGCCCTGTTGTTCGGCCGCTGGTTGCAGAAGAATTGGCGTATCAAACTTATTTAGGTGTTAAAAAGTATCTTAACCCGCAAGAGATAACAAAAAATATGTCAATTTTGCCTTACGTTTGGAAGAATTATTTAAAAAGAGGGCCAGATAAAAGCCGCGATATTTTTGCTTTGCAGGCTGCCTTGGCCGAAGAAGGGCTTTATCCTCCGGCGGGGTTTTCAAAAAATGAATGTGGTCTTACGGGCAAATTCGGTCTGTGCACGGAAAAAGCGGTAATTGAATTACAGAAAAAATACGGTATTACGACGAACGGTTTTGTGGGTCCGCGGTCTATAAAAAAACTTAACGAATTGTATTCTCACGCCGCTTTGAAGCCGGCCAAGTTTTAGAAGATTATTTATGGGAAGGCGCGGCAACGGACAGGTTTGGGTTTGAATAATTGCCGCCTTTCTGCTATAATAGAACGGCAATGGATGAACTTCGCGAAAGGATTGTCGCGTTAGAAATTAAAATCCGCCAAATGGCGGACCGTCTTTGATGTTCTTGCGACAAAAGAACGGATTTTAAAAATTGAACAAGAAATGGGGGGCGCTGATTTTTGGAAGGATCACGAGCGGGCTCAAAAAATTGCCTCAGAACTTGTTGAATTAAAGCGGGAAGTCAATGAATACGAGCATTTTTCAGGAGAGCTTCACACCCTGAAAGAACTTTTGGAGATGGTGGGCGAGGATGAGGTGCTTCATAAAGACATTAATTCGCGGTTGTATGACCTTGAGCGCGAGTGGAATGGGTTTGAGGCGCGTAAGAGTTTTAGTGGACCATATGATAAGGGGAATGCAGTGCTGTCTATTTTTTCGGGCGCGGGTGGTAAAGATTCTGAAGATTGGGTGGCTATGCTTTTGAGGATGTATGTACGTTTTGCCGAGAAAAAAGGGTTCGCGGTCAAAGTTCTTCATGAACATTGGGGCGAATTTCATGGGCCGTCCGGCTGGGGCATAAAAAATGTATCGGTAGAAATTAAGGGAGCATACGCGTTTGGGTTTTTAAAAAAAGAAAACGGAGTTCACCGGCTTGTGCGTATTTCACCCTTTTCGGCAAAATCGCTTCGCCATACTTCTTTTGCGCTTGTGGAAGTGATGCCCGAATTAGTAAGGGCGGAAGAAGTTGAGTTGAAGCCTGACGAGTTAAGAACTGATTTTTTCCGTTCTTCCGGACCTGGCGGGCAGAATGTGCAGAAGCGCGAGACCGCGGTGCGCATTACCCATATTCCCACAGGCATTCAGGCGGCAGTTCAGTCGGAAAGATCGCAGGAGCGGAATCGAGAAATCGCGACCGAGCTCTTGCGGGCAAAACTTTACCACTTGAGACTGAAAGAACAGGAAAAAGAAACCGCGCGGATGAAAGGCGAGACGATTTCAATTGAATGGGGCAGTCAGATTCGTTCTTACGTGCTCCATCCATATCAGATGGTGAAAGACCACAGGACCGGCGTGGAAACTTCGCAGATTGATAAAGTTTTAGAAGGAGATTTAGACCAATTTATTGAAGCAGAGAAAAAACTATAACATGACCCCGCACCAGATTTCGCGACACAACATAACAGCAAGGCGCTTCGCCCATAAAAGGACGGCCCTATTCGGGCCACGCGCCTTGCACAAATTTGTGGTTACTGATTTATTTTAATACACATCATATATATGCGAGAGCGAAATTGGTGAGGGGGCGAAAAGCGTTTAAATAGCTTTTCGCGGGTTTTCCGAGAAGACCGCGAAGCGGTCCTCGCAGGACCAAACCCAGGAAAATAATTTGTAGCTACTCGCTAACGCTCGCAGACAAATCATGATCTTTTTTGATAACGTTTCAAAAATTTATAATCCGACTTCGGCGGCATTAAAAAATGTCTCTATTAGGATTCAACCCAAAGAATTTGTTTCTATTGTGGGGCAGTCCGGGGCCGGAAAGTCCACCCTTCTTAAGTTGTTAATTGCCGAAGAGAGGCCGAGCGATGGGCGAATTTTTCTTGATGGCGAAGAAGTAACCGCGCTACCCAGAAGAGAATTGCCAAGGATTCGCAGGAGGGTTGGCGCGATTTTTCAGGATTACCGCTTGCTTCCGGGAAAGACCGCGGGCGAAAACGTTGCTTTTGCCATGGAGGCCGCAGGACGCCCGGAAGAAGAAATAAAAGAAAATGTTCCGGAGGTGCTTGAAATTGTGGGCCTTTTAGATAAGATGAATAATTTTCCACACGAGCTTTCGGGTGGAGAAAAACAGCGCGTCGCAATTGCCCGAGCCCTTGTGAATCAGCCGGATGTAATTATGGCTGACGAGCCGACCGGCAATCTTGACCCCGTAAATACATGGGATATAGTACGCTTGCTTGAGCGCATAAACGAACTCGGCACCACGGTGATTCTCACGACTCATGATAAACAGATTGTTGACCACCTGGGACGAAGAGTGATTTCTTTGGAAAATGGAATGGTTATCAGGGACGAAGAAAAAGGCAAATATCATATTTAACGCATTTTTTTAAGATTTTAGAAGATCGGTTTTTAAAAACCTATGTTTACGGTTAATTTAAAGCGAGTTTTCAATAATGCGTGGCTTAGTTTCAAGCGAAACGGCCTTTTGTCAACCGCGACAATCGTAATCATGACCATGGCGCTTTTTGTAATAGGCGGGATTCTTCTTTTAAGTGTTGTGTCCAACGCGGTGCTGGCTGATCTCGAAAAAAAGATTGATATTTCTGTTTATTTTATTCCGGGCGCTGACGAAAGCCAAATATTGAAAATTCAAAAAGAAATTGCCGCTAGGGATACGGTTAGCAAGGTTGATTATATTTCTCAAGATGAGGCACTTGCCGCGTTTAAGGAAAAACACAAAGGGGATGAAATTATTTCAACAGCTCTTGATGAGCTAGGAAACGAAAATCCTTTGGGGGCGGTGCTGAATGTCAGAGCCCAGAATCCGAATCAACTCGCTGGTATAGCTCAGTTTCTTCAGTCAAGAAAATATGATGTCGTTGACAAGATAAATTATTTTGAAAATCAGGATGTAATCGAGCGGCTTTCGGCGGTTGTTTCCGGCGTTAGGAATATCGGACTGGTCATCGCGCTTGTGCTTTCTTTCGTCGCGGTTCTGGTTGCTTTTAATACTGTGCGGCTCGCAATTTATACGAGTCGCGAAGAAATCAATATCATGAAACTTGTGGGTGCCTCCAATTGGTTTGTGCGGAGCCCGTTTCTCGTTACCGGCTTGATGCACGGCGGATTTTCAGCCCTTATAACTTCTTTTCTATTTTTGCCTATTATTTGGGCCGCTTCCCCCAAGGTTTCTTTTCTGCTTCCCGGCATAAATCTTTTTGGTTACTTCATTTCCAATTTTTATGAATTCTTTTTGATAATAGCCGCGACCGGAGTGATATTGGGAGTTGGCTCAAGCGCGCTTGCGGTAAGAAAATATTTGAAAATTTAGAAACGTAAAAACAAAAATCTCCCGGAAAACCGGGAGATTTTTTAAATTTAAATTTCTTATTTTATTGTTACTGTCGCGCCGGCGGCCTCAAGCTTGGCTTTCATTTCATCAGCGGCGGCTTTATCAACGCCTTCTTTTACTATCTTCGGCGCGGCATCAGCCAAATCCTTGGCCTCTTTAAGGCCTAAGCTGGTAAGCTCGCGAAGTGCTTTAATTACCTGAATTTTTTGTCCTCCGGCCGAGGTAAGCTCAACATTGAAAGATGTTTTTTCCTCCTTCGCTCCCGCTTCTTCTCCTTCGCTCCCACCCGCCGCGGCGGGACCCATCATCATGGGCATGGCGGCCGATACGCCGAATTTTTCCTCCAAAGCTTTTACAAGTTCCGCGATTTCAATGACACTCATGCTCTCAATCGCTGTGATTATTTTTTCTTTTTCCATAAATATATTAGTTATTATTTACTATCTTTTATTTTATTAAGTAATACGACCAAATTTCGCTGATTGCCTGTTAAAACATTCATAAGATTCCGGATCGGAGAGATAAGTATTCTGGCAAGCTGGGCAAGCAGTTGTTCGCGCGGCGGCAGTTTGGCGAGCATAAGCACTTGTTCCCGTGAAAGAATTTGTTTGCCGAAGAGACCAAGCAGGATTTTAAACGTTTCGTTTTCTTTTTGGAATTTTTGGGTAAGCTTCGCGGTTTCGGCTTGGTTTTCCTGATAGCCGAATATAACGCCGACTTCACCCTCTAATTCTCTTACCTTGGCCGTTATATTCGCGGCGTCCATTGCCCGCTGGGTTAGAGTTTTTTTAGCAATTTTAAGTTCGGCGCCTATTTTTTTAAGTTCCCTGCGGAACGCTGAAATTTTGGCGACCGATACTCCGTGAATTTTTGAAAAAATTGCTATTTTTTCTTCAGCGAATTTTTTGGAAAGCTCGCTGACAATTTCTTCTTTTTGCTTTTTTGTTATCATGCGGATTTTTGCGCAATTAAAAACGCGGCCTTTTATTGACCGCACCAAAGACATTTCGGTAAAAGTTTGAAGCCTCCTCGGCGATCCTCGGCACCATTTTTCTTCAAATTTTGCTCGTGGTTCCTTGGCCTAATTCCGGCTGTCCGGAATATGCTGGCTGTCTTTGGAACGGATTAATGTGAGCGTAGCACAAAGCACAAAAATTAGTCAACCCCCACACCTAAGTCGCATTTCTGTTATTAAAGTAAGAATTGTTCCTAGATAATATGAAAATAAGTTGCATAAGAGCAGTTATGGCTTTAGGTGTGGGGGTCAAGCGTGCCCTCTTTAAGATTTTTTGAATTTGTGATGTAATCTAAGTAATAAGAGTTCGTTGAAAATTTCTGGGAAAGCAGGTGAATAGCCATGCGGATTATTGATAATTTGGCCTATTGCCTTTGCGGCGGGTCGGAAAGGTGCATGTTTCAGATTCCGTCTCTTGTGGCCTCTGAAAGGCTTGACAGATATCCAAGCGCTATTTTCGCCGATTCGGGGGGCGCGCCAAACGCAATCGGGCTCGCGCAGGGCAAGGCATCATCTCTTGAGAAAATATGGTTTACGGTTAAACCCAAAGAACTTTATAAATTTAGTTATTACTCCCTTTTTGTTGAGCCGTTGAAAAAGGGAAGGTGGCCCATTCTCGGCGCTGAAGCAATTTTTAGTGAGAAGGCCTTAAATGAAGTTATTGACAGAGAGACTGATTTTGATAAAGTATTGCGCTCTCCCATCAGGATTTGGGTTGCCGTTGGAGATTTGATTTCTGGAGAAGTGCTATGGTTTTCAAATCACGACAAAGAAATGACCGCGGAATTTTTCCGTGCGGTGATTCTGGGCACGATGAGGATACCTGTTTTTTGGAAGCCGGTGGCGTGTTCGTGGAAAGAGAGAGAATATCAATTTGTGGACCCCGGCCTTATTACGAACATTCCGGTTCGCAAAGCCATTGAGCAGGGCTTTTCAAATATCGTTGTAATTGAGACGGTTCCCAAAAAATTCTCTCCCATCAATAAGCTTGATATGATCGGCGAGATAGACATTCGTTATTCGGAAATGGCGCATCTTTATGAATCCGACGGCGACCTTAGGTGGCTAAGCAATATCAATGCAAACTTAAAGGTTTTAGAAAATGTTGAGAAGATTATTACCGACGGTGATGTGTCCGATGAAGTTCGCAAACGGGTAAAAGAAGAGCATGGTAATTACATGTTTTCCGGCAAGCGGCCCGTGAATGTGTGCCGCCTTAATCCTCCAGCCAAGCTTTCTATCTTTCAGAAGGTAAAACGCAAGGCATATGGCGCGCCATCTACCGCATCGCGTTTTGAACTTCTCGGCGCGGGTATCGTTGCGGCAGAAGAAGTCATAATGCCCTTTCTTAAAGAGCGTGGAATGGTGCCGAGTGGCATGGAACTTCCTGTTGATTGGTTTTAATAGTAAATTTTTGAATAAATTGCCCCTACAAAATAACATTAGGGGCATTTTCTTTTTATAAAATTAAAGTCGCCTATTTTATCAAAATGTTTCTGGCGCAGTATTCTTGAATTAGTCCAAACCGCTTTCGTCCCGACTGCGGTCGTGGACGAGGAATTCCCCCCGCCTGCGTGGCCGAAGCCACTTCGGCGAGGCGAAGGCCCGCGAAAATTCGGAAAGGCGGCGGCCTATTGCTCGGCCGTAGCCCTTGGCGAAGGAGAGGAGTCGCACCGGTGCCTGCCCCGTAGTGAAGCATAGCTTCTACTACTGGGGACAATTTCCCTCCTACGCTCTTCGAGCTACGGCGGACAAGCAAGTTTTTCTTTGGCGGCATTCAATCCAAGAATTCGCAAAGCGAATACAAATGTATTTTATGATAAATCAGAGAATAAATCAAAAAGAAGAAACCCGCCAGAGGTCCGAAGACATGGCGGGCATTGCGAAACGATGCGTTTCATCGCTAGCTCTTGGCGGGGAACAGTTGCCGATAGAGGGCCGTTTCTTGGGGCGTGGCATCTTTGATGATAACCATTATTTTGGGTATGAATCGAGCTGGTGGAAAGTAGGTGTTCTTTCGAACCTTGCCGTTTTCCTCGAATAGTGCGGAGGGCATCATGCCTGCGGGCAGTCGTACTCGCTTCGTGTCCCACTCGATGAAGATCGAACGACTCTGGTCGTTCAGCACCACGACTCGCTCCTCCGCCTTGTCGGCGATGAGAAGTGAAACGGGTACCACGATGTACCAACCGAACATGGTGACGAACATGGTGATGAAAAGCCATGCTACCGGGTTTTTCAGACAGTTTCTCATTGTGACCACTCTCCCTTCTCTGGGTTTGAAATGTGCAACCAAGTCGCTATGACTCGGCCTTTTTTCTCTCATAAACGTAGCATATTCTGTTATTTGTGTCAAGGGTAACAAAAAATCACCGTCTTCGGTGTTTCTCCTTTCTTAACTCTTTGGATTAAAAAATTTTCTTCCCC
>JAUSHI010000005.1:0-40335 GCA_030648055.1 bacterium | reverse complement strand
CATGCATATTCAAGAAGGTGGTACCGCTTCAGACACTTGGAATCGTATTGTGTCCGGGGAATATTCTGAGGATGATAAAAATATGAAAATACAAGCATTAAAAGATTACTGTCACCTTGATACTTTGGCGATGGTTGAAATCTGGAGGGTTTTAAGATCAGTATAATTATGACTCGTGATAATTTGCTTAACATTGCTTAAGTTAAGCAAATCGTCCCCCTCCTACGCTAAAGCTTCGGACGGGCAGGCACGCTCTCAAATTTGGTTTTACCCCCACACCAAAAACTTTGGTGTGGGGGTTTACGGCTCGTCAGTCTCTCAATTGGTGCAAAGCTCTTACTCTTGGGACAAAGCTCGCCCCGTTAGATAATTTTATATCTAACGGGGCGAGCCACCCCCGTAGTAGAGCGAAGCTCACTACGGGGCAGGCAAGGGCAACCCCGCCTTCGCACGAGGCTACGGACGGGCAGGCACCTGGGAAACCTGCCTGCCGGCAGGCAGGTCAGGCGTTACAGGTTCTCGTACTTGGCCAGTAATCCTTTCATCTGATCTAAAACCACGGTAGGATATTTGTATTCTTCCGCCCAATCAAATGTTCTAAAGTCATCAAGCAGGGCGAGTTACAAAAATAACCCTTTGAATAAAGGGTTGTTTTTTATACCCACCGTGAGAGTTAGAACTTCTTGAGAAATAGTAAGTAGCGGGGTGGGGGTAAAAGAAACAGCCCCTTATTATTGGGGCTGTCTTTTTTTGAAACGAGCCAATTTGTAACCTACTCCTTGATGATAACTTAATACAGTTCCATACAGATACTTCATCGATTCGTCATAGAAGTATTTGAAAGAAGCTTCCCGGGCCGATTTATTCCCGTGCCACCACTCGCTCACCACTTTTCTTACGAGTTGCTTGCTAATAAACATGAGGCGGCACTCTCCACAGAGAAAGTAGGGGGTTCTAAGTGCTTGCGCGGCGTAATCTCTTCTGAGAGTTTCATGAACAGATGCTGATTTATCACAACGGGGGCAATAAAACTGGAAGCGCTCATCGTTTTCCATATATCACCTTCCCAAAAACTTAAGTAGGAACTACTATTAATAATAGCTGTGCGAAAACCTGATTGCAACAAATGCGATGCGGAGGAAAATGAGGTAAAATGAACTATATGATCAAGTTTATTCTCCACGGTGGCTACACCAGCGATTCAAATCCATTAAACGCTAAGTTTTTTGCAGAGATAACAAAGGACATTCCTAACAACTCAACAGTTCTTCTTATATATTTTTCAAGGAAGAAAGAAGAATGCGAACGATTGTTTGCACAGGACAAAGCAGCGTTAATTAAGAATAGTGAAGGAAAAAGGCTGAATTATACCATTGCGTTGGAGGAAAATTTTATAGAACAGCTAAAAGGTGCTTCGGCTATTTATATGCGTGGTGGAGAAACGCAGCAACTGTTTGATACGTTGAAAAAATACCCCAACTTTTCAGAAGAGATTCTCGGAAAAACCGTTGCTGGTTCTTCTGCGGGGGCATACGTGCTATCAAAATGGTTTTACTCAAATAGTGCGGATGATATTTTTGAGGGATTAGCTATTCTCCCCGTAAAGGTAATTGCTCACTATAACGGCGAGGAGGATATAGTAAGACTGTTGAAAGAAAAACATCCACAGGATATGGAGATTGTAATACTAAAAGATTTTGAATCTAAAGTTATTAGGAAATAGTGAGTAGCGGGGTGGGGTAAAAGAAAAACCCGATAGATGTCGGGCAAAGAAAAATTGTTTATCCTCTAACTTTTGACTGCAACCTTCATTAAAAGTTCGTGTGTTGAGCCGCCCAAGGCTTCAACTAGAGCAAAAGTTACCCAATAGACGATGCGATGAAGGTAGTCTGGTAACGACGCTTCTTGGAGAGCTGTTTTCAAGTATTCACTAAAATCTGGGTGGATTGACTTTAACATCTCGTGCATCATTTCTTCGGTAACACCACTACCAGAAAGACCGAAACCACTAAAAGTTCTTACTGGATTGGTAATATTCTGTTTAGTAATAGCGTTAAAGCCATCCTTGTTTATAGAGTAAAATACCCCAAGCGGTAGGGACAGAACTCTCATGAGTGTGCGGATTTTAATCAGCTGTTCGTCTTTAGAAAGTCCGCTTGTTTTCGCAAAGTCAGAAATCCAGATATAGAGTGCATTGGAAAACTCTGAAGGAGCTTGTTCCTGAAAACGCTTAAATAATTCCAAACCGTCATCGGTCTCATAAATGTTTTTCCCATAAGCAACATCACAGTCGCTTAGAAGCATCGTTTCCCCCTTGTTTTGAAAAAACTGTTTGATGTATTAGTAATACGCCTATATTATTTTGTCAAGATGCTAAATTTTTGAAGAAGTGGTGAGTGGCAAGGTGGAGTAAGTCATACCCTCAACGCTTCGGGTCTCAAATCAGGTATTATAAATATACTCATTTTGCGTCTCAAAAATGGTTCTAACATTGTTCACAGTGCGGAGTTGACGAAATAGCATAATGTGTGCTATTTTAATTTAAACGAAAAAGCTTTTGCACCGGAGTGTAAAATTGAATACCAACAGAGACGCTCGAGAACTTGCCTCTGATCTTCTTGAGAGATCTACTTGTAAAGTTCAGGTCGCCGCTGTTATCAGCAACAGCCATGGCATCTTCTCTTGGGGTTGGAATCATTGCGGACCAAAAGGCGAAGGTATGCATGCTGAACATCATGCCATTAGCCGTTGTAGAAATAGAAGACGCCTCCGGGGTGCAAAACTTACGGTGATTGGTCGCCGCAAGAAAAATAAAAACCTCGTTCTTTCACGCCCGTGTAAAGAAAAATCAAGAAAAGATAACACATCTTGCATGGAGATAGCAAAGAGCTACGGAATAAGTGTTATCGAATACATGACCAAATCAGGAACTTGGCAAACACTCGAATTGGTATATGTGCCAACGAGAGAATAATATCCGCACGGGCTCAACCCGTGCTTTTTTATTTTATAAAACTTAACGCTTACAATCCCCTACTTATCTCTTTCCAATCCAGAATTCTGAACTTATCCATTTGGGAGAGTACCTGAAAATAACTCAATTTTATGCGGGTTATTTTTTATACCCCTCGTAGAGTTAGAACTTTTAAAAGAAAAGACCAACACATTGTGCTGGCTTGGTTTTCTATTCTAAGAGATGTTTACAAGCACTACTTAACTTAAAAGAGCGAGTGTTCGTTATTGACCGTTTTTGTGTCATATCGGGATTTCCTTCCAAGTCGTCTTTCACATCTGCTTGATGTTCTTTCTTCATATCATCAATCTCTTTTTTAACCTCATCTTTATATGCTTGTGGATGAGGTTTATCTAACCACTTCATCTTACTTCTAAGTTCGTGGTGCCAGCATTCAGAACTATTCGGACAAACAACTCTTACTCCATATCCAGGATAGCCACCCATAACAACCCTATTGCTTAAAGCTCCGCATACCCAACATTCAAATACTTGCAGGCCCCTAAACACATCGCCTCGTTTGTTAGGATAATCTCTTTTAGTCAGGTCAAATAGTCTTACCGCTTCCGACATTTTAACCCCCCACATTCTAAAAGATCTACTATGAGATAGTAGCATATCAAATCTGATATATAAATATACTCATTTTGCTTCTCAAAAGTGGTCCTACCATTGTTCACAGTGCGCAGAATTCTAAAATTATAAAATAAAACATCTTTGATGGGCGGTTTTATTTTGCTTAAAAAGTAACTATCTGCGGCGGGCCGCCGGAGAAGTTGATAAAATTCAGACCTAACGCCGAGTAGGCTTTTTATTTTTAGGCGAGCAATTGACAGGTCCAATCCAAGCCCTTAGAATTGGATAAAATGCTCATTAACAAAATAGAAGACAGCGATGACAACGCGGTCAAAACGAAAATCGTCGCTTCGCGAGCGACAACGCCAGTTTATATTCCGTCAAAAATCTCGCTTTGAACCAGTCTCGCGTAATGATTTCTGCGATATCGCACAAGTACTGCAAATGCTTGAGCCAACTATTGATTATCTCAAATACTTTCGAGAATACGCGAAACTTGGCGTAGAGCCCTATTCTGGCATAATTTTATACGGCCCCCCTGGCACCGGTAAAACTTATACGGCTCGCCTGCTTGCTACGGAAACAAAAGCAAGATATGTGTATGTCCGAGACTTCCCCCGTTCGCCCGATGAAGATACATTCATACAAGAAGACATCCGCGTTTTATTTTCTAAAGCGCATAGATACGCTAAAAAAACCTATCGGCCCGTAATCCTCTTCTGGGCTCAATTTGATTCATTTCTTGAAAACGCCGGTAAAGAGGCGTTGAACCAACTCTATGTAGAACTGGATGGATTGCGGGGAAATAAGCAAGGCGTCTTCGTTGTCGCCGCGACCGCCCACGACCTAAAGGCTGAAGGCTCCTCTGAAATTTTTGATCAACAGCTACTTCGCAAAGGACGCCTCGGCATCCAAATCCAATTTACTCATCCAACAAAAAGACAACAAGCCCGTCTCTTTCAGCATTACTTCAAAAAAAAGTTACACGGGCATATTGATGTTAAGCCTCTTGTACATCTGATACCCGACCTCACACCAGCAGTAATTAGAGATTTTGTTGAAGAAGTGTATCTTCGCGCCTGTAGACGCAGACGCCTAACGCCAAAACTACAGCTAGGACCGATAAAGATTACTAAACAAGATATCTTGGCAACCATAGCAAATACCCTGCAGGGATGTATGGTGGCTATTGACTTGCCGCCCCTTGAAAAAGAAAAGATGGCACTACATGAATTAGGCCATGCGGCAGTTGCATGGGAGCTGGGTCGTCCTGTTCAGATGATATCACTACTCCCCGCCGCAGATAGCCTTGGAAAAACCATCAGCGCCCTCTCTTGGGAACATCAAGAAAACGAGCAGGATATTAAGGATGGTTTAGCAACTACTTTGGGGGGATATGCCGCGGAAGAACTTTTTGGTTTCTCCACGGGACACGGAAGAGATGCCGACCTGAAACAAGCTACAGAAGTAGCCAAAGAGTATCTTGCCCATACAGGATCAGGGCATCTCATTTTCAAACACTACGGGCCAATGGCAATAAATAACACCAAAGAATTTAGTGTAAGTCAAGTACAACTGAACATCTTAGAAGTTAACGCCGGTATGTTACTACGACAACAATACTTGCGAGCCCTCCGCATTCTTAAGCACTTCGGAAAAGAACGCCTACGATATATTGCTAATGCCATCCTGAAAAAGGATCCACCAATCATATTACAGCAAGACCTGGACAAACTTCGCCAAGAGTCGCATAAGGAATCCGATTGAGGAGAATAGGCCTGATGATTTTAACGCGCCGTATGGCTCTCGCCTACGGTCTTTTTTTATGCAAACAAAAGAATTAATTTCAAATCTTCTCTGTTCTTATCCAATCTATGGTTATAAACTTGTCTAGCGGGGGGGAAATTTTTTATAAAACACCGCACTCGAGTGCGGTGTAACAATATTATTGGATCAACGGCATTCTTCGCCAGACGCAACTACCTTCGAGCAAATTGGACAATAAGTTCCGGCTTTGTGATATGTGTTTACCAGCTTACTCAACGCATCCGTGTCCCCCGACATTCGCAATGCTTCCGCAAATAAACGCTGATCAGACATTTGGCTATGGTGATGCGTAACAGCTTTCGGCTTCGCTTCGGTGCGTAATATTCCATAAAGGATAGTTCTTTGATCAATGACATCTTCTGTGTTGTGTAACTCTATTCCCGCAAACTCTGCCATGAGTTTTACTTGTTCTATCAGCGCATCTTTTGGCGGAGTCGGAGAATGTTGAGCTCTCGCAAGAGCGCTTTCATAATCTCCCTTATTAATAATGCCGCCGAGTTCTTTATACTGCCGATAAGGATTATTATTTTCATTCAGGGCCTCATGCATAGTTATATCCTTTCTTTATGTTACTTAACAAAGAATACCACAAGCGCATGAATATAAAAGAGCATATGCAATTGCCGGGTTTTGTAAAACCCAGCGCTATGCGTTGCCTTTGTGGCAGTTTGTAAATTAAAAGCCCCTTTTGCGGAGCTTTAACGAAAATGACGCCTATGATGATGTTGGTAAGGATAATAATAGTAATAATAAGGAACACCCGGCACCGAATAGATTATCGGGGGCACTACATACGCCGGAGGATAAACTTGATAAGGAGCTGGATAATAGTAGGCGCCAGTGGCACAACCAGAAAAAAAGACAAGAACCAACAGAAGAACCGTGGCACGCCTCACGACTTTCATAAAACCCCCTTTTGTCATTTGTATTATATAAAATGTAACACCGTTTATATAAAAACGCAACCTATTCACCCGCTTTGACGGTTGCACAGACCTTGTTTAGAAATCGCCTTCGGGTGAGTTTATCTAACCATTGACAAATAGCACTGCTGTGCTATTTTTATTTTAGTCCACTGACAGCGTACTAAATAACCCAAGGAGAGCGAAAAATGTCGCAGGGTAGAAAACATATTGGTAATGCTTTGGTCAAAATTCTCTTGTCGGTTATCTCATTAGCCATAGCTTTGGTTCCGGTGTGGTTTTATCTTCTCATTAGATACCTCTTTTCCCCAGAAGGATACTGGCAAAATCTTATTCTTTTTGGACTTTTCACGTGGTTCCTCGGCTTTCTCCAAATGGTACTGTTGATTTTATGGATTGTCGCTCTCGGTGTAATCTGGGACGACTAAACAATTTCATTCATCACCGCACGATGCTTTCTGCGGTGTTTTTTATTTGCAAAAACATGATGCCGACCCCAAAACAAGTCCCGCAGTATTCGCGCCCCCCTTCTCTAATTCGCGCGAATAGTAGAATAGTTCTGTTTGTGATATACAATGATATATGGTTGATATATCACAATTTATATTTATATAACGATCTAAAACATGAAAGAACTTGAACGACCACTTAAGGCACTGGCCAACCGGCGGCGGCTGGCAATACTTAAGCACTTAAAGCGTGAAAAAGAGGCGCCGGTTTGGGATATTGCCGAGGCCATTCGACTGTCATTAAAGGCTACCTCCAAACACCTTGGAGTTCTTTCGGCCGCCGATATTGTTGAGCGCGACCAACGGGGCCTGCAGATGTTCTATCGCCTATCAAACATTCTTCCAGTGGTCGCCAGCCGTATCATTTCTCTTCTCTAATTCGCGCGAATAGTAGAATAGTAGAATAGTCTAGAATAATTTATAAAAGACCAACTGCGTTTGTAACAACATAAAAAATAAAATGAACAATATCTTTCTTGCGCTCATGGGGATTTCATTCGCAGGAGCATTTGCCGTCGGATTCTTTACTAAAAGATATTTATCACTCATCATATCGCTTTTGTTTGGCCTCGGAGTCGCGGCTTTTTCCTTTTGGCTTTTCCTTGTACTGCCGTCAACACAAAAAATCGGCCTTGGCATTATTGCTTTAATACCGGCAATGGCAATAATTTTTGGCGCGTTAAATATCTTAGCCTCGCTTGTCGGCGGCCTCATAGGAACTTTCATCGGAAAAGGGGAAAATCGCCCCCAATCCCCTATTTAATTCCCGCCCTTCTCTCCAATGGTCTAATTTTTACGATATAGTGTAATAACACAACGAAGTATTTCCTAAAGTAGCGCGCAGATGCTATTTTATTTTAGGCACATTGAAAACAACAGTAGGATAAAAGTGAAAAAATATTTTTTCCTAGTATAAATTTTATCAATGCATAATAAAAGTGACATTAAAAAAACCCGATTTGCCTCGGGTCTTTAATCTCAATATTATGACGCCTGTTTGTTTTTGCTACAATTAACCGGGAATTTCTTTATCAAAAACGAATTTGCCGTCAATATACCAGTATCCCCTTATCACTGCTAGACCCGCTTCGGTGTCAGTCGCCCACTCGGCATAACGGATAGATTTGTCATCGTAATACACGCCGATGAAATCATTTTTCTTCTCATTGCTCATGAAAATCGCCAACGGCAGTTGAGGCCATTCAGGGTGAACTCTGCTCGGAAATACGACATGGTCAACGACCAAAAAAAATGGAGATTTCGTAAAATTAGGGAGATTTGGCACATCCGGCGTCACAACCGTATTGCCCAACGCACCCTGATGATCCGCGTATACCGCCAATGCATTTAAAAGAACAAAGGCGAACAAAATCGCGACAATAATGGTTTTCATTATCCCGCCCCCCCGTCTTCATAGCTAACTGATTTTATATGTACCATGAACAAATTTTTTTATCAATAGCTTATTCTGATTCATATGATTTTGGGCCGTAATAAACCATTGACATAATAGCACGATGCGTGCTATTATGATTTGGACAACTTGAATTGGTAACTAATGCTGACACATAAGGAGGAGCAGATGGAGCATAGCAAGATACCAGACGTTTGGAAGAACCATCCCGAACTCCAGGACGGTGAAGTGTTCCTTACCAATGCTTCGGACGATGATTGGGATAGAATTTCCGATGACCCCCACAGTTCCTGGGAGTCAATCGGATGGAAGACAAAGCGTATGGGCAATGTTGCCTACGACATCATCGAGGGTAAACCAGTTCCCGGAATGTTTCCGGTGTTCGTCCAGAAGCGAGAACTAATGGAGGCAGGAATTGATACTGATACTCTCTGGTGGGCAAAATAAATCCAGCATCAAGGGCGGTTTCCTTCGGGAGACTGCCCTATTTCATTTTTGCAAAAAAGGCAATCTACCCTATATATTCTCTCATTTTTATCTAATCCAAGGTTCTAAATTTACACAAGCGACAAGCCGCTTGTGGTGGACGCATACAAACCATTGACATAATTTTTGATTTGCGCTATACTGGCATGACCAAACCAGGGCTGTAACATTTAGGAAACAACGTCGAGTTTACTATTAAATCAGCATTCTGTATTTGAGAACTTATTAAATTAACACCTAAAAGCATGGAAGAAGGAACAATCAAGCGACTTACCGACCGGGGATTTGGATTCATTGCTCGCGAGGGACAAGAAAAAGATCTTTTCTTTCACTCAAACGAGCTCAAAAATTGTGAGTTCAAAGACCTTCGTGAAGGCGACAAAGTGACGTTTGAAGTAGCCGACAGCCCAAAAGGGCCGAACGCCAAAAACGTTAACAAAGTCTAACGCGTCAAAAACGCCCCCTATGGGGCGTTTTTGAAACAACGAAGCACGCCAAAAATCGTTGACGAATTATAAGCGGTATGATATGCTTCTCTTATGGCAAAAATAAATCTAGGAATAATACTTGAGAGCTTAGAGCCGGAACTGAGAAAATCTTTCAGAGCGGTTGTTGCTGAAGACCATACAAATTCTAAATTTCGTGAATTCAGAAAAAAAGTCAAAGATGACAAAAAATGGTACAGCGTTCCTAACCATTTGGTAGAGATAGAAAAGAGCTAGACATTTTCAATATGCTTAAAGCGGGTTGACGAAATGGCACTGATGTGCTATTTTTGTTTTAGCACATTTACTTTTATGGAGGACGGAGATGGCGCGTCTAAGAGGATTTGCAAGCGATAACAACGCCGGTGTCCATCCTGATATTTTGAAAGCCATTGAAGAGGCAAATGTCGGCCATGCTATAGGATATGGCGGCGATCCGTGGACTAAACAGGCGAAGCGGAAGTTTCAAGAGCATTTTGGGAACGTAGACGTCTTCTTTGTTTTTGCCGGCACTTCTGCCAATGTGCTGTGTTTGCAAGCAATGACGGATTCGTTCAACGAAATAATTTGCTCTGCTGTTGCCCACATCAATGTAGACGAATGCGGTGCTCCCGAAAAATTCACTGGTTGCAAGCTACTGCCGATTCCTTCACCTGCTGGAAAGATTACAGTGGAACAGATCCGGCAACAGATTCACGGAGCCGGAGATGAACATCATGTACAGCCGAAGGTAATTTCTATCACTCAAGCCACCGAGTATGGCACTCTTTACTCGGTTGAAGAGATCAGGGCAATTACTGACTACGCTCACGCAAATGGCATGCTCGTCCATATGGACGGAGCGCGGATTGCGAATGCAGCAAGTAGCCTTGGAGTAGGATTGGATGACATTACCGGAAAAGCCGGCATTGACGCTCTGTCATTCGGAGGAACTAAGAATGGCATGATGTACGGCGAAGCAGTAGTTTTATTCAATAAGTCGCTTGCGGCAAACTTTAAATATATCCGCAAGCAGAGTATGCAGCTCGCTTCAAAGATGCGCTTTATCTCCACGCAGTTTACCGCGCTTCTTTCAAATGACCTTTGGCGAAAAAACGCGGCTCATGCAAATCAAATGGCAAAATATTTGGCTCAGCACCTAAGGGCGATTTCGTGGGTACAGATAAGCCAAAAAGTACAGGCAAACGCGGTCTTCGCGATTCTTCCAGAAGCTATTATCCCGCGCCTACAGAAAGAATATTTCTTTTATGTATGGAATGAGGAACGTGGCGAAATTCGCTTGATGACCTCTTTTGATACGACAGTAGAAGACCTTGAATTTTTCGCGGCATTTCTTCAGAGAACCGTAAGATAGCTCTATTTAATTAATCCGCATGGCTCTTGCCTGCGGTTTTTTTATCCGCCTAAGTTTTTGCGAAACAAAAATTTTGACGAATGAATTTAAAAATTTTAGCAACCTTGAAATGTTTTTAAATTAGTGATATTCACAAGAAAACAGATCTTTAAAAAGGAGGAGTAAAAATGCCGGACTATCTCCCCGACCCCTCTAATATTAGGCGCGCATATTGCCCGCTATGCGAACCCGGCGCTGACCCAACGCGCGAAGTGCTTGATGTCCGATGGTGCGAAATACACATACCTGGCCTTGAGGGCACGGCGGACACAACTGTAATTGCACAAACTTACCTGAGTGGCAGCGCGGAAATGGATGCGAATACATGTCTCAAATATTTCATCATGTTCCACCGGACTGAAGAAGAGAGACAGAGCGATAAAATGCGCAACGCGGCTACGCGTATAGTCAACGGCAAAGAACTAAATTCTTGGGAAAAAAGCTATCGGGTACGGAGCTGGAGATTATATAAAATACCCATCGGATCATTTGACTTCCCGCCCATAGAACCCAATTACACAAAATTCATCGTCTGCAACGGCTCAAGCAAAAAAGCAGAAGAACTCAAAAAAGATCCTCGCCGTTTTTACCCCGACTTGGAGCAAGTCGCGGCTGGCCTGGACAAAGTCCACAAAACATATAGCCTTGAACGGCTACGCAAAAATTGGCGGGGTAACCAAAAAGGTTCTCTTGTCTTCATGATTTTTGCAGGAGTGACCGACGAACCGCCGTGCGTAACATATCTTGTTGAAGTGAGGTAAAAAATAATGAACAGCCATTTCGGCTGTTTTTACTTGACTTTATTTATTTGATGATGTATAATGCTTATAAGCTTTTTCACATACAACAACGGGGGTCGGACATGAACAAGTCACAGCTCTTGATGCTACTCGCAGGCGCGTCGTTCACCTTCTGGCCGATCTTCATGAACCGAAGCGGCCTCGGCGGCAACATGGCATCGGCGGTCTTCTCCATCATGGTCCTGATTGGAGTACTGCCCTTCGCCGTCATGGAGGGTACGAGCTCCCTCTTTACGGCAAGATGGCTCATGGTTGCACTCGCCGGTGTCTTCGGCGCGATCGGCATGCTGAGCTTCACCACGGGAATTATGAACCAAGCACCCGCGGCTCTCAGCTCTCTCTTACTCCTGATGTTCATCGCACAGATCAGCGTCGCATCGCTCTATCAGGGCTTCACTGGGGGCGGCATCACGCTCACCAAACTTGCGGGGTTTGCAACAGCGATCCTAACGGCATTCCTGCTTCGTTAACGAAGGAGAAGAAGTGCGGCAAACGCCGCTACGCGCGACCAACCAGTCGCGCGTTTCCATTTGCCTAAAATTACCAGAAATGAGAATTCATACCTAATTTGTTGACATAAAAAACTAGCAATGTATTCTAAATTCAGTTCTTAATGTTTGAAAAAGGAGACGCCAATGGCCATCACCAAAGAAGAAAAGGCTAAACTTATTAAAACACTCATCGGGGGAAAAATTGCCGCCGTGAGAACCGGAAAGCATAAAATAACCATTACCTGTAAAGACGGTTCAATCTTCAAGGTTCTCGGTAAAAGTGGCCAGGGAGCTGACTCTGAATGGTACAACTGGACCGAAATATCCATAAACAATACAACAATAATGGAGTTTAGTTCTTAAACCGAATCCGCCCTCAATGGGCGATTTTTTATCAAAATACGATTTTCCTTCGCGTTTCTTCCCCAAAGATAGGTCCGCGGTGCGGGCATGGACAAAATAAGCGATTTGTAGTATACTTATTAAAACCGCTTACTGAGTAAATGCGGTTGAACTCTCACTTTATTATTATGTAGGCTGTATATTTATGGATACATGGACCTGCTGGGAGACAGCAGATTTTTATTTAAGCAGAAAAATAAATGAATAAAACGGCAATAAGCGAACCGCAAAATAAAACACACGACAAACTGAAAACATTCAGCGAGCTTTCTGTATCCAAATTATTGAAACAAAATATAGAGAATGCTGGATTTAATACCCCCACCCCGGTACAGGCCGTTGCCCTCCCTCCCGCGCTTGAAGGACGGGATATCCTCGGAACGGCGCAGACCGGCACGGGAAAAACGCTTGCCTTCGCGCTTCCGATACTTGAGCGGCTAATGCAAAGCCGTGGGCGCCAAGTTGAGGCGCTGGTTTTGCTCCCCACGCGGGAACTTGCGATGCAAGTTTTAGAGACAATGAAGCTCGTGGGCAGAGGTAGCGGCATACTCGCCACCCTTGTTGTCGGCGGACTTTCAGAGTCGCGCCAGCTGGAAGAAATCAACCGCGGCGCGCGGCTTATAATAGCGACCCCGGGGCGACTTAACGATTATATAGAGCGAAGATTAGTTGATTTAAGATCGGTTAAAATCCTCGTGCTTGATGAGGCCGACCGCATGGTAGACATGGGTTTCTTGCCGCAGATGAAGCGCATTATGAACGTGATTCCCAAAGAGCGGCAAACTATGTGTTTTTCGGCAACACTTGATTCTTCGGTCGCGCACCTAGTGCACCAATATCTGCATGATCCCGTGCGCGTTGAGATCGGATCAACCATCAGACCGGCTGAATCGGTTGACCTTAAAATTTATGAAGTGATACGGGAACAGAAATTCTCTCTTCTTACGCATCTTCTTAATATAGAACCGGGTACATTTTTAATTTTTTGCCGGACCAAACATGGTGCCGACAAACTTGCCAAGAAACTCGCTCAGGGCGGATTTGACGCCTCGGCCATTCACGGAAATAAATCCCAGTCCCAGCGGACAAGAGCACTTGAAGGATTTAAAGCGCAGAGGCCGCGAATCCTTGTTGCCACAGATATTGCCGCGCGCGGAATTCACGTGGACAAAATCGCGCATGTCATTAATTACGATATGCCGCAGGCCCCGGAAGATTTCATTCACCGCGTGGGGCGCACGGGCAGAGTTGAAGAAAGCGGAGTGGCAACGACATTTGTAATGCCGGAAGAGATCCACGATATAAAAATTATTGAACGAAAGCTCGGCAGAACAATAGAGCGCGTGCCGGTGCCGGCCGGACTTCCAGTAGGGCCAAGGTCTCTTTACGACGAGACGATGGATATGCGAAGCCGCAGAGCATTTAATTCGGGCGGACCGCGTCACTTCAGGCGCAGAAAACGGTTCTAAACACTCAAAATGGAAATTAGAAATACCCGCCGCCGCTAAAGCTTTGGCGGGCGAGTCACCATCCACAATATGGAAATTAGAAATATCGCAATCATAGCCCACGTAGACCATGGGAAAACAACGCTTACTGATGCCATCATGCGGCAAACCGGAATGGTTAAGGAAGGCGTCAGCATGGACAATAACGCCCTTGAACAGGAGCGCGGCATTACGATTTACGCGAAAAACGCGTCTATATTATACAAGGACACAAAAATAAACATTGTTGATACTCCGGGGCACGCTGATTTCGGCTCGGAAGTTGAACGGGTGCTTCGCGCGATTGATAGCGTTATTCTCGTCGTTGACGCCCAGGAAGGGCCGATGCCGCAAACGCGGTTCGTATTAAAAAAATCTCTTGAACTCGGATTGAAACCGATTGTCGTCATAAATAAGATTGACAAAACCGCGGCCCGCCCCGATGTAACGCATGAACAGGTATATGAACTTTTTATGGACCTTGGCGCGAACGACGAACAATTAAACTTTACGACAATTTATGCCATTGGCCGCGAAGGAATTGCTAAAGCGAATTTAACTGACGACTCAAAAGACCTTTCCCCGCTTCTTGACGCAATCCTTTCAAAAATTCACCCCGCTCCAGCCGACGCGACAAAGCTACTTCGCATGCAGCCGTTTAATTTAGGATACGACAATTATCTGGGGCGCCTCGCCGTCGGAAGAATTCACGAAGGAACGATACGCGTCGGAGGCAATGTTGTAGTCAAAAAAATATCGGGTGAAACCGAGAAGGGCAAAATAACAAAAATTTATTCGTTCCAGGGAACGGAGAGAGTGGAAATTCCCGAGGCCTACGCGGGCGACATAGTTATGGTCGCGGGCCTCGCAAGAGTGGACATCGGCGAGACCATTTGCGCGAGTGAAGACCAGGAAGTGCTTCCCGCAATTTCAATTGACGAGCCGACCATATCTCTTCAATTCTTAGTAAACGACTCTCCCTTCGCGGGAAGAGAGGGTAAATTCGTAACCACAAGACAATTGCGGGAACGGCTGGAAAAAGAATTGGAAATCAACGTGGGACTGAAGGTTGATTTTGGCACATCCGACTATTTTACAATTTACGGACGGGGCGAACTGCATATCGCCATCATGCTTGAAAACATGAGGAGAGAAGGATACGAATTGCAGGTCTCGCAACCGAAAGTCATCATTAAAGAAGAAAACGGCGAAAAGCTGGAGCCGTTTGAAGAAGCGATTATTGACGTGCCGCAGGATCTTTCCGGAACCGTCATTGAAAAGCTGGGGAGGAAGAGAGGCATTATGAATGAAATGAAGCAAATTGGGAGCCAGGTACGCCTTGTCTTTACCATCCCCACCAGAGGTCTTTTGGGATACCGAAATCAATTTATGGTGGACACTAAAGGTCAGGGAATTCTTTCCAGCCGCGTAGTGGGTTTTTATCCGTTCGCGGGGGAAATTAAAAAAACGGATGTCGGGTCTATGATATCAATGATTACCGGCAAAACGGCCGGATTCGCTTTAGCCAACCTTCAGGAACGAGGTGTTTTATACGTTGACCCGGCAACGGAAGTATATGAAGGAATGGTTGTGGGCAATGTTACTAAGGGCGACAACATGTGGGTAAATCCGACCAAAGGAAAACAGCTTACCAACATCCGCGCGGCCGCCTCGGACGAAGCCCTTCAATTAGTTCCGGCTTTCAAAATAACTCTGGAGCGCGGACTGGAAATAATAACCGCGGATGAATACTTGGAAGTAACGCCTAAAAACGTCCGCATAAGAAGGAAGACGCTCAAAAAATAATTTCTAAGGACTTGTTAAATCCATAATATCTCGCGGATTGAAAAACAACCCCGGCATAACGCCGGGGTTGTTTAACATTATTAAAATTCTTAAAGCTGGTTGATGTCCGCGTCC
Source organism: bacterium (assembly GCA_030648055.1). Taxonomy (GTDB): domain Bacteria; phylum Patescibacteriota; class Minisyncoccia; order Sungbacterales; family SURF-37; genus JAUSHI01. The sequence goes on along the minus strand of JAUSHI010000005.1, from coordinate 24,609 downwards.
AGTTGATTAAGTTCCTGCCCTACATCGCCGAGGTCCACCGTACCAAGATCTTTCTCGATGTCCGCCACGGTGTCGCCTCCGGCAAGAGGTGCCGCTGGCGCGCCAGCTGACGGAACGCCAGGTGTTAGTTGCGGCAGAGACAGATAGTCGAGATACCAGGCTGCCAACACTCCGAGAATAATTACTGCCAGAACGACGACCGCCCACATCCACCACGGCTTGCCGCCGCCGGTCGTCATGGGCTGAGAGCCGTATTGTTGCATTGGGTCCATAAGTTTATTGCGTTAAAAGATTATTGAACTAAGTTTGAATCGCCTTAAGGAGTTGAAGTCGGCGCTGGAGCAGGTGATACTTCCGGCTCCTCGTCTACTTTAGGAACACCGCCGAGTGTTCGCGCGGCCTGATGCACCGTATCGCGCGCGGCCTTTATCACGCCATCACGCAAAGCAGTTAGGTCTTTATGCAGTTGGCCCTTTGCCGCCTTGAACGCCGTGTGGAGCTGATCTTCAGATGTAAATGTTATGGTGTAATCTTTCTTGGCCTGCACTTCAACTGCAGTTCGGGCGCTGGCAATGGCTGCTTTTGCCGTGTCTATGGCGGTTTTAACCGCGCTCACGTCCTTGCCCAATGAGGCGGCCTTATCCATGCGCACCTGAATTTTACCGAGAATGTCTTCAAGATGATTCAAAACATTCGTAAAGTGAGTTGTCCATCGTTCGTTCAGATGATTCATCTGCTCATCAAGTCGCGTGACCGTAGCTTTCTTACGCTCGTCCTTTATTTGCTCGATTTTTTTCTTAAGTTCTTCATGCGCCGCTTTCACCCGCGTTTTCGCTTCTTCACGAGCGGCCTCAACGCGCTTTTTGGCCTCTTCGCGCTTTGCCTCCAGTTGCTTTTTCAGCTCTTCACGCCTTGCCTCAACCTCTTTTCTGGCATTCTGAACGGCTGTCCGCGCTTCCACCCTAACGGCATCCGTTTTTATCCGTGTTTCTTCGCGGATGGTTTGCGCCTTTTCGCGCAACTCCTGACTTGTTCCGGCCGGTACTGGCGTCTGCGCAAAGGCAATAAACGCGCTTGCCCAAAGCAAAACTCCTGCGCCGCCGATTATTAATTTTTTATTGATGTGCTTCATACCCGGTATATCAACCTCGCATGACATACTACAGTTCTGCGCAGTGATACTATTTTTAGTATTTATTAATCTGGTGCCCGGCTACATAGACCTCCCTCACATTGTGCAGGACAATGCGAGGTTGTATTGCTGGGCATATGTTATTCAGTATATCACTTAATTAATTTTTGCCAAATTAGTTATCCACGACTCCATATACTATATTCCAAGCATGGATCCGCGGCTTTTTAAGCCCTGTTGCTGAACAATAATAAAGCGATAAATAAAATATTTCTGCCCAAAAACAGAGTAACTATTGCAAAACCCGCTAAATCTCTGCTACATTTGGGGGGGCTCTTTAATATATTATAAAAGGAGAAACACATGACAATTATAAAACCTGAACAATTTTTTCTTGCGCAATACGGCATGACTACGGGCCATTTTGAGCAAGCCCTCGGAGAGCTTCTGGGCCGGAAAGTTGATAATGGCGACCTCTACTTTGAATACACCGACCGAGAATCATTCCGCCTTGAAGAAGGAAAATTCAAAGAAGCTACGGAGAGTATTTCGCAGGGTGTGGGCGCCAGAGCCCAGGCCGGAGAAAAAACCGGCTATGCTTTTTCAGATGAAATCAGTGTTGAGCAAATAAAGCTTGCCGCATCGCGCGCCCGATACATCGCCTTGGAAACGGCGCAGGGCGACATGGTGCCGGTAAGGGTTGGCCCGCAAACGCACGACCTTTATCCGATCGCGTTGCACCCCATTGACGTTTCAATTTCGGACAAAGCCCGGCTCCTCAAACTCGTGGACGAAGAATGCCGCCGCTATGACCCGAGAATTCAAAACGTAATCATTGACCTGAACATCCAGGACAAAAAAGTGCTCATAGTATCGCGCGACGGCCAGCTTGTCGGCGACTCGCAACCGCTAACTTCGCTCCGCATCACATGCATCGCCGCGCAAGGTTTGCGGCGCGAAACCGGATTTACCGCTTTTGGCGGACGAGTTGAATTTTCTTATTATATGGAAAACGACCGCTATAAGGAATTCGCGAAAAAATCCGCCGCGCAGGCAATCTTCAATCTCTCGGCCGAAGAGGCTCCAGCGGGACTGATGACGGTCGTACTCGGGCCGGGCTGGCCTGGAATTCTTTTGCACGAAGCAATCGGCCACGGGCTTGAGGGTGATTTCAACAGAAAAAGAACTTCGGCTTTCAGCGACAAACTCGGCCAGCGGGTTGCCTCGCCCATCTGCACGGTGGTTGACGACGGAACGATTCACGGTCGAAGAGGCTCGCTTAATATGGACGACGAAGGAACGCCAACGCAAAGAAACGTTTTGATTGACCGCGGAATTCTTGTGGGCTACATGCAAGACAAACTCAACGCGCGGCTTATGGGTATGCAGCCGACCGGCAACGGACGGCGCGAAAGCTACGCTTATCCGCCGATGCCGCGAATGACAAACACTTTCATGCTTGCCGGAGAATCATCACCCGAAGATATTATCCGCTCCGTTCCTAACGGACTTTATGCCGAAGAATTCGGAGGCGGGCAGGTTGATATCACAAGCGGAAACTTCGTCTTCAGCGCGACCACCGCTTATCTCATTGAGAACGGGCGCATCACGAAACCGGTCAAAGGGGCAACCCTTATCGGACATGGACCCACGGCACTCACCAAGATTTCAATGGTCGGAAACGACCTTGAGCTTGATGCCGGAACCGGCACATGCGGAAAAGACGGACAGAGCGTGCCGGTCGGCGTCGGAATCCCGACGGTGCGAATTGATGAAATGACGGTTGGCGGAACAAAAACTGAAAGGAGTGCAACATGATTACTGAAAAACTTCTGCACTCTCTCATAGACAAGGCTAAACGCAAAGGTGTCACCGAATGCGATGTCTTTTGCCGTAACAACAACACGCGCTCTGCGCGAGTGCGCCTCGGAGAAATTGATACGGTTTTCTCAAGCAACGAAGTAAGGCTGGAACTCCGGCTCATCAAAGACGGCCGGGTTGCGTCAGCTTTTACTTCAGACGTTTCTCCTTCATCGCTCAATTTACTTCTGGAAAAAACCTGCGCGCGAATGGCGTTTTCTGAAAAAGACGGCGCTATAGGGCTTCCTAAAATTCAAGGATATGTATTGGGCGGAATTGCTTCGCTTGAACTTTACGATCCTTTAATAGAAGAGCTAAAAATGGAAGATCTCATTGAAGATGCCAGGTCAGTTGAAGCGGCCGCCAGAGAATTTGACCTAAAAATCACAAACACAGAAGGGTCGGATACCAACGCGGGCATGGCTACTGTTTTTTACGCATCAAGCCGCGGATTTTTCGGGCAATACACCTCGTCTTATTTTTCCCGCAGCATAAGCGTTATCGCGGAGTCACCCGGCGGAATGTATGTCGGAGATTGGTCGGACCAGAACTGTTTCCGCGCCTCAATGGCAAGCCCCAAAACAATCGGACGAATTGCCGCGAAGCGCGCCATACAACAGCTTGGCGGAAGAAAAGTTTCAACCCAGCGCGTGCCGGTAATATTTGCCCCGTCCGCATCTTTTGACATTCTTATGGCTATAGCAACCGCGGTGGCAGGCAACGCAATATGGCGAAAAACATCTTTTCTTGCCGGACGGCTCAATGAAATGATTGCGAGCCCCCATGTAACAATTCGTGATGACGCGAGATTGGCACGAAAATGCGGATCGCGTCCGTTTGACAGCGAAGGAACGCCGAGCCGTTCCACGACCGTAATTGAAAACGGACGACTTGCCTCATATCTTCTTGATGCATATTCGGCCCAACGGCTAAGTCTTGCCACCACCGGAAACGCAAAATCTTCCGCAGGAATCTCAACAACAAACTTTTTTCTGGAAAACGGAAAGACAAGCCCGGAAGAAATCATCTCTTCCGTAAAAGAAGGGCTTTACGTCACCGATCTTATCGGGTTCGGCACCAACGTCATGACGGGCGACTTCTCCAAGGGAGCCCGTGGTCTCTGGATTAAAAACGGGAAGCTAACGCATCCCGTCCATGAGATTACAATCGCCGGCAACCTGAACGAAATGCTGAAGCAAATCGAAATGGTAGGAAACGATATGCAATTTATCTATACTTTCGGCTCGCCGACAATCAAAATCACCGAAATGACTGTCGCCGGAACGTAAAACAAAAAAACAAAAGGCCACCCATGTGGCCTTTTTTCTTTTTTATATTTCTTTGGCAAGCACCCTTACAGAACCTAATTATTGCCGGGATTTGGGATCTTTAACCGCACAACGCGCAATCTCGTGATAATTTGAATTCCGGCATTTTTTGACTTGAACGGATCATATCGCCTCGTATCAATTTTTGTCACGATACGGCGCCGCTCCTCCATAAAACCTCTTTCGTCGCACTCATGCAAAAGCCCGAAATAAGCGTCCCACCCGTCCATTTCTGAAATTTCTTCTTCAGCAACCAATTGATCAATCGCTTGTTCAAGCATAAGAATTTGTTCAAGCGCTTCTTCATTATTTAAGTCTTTGCCGGTCAAAAAATCCATTTCCCCAAACCCCCTTTTTAAAAGTGCTTATTTCGCAAAACATAACACATTTACAAAATAATTCAATGGTACTAAACCATTTATGGCCTAAAAACAAAAAGGGGGCAACAAAAAAACTCCTTCAGCGCACCAAATACGTTTTAATATGCGATAGCATATTAAAACGTATTTTAAAACGGGGTTTATTTTTTTATCAAAATATGGCGCAGTTTGCCGCAAGTTTTTCAATAGACCCCTTTATCACGTCAATAACCTTTTTATCAAACACAATTTTGTGATGGCCCTTCACCCCTAGAACAACATTATCAAGAGCGCCATCAAGGCGGCTCCCTTCCTCTGCCCAAACGTGATTATCATAAACGGGCATTACGGATATTATTTTTTTATTTACTTCCCCATTCAGTTTAAGTTCTTCCACCACTTTGCTTCCGGGGACAAGCTCCCTGAACGCCTTATGCGGAATAAGTTTTGCCAGAATAGAGCCGGAAAAAGGAGTGGCAATCGCGACCATACCTTTAACACGGTTATCGGCATTGTTAAACGCGAGCAAATATTTGCCAATCAATCCCCCTTTACTGTGAGCAACAATAATCGCGTCTTTGATGTTTTCCAAATCAATAAGCTCACGAACCTTTTTTGCGGAAGAAGGAATGTCAAAAACATTGTTTTTTAATTGCGGAATAATGTATACGGGATGTCCCTCGCGAGAAAGAGTGTCGGCAAGCTGTTTCATAAACGCCCACTTGTTTAAAATGCCAGGCAAAATAATAAGCGAATTTTTGCCTTCAATTACAAACCCGAGATAATGCTCGGGAGGACTGGAATGCCAATACATCAAAACGCCGCCCTTTGTAAGGTGCGCGTAATCGCGTATCCAATTGATCAAGTTCAAAACCATATCTTTAATATAAAGCGACGAGAACTAATAGTAAATCCGCAATAAATAGAATTTTATGGGAATAAAGAGTATAATATATTAACTAGGTAATAATATGCCCGACATAAAAATCTTTTTTTTCTTAAATAACCTCGCAGAGCAATCGCCTGTTTTTGACTGGCTCGTGATTTTTTTTGCCGCTTATCTGCAATACATTCTAATCGCGCTTTTCTTACTATTCTTAGCCAAAGTGCATTCATTACAAGAAAAACTGCACATTTTTTGGGTCACGGCCATATCGGTCATTATTTCGCGCCTTATCATTACCGAATTCATACGATTTCTATATCATCGCCCACGGCCATTTCTTGTCTATCAAGCGCATCAACTTATGGCTGAAAACGCTTACTCCTTTCCCTCGGGGCATGCGACGTTTTTTTTCGCTTTTTCAACGGCGATCTATTGTTACAACAAACGCTGGGGCGCATGGCTATACGCCGCAAGCATACTGATGGGGCTCGCCCGTGTTATTGCCGGAGTGCACTACCCGAGCGATATTTTGGGTGGCGCGCTGATTGGCATCATAATCGGTTATGCGGTATTCAGAATTGCTAAAACTATAAATAAATCCCCACACCTTCCCGCAGGATATTGAACCATGCGGGAAGGACTTAAAACCGCCATTCATCCCTGCGGCAAGACCGCATGGAATTCTGGAAGGTGTGGGGATAAAAAAACGGCATGAGAAAAAAGTTTTTTATCACTCTAGTCATTCTTTTGATATTTGGCGCGGGCATCGGTCTTGGAGTATATATCCGCAACCAAACCCTGAATCCAAAGACAACAATACCAAATGTTTTTGAACGAATTTTAGCTTTCTTAGTAAAACAGGGAGAAAAAGAAGATGACGACCTTCTTTATTACGATACCGACCTTACCGATTTCATTCTTAACGGCTCCCAAAAAACTAAAGTGGCGGTAGTAGGCATCGTGGATAAAATTACCCAACAACCAGATGGCGACTACCACATCATTATGCGTCCGCAGTATGTCCCTGCCGGCCTGTATCTAGTTACCGAAGCTATCCCGGAAATTAAATTACCTACGCCGAAAGTCGGCGACCACATAAAAATCTGGGGCATAGTGCGCTTTGACATTCTACATAACTGGTTTGAACTTCATCCAGTAATCGGTTGGGAAACGGCAAAATAGTACTGGCTTCCACAGCCTTAGGATAATGGATCTAAGAATCTTCATACTTACTATGAAAAACATCATCCTTAACGTTGCATCACCAATTATAAAACCCGGCCCATTTATTTCTCCGTGGCTTGCCAGGGCATTCTTTATTTTGAGCCTTATTGGCCTCGGAGACGCAACCTACCTCACCGCCAAACACTATCTCGGGGGCCCGATAACCTGTTCCCTTTTCCAGGGTTGCGAAAAAGTGCTTACGAGCCAATACTCGGTGATGTGGGGCGTCCCCGTAGCGCTTTTGGGCGTTATTTACTACCTCGCGATTCTTGCCCTTATAACCGGTTTTATCTTTACCGAACGCGCTACTCTTTTCCGTATTGCCGCAAAGCTCACCCCGCTGGGCCTGGCCGCCTCGCTTTGGTTTCTTTATCTTCAGGCCTTCGTAATTCATGCTTTTTGTCTTTACTGTTTAATTTCTACCACACTATCAACCCTACTTTTTATTCTCGAAATGTATTCATTAGTAATAACTAAAAATAAAAATTTATATGGACAATAATAACCAGCCCATAACAACAAACAGCACCGAGCCGGCACCGGAAAACAAAGACGAAAACTTAATACCGCGCACTACTTTCGCGCTGGTTGTTGTGGGTATAGTCGGGCTACTTGTCGCCGCTTCCGACAAAAGTTACACCGACTTCATGCCATCTTCTTCTCAAAAAACCGCCGCAACAATAAATACTCTTGAGGAACAAGTGTTGCCGTCCGAAGGAATCACCCTTCCGGTTACATGGGGGGGCCTCGGCGCAAAAATGATTAGCGTCGGAGTTATTGACCCTGTAAAATTTGAGGCCATATATTCCGCGCGCGGCGGCCTTACCAAAGAAGAAAAAGAGCTCCTCTACGGCTCCGGCAACGGCAAAATAAAAATCACGCGCGAAAACTCCGGTGTTTTGCTTAATCTATTATGGGCGCTCGGACTCGGCAACAAAAATGAAATTCTGGAAAAGGGACCGATGACGGACCAGCGATACGGAGGTGCGGAAAATTTTGCCTCAACCGGTGGCTGGACGATCTCTAAAGGAAGCGCGATGGAGTACTATTCGCAACACCCTTTTATTCTTCTTAACGAAGAGCAGCAAAAACTGGTTGAAAGCGTAAGTGGAAATATTTACCGTCCGTGCTGTAATAACCCGACATATTTCCCCGACTGCAATCACGGCATGGCCATGCTCGGGCTTTTGGAACTCATGGCCTCGCAAGGAGTTCCGGAAAACGAAATGTACAAATTTGCGCTTCAAGTAAATTCATATTGGTTTCCGGATACCTATTTAACTATCGCAAAATATCTTGAGCTTAAAGGCGTCACGTGGAAAAACGCCGACGCGAAAGAAGTTTTAGGGGCTGGCTACTCAAGTGCTTCCGGATACCAGCGCGTTCTGTCCAAAGTTACCCCACCCGAAAACAGCGGCGGAGGGTCCTGCGGAGTGTAAAAATTACCGTCACTAGCCGAGGCCCTGCGCTATGGATAAATAAAAATTTATCATGGACCACAGTCATAACCACCATACAGAAAACATAAAGGCAGAACCCGGAAAAACAGAAAACAATGATTCTGTTTTTTACACCTGCCCGATGCATCCTGAAATCAGGCAGGACAGACCCGGCATATGTCCTGAATGCGGAATGAACTTGATAAAGAAAAAACCTAAAAAAACACCGGGCTCAAAAACAAACGACGAATCCGCCTTCGCTAAAGCTTCGGCGGACAAGCACGCCGGCCACAGCACCGCCATGTTCATCAAAAAATTCTGGGTGGGTCTCGCACTGAGCGTTCCCGTAGTGCTCTACTCGGAACTTCCCGAAAAATTCTTCGGCTGGCAGGTGCCTGCCTTCCCCGGCTCGCAGTATCTTTCCCTTGTCCTCAGCTCCATTGTGTTCTTCTACTGCGGCTGGATATTCATCATCGGCGCGATACGCGAACTTAAGGCCCGGCTTCCGGGCATGATGACTCTGATAGGGCTTGCGGTTTCCGCCGCCTATCTTTTCAGCGTCTACGCGACTTTTACAAAAAGCGGCCACACCCTTTTCTGGGAACTGACCACTCTAATAACCATAATGCTTCTCGGCCACTGGATTGAAATGAGGGCCGTGCAGGGAGCGCAAGGTGCATTAAGAGAGCTTTCAAAACTTCTGCCGGACACCGTTGAAGTTATCAAGGAAGGAAAAACACAAATTATACCGCTTTCCGACATCCGCGAAGGCGACGTGGTTTTTGTAAGGCCGGGCGGTAAAATTCCAGCGGACGGAATTGTAATTGACGGAAAATCCGACGTCAATGAATCAATGATTACCGGAGAATCAAAGCCCGTAATTAAAACCATATCAAACGAGGTTATCGCCGGAACAATTAATGGCGATGGAGCATTAAAAATTAAAATCACGAAAATCGGCGAACATACCTTTTTGGCCGGAGTTATGCGGCTTGTTCAGGAAGCCCAGACCTCCAAATCACGTCTCCAGATTCTCTCCGATAAAGCCGCTTACTTCCTAACGCTTCTTGCTATCATAAGCGGCATCATTACCCTGATTGCATGGTTAATAACCACGGGCAATCCGAACTTTGCCATAGAACGATTGGTCGCGGTTTTGGTCATTACCTGCCCGCACGCCCTTGGCCTTGCCGTGCCGCTTGTAGCTTCAATCTCAACCACCATTGCCGCCCGAAACGGCCTTTTAATCCGCCAGCGCTTAGCGCTTGAGGCCGCGCGGAAAATTGATATCGTGCTTTTTGATAAAACCGGAACGCTCACAAAAGGAGAATACGGCGTTGAAAAAAGTTGGGCAATCGGTAGCACCACTGAAAAAGAACTGCTCGAGCTTGCCGCCTCGATTGACGCTCATTCCGAACACTTTATTTCCCGGGCTATTGTGGCAAAAGCAAAAGAAAACAATATAACTCTTGAAGAAGTACAAAATTTTTCAAGAATCCCGGGCAAAGGCGTCAGCGGATTCGTTGACGGACATGAAATTATCGTAGGCGGGCTGCCCGTACTGGAAAACGCCCCGCCCCTTACCGCGGAACTTCAAGAAGAAATTAAAAAAGAAAATAAGGCGGGAAAAACAATAATTTTCGTTTTAAAAAATAAGGAAATTATCGGGGCGTTCGCTCTTGCCGACATTATCCGTGAAGAATCGCGCGAGGCAATTCAAAAATTAAAACAACTGGGCGTAAAAGTGGCCATGATAACCGGCGACTCCGAAGACGTCGCGCGCTGGGTAGCGGAAGAACTTAAAATTGACGAATATTTCGCGCGTGTTCTGCCGAAAGATAAATCTGCAAAAATAAAACTCCTGCAGGAAAGAGGTTTAAAGGTGGCTATGGTTGGCGATGGAATAAACGATGCGCCGGCCCTGACACAAGCCGATCTTGGTATTGCTATTGGTGCGGGGACGAATGTTGCCATTGAATCGGCCGGAATTATTTTAGTCAGAAACGACCCTCGCGACATCATAAAAATAATCAAGCTCTCTCGCCTAACTTATTCAAAAATGATTCAAAACTTATGGTGGGCGGCGGGATACAACATCGTGGCCTTGCCGCTCGCGGCGGGTATTCTTGCGCCTTACGGAATCCTTCTGCAACCAGCCGTTTCCGCGCTTTTTATGTCATTTTCAACGGTCATAGTGGCCCTCAATGCTCTACTTTTGCGCCGGAAAAGCATATAATAAAAGGGGTGATTTAAACAAAATAACTACATAAATCTTTATGGAAAATACTAAACTCGTGGAATGGATTCTACGAATCGCCGTCGCCGGAGAATTTATCGGCCACGGAATGTTGGCGATTCAGGGTAAAAAGGACTGGATCGGGTGGTTTGCGACTTTCGGTGTTACTGACGCAGCCCTTGCCACACAACTCTTATTGGCCATAGGCGTCCTGGACATAGCCATGGCAATTCTCGTATTAATTAAACCAGTCCGCTTAGTGCTTTTATGGATGGCGTTCTGGGGATTCTGGACCGCGCTCATCCGCCCGCTAGTCGGCATCGGCTGGCTGGATTTCATTGAACGCTGGACCAACTGGGGGGCACCCCTGGCTTTACTCTTTCTTATCGGCTGGCCGAAAAATTTAAGAGAATGGTTCCGCTAATATCGCGCTTTTTGCATGTTTGACCTTACAAAAAAAGTTGCGTTAATAACCGGCGCAAGGCGGGGCATGGGCAAAACCCATGCCTTGGCTTTGGTCAGACAAGGCGCGAAAGTCGTAATAACCGATATAAACGAGAGTGAATGCTCGGCGGTTGCTGATGAAATAAAAGCGGCAGGAGGAGACGCGCTTTTTTTTGAGATGGATGTCTCGGACGAACAAAAAATCAATAAAACATTTGACGAAATAATAAAACAAACAGGGCGCCTGGATATATTGGTAAATAACGCCGGCATTTTTGCACCCAAGCCGGCCATGGAGTTGTCTGAAGCGGATTGGAACAAGACAATAGATATCAACCTCAAGGGAGAATTTTTTTGTGCGCAACGCGCGGCCAAAGAAATGGCCAAAAACGGATGGGGCCGCATTATAAATATTTCTTCAATCGCCTCGGGTGGGGTGGGAGTAGGATTTACCGGTGCCGCGCATTATACGGCATCAAAGGGCGGCATTATCGGAATGAGCGAAACCCTGGCTATTGAATGGGCGCCTCTCGGCATAAATGTCAATGTAATAGCCCCGGGGGCGATTGACACACCCATGGTTCAAGCGGCTCAAATGCCGGAGGAAGCCATGAAAGAGATGCTTCAACACATACCGCTAAAAAGAATCGGCAAACCCGAAGAGGTTTCCGCAATGGTCGTCTTTTTGGCTTCAGACGAGGCAAGTTACATAACAGGCGCGACATTCTATGTTGACGGCGGCTGGCTTGCCAATTCCTAACAAACTAGCAAAACAACAAGTGGAAGACACCCATTCACTCACCACACAACATATGGACCCGCGTTCAAAAATTGCGTCTGCCTCCTACATGCGAAATTTTGTGTTCGGCGTAGAAGACAGCTTGGTTTCAACCGTGGGGCTTCTCTCCGGCATTGCCATTGCCGAAGTCCCTCCCCAAACGATCTTCCTTACCGGCATAGTGCTTATTTTTGTTGAAGCGTTCTCAATGGCCGTCGGCAGTTTTCTTTCCGAAATTTCAGCCGAGGGCTACATCACGCGCTCTGAAACGCCGACAGGCACCCCCATCGCCGGCGGATTTGTCATGTTCTTTTCATATTTTGTTTCGGGCTTTATCCCTCTTTTCCCGTACATAATTTTTGATGTCGGCACTGCATTTTGGTTTTCAATCGCGCTATCATTGGTCTCGCTCTTCATCCTTGGAGTAATCGGCGCAAAACTTTCCCAAACCCGCATCCTTAAAAACGCCGTCAGGATGCTGGTTATCGGGGGAATTGCCGTCGCCGTCGGAATTGCCGTCGGGATGCTCGTCCCTCAATACTAAAACATTGCCGAGCGATATAAAACAAAGTTTAGTCTATCGGCTGGATACTCCTACAAAAATAAAAAGAGGGCTTGCCGCCCTCTCGTTTATCCCCACACCCATATCATGGGTGTGGGGATTTATTTTTTTTAGTTGCCTTTATTTTCAAGCAAGGCAAGCTTTTTTTGCGTTGCCCGCTCCGCGGCAAGGCGCGTAAGCTCTGGGTCCTCCCCCATATTAACAAACTTCATGGCTTTGCCCAGAAGCGGATGAACCTCCGAAAGTTTGTTGTGCATCTCCTGAACAATTTTCCGATATCCGGGATGCCCCTGCGGGCCGGTGCGCAATTCGTGAATATGAAACGACTCGCGCGCGTTAATCATAAACCTGTAACGCATGCGCTGGCCGAGAAGTGTCGCGTATTGGGCCTCTTCCCCAAAACCGGATTCCCCTATCAGGTCATAAAGATCTTGAGAAATACTGAAACATTCGCGGAATTGCTTTTCAAAGCCGGACTCGCTGACGAGTGCCGGAACGTCAAAACCATAACGCGGGGTCAAGCGCTGCCAATCCCACATGTCCACGATGCGATGGCGCTGAAGGTCGCGGAATGTTCCGTAGTCGCCCACAATCTCCCATTCGTAATGCGCCTTCTCAATAGCCCGCCCGGGCCTGTGCCGGCGGTTCATGCGCTCACCTGTGTAGGCGTTAAACGCTTCAATTTTCTTCTCGCGGCTCCAGCCGGAAACGATTCGCTTCAGCTCCTCAACAGGAAGACCGGTCTGGTCAAAAAGCATTTCCGGAACCAATTCCAGCTCGTCCTTCGGCCAATATTCAAGAAGTGTTACGAGCCGGCTACTGTCGTCAGCGGTTATACCGGATAAGTTTTCGCGTATAACACGCTGAACCGCTTCTTTGGTATCCATGCAATAAGCGACAAACGCTCCGCCGCGCTCCGGCAAATCAGCGCGCTCAAAAAACGCGCGCGCTACTTTTCGCACCTCTCTAAGAATTCGCATGCCGGTCTCGCGGCATTCCGACAAAGGGTCGGAGGCAAGATGCAAGATCATGCTTTCAAATCCTTGAGCCGAACCCACAATGCCGACCGTGGAAGTGGTAGAGGCGGGAAGTACGGGGCGCACGGCATCACAGGCCTGCGCTCTTGTGGCACCCAGCCACGCGATGCGCTCCTGTTTTTCCCGCGGTTCGGGAATTTTCCTGCGCAAAATTTCGGTTATAGAACGTACCATTTCGGAATAGAGGGCAAAAATTGAATCCATATCGCCTCTGTAACGCGCCAGCAGAGTTTCAGAAAGATGTTCCGGAACAAAATAACAATACTGCCCCTTTTCGTTTTTCTGGTCATAAAATATGTACCGCGTGGACTGCTCCAGGTAGGCAAGAAGCCTGCCCCATTCAAGCCGTTTGGTCAAAATGTTTGAAGCATTCTCCACGACAAGAGCTATAGGCAGAAGCTGTTGGACAGAATCATCTCCATACGCGGTGACAACTCTGTGAATAAGGGCTTCGGCTTGTTCCGGGCCGACTGTTGCGAACTCATCAAGATAAATCTTCCGAAAGTCGTCCCCCCGCCGGGAAAGACGGGCCATGGCCGCGGCAACCAATAGGCGCGGCGCCTGATCGGTAAAAGCGTAAACCGGTCCTTTGGTGTCAGTAACTAAGTTTGAAAGGAACTCATGGCCCTCATCAGTTATAACCAGCCCCGCATCGGATTTTTTAAGATATGGATTTTGCTCCATGTGGTTCCTCCTTTAAAAATTTTGATGAGATGCCTACTATTTTGTAACACGGATTAAAAACGGCTTCAAATTTATCCTGAAAAATGCTGTGCATAACCTTTTGCGTTACAGAGAAGTATTAGAGATATAATAAATTAACAATTTAATACAAAATTATCAAGAGTGCGGCGAGGGCTCTGGCCCCGTGACCCGCCGGCAACTTGTCCTAAAGCCTTCGGCTCGTATAAAGTGCCAAATCCAGCCTTGGTCTGCTAAAGCATTTATGCGGTGGCTATCGGGGGAAAGATAAACGCGAGCGCGTCTTTCCCCAAAGGAAAGATTTTTTATTTATTCCAATATATAAAGACTAAAAAATGAATACTTCAATGCAGTGCTGTATTGAAGTATTCACAAAAATATCAAAAATATGATATACAACTTTAAAACTCATACCGTTGAAAGCGTTACTTCCGGACACCCGGACAAAATTTGCGACCAGATTTCAGACGCTATCTTAGACGAATGTCTGCGGCAAGACCCAAAAAGCCGGGTTGCGGTTGAAAGTTTCGGCGGCCACGGCATGATGGTTCTCGGCGGCGAGATAACAACCAGCGCAAAAGTTGATTTTTCCGAAATCGCGCGTTCCGTATATCAAAATATCGGATACGAAAATAATTTAAATATAATTACAAAAATAATCACTCAATCCCGCGATATAGCACGGGGGGTTGATACGGGTGGAGCCGGAGACCAGGGCATTATGTATGGATTTGCGACAGACGAAACGCCGGAATTTATGCCGCTTGCTATTATCAAAGCGCATGAGCTTGCAAGCGGACTTGAAAAATTAAGGAAAACTAATAAAAATTTTTCATGGCTCCGGCCGGACGGAAAAACGCAGGTAACAATTGAAAACGAAAAAATAAAAACCGTGCTTGTTTCCTGCCAGCACGATGAAAACATAGAACAGCGGGAAATAAAAAAACTCCTGACCGAGCACTTAATACGGCCGGCCATTGGAGAGCTTGCCAAAATTGAAATACTCACAAACCCGACCGGAAAATTCGTTATCGGAGGATTTGAAGCCGATACCGGACTAACGGGACGAAAAATAATGGTTGATACTTACGGCGGGCTTATCCCCCATGGCGGCGGGTGCTTTTCCGGAAAAGACCCGACAAAAGTTGACCGTTCCGCGGCCTATATGGCGCGTTTTGTAGCAAAAAATATCGTTGCCTCGGGACACGCCAAAAAGTGCCTTGTATCCGTAGCTTACGCCATCGGTAAAGCAGAACCGCTTATGGTTGAAGTGGTGAATGAAAAAGGCAAAAGTTTATCGGAAATCGCAAAGAAAAAATTTGATTTCCGCCCGCAGGCGATTATTGAGCGCCTCAATCTTCGCCGTCCGATATACTTTAAAACCGCCGCGTACGGACACTTTGGAAAACCCGATCTCCCGTGGGAACAAATCATGTAAACGCCATTCAGTATATACCTGTAGAAAAGCCGCAAAACGCGGCTTTTTTAAGAACCGTTTTAATGGTAAAATATGACCGTAATGAAGATTACCGTACGGACAAAACCGGGTTCAAAAACGCCCGGCATAAAAATAATTAGCGAAAACCATTTTATCATATGCGTAAAAGAGCCGCCCAAAGAAGGAAAAGCGAATGCGGCGGTCATTAAGGCGCTCGCCGAACATTTCCAGATAGCTCCGACAAGAATAACCCTCATTAAGGGTCAGACCTCAAAAGAAAAAATTTTTAACATAGAATAAAGGTATGAATCCCGTTAGAGATCCAAGCGTTATATACTACAAACAGTGTAAAATATATCTCAAAAGAGCGGACCGTTTTTTATCCGCCGCTAACCAAC
The DNA here is from genome assembly GCA_030648055.1 of bacterium. GTDB lineage: Bacteria > Patescibacteriota > Minisyncoccia > Sungbacterales > SURF-37 > JAUSHI01. The sequence continues at coordinate 8,786 of JAUSHI010000005.1, read as the reverse complement.
GGAAATCTTTGATTTCCTATCTCTAACCGGGATGAATCCCGTTAGAGATCCAAGCATTTGTTTTTCTAACGGGGATAAATAATTTTAGAAATATGACTTTTGGAACTACTAAAATTAATTTAACGGAAACGAAAGTTTCCTACCTGCCCGCCATATGCCTGTTTATGGAATTAAAGCGTTGCTTATTAGTTAGTTTAAATATTCAGCCGCATCTTTCCTCCACAAGAGAGGCGATGGCAGGCGGGTCTCTAACGGGATGAAAAAAATTTTATTAGTAATTCTTGGCATGCTTTTAATTGCGGCCCTCGGATATGGCGTGCTTTTTTATTGGAAAAATCTACGGGGAGCATGGTTCCCCTTATCAAAAGCGCCCGAAGACATTACAAAAATAATAAACACTACCGGAATGCCCCTCAAACTGCCGCCGGGCTTTGCCATTTCTATTTTTGCAAAAGATCTGGTCTCCCCCAGAGTGCTCGCGGCCACTCCCGACGGCATCATCATTGCGAGCATTACATCCGAGGGGAAAGTGGTGGCCCTTCCCGATAAAAACGGCGACGGCGTGGCTGACGAAGTTATAACGATCCTTTCCGGACTCAATCGTCCGCACGGCCTTGCATTCAAGTGCCAGAAAAATGCCTGCTCTCTTTATGTCGCCGAATCCAACTGGATTGCCATGTACGACTACGACCAAAACTCGTTTAAAGCAACTTTCAAAAACAAAATAACCGACCTGCCGAACGGCGGCATCCATTTTACCCGCACTCTCGGCTTCAGCCCCGACGACCGACTTTACGTATCAACCGGTTCCGACTGCAATGTCTGCGATGAAAAAGACCCCTTGAGAGCGGCAATATTTTCAATGAATGCCGACGGCTCGGACTTTAAAAATGTCGCTAAGGGTTTAAGAAACTCCGTCTTTTTTACATGGAGCCCTTTTGACGGCAAAATGTGGGCAACGGAAATGGGCCGCGACCTCCTCGGCGATAATTTGCCCCCGGATGAAATCAACATTATAAGTGCCGGAAAAAATTATGGCTGGCCAATTTGCTACGGGAAAAACATCCACGACACCGATTTTGACCCCGCACCAGAGCAAGCTCGGTACGGGGCAGGCAAAAACGCTTGCGCTGAATTTACGCCATCCTACATAGATATCCCTGCGCATTCCGCTCCGCTCGGCCTCGCTTTTATTCCAAAAAATAACTTGCCGGACGAATACCGGTATAATCTCCTTGTTGCATACCACGGCTCGTGGAACCGCACCGTACCTACAGGATATAAAATCGTGCGCTATAAACTTGACGCACAAGGAAGAAATCTCGGCGAAGAAGATTTTATTTCCGGATGGCTTTCGGAAAAAGGCGTTTTGGGGCGCCCGGTTGATATCCTCATTCAGCAAAATGGAATAATATACATATCAGACGACAAAGCGGGGGTGATATACCGTGTTAACTATGAAAATATATAGAAGCCGTGATATAATTTAAAAAAATAATCATGCTACTATGGAACTTTTCGCACGAAAGGTTCCATAGTAGACATTGGTGGCACGTTAATATATAATAAAAAATGAATAATAAAATCTTATGACTAATTTAGGAAAAGTAATTTTAGGTATTGCAATACTTGTAATAGTGGCGAGCGCGTACTTTTATTTCCGGCTTTGGACAAGCCAACCGGAACAGACCTTCAATCCTTCCGCCACCTCATCCCCCTCCACGGAAAACACCCCTGCCCCGTCGCCCTCTACGAAAACAACTATTACTCCAAAACCGGCAACAAACGAGATAACGGTTGAAATGCTACCGAATTCGTTCATCCCCCAAACACTCGTCATAACTATCGACACCACCGTAAAATTCGTAAACAAAGATAAAGTCGCCCGCTGGCCCGCCTCGGGCTTTCATCCTGTACACGATATTTGTCCCGGTTTTGACGCAAAACAATCTATGAAACCAGGGGCTACATACAGCTTCACTTTCACCGTAGCCAAACAATGCCCATACCACGACCACTTAAACCCCGGAATCCGCGGAACAATTATCGTCAATCCGAAGTAAGGATAACAGCCGAATTTAAAAATCCCGCTCGCGCGGGATTTTTTAATATCCTTCCAATTTTTTTACCATTCCATGCGTTCTAATTCTTTCCAACGCCTTGGCTTCAATCTGCCGAATTCGCTCGCGCGTCACCCCGAACTCCTTGCCTACTTCTTCAAGAGTATGCGTTACGCCGTCATCAAGCCCAAAACGCATTCTTAAAATTTTCTCTTCTCTCGGAGTCAAATCCTTAATAATATTGACAACCTGCTCTTTTAAAAGTTTCCGCGCGGCCGACTGCGCCGGTGAAAGCGTTTTTTCATCAACAATAAACTCACCCAAAAGCGAATCTTCATCGTCCTCACCGACTGGCGATTCAAGAGAAACCGTATCTTGAGAGATTTTCGCAATGTGATGAGCTTTTTCAATTTCAATGCCCATCTCGGCGGCAATTTCTTCCGGCAACGGCTCTCGGCCCAAATCCTGCAAAAGCCGGCGCTTTACCTGCTGATACTTTGAAATAGTTTCCACCATATGGACTGGAATGCGGATGGTACGCGCCTGGTCGGCAAGGGCCCTGGTGATGGCCTGACGGATCCACCAAGTAGCGTAAGTTGAAAACTTAAAACCACGGCGATAATCAAACTTTTCCACCGCCTTGAAAAGACCCAAATTCCCTTCCTGTATAAGATCTAAAAGAGTCAAATGAGGGCTTCTCCCGACATAACGTTTGGCAATGGAAACGACAAGCCGGAGATTGGCTTTAGCGAGCTGTTCTCTGGCGTCTTTATCTCCCCGCTCAATACGGCGCGCCAACTCTTTTTCCATGTCAGCATTAATAAGCGAAATCTTACCGATCTCTCTTAAGTACATCTGCACGGAATCGGATCCGTTATCCTCTAAAAACTCTCCCTTTTTCTTTTTTTTAGTCTCGCCCTCAATAACCTCAATCAGCTCCCGGCTCTCAAGCACCTGGATATTTAACTCCTCAAACCGGCGATAAAGCTCTTCAAGAAGCGGGATGTCCTCCTCAACAGTCGGGAGAGTGGAAAGAATTTCCGAATAAGTTACAAAACCGCGCTCCCGGCCCCTTTTCATCAAGCCATCAATTTTGGCCTCTGTTTCAACAAATTCTTTACTCCCTTTCTTAACTTTAACACCCGATTTCTTTTTTGAAGTAGGTTGGGATTTTATCTTTTTTACGGATTTCTTTTTCAATATTTTAGGCATATTTAAACTCTTTTCACGCCTTACCCGTCCAAACCCTGCAGTTCAGCGCATACACTCTTATACTCCTCAGATAGAGAAACCACAAGCGCCTCATCTCCCTTTCTTTCGGCCTCGCTTATCCGTCTTGTAAATTCATCGCGCCTCTCTTTTAAGTGCTCGGATTTTAACTCCTGCATGAGCGACCCCACTTCAACTTTCTTATCTCCGGCGAGCTCAAGAAAAACTTCAGCCTTAAACGCAAGCTGGTTTATGTAATCGCGCGAATCTTCAATATCCGAAATTCCCCCTGAAACAATTTTCTTAAAAATATTTTTATGCGTGTCCTTTGAAAAAATATCATCCGACGTGTCTTTATATTTCGCCGCCAAATCGCTAAAAAGTGCCAGCGACCCGAGCGAAAGCTCTTCCAGGTGTTCTTTTCTGGTTTTAACAAGAGGAGCTTGATCCGCCGTATTTTCATTAATTATAACATAATGCCCCGTCTCTTTTTTCACTTTCTTTAACTCATGCCAGACCGACTCCTCGGATACGCCAAGCACCCGGGAAAGCTTCCCCACCCAATGCGCTTTCTCCATTTCGTTTGCAAGAATAGAAAGCTCCGGCAAAACCTCCTGCGAAATTGCTTTCACACCCTGTGCGGTGGCGGGATTATGGCGCGCGAGAGCTTTTTCAAAATAAAATTGAATTATCGGCAGGGCGCCCTCCGTAGCCTTGTGCCATATTTCGGAGCCTGCAAGCACCGCGTCCGCCGGATCTTTAATGCCTGCCGGAAGCAAGGCCGCTTTTCTCTCAAAATTAAACTCCGCCGCAAGATCCAAACTCCGTTTGGTTGCCGCCTCGCCTGCTAAATCACGGTCAAAAGAACTTATGAGAGTATCGGCAAGACGCCTGATGCTTTGCAATTGTGGAGGTGTTAAAGCCGTGCCCGAAACCGCGACCGCGTTCGTAATGCCTGCCTGGTGTGACATCACCGCGTCCATGTACCCCTCAACAATCACACAGCTGTTTTTCTTGCGTATGGATTCTTTTGCTTTATCAAAAGCGTAAAGCACGCGCGATTTGTCGTAAACAATCGTCTGAGGCGTATTGATGTACTTGGCGGCGGTTTCCGTATTTTTATTCGCAGGCACATTAGGCGCTTCAAAAATCCTTCCGCCAAAACCAACTATACGGCCGTTAGTATCGCCTATCGGAAAAATTACCCGACTCCTGAAACGGTCATACCAGCTGCCATTTTCGGATTTCACGGCAAGCCCGGCCTTCTCAATTTCAAATTCTTTATACCCTTTTTTTGTAAGATGCCTTAAAAGGCCGTCCCACGCGTCAAAACTAAATCCAATCCTAAAATCAAAAATTGTCTTATCTAAAACACCGCGTTTTTTCAGATACGCTTTAGCCGCCAATACTGTTTCTAAATTCTTTTGATAATAAAGTACCGCGTCTTCAAGAAGATCGTAGACCCGGTTTCTTTCCGAACGAATTCTGGGGTCTTCGCGCTTCAATTCAACGCCAGCTCGTTTTGCAAGAAGCCGGAGCGCTTCAGGGAAATCGTGGCCTTCTATTTCCATCACGAATTTAAAAATATCCCCGCCCTTGCCGCATCCAAAGCAATGCCAAATCTGGCGCGTCGAAGAAACGTTGAACGACGGCGTCTTTTCAGAATGAAACGGACAAAGCGCCTTAAAGTTTGAACCGGCCCGCGTGAGCTTAATATAACTCCCCACAAGCTCTGCGACGTCAATTCTTGATTTAATTTCCTCAACCGGAGAATTCATATATCGCATTAAGGGTATCAAAAAATACTAAATACTTCCACCGCGCTCGGCTTGATCCACCGAGTTTACAATAGCTGAACCATAACGTGAGGTTGACAATTTTAAAAGAATGTAATACTTATTAATATAGCTGTTTAACATATATATGAAAGAGGTGGACGCTTTATGGCAAAGCAAATCGCGGAGAAATTGTTCCCTCCAATCAAGCCATACCACTCGGGCTATCTTGCGGTCGGAGACGGACACGAAATCTACTATGAGGAATGTGGCAACCCAAACGGCGTTCCAGTGCTTTACCTGCATGGCGGACCCGGAGCGGGATGCGATGAAAATGCACGGCGGTTCTTCAATCCGAAGAAGTGCCGCGTTCTTCTTTTTGACCAGCGCGGGAGCGGCAGAAGCAAGCCGTACGCGAGCATTAGCGCCAACACGCTCTGGCGCCTTGTAGAAGACATCCAAAAACTTCTCGCATATCGCGGAATAGAAAAAGTTCTTCTCTTCGGCGGTTCCTGGGGCTCAACCCTTGCGCTTGTTTACGCGGAATGCCATCCGGGAAATGTACTGGGAATGGTGCTCCGTGGGATTTTCCTTTCAGAGCAAGCGGAGGTCCGCGATTATTGTGAGGGCGTTTCAAACACTCGTTTTCCTGAACTTTGGAAGCGGTTCATTTCCAATATTCCGCTGAAATTCCGTAGAAGCCGCCCCGTTGATTCCTATTTTGCCCAGATGACCGGTGACGGTGAGAAAACCAAGGCACACTACGCGTATGAATGGGCGTATTACGAGTCGGCGCGTCTCAATCTCGTTCCGAAAAACGATAAAGAACTAGAACGGGAAATAAAGAGCGAGCCATATGTCGCGCTTTCAATTCTTGAAGCGCACTACATCCGGCATCTCTGTTTCCTTGACGACGGATTCATAATGAGAAACATAGAGCGCATTCCGCATGTTCCCGTTTCCATCATTCATGGACGCTATGATGATGTCTGCATGGTTGAAAGCGCTATCAAACTACACCGCGCCTTACCCGGTTCAACACTGCACATTGTCGTTGCGGGGCATTCCCGTAGCGACCCCGAAATTCTCAAGAAACTTGTTTCGGAAACGGACTCAATGATTTCTAAACTCCGAAAATAAACAGACAAAGCCGACCCCAATGGTCGGCCTTTTTATTTCAATAAACCTTACACAAAGACACTACGAATTTTAACGATTTTTACCGTTATCTTTTTTGAAGCAAGCCCTCTGCGTTTTTATAAGCGTATTTTTCCTGCACCGAAGGATCGAGCCTACCAATGAAGACCCTAGATAATTCTTCAAATAAACGGCTTACCTCTTCACCGTAATGCCATGTGAATCCTCCTCTATCTGTTCCCCACGTGAATTTGTCGGGGTGTTTTTCAATTTTTGCTTTCCATTCATTTACAGCTCCCTCTAGTATGGCAGAAAAATTTTGCGTTACTTTTGAAACATAATCATTTTCAGAGACCGATATATGGAGCGCATCCGCCGGAGGAAAAGGAAGGCGGGAGAGAACCGCGTCTATTGAGTAATGGACATTCGGATATTTGTCCATCAAGCCACTAATGGCATTTTCTATCTCGTCCCCGTGAAAATAAAATTTTACATTGGGATATTTTTGCAAAATGTTTTCAACGGCTTGTTCCTGCCCTCGGTCAGGATGAATCATAACCACAAAATTATTTTTTTCAGCCAAGGCATATATATCAAGAAATTGTTGCTCGTCGGGGCTTTTGGGGTAATAACTCTGGCTGGGGTCGCCTCGGTTATAAAACGCCATTTCGCCGTAGCCGGTGAACAATCCCTTATGGGCAGCCTCAATATCTTCCAATGCTTTTAGGTTGTATTGAACAGGAGCTAAAAATACGCGGATTTTTCCTAAAGAAGCATTCTTTAAGGATTCTGCCTCGGCTAATCTTTTTTCTAACGACAGCTGGGAGTTCCAGTAAAAAAGAATTGTTCCCTTTACCTTTTCTTTATCAAATATGCACAAAAGATTGTTTAAGCTGACTTCGGAAAGATTAGGTACGTGGAAGTGAGCATCAAAAAGCTGGCCTGTATAATAAGGAGTCTTGTTAAATCGTTTTGCGCGGGGGGTTAGATCGCAAGTGCTGGACGTGAGAACGGAAGTAAGTGTAGGAGGCGCGGTAGGAATAGTAGGAGGAAGAGATTTTGCAGGTGGTTGCGTAACAACAGCTTTCGGAGTTTCTTTTTGTACGACAGGTTTTTCTGCCGGTTTTGACGCCTCCGTTGTTTGCGGCTGTTCCTGTTTTTCAGCTTGCGGTTCTGACTGTTCAGCGACACTCCCCGCGGGCGACGTCTCCACTTGTTTAACTGACTGCCGGTAATACCAAAAACCTCCTCCGCCAAGGACAAGCACTACCCCTACTATAACTATCAAAATAAGTTGCGAAAATCCCTGCCTGCTTGAAAACATGGCTTTTTTATACTGAACTTGTTGAATGTATTGATTTATAATTCTTAATTACGCAACCTCGCTTTTTATAAAACATTCAGGCCGCGCCGATAAAAATTTTCCTAAACTACACGCCTTATACCGCAATATCACGATGCCGGAATAAATGAAATAAACAATAAAAGCGTCAAAATCGGGACAACAATGAACCAAATTAAAGACCTAATCCGATGGTATTTTTTAAAAAATCTTATAATAGAGAGCACCGCCATTACGAAAACCGCCAAAAAGAAAGCGACTGTCCCGAGAAATGAAGCGAGGGTTGCCTGTTTGGTCGCGGGGTCTGTGGTTGCCGTTATAAAAAACGTGAGCACGACCATTAATATAAGAAGGGCGATATTTCCCCATCTTAATACAAAAGATCTTTTGTTTGTTTCCATAATATTATTTTACTATAAAAGTTTGAAACTGGATAGATTATAAAAGAGAAAGGGGCTATCCACGGTGTATTGTGGATAGCCCCATTTTTTTTCGATCCCGCCATTGCGGGACGGAATTCAAGGATCAATCAACAAGGAGTCAAAAGATCCGAGGATTCAAGACCTCAAGGATCGATTACTGCGAGACGAAGGCCGAAGCGGAACCACAGTACCCGTGGGCGCTGCCGCACCAGCCGGCGCCGAACCCGACCCGGCCGCCGTAGAAGTTGAAGAGCGGCGCGAGCGAGAAGTCGCCATCGGCGCCCGGGGCGAACTCGTCACCAGCGCAGTCGACGTGGATCTGTTCCCACTGAACGAGACGTTCCGGATGGGTGAGCACCATGATGCCGATTGCGAAGGCTCCGAGACCGAACTCGTTGGCCGTGAAGACCTCACGTGCCCGGCGCACCGAACGGCCCTTGTGACGGAGACCGAACTGGGCCGGAACGACGAGGATGTCGAAGTCCTTCTGCTCGTCGCCGAGCTTCTGGAACATCTTCACCGTCTTGGCGTGCTGTCGCAGGTACTCCGCTCCGAGCTGGCCGTCACGGTAGTTGTAGAACTTCCGCTTCGACGCGATCATTGCGAGCACCTTCTCGACCGCCTCACCGTAGGTCGGCGCGAGCGTCTGCCACTTCGGGATGGCGAACCACCCTTCAGCGTTCGGGGGAAGCGGCTGTTCGGCCAGCTTCTCGTCGGCGAAACCGACGCCCGGGAAGAGCTGACGCAGGATGTTGGTCTGCTCCGTGATCCCCTTGACCTTGTAGCCCTTGGGATACGCGTAGCTCGACTTCACTTCCTCGTCGGCGAACTGGTTGGACAC